>JAKOZG010000028.1 GCA_029780115.1 Thermotogota bacterium
CGTCCAAAGCCTCGGGCTATTAGTACCGCTCAGCTCAATGCCTCTCGACACTTACACTTGCGGCCTATCTATGTCCTCTTCTCGAACTGCCCTTACCTCTTTCTCAAGAGTGGGAAGCCTATTCTTAGGGCCCGCTTCCCGCTTAGATGCTTTCAGCGGTTATCGGTTATATGTGGTGGCTACTCAGCTAATGCCACTTGCATGACAGCTGATTCACCAGTGACATACTCACTCCGGTCCTCTCGTACTAGGAGCAACTCCCTTCAAGCTTCCTACGCCCGCAGCAGATAGGGACCGAACTGTCTTACGACGTTCTGAACCCAGCTCACGTACCGCTTTAATGGGCGAACAGCCCAACCCTTGGGACCGACTTCAGCCCCAGGTTGCGATGAGCCGACATCGAGGTGCCAATCCACGCCGTCGATGTGGACTCTCGGGCGTGATTAGCCTGTTATCCCCGGGGTAACTTTTATCCGTTGATCGACGGCCCTTCCTCTCAGAACCGCCGGGTCACTAAGTCCAGGTTTCCCTCCTGCTCGACCTGTCAGTCTCTCAGTCAGGCAGGCTTTTGCCTTTACACTCTTCAGTGGATTACCAACCCACTTGAGCCTACCTTCGAACACCTCCGTTACCTTTTAGGAGGCAACCGCCCCAGTCAAACTGCCCGCCTAACACTGTCCGGCTCAAGCTCTCCACTTTCTACCGTTAGTAACCCATCGCTGTAAGGGCGGTATCCCACCGTCGGCTCCCACTGGCCTGGCGACCAGTGTTCTCAGCCTCCCGCCTATCCTGTACATACAACGATAGATTACAATGTCAGGTTACAGTAAAACTCCACGGGGTCTTTCCGTCTAACTGCGGGTCCTCGGCATCTTCACCGAGTCTGTAATTTCACCGGATCCTTCGTTAAGACAGCTCCCCAGTCGTTACGCCATTCATGCAGGTCGGAACTTACCCGACAAGGAATTTCGCTACCTTAGGACCGTCATAGTTACGGCCGCCGTTTACTGGGGCTTCAGCTCAAAGCTTGCACCTCTCACCTTAACCTTCCAGCACCGGGCAGGCGTCAGACCCTATACATCCTCTTTCGAGTTTGCAGAGCCCTGTGTTTTTGATAAACAGTCGCCACCCCCTCTTCTGTGCCACCCTTGAATGGTTGCCCATCCAAAGGCCACTCTTCTTCCGAAGTTACGAGTGCAATTTGTCTAGTTCCTTCAACATCATTTCCTCCACGCCTTGGTATACTCTACCAGTCCACCAGAGTCGGTTTGGGGTACGGTTTATATGTCAGAGTTATTTCCTGGAAGTTCCAGGCTGCACTCAGAATCCAATAACTTTGTACAGCTTTCGACCTTCGTCACTTCTGACAAGCTCACGAATATTAACGTGATTCCCATCGACTACGCCTTTCGGCCTCGCCTTAGGGGCCGGCTAACCCTGCGCAGATTAACTTTACGCAGGA
>JAKOZG010000025.1 GCA_029780115.1 Thermotogota bacterium
CTTTTGGTAGTCTTTCCTCAACTGGAGGGAGCTCTCCCTTTTTCACTTTCTCAGCAAGCACCGGTGATTCTTTGAATTGAGTGATTTTGTTGCCTGTGTCTTTGTAATATTCTTCTGGCGTTGCATATGCATCCCATCCAAACAGTGTTCCTAAAGCTAGAAAAACCATCAATAAACAGATTAATACTTTCTTACTTTTCATAATACCACCTCCTGAACATTCAACACACATCTAAATGGAGCTTCTTTATACTTTTAAAGATTTCTATAAAGGGTTTATGAAAATATCTATAAATCATAACTCATTATATAATGGATCTCTGTAAGCTCAACAAATACCTCTAATATTTAATATTTATTAATTCAAAATATAAATATTTTTTAAATATTTATATTTTAAATTAAGAAAATCGATCTTAATTTGTTACATTTTGTTTCGTCTTTTTTATTTTGATAGATAAAAATAGACTACACTTCCTTGTATTTTAGTTTCTTCAATTTTTTAACAAATTATTGAAAAAGTTCTTTTAATTTTTTCATAAGAAAAGCATCTTATAGAATTAAAAGGATATAACAAATAGTGAATATTTAAATAACCATAGAAAAATTATTGGCTCGCGCTCGTTACTTTAGCCTGAAAATGGAATCAAAATCGAGAAAAATCTAATTACTAAAATCTACAATTTGATTTTCCTCAGTTTGAAAGCCTGCTATAAATATTTTTTCACTTATATTGATATCTAATTTTCTTGATATGAAAACTATTTTCTTATACTAAAACCAAAAAAATTATACGCACTTTGGTAGCTGTTTGTCAAATTCGATTTAAAATAATTACGAAGATTTATTTGCGATTATTTGGAATTATTTAACTTTATCTTTAATTTTCTTATTTTTCTATTTTTAATTTTTTTCAATTATAAATTTTTTAATATCTTTTTTTACATAAGCGCCAACTTTGATGTAACCCTATGACCTTAATTTGTGTTTTTGATTAATAATCCAAAATATTTCAATTTTGTTTTCTAATAAATAAATTCTCTAATAGATTAGGTACTTGTGCAAAGAGATAATAGAAGGTCAAACGCCTTTAAACCTTCTAAATCCAATTGCTCATTTTTGGAAAAAATCTTCATTTCTAAAGTGACCAAACAAAAATTTTATTTTTTCACATATTCACCCGTCTTTTCTCCAAAACTATTTCCTCATCTCTCAATTTCACAACGATATAATGATAAGCCCAATTTTCATCATCCCTTGGATATAATTCCAAGGTTCTAGCATCTTTAAAAAGCAAATGAGGCCCTCTACTCTCTTTCCTTTCATTCATACATCTTAGCAAAACTTGAGCCAACAATCTGATATTTAGAGTTTCAAAATAATCTTTTAACGTGATACTGGATTCTAAAATTTCATTTATTGAGATGTTTGAAATTATTTTATAAGTATTTTTTAAGTTTTCAGGAACTCTAATAACTCCAGCATGTTTCGTCATTTGTTCTTTAATGTTTTGCTTTATAATGTTTTTGCTACTATTAAACGAAAATTGTAGGTGTTCTTTTTTTATTTTTTCTATTTCACTTTCGGTTATTTCGGAGGACTTTGCTTTCAAAGCATAAATAGCTGCGTTATTCCCTGCAATTTTCCCAAATACTTGAGTGTCAAGCAGTGAATTACCTCCTGGTCTATTTGCTCCATGTTGACCTCCAGCTGCTTCGCCACATGAATACAAGCCTTTTATAGAAGTTTCTGCTCTTTCATTTATTTTTATTCCTCCTTGAAAATGTTGTATTGCAGGAACTACTTCTATTTTCCCCTCTATATCAAGATCAATGCCCTTATTTACAAGCAATTCATATATCTCTTTGTTCATTTTTTTTAACCGTAATAATGGTCTGGAAAATACATCATCTCCCAATAAATCTATTCCTAATGAGGTTTTATACCAATCAATAATATCTTGAGGAACAGTGGATTTGCTCAAAAACTCGGGGTTGGCACTATAATCTAAGAAAATTTTTCTACCTTCCATAATTTCTTTTTGCACTGCGATATCAATTATATGAGACTCTTCTTCATAGGAAAGCGGCCAACTCCACCCTTTTGAAAAAAGGATACGAACCAAATCTTTACTGTCATAATTTTTCTTATAATGTTTGCAAATAATATCTTCTCCGAGATCATTAATGATTCTTGGCAAAGCCCTCATAAAGCTACCCGAGCAAGCTATCTTGGTTTTCTTAGAAGCTATTCCTATTTGTATAAACTCCATATTAACAAGCTCCGCGCCTGCTCTTAGTGCGGCAGCATGTCCATCACCTGTACACATTGTTGGAAAAAGATTTTCAGCATAAACCTGACCAGCTCCGCCCGTTGCTAAAATTACAGCAGGAGCTTCTACTACAAATAATTCGTTTGTTATAACGTTAATTCCATATGCTCCTTTGACTTTATTTTCGTCATCTAATAAAATATCTTGTATCATTGTATTCTCAATAACTTCAATTTTTTGATTCATAACTTCTTTTGCTAGCGCCTTTGCTATTTGCACCGCTGTATCTGGTCCAGTATAACAAGCCCTAGCATACTTTGAACCATCTGTTCTAAATTGTTTTACTTTTCCATCTTCTTTTGAAAAAGGAACCCCCAATTTTTCAAGGTATTCAAAGGCATCTTTAGAGTTTTTAGCTAATACTTCTGCTAAATTTTTATCAGAAACCATTCCACCTATTACGAAAATATCCTCAGCATGATATTTCCAAGAATCTTGCGTATAAGGCTCTGTGGTATCTAATGTTGCATGAAAAGCCATTCTATCTGAATAAGAAGTTGCCGTTACACTATCATTTAACATTTTTCCTTTGGAGATTATTTTAACGTCTAAATTTTTATCTATTTCTTTTAAGCTTAAAGCTGCTCTTAAGCCTGCTCCTCCAGCTCCAACAATAACGATATCTGCTTTTACTTTTATCATGTTTTTCACCTCATCACCTATTTTCCCTCAATATTTCCATATATGGCTTTAGATAGATCTCTCTATCTCTTATAGCACAACCCGTAATTTTCTTATGAGCCTTTAATTCTGCACATCTGATACAAGTAATACATACTTTACTCCTATCTAAAATTCCGCTCTCAATAATATCTTTTGCAAAATTCGGATAGGCAAAAGCCATTCTTCCTAGTCCTATAATCTTTGCATATCCTTTTTCTACCATTCCACTAGCTACATATGGGACATATTCTCTAAACCAGCTTAACCCAGTTCCAACAACCACGAGATCTTCAAAATTGCTTTGCACCTCTTTAGTCAGTTTTATTAGTCTTTCAACTCCAAGTAGGGGAGGTTCAGGTGGAGCATATTTTTTTGGTTCACCATCGGCAGGTCTATTTATATGCGGATTAATGTATGGACTTCCTGCAGTTACATTTATTATTTTAACTTTTCTATCTTTTAGCTCTCTGATTAATTTTAAAGGTTCAGCTAGATCAAGTTCTCCTTGCTCATTCACACCCCAACCAACAGAATAATGTAGAAAATCAGAGATATTTAATCTTACAGCAACTTCGATTCCAACTTCATCTTCAATCCTTTCTACAACATCTTTTAAAAAACTTGTTCTGTTTTCATAATCTCCTCCATACTTACCTTCTCTCGTTCTAGCTCCGAGTAATTCTGATAATAAATAACGATGACAACTTTTCACATCTACCGCATCAAAACCTGCTTTTTTTGCTAATTTTGCCGTTATAATATATGATTCTTTAAGTTCTTCCAGTTCTTTATCAGTAATGATAGGATGTGAAAAGTCTATCTTTGATATTTTGTCAAGTTCCTCATCATGTACCGCAATAACTTTATTTTCTCCAAAACGTCCCGAGTGAGTCAATTGTAGTACTAAATATGGATATTGTTTATTATCCTTTAGAGATGTTTCTTTCATCATATTTACCAAGTTTGCAAAATCATCAAAAGTATATTTATTTAAGAACAATTGCTGGTTATTTGCTCTGGCTGATTCACTCACGGCTGTAGCTTCAAACCAAATTAAACCCGCTAATCCTTTGGTGTATCTCATGTATCTTCTTTCGGTTAGTTCGCTAGGTGATCCCTTTGAAGTTGCATCACATCCCTCCATGGGATGAATTGCAAGTCTGTTATTTATTGTTCTGCCATTAATTTCTATTTTTTCTTTTAATAAATCAATATTTGTTGAAAAAGGAATATCCAAATTTAATTTTTTTACTTTATTTTCTAAATCTTCCAAAGAAGAAAAATTAAAAATATCCTTGTTGCTCAAAAAAACCACCTCTTATATTAGTACTTTAATCCTCCAGCTGAAAGTCCCTTCATAAATAAGTTTTGGAACAAAAGAAATATTATTAAAGTTGGTATTATTGACATTACGGAAAAAGCCAAGATTTCATTCAAGGGAATACCGTATTGACCTTGCAATGTTGCTAGTGCCAATTGAATTGTGAAATTTTTCCCACTATTTATAACTATTAATGGGAGTACAAAATCATTCCATCTCCATGTAAAAGAAAATATTGCAAGAGAAGCAATTAACGGTTTAGAAAGAGGAATTACTATCTTAACGAATATTTGCCATTCATTAGCTCCATCAACTTTAGCGCTTTCTAAAAATTCATCTGGAAGGTCTTTCATATATTGAATCGCTGTAAATGCCCCTGTTGGAGTAAAAACAGCAGGTATAATAAGACCCCACAAACTGTCCATCAGTCCCAATTGTTTTATGATTACAAACAAGGGAACCATTATTATTTGAGCGGTAACAAAGAGCGTAATAACGACTATTTCTGTAAAGAAATCTTTGTGTCTAAACGTTCCTTTCGCTAATCCATAGCCCAAAGAAACACAGAGAAAAACAGTTATGATTGTTGAAATTATAGCAACAAACAAAGTGTTATATAAATATCTCATAAAATTAGATTGTTTAAAAATATTTATATACCCTTCAAAAGATATTTTTTTTGGAAATATGGTAGGAGGGTACTTATATATCTCACTCATACTTTTAAAGGAAGAGGTAACCGTCCAAAAAACAGGTATCATAAACAAAACTGCTAATATAATAACTATTGTTTTTCTCATATTTTTCCACCTTCTATCTCTCTCTCTTGCACTTTTCTAACAGTATAGGCTATAACAAAGCTTATTAATAAAACAATTAAAGAACCAGCGGAAGCATAGCCAAGTCTAAAATCGGTGAAAGCTTTTTGATAAACGTACAAAGGTGCTACCGTCGTTGCGTATCCAGGCCCACCAGTTGTCATGATATAAGCAATTGTAAAATTCCTGAAACAATTTGCTATTGAAAGTGTGATAACAGAGATATTAGTATTCTTTAATAAGGGTAGTGTAATATACCAGAACTTTTGAAATTTTGTCGCTCCGTCTATTGAAGCAGCTTCATAAAATTCTTCTGGTATAGCTTGCAGTCCAACTATAAACAGCATCATCATAAAACCTGCCAAAACCCAAACTTGTACGAGAACTATTGTAAATAGGGCTAACGTAGGATTATCAAGCCAATCCACCGGTTTAAATCCCATACTTGTTATTATATAATTAACCAAACCAAAATTTCTACTAAATAACCATTTCCACATAGTTCCTGCAGCAACCATAGGTATCATGTATGGCCAATAAAAGAAAACTCTCATAATCTTCGAAAATCTGTCTTCCTCTTGAAGAAGAACTCCCAAAATTAAAGAAACTACAAAAATTATGGGAACAGCTAAAAAAGTATACTTAAAAGATACTATTATCGAATTCCAAAACCACTTATCTTTCATCAATTGAGAAAAATTTCTAAGTCCGACATATTTCATTGGACTTAAAAGATCCCATGAAAAAAAACTAAGTACTATCATTAAAATTATAGGTAATATATAAAAAAGAAAGTGAAAAACGAATGCTGGTATCGTAAAAATAAACCTATTTTTTACTATCTTAAGCTCTTTCAAATACAATCACCCCTTCTTGTTTTTTATCTAAAACCTTCTAGATCTAAGTTTATCCCTTTATTAGAAAAGGGGGAGCCTACAGTCAAAAAACTAATAGGCTCACCCATACTAAAGACTAGTATAAAGGATTCACGATAAAAACCAAATGTCTACAACTCTTCCTTAACTCTTTCCGCTTCAGATTTCCAGTGTTGAATCATTTGTTTTGGAGTCATTTGACCAGTTATTCCAAGGGCTATATCTTTTCTAATAGTATCTGTTATTCTGCTCCATACCGCTGTTGCCCTTACTGTTGTACTCCATGCAGGCGCTCTTTCAGCTAACACTTGGTGTACTTCTGCCCACGTTTCTAAGAGTGGTTCTCCATAATCAATTGTATGGTCTTTGTAAGCACTCAAATCTCTGCTTCTTTTTATATATTCTGTATATCCAGTATCCTTGTTAGCTAGCCACATTGCAAATTCGGTTGCGGCTTTTTCTTTTTCTGCATTTCCTGTTTTGGGTACAGCCAAAAATCCTCCTCCAGATATTCCAAACCAATCTTCTATAACAGGAACATACGCCGGAGATACTTCGTTTTGTTTACCTGCATTGAAAGATTCTCTTGACATCCAACTTCCTGCCCAGTCAACCGCTGTTATACCACCAAAGAAGTTATTGGTATGTGATTCTCCAGAGAGCCATTCAGCAAGTGGTACTAAACCTTCTTTAAACAAGTTAACAAATTCTTCTATAGCCTTTTCTGCATTTTCATATTGATCCATTACGAAGTTTCCTTCCTCATCTAATACAGTGATGTTCCATAATGCCAAGTAACTAAAGAATTTATCTGCCGAATATTCAATAGACATGGCGTAAGGTATCTTATTAACTTCTTTTACCTTTCTTAAAATATCCTTAAATTCTTCCCAAGTCCAAGGCTCCTCTCTTCCACCGAGTGGAGGATATTTTATTCCTGCTTTATCAAACATTGCTTTATTAATCCAAACTGAATATGTAGTAAAGTGTAATGGTATAGCGTGTACAACATCACCTTCACCTAAATAGACTTTTACAACATCATAAGTTGAATCTTTATACTGTTGAGGGGTTAAACCTAAAGATTTTTGAATATCTGGTCCTAAATTCTTCATAAACTGGGTCATTTGAGGCAGATAAGTTGCGGTTGTTTCGAGTAAGTCAGGTGGATTACCACCTAAAAAAACTAAAGACATCTTTTGCATATAGTTGGCATATGGAAATGCTACAACCTCTATCGATACATCTGGATGATCTTTTTCATATAATTCAACAACCTGCCTTAATACTCTAGCTTTACTTTCGTCACTGGAATACATCGTTAACTTTACCGAGAAAATCGATCCTGCTATCATCAAAAAAACTAATGTAAAAGTTAGTAACCTTTTCATACTTCTTACCTCCTTCCAAATATTTGAAAAAATCAGATAACCTAATTAGATAACTGCTTTAACGCTAATAAACCTTCTTTTTCACCTCCTTAGATTATATAATAGAAACTTTGGAAATTATAAAGCGTACTTTTTATAAATGTTCTAAATTTAGATTTTTGAAAAAATGCCTCTTTTGCTCTAATTCTCTCGTTTATTGCTAATTTCTTTTACATATTCAATAATTTGGCAAAGAAAGGAGGACTTTGTCCCATTACTTTTGTAAATTCAAAATCTCATTTCTAAGAATCTATTTAGCTAAACTATTTGCAATTTACAGACATTAATTAAAGGTACACAACTTTTTGTTCATCAGCAGATTGAAGTGCCTTTAAGCAAATTTTTGTAACTTCAAACGAATCTTCTGCACTTATCATGCATTTGCCCTTACCCTCAATTTCTTTTAAAAAGTCTAAAAATATGCTTCCTCCTTGCTCTAATGGTACTTCTCTAACTCCAGGAATTTGATCATCGATTAAAAGCACCTTACTGTTAATAACCTCTATTATTCCTTTTGTTCCCACTACCCTTAATCTATCGTCATCGTGTGTTGGTGCGTTATTAGGCCTAAAATAATCTATAGTCAAAGAAGCTAAAACTTCATTTGTAAGATTAAAATGGCATAGTGCACTTACTTCTAAATCGCCGTGGCCTTTATTATGTTTTTTTGAATGAGAAGCATATACTGATAAAAATTCTTGATTACTGAACCATCTTATCCAATCAATTCCGTGACTTCCTACCCATGGAATGGTACCTCCGTAAGTTTTTCTTGACTTATAAAACTCGTCTCTTTCTCCTAGTTTATACGATTTTTGAGCATTTAAAAGTCTTATTTCACCTATAGAACCATTTTTTACATAGTTATAAGCAGTTAAAAACCATGGTTTATACCTTATGCCAAACATAGCCACAAAGACGGATTTGCTACTAAAATAAGTTTGCTTGAGTTTTTCCAGATCCTCAAATGTTGTTGCTACAGGCTTTTCAGTAAAGACATTTATTCCTCTTTTTAAAGCTTCTATGGAAACACTTGCTAAATCTCCAAAAAAACAGTTGACAACAGCAATATCAGGCTTTAGTTTATCAAACATTTCTCTATAATCTTCATAAATTTCTGGTTTGTAACCTAAATCAACAACCTCTTTATATACTTTGTCAATACGTTCACCTTTTGATCCAGCTGATATTCCAACAATATCAACATTTAAATAACGGTTAACCCTTAAAGGATTCAATACATAATGATAATGACCACTAGAGCCTACAATACATAATTTCATGACGTTAATATCTCCTTGTATAGAAGTTATTTTTTGAGAAAAGGATTAAAAAATATGTAATTTTTTACATTAACTTCTTTGGTAGGCACAGACCATTCTACTCCCAGGTCAGAAAAAAGCACTTTCTTCTCAAAAGCTTCTTCAATTATTTCATCTATTCCTTTTAATACAGTCTTATATTCTTTTTCTTCTGTTTCAAATTCCTTCACATATTTTTCAGGAATTGGTATTATCTTCTCCGCTGAATCATACGCCCCGTTTATTGCTACCACAAAAGGCCTAGAATTTGTTGGCGTAGAATATAGCTGGTCTATAATACCTAAATGCTTTCTCGCAGTCACTCGAAATACTTCCAAATGAGGATCTACTCCATCTTTTCCAAATTCTATAGTTTCATCATTTGCCAGCAATATCCTTGTATTTTCGGAAAAGTCCCAAATTGCTTTTCCCTTCGTACCTTCTATTTCCATATAGGGATCCAACTTGCCTTCGCTAGCATGTGTCACATAAAAATATACTTTTGTCCCATTAACAGTTCTTGCTTCTAAACATGATGTATCCTCTGCTTCTATGTAAGTATGAGCTCTATAAAACTCCGCCCTCACACTTTCTAAATCTATTGATTCGTTCATGGAAGGTCCTAGTAAATAAAGCATGTTATTTAAGTAATGAGCTAGAGCATTATGCATTGGACCATCTAAAACTATATGGCCATTGTAAATGGTCTTCCCTGCCCAATCATTTCTAAGATAGTAAGATTTATACCTAGGCCATAAAGCTTTACAGCTTATTTGTTTTATTTCTCCCAATTTCCCTTCTAAGATTATTTCTTTTAACTTTCTAATACTTCTTGCATGAATCATATGAAACCCTATAGAACAGAATTTTTTCGTTCTTTTCTCAACTTGTATGATATTGTCTAATTCTTGAATAGTGGGAGCAGGTGGTTTTTCCAGCAAAACATTGTATCCACTTTCCATAGCTTTTATAGCCATTTCAGAGTGCGTATGTATGGCTGTTGGCAAAGTTATTATATCTATAAACTTTTGTCCTTCTTCTAATAGTTCAGCGAAAGACTCAAATACTTCTATTCCTTCACATTTTAATTCTTTTGCAATATCAAAATTTCTTCTTTTATCTTCTATTACTACTCCCGCAAGTCTTACCTCATTTTCTATCTCCAATTGTTTGATAAATTTTATATGATCAGCTGCAAAGTTCCTGGCTCCCACAACTGCAAAAAATGCTCTTTTCATTCTTTTTCCTCCCATAACCTTTTGTATTAAAGTCTTCTAACTCCACTGTATCTGGCGTCAATTGCAGGAATTAAAATTGGATCTATTCTTCGTGAACCTAGTTGATGCATGTCCAACTCTAAAAAACATTTTCATAGAGGTTCGGGGTGTTTCACCCCCGAACCAAAAAGTTCTACTTAAAATTATTCATTCCAAATTCCTATAGGGCCACTGAGTGTCCAATTGTGTGGAGCTTTACCAACCTTCGATTTCCACCATACATCTCCAGCTTCAACTTTTATTTCATAACGTTCATTTAGTAAGTCTAAATCAGTTATAATCAGAAAAGTGTTGCTTGTTGTGTACTTGTCATTTGTGGGCAAAAATTCGTCTATACTTTGCTTTATTGGTTTGCCATTTACATAAACCCTATAACCTAATATTTCGTTACTATCTATAGCAGCAGGCCAACTCACTTTTAATGTTTTATCATCAATTTTTTCTAATGTTAATTCTTTACTTGTCCACGAAGGAGCGTCTCTATCATAGTCATCCCAAGTACGTATAATAATTGGTTCATAAGCCAGTCTTGTTCCATTGTCGTTTAAAGCCAGTATTTCTACTTTGTTATCTTTCCCTGCTTTCAAACCAGTTGCTGTTATCCGTATTTTTCCTTCTTTGGCAGGATTAAGAATTTCCACTTTCTTTACCCCATCAACTAAACATTCATATTTGCGAACATTGACATCAGGTGATGCATTAAATTCTACCGTAGCCCATGTGTATCCTACACTATTTTCAACAAGAACAACTTCTAACCCTTCTTTTGGTGGAAGTATAGGTGAAAAATCCCTTTTACTGTTTGTTGGAACTTTAATTTTGTTTGAATAAACCTTATTACCAACTGCATCTTCCGCTATCACTTGAAATTCATACACCAATCCTGGCATTACATTAAAAATAGTTATTTTCGTATCTTTAGTTGAAGATTCAATTATTTTTTCGCTATTAAGATATCCTATTACCTTGTATTTTTCAATACCCACATCATCATTAGCGGGATTCCACAATAACTCTATTTCTGTACCTTTTAAATTCGAATGACCTTTTAGAGAAGGATTGTCCCATGTGGGAGGATTTTGGGCATTTTTTGTGGTACTTGATTGAATAGTTTTACCGAGAAAAACTAATCCGTCACAATCGGAAATAGACCATGCTTTCTCAGCATCTATGCCCGTAATAACTACATTTATAAAAGAACTGTCTTCTAAGCCTTTTAAACTGATAGGTTTGTTTGCATCTTTAAATACCACGTTTTTTAAGTGTATATTATTATGTGTATGCCATGCCTTGTCTAAATCTGCTATAACTTCTAAAGGAACAGCGTTGCCTGTATTTGAAACTGTTAAATTTTCAATAACGATGTTTGAAAATTCTGCAGGACTTTTAGCCGGTTCAAAATTAATGACTTGGTTAGGATCACTATATGCGGTGGATAAGGTTATAACTTGACCTCCTGAACCTGTACCAGGGTTTGCAACAACGTTGTCTCTTATATAGATATTTCTAACTCCTCCACCATTACTCAAATTACTTTTAAATCTAAAAGGCATATCGGTCAAGTTTAAAACATTATCTTCTATTAAAATATTTTCTATAAATCCTCCTGTGTGACTACCTGCAGCAATTGCTCCCCCATGTGCTTCTCTTATGAAATTATTCACTACCCATACATTGGAGGAAGACCTTTGATTGTTATCTATAGCTGGTTGTCCCATTCCAGAGGCAAAATTAACCGCATCATCGCCCGTATCGAAAAAGTTAGCCACTACAATAGCATTTTTAGAGTTCCCAAATTCTACTCCATCACCATTGTTAGTATCGTAAGTTTGATGAATAGTTGAATAAACTGTAATATTATCACTTTCAAGAAAAACAACACCATGATAAGCTGGATTCCGTAAAGTAACACCTTCTATGTATAGACCATCTACTCCCTTAAACAACATCAAACTAGGTCTTGTAGAATATGCTTCGGAAACAGAGTAGCCTAAGTTTTTCGATTTAGTTACTGCGTCAGCTGCTAAAATCCCAAAGGGTTCTTTATTTGCTGAGTCTCCATCAGTAACTTTAACATTGTTCCCAGCTATATACCTTGGCAAATTATAGATATCCTCTTTCGGATCGAGTTCGTTTTTATTTTGAGGCACCATTTCCTCTGATATTAATTTTCCATCAGCAGTACAATATTTCCAACCATTGCCATCTATTGTACCTTTTCCAACAATTCTTACATTTTTAAGCTCTTTGCCATCTTTAGAATACGCGTTTATAAGCGCCCATCTTCTGGTATCAGTAGAATAATCATATAAAAGATGGTTAAAAGGATAATGATCGGCATTTGGGGAACCAACTAATGTTGCACCTTCTTGAATTTCTAATGTAATATCGCTTTTTAGCCAAATTGCTCCTGTCGTATATATGCCCGTAGGAATGACTACTTTTCCTCCTTTTGGACAATCGTCTATGGCTTGCTGAATTGCTTTAGTATTTTTTATAATTTTTTCATTGTTATCTCCAAAAGTATAATCGGTAATTCTTCCTGTATCAACTGCACCGTAATCAATCACATTCAATATAACAGGAGACGGAGATGTTCTAACTTCGATTTCAGGACTGTTTTCTGATTCTTTGCCTTCACTAGATACTGATCTCACAAAAATCCTATATGTTGTATCTGGTTGCAAATTTGTTATCTTGATGTGATGAATATCAATATCTGGATGAAAACCATCAACGTTTTTTTCATAAAATGCTTTCATAAATGCATAAGTATACGACGAATTCATCTTGAAGCTTTCTTTTGCACTACCTACAAATTTACCATTCACATACACGTTGTAATCGACAATATCGTCATAAATTTCAGGCTTTTCCCACAGCAACAAAATACTGCTTTCATCCACCCCTAACGCAGGCACACGTAGATAATCGGGTGGACAGGGGTTGCTCCCAAAAATTGTTACAACGGTTAAAAACAAACACACTAAAAAGGCTACTAGTTTTACTTTTTTACCCATAAATGCCACACCTCCATTTTACTTTTTTGTCCATAATGTCCCACCTCTATAATTAATTCATTCGAAGTATGAATTTTTAAAAGATAAAAAAAATTATTTCATTTTATGAAAATAACTTTCTCATTTTTAACGATTCACCAAAATTATACCTAGCATTTAAATTTTTTTCAAGTTTGATTATGGGTGATTAGGGAAAGTTAATAAAAAATAAGCCTAAATATCTTTAAATTTTATGAAAAATCTTATAAATAAATAAAAAATAAATACTCTAATCTTTTTAGAAAATAAATGTCAAATAATGATTTTATCTAATTAGTAAAAGTTGAATATTTCAATATTTTTTACTCTCATATCCAATTTTTTGCTTTCAATTGAAAGATTAACTACATCAATTTCCTTAACATTTTCCATGTAATTTCCAAAACTAATATTTAGAAAATCACAGTTCTTTAAATAAAGCTGTTCAACAGGAGACCTTTCATACGCCTTTATCCATATTCCATAACTGCTTTTCATAGAAACAACATTTTCTAAACGTATATTTTTTATAGAAGGAACAAATTTTCCAACGTCACCTTCTTCATAGTAGTAGTCTATTATTAGGACTGAATTCTTTATTTGTTTGATAATTATATTTTTTGCATAAATGTTTTCTATATTTCCTCCTCTTAAACTATTGGTTTTAAATCTTATAGCTTCATCTAAGTGCGGACTATCCATTAAACTATCTTCAATAATGATATCTTTTGCCCCTCCGCTAATTTCGCTACCAATAACTAACCCTCCATGCCCATCTCTCATCGAACAATTTCTAACTAAAACATTCTTCGTTGGAACACCTATACGCCTTCCATCAGCATTCCGACCAGATTTGATAACTATGCAATCATCTCCATTATTTAAAAAAGAATCTTCAATTAAAACGTTCTCACACGATTCAATGTCTATACCATCATTATTTGGTCCCAAACTTTCGATTGTAACTCCTTTTATAACAATATTCTTTGACAAGACCGGATGAATGCACCACATAGGTGAATTTATTATCTTAATTCCTTCAACAAGAATATTTTCACTGTTATAAAATTGAATAAAGCTAGGCCTTAAATAAGAACCGAGTCCAAACACCCTTTCTTCAACAGAAATCCCTTCTTCAGCCATTTTGAAAAGTCTTTGTCTATCTTCATTTTGATTAGGAAAACCTGAATCCCAACCAAACTCCTCTTTTCCACACCAATACCACCAATTTTTGTTATTACAATTACCATCTAAAGTTCCTTCTCCACTAATGGCAATATTATTTACACCATATGAATAAATAAATGGAGAATAGTTGTAACATTCAACTCCTTCCCATCGGGTAAAAACTACCGGTAAATATTTTTTAGGATCATCTATAAATCTTATAGTTGCATTTTTCCTCAAAAACAAATTTATATTATCTCTTAAATGTATAGGGCCCGTAAGAAAAACGCCTTCAGGTACTTCTATAATACCTCCTCCTACTTTATAACAATGATCTATAGCTTTTTTAAAAATTTCTGTGTTATCATAGTTGCCGTCACCAACAGCTCCAAAGTCTATTAGCGAGATCTTAAGATGTTTTTGAAAATTAGGTACTTGAATATTCTTTAAAATCTCGCCTTTAAGTTTTTCATACATTTTATCTACCTCTCTCAGGAATTCCAAGTTCCCTAACATGTCTTTCAATATGTTCTGCAACTTCCATATGGTACTCACTTTCATATTTGGTCAATATTTCAAAGAATCTGTTTCTAAAATCGTAGTTTGGATTCAGTACAAACATATAAGAAACATGTAAGGTTTGCCTTGCATTAGGATTTTTTAAATATTCTAAGGGTTTTAAATCTTTGGGAACAGAAAAGGGATCACACGAAAGATGATAGTATTTATCCATTTCTTTTCTTTTATCAAGGCAGGTTTTCCATATTTCTAAGAAAAAATCTGGCGCTTTTTGAGC
This sequence comes from Thermotogota bacterium, assembly GCA_029780115.1. GTDB lineage: Bacteria > Thermotogota > Thermotogae > Petrotogales > Petrotogaceae > Defluviitoga. The sequence goes on from JAKOZG010000025.1 coordinate 15,019, forward strand.
AACTATCTTAAGTGCTTGTAAGTAACTAGTTCCAGAAGTTTTAAGATGATAGTTTCCTTGAGTAACTTGGTTTATGTAAGGATATATAGCAAATTTATCACTTCCAGAATGTATCGAAAGCCTATATCCAAAGTAACTTGCTATCTTATAATGTTTTATTAGTGAACTTTTAAATTCTTCTATATTTCCAATATAGTCGATACCCTTCTGAAATTCACCTGGAAATCTTGGAGCTAGTGTATCAATTGTAATTCCTTCATCATATAGATACTTTGATAACAAAAAATGTGTTTTTTCATCTGTTGGAATATTTGTTTCATCTATAGAAACCTCAAAAGATACATCTTTGTTTTTTACTTTTGGAAAGTTATTCCATATATTAATTATTCTTTCAATTACCCCTGAATAGATAGATAAAATCTTCTCAAGTTCTTCTTGAGTATACACCAAAGCTAGATCTTTCACTTGGAAAGTTTTACCATAAAATTGTTTATAAACCTTTTCTTTAATCTTTGATTCAACATCCATATATTCTGAACAATCTAAAGTTAACATTGTAATTCCGGAATCTATTGCAACTTGTATCTCTTCATCCGTTTTTAGATGGTCGCCATCAAAACCGCTTTTGTCCTCATAATTTTCTTTAATTGCAGCAATTTCTACGTCCTTTTTTACATCTTGAAAAGTTCTTCCTGTGAAATTCAATTCTCTAATACTTTGCTGTGCAAAAACGGGAAAGAAATTATATTGTTTGGCAACCTTTATATGACCTGGCGTTGCTAAACCCACTCTATCGCCGAGTCCTAATGAAATTCCTTGTTCAGGTAATTTTAGGAACATCGTATAACCTCCTCTAAATTCACATTACTTACTTTAGAAATTCTAAAATCTTTTTTTTTGGTACTTGTGGCTAAGAAAGGGGAGAGGGCTGCGCCCTGTTACCCTTTTAAATTCAAAAACAATAATTATCTACTTAAACTTTTTGGTACTGGTAGCTAGGAAAGGGGAGAGGGCTACGCCCTGTTACCCTTTTAAATTCAAAAAAATGTTTTTTTGAAAATTATAATTTCTAAACTTCTCAATTAGAAATTTAAGCAATAATCTCTTCTTTTATGTATTTTTCAAAAGCAAAAGTAGCAGCTCCTAAAGCTGTTATATAGTCTCCTATTGGTGAAACTTCGATTTTAGTTTCATTATTTGCATAGAATATATTCTCGTTGTAACTTTTCTCAGCAGCGTCTTTCAAAAATTCCCAACCGTATGCAACTCCTCCTGCTATGTAAACTTTTTCGGGGTTTAATATATTTACAACGGTTGAAATGCCAATACCTAGATAGTGACCCGCTCTTTCAAAGGCCTTGATTGCATTTTGATCTCCTTTTTTAGCTAGCTGATAAATAACTGATGATTCACACTCTTCTTCACATTCAAAGTTTTTACCGGACAATTCTGCATAGTTTCTTACAATTCCTTTACTAGAACTTTCTGTTTCTAAACAACCTTTTTTCCCACAGTTGCACATTCTTCCTTCGGGATTAACTGTAACATGCCCTAATTCACCCGCAGCATTCTTATAGCCACGTATAATCTTTTCATTACTTACTATCCCAACACCAATACCTGGACCAATGTTCACTACAACAAAATCTTTTTCCTTTGAAGAATTATTGATCAATAAATCCCTTGCCATCATTATCGTATTATGATCAATATAGGCAGTTAAATTGAACTCTTTCTTTAGAATCTTTTTTATCTCTAAATTTTTTATCCCTAAGTTGTGAGCTCTTATTACTACACCTCTTTCGTAGTCAACAAACCCTGGAAAAGCCATTCCCATTCCGATTACATCGTATTTATCTGTTATTATTTTTATGTTGTCAAATATCTGTTGTAATAATTCATCACCTGTTTTTGTTCGAAATTTCTTTGAATAATAAAGATCTCCTTTCCCATCAGACACTATCGCTCTTGAATACGCTGTCCCTACATCGTAGCCAATAAAAAGGAAATCATCGTAATTCACATCCAACAAAACACCTTTTTTACCAACCCTTTCTACCTCTTCACTACCAATTTCTTTTATAACCTTTTTCTGAATTAAAAAATTGGTAATATAACTTACTGTAGAGGGCATTAGATTTGTTTGCCTTGCTATATTGGCACGTGTCATTGGACCATTGTTTCTTAAACACTCAAAAATTAATGCTGCATTGTTTTCTTTTAAAGAAGATAAAGATGCTTTTTTCATTTTGTGTAACCTCCAAATCGCTATTTTGTTCTTTTATAGAAGAACTTTTTTATCTTTTAATTCGTATGATCAGATATTAAAATACCCACAGTTAGATTGACTAAATCCGAGTTTTTCCACTACTTAATCAAAAAATAATTCTTTTGGTCTATAATAACAAATATTTCTCACTAAATCAAGGGCTTCTTTCATCGGTATTTGGCCTTTCTCTACCATTTCTCCTATAACATTAGAAAGTACCCTTCTGAACATTTCTGTCCTTGAACCATATGACATTAGTTTTCGTGAATCTGTAACCATTCCTGCCATGTTACCCAAAAGATCAACTGTCGCTATATATTTCAAGTACATTTCCATTCCAAAGGGACTGTCATTAAACCACCATGGAGCTCCTAGACTTATATTTGGAAAGGCACGCGCTAAGGTAGCTGCAGTAGGATATAAAGAAGGATCTAAACAATAAAGAACTATTTTTAATTTTTCATCAAATTCATTTAAAAAGTATTTTAGTCCTTCTGCTAAATTAATAATATTTGTAGAAACGTCTCCTCCAGAATCCGGACCTAATCTATTGTATAATTTGTCACGGTAATCTCTCACTGCTCCTATATGGAGCTGCATAACCCAATCACTTTCAGAATTCATTCTTCCAAATTCATTGAAAAGATAGGCTTTAAAATCACAGATCTCTTCAACAGATAATTCTCTTGACTCCATCGCTTTTTTGTAAATATTTTTTACCTTTTCTTTTTCTACAAAATAAGAAATTGGTTGGTATATTCCATGATCACTTGCTACTCCACCTAATTCTTGAAATTTTTTATGACTTTTATATAAAGAGTTCAAAAATCCCTCAAAAGTGCTTACATTTTCGTTTGTTACTTCTCCTAAATCAATGATGAACTCTCTCCAGCCTTTTTTCTCTATATTCATAGCCTTATCAGGTCGCCAGGTGGGTAGTATTCTAATTCCTTCAATCTCTTCTTTTGCTTTTTGGTGGTAATATAAATCATCTGTTATGTCGTTTGTGGTACACATTATTTCAACGTTCATGCTCCTGAGTAATTCTTGAGGTTTCATGTTTTGTTGTTTTAAAGCTATTGAGGTATCTTGCCATATTTTTTCCGCAGTATACTTTGAAATAACATCGTCAACATGAAATCTTCTCTTTAAATCGAGGTGAATCCATTCGTAGGTTGGATTTCCAACAAAATTTGGAAAGACTTCCGCTAAGGCCAACCATTTTTCTTTGTTCGAAGCGCTACCAGTTATTTTTTCTTCTGGGACACCTCTTTTTCTCATAAGTTCCCAAACGTAATGATCTGTTGCTGCCTCAACCTGCCATATGTCTGTCCAACCTTTATTCTCAACAATCTCTTTAACATCTCCGTGATTGTGTGCATCCAAAATTGGAAGATCTTTTACTGATTCATAAAGTAGTTTTGAAGTCTTATTTTGTAACAGATAATTCTCATCTAAAAATGCCAATTCAAATTCCTCCTTTGGTAGTGCAGTTTTTTAGTAATTGTAGAAATCTTAAAATCTTTAAAAAATAGTTGTTTTAGCTTTAACTTTCTAACACTCTTGGTATTTCTACCGAGAGTGAATAGCTCCACCCTTGAACCCAGTTAAATTTAAAATATTGATTACTAATTTTCTTAACTTGTTAATACTTGTATCAAAAGGGAAAGAAGCCATATACCATTAAACTATTTAGATCCAAAACTGACCGCGGGAACAGATTTATATATGTTATTTTTTTAAAACTTCTGCTAATTTGTCTGGAAAATCTACAGTCATACCATCTATTCCACATTGTAAAGCCTTATGCATTAATTCGATGGTTTTAACTCCCCAACATCTAACAGAATATCCTAATTTTTTTGCATACCGAACTTTTTGATAATCAATGAATTCTATATTTGGGCATATTTGCTTAATATTCCAATTCTCGAGAGATCTTAAAGTACTTTCTTTGATTCCATCTGTTAAAAATCCTATCTCGATTGTTGAATCTAAATCCCTTATTTTTTTTAATGAACATAAGTTAAAAGAAGTTATTGTAACTTTTGAGTCACAATTGAATTTATATATAATTTTCAAAACATCTTCTTCAATATCTTCTACTTTTATTTCTATTATGAATTTTAAGTCTTTTCCTCCTAAATATTTCAACATATCATATAAAGTTACTATTCTCTCATTTTTGTATTTATTCCCTTTATAGCTGCCAAAATCAAAATCAAGAAGTTCTGAATATGTAAAATCTGAAATACTGCCACTCTGCCCTGTTATCCTGTTTAATTTTTCATCATGGAAAAGCACAAGGACATGATCTCGAGTTTTTTGCACATCTGTTTCAATTCCGTCAGCATTCATTTCAATTGCAAGATAAAAAGAGGCAAATGTATTTTCTGGTGCATATGCACTTGCTCCTCTATGTGCATAATTTATAATCATTATATACACCCCGATCTTCATTTTTATATAAGCTAAAAATTTATTCGAAATTAACCAATAACTTATTTATTATAATGTTCCTTCATTTCTTTATTAAAAGGTAAGTTAAATATCTCATCCCACAACTTTGGTATATCATCATAATTTTTAGTCCTTGGATCTCTCACCAAAACCTCTTCCAGAATCTTCCTATTTCCAGTAATAAAAGCATCCAACGCCATTTCCATTCTCATTATACGAGGGGTTAGATAGTATTTCTTAATTTTTTCTGGTAGGTCCGGCTCTATCTTTTCAGGAAATATTCCATTTTTATTAACCTTAACGGGAACTTCAACAACTATATCATCAGGAATTTCTCGTATTGTTCCGTTGTTCAAAACATTTAAAAATAATCTCACTTCAATATTATTAGTTAAAGCATTTATAAAAGGTATTTGTTGTTCTCCGCTTAATTTTTCTTTTGGAAATTCTTCTGGCCAATTTTCTGTTATTTTTATCTTGGGATCTTTTGAAACCTCTATAATCATCCTTTTTATTTGTCTTAATTCTTCGTAAAACTTTGGACGCTCTATTTCATTGTCTATCCCTCCAAATTTGCCATGCCACCGTTTTTTAGCTTCTAAACTGTGATGATATTTCCAAGAACCATTACGCGTTGTATCTCCAATAGGCAACCTTCCATAAAATCGGTACATGTCAATAACAGCTGGACATAAGTGTGTATCCCAAGGGCTTTTTGGTTCCCAATTTTTTGACTCTTTTTCTATCCACTCATCTAACAAAGGATAAGCATTTTCACCTTTGTATAAAAATCTATTCAACCAAATCCCATGGTTAACTCCAGCAATTTGCCAATCTGTGTCTTTTTCTTCTATTCCTAACGCATTTAAAACCTCAAAGAAACCTTCTACTCCATGACAAAATCCAATTACTTTAACGTTTGTTAGTCTTTTTATTAATTGAGTTATTTCAAAAACTGGATTAGCTGTTTGTATAAGCCAGGCATCCGGACATATTCTCTCTACAGACCTTGCTATGTCAAGTGACATTTTTAAATGGTTATAATTAGTGAAAGTATAATAATCTGATACCATATTGAACTCTTGGCTGTCTATTCCTCTGTAGTAACCATACTTTTCTGCTACATCTCTCATAATTTCATAACTGACATAACCATCTTCGTGTCCTGGTGCTCTATATAACGCTGTATTTATTACAAAATCAGCGTCTTTAAGCGACTCTTCTCTATTTAAAGTTTTTTCAAATTTCAAATTTCCCCCTATTTCTTCGTTGTACCTTTTACATAGGTTATATACTGCTTCTAACCTTTCTTCATCTATATCCATAAGCGATACTAAACTGTCATTAAGTTCTTTCGTTTTTGCTAAATCTCCAACAAGTTTTACTGTATACCTTACACTTCCTGCTCCTATAAATGATATTTTTATCGACATTTTTACACCCCTTTTAATTAATTCATTCTACGCTCGAATTATTAATCTATTATAATCTAAAATTATCACAAATACAAACCTTATTTATAATGATTTTACTTGATCGCAGCTTTTTAGTTTTGAATATTACTAAATAACTACCATTTTCAAGATTATTTATATTTTAAATCTCTTAACTAAAGCCTCTAGTTCAGAAGATAATTCATTCAACTCTTTTGCACTTTCGTTTATCTCTACTGATTGATTTAGTTGTCTGTCTATTACCTTTCTTGAATTTTCTAATTGTTCACTTATCTCTGATACCGCCCTTGCTACCCTTTCTATCGCTGAACTCATCTCTTGGGCACTCGCACTTTGTTCTTCTGCACTTGCTGTCATGTTTTCTATCCCTTGATTCATCTTTTCTATTCTTTCTCTTATGTTATTGAAACTCTCTAGTACATTGTCCATTTTTTTGTTCACTTCTTCTATCGTTTCTACTACTTTGTTTGTTGAGTCGTTTACTTTCTTTGTTCCTTGCGTTATGTTTGTTAGTATTTGACTTATTTCGTCTGTCGCGTTTCTTGACTCTTCGGCTAACTTTCTTATTTCATCTGCTACTACTGCAAATCCTCTTCCCGCTTCTCCTGCCCTTGCCGCTTCTATCGCTGCATTTAAGGCTAGTAGATTTGTTTGTTCCGTTATCGAGTTTATCGTTTCTACTATGCTTTGTACATCTTTTGCGTTCGTCGCTAGTTGGGTTACTTCTTCTTGGCTTTCTTTTGTCCTTTCTACCGCTTCTTTTACTATTTCACTTATACTTAGTATTGTTTGACTTCCTTCTTGGGCTGCTTTGTTTGTGTTTTCTGCTTCTTCACTTAATCTTTGGGCATCTCGCGATACTCCTTGCGCCGCTCTTGCTACTTCGTCTACTCCTACTGTTACTTCTTCTACATTTCCTGCTGTCTCTTCTGCATATGTCTGTATCGTATCCATTTGTCTTTTTAGTTCTTCTGAATTTTCTCTGCTTTCTTGGGAGGTCTTGGTTAGGTTGACTGAGGATTCTTGTACTTTGTCTGAAGCTTGTCTTATCGATCCCATTGAATTTCTTAGTTCTTTACTCATCTCTGATAGAGCTAACGCCATTTGTCCTATTTCATCTTTGCTTTTTACTTGAAAGTCTACTGTTAAGTCTCCTTCTTTGAATTGGTTTATCTTGTTTCTTAGTTCAAGTAATGGTTTGGTTATACTTCGTATTAGATATATGACCATTATTATTGCTACTACAAAGGCTATTACTGTCAGTATTATTGTTAGTAGGATAGAGTTGTTGTTCTTTTCTATTAGTTGTGGCCCTAATGTATCTTGTTGTTCTTTTAATTGAGCCCTTTGGTCTTCTAATAGGTTTAGTATTTCTACCCTTAATTGTTCCATTTCTTGGATTAAATTCTCTTGAGTTTCAACTAATTCGACTATTTGAATAAATTTCTCTTCTAGCTCATTTGTAAGTTCTGAAACCTGCAAAAAAGCAGTTTTGTGCTCATCTTTGGTCAAGCTTGGACCAACCAATGATAGATTATTTTTAAGCGATGAAAACAAATTTATAACATTATTTTTAGCAGACATTGATTTTGAAGAGATATATTCTGCAACTATATCTTTAATATTGGTTACAACATCAACAGGATTTTCAGAAAAAGCATAAAAAGCTAAATGCATGGTAACAGTATCAAATTCGTGCAACTCTTGGACAAGTAATTCAGACAATGTGTAGAATTCATTTGAGCAACTAATAAAATCAGAATTTAATACAACAAGTTGTTCAAAATTTTGTTCGTAAGAAATAAGAAGTTCATTTAAATCAAGTAGATTTAAATTATTTTGGGTAGTGGCTAAAAGCCTATTTATCTGGTCTTTAATATTTGACAAATTGTTTTTAAAAGAATTTTCATGTTTTTCTATACCTTCTACGAGATAATCCTTATAATTCAGTACTGACTCAAAGAAATTTACCTCAATTTCAGAAATGCTTGCAACTTCGTCCGTTAAACTTTCATATGATTTTAAACCTACATTAGAATCGTTAAGTGAATTGATATTAAATATTACAGTAATTCCAAATAATACAAACACAATTAAAATGATTCTAATAATCCTACTTCTTACCGAATTATTTCTCATACGCATATCTCCTCCTGTATTTAATTATTAATTCATTCTAAGATTGAATTTATTATACTAAATTTTAAAACAAAATCAACAAAAAACAAAACTTTATTTTTCTTAAAATTCTCATATTTAAGAAAAATAAAGATAAATAAATCCATATATGTAGATTTTTCTCAACTTTCTTAAAGCTATTTAAAAGCTAAAAACGCCCTTTTCGGGCGTTTTTAGTCAGCGGGTTATTTTTTACTTTTTTAGCTTTTTATAATGTTGGTTCTAATTTTGGTGCCACTTCTTGTATTACGTTTCTATCCATTATTCCTCCACTTGCGTCAATATCGAAAACGTACCAATAACGACCATTGCCGCTGGTAGGAACATTGTATGTTTTGCGTAAGCCGTTTCTATCGTATATTTGCACTATTGCATTGGAGGTAGTTATTCCTGCTTCTCCACTAAAGTTATGTACAAAATATTTATAGGTATGGTTAAGGGTTTGGAAAACAGTTATTGTTTCTGGACCGTAACTAGAGGTATCATCAACATCTAAAAATGCATATGGATATTCGTCGGAATCATCGTGACCTTTAGTCACATAATAAACCTCATAACCATTAAGATGACTTGCGTCCGCTGGAACAAGTAAATGACTATCTAAATCTCTTGGGCTTGCACCCCAAGTTAGAACGATCCTCAATTCTTCATCTTGAGCCAGTTCTGGTGAAAGGGAAAAATTAACAGTCTTTTGTTTGTCTGCAACCAAAGACAAAGATTGTGTATTAGTCATATAACCAGACTTTGATGCGCTAATAGAAGTATTAGAGATGGGAACCTTGTACAATACGTATTTACCTTCTGAATCTGTTGTTCCTGAAATGTTACCTGATTTAACAGTTACTCCAGACAAGGCTTCCACTGTAATTGCGTCTGTAACGGTTCCTCCAACTGTCGCAGTTTTACCTCCAAATAAACCACCAAAATCAAATGGTGTACAAGCACTCAAAATTAACACAACCGAAACTAACAATAACGCAATATACTTAACCCTGTTTTTCATAATAACTTCCTCCCTTTTCTTTGAAGTTATTAGAATTATAAAAAAGGGATCTAAAAAAAATCTAAAACAGAAATAGGGAAGAAGTTATTATTTTTAAGAAAATTGAATCTCTTTTATAAAATTAGACACCTCTTTTGAAGAAAATTCTTCTCCTAACTCACTAGCAAATAGTTCTTTTATATAGTTGTAATAATCCATAGCCCTTTTGACTTCCCTTTGTTTAAGTAAGAGTTTTAAGTATTCTGTGTTCATTTCATAAGAATAAGGATCGATGTTAAGATACTCTTCTAATATTGATTTTGCTTTTTCATTGCTAATATCTTTTTCTATTAAATATAGTTTTGATAATATTTGCAAATAAGTTTTTTCAGCATGATTTATTTTTGGTATTGCCCAGTCATCATAAATATTCGAAGGTAAAAGTCCATTTCCATAGATTTTTTTAGCTATCGTAAAGTTATCTTTGGCTTTTGAATATAGTTTATTATTAAACAATTTCGTTGCTTCTTTGTAGTTGATAAAAAAATCCTCATAATCTAGATAATAAGGTTTATCGGTATTAAACTTATAATTTTTGCTGCTAGACAAAATGTATTCTTCTTTCAATCCAATATCTTTAAGTCTCTTTCTAATATCATGAAGTGCAACATATAAATTCTGGCGCGCACTATCAAAAGGAAGTTCTCTCCAAAAGTATTCTACTATTACGTCTTGGCTTATCCACTTATCATAATTCAAAGCTAAAAATTTAAATAAATCAAGGGCTTTTTTATTTTTAATATTTTTCATTGTTAACATATTTTCACCTGAAATCAATCTAAATTCATTAAAAAGATGGATTTTGGGATAATAAGAAGATTCTTTCTCTCCGTGTAATAATGTGAATGAGTCATCCGAAAAGGTTATTATTTGAGTATCAATGTAGATATCAGTCAAATCTAGTTTGTCACCCAGTATCTCACAAACATATTTTGAAATATAAGGAGTTTTTTCAAAAATAAAATGAAAGTCATTCGCTTCTAAAAGAGTTAAGAAGGTTCTTTGATCTTCTTTTGAAGTAAGCACTTTTATAAAATAACTTAAGGCAATCTTGTAATACAATGCTTCAACCAATATTAGTTTAGTACCACCTTCGCTAGCAACTTTAATGGCATTTTCTATAATAGGAAGAGCACTTTCAAATTGTTTAGCATATATCAACATTTTTACCTTTTGCAATTCAACATCCAATATTTGGTACCGGTTAAAAAAAGTGCTTCCAATCTTTATTGCTTTATCAATCATTAATAAAGCCTCTTCGTTTCTCCCAATTTTAAAAAGATATTCTGCTTTAACTGAAAAAAAGTTAGCGCTCAAGAATTTTGAACGAGCATAAAATTTTTCTGCGGTCTTTAAACAATTATCAGCTTCTTTCAAACTACCTTTGATGAGATCTATCCGGGCCTGTAAAATATTTAATATTGGTAAATAAGCAATATTCTGTGTTCTTATATAAATATCTCTAAAAAAATCTAGCATCTCTTGGGCTTTAGAAGCATTGTTAATTAGCAGATAAAAATCTGTGAGATTAGCATATAATAGTGCTTTACCATAATCATCGCCCAAATTTTTAAACATTTCCAAGGCTTCAAGATAGTAGTTTTGTGCCTTTTTTAACTCTCCTTTTATCATATAAATGTTGTAAGCTAAATTGTTTAATATCCATGGTTTCATTTCGTTTATTTTGTTTTTTTCACAGAAGAACAAAGCTCGATTTAGATATTCTTCACCTTCTTCAATCCTTGACAAATAAGCCAAACTGGTGCCTAACAGGTTATATAATGATATCAAATCATTATAATCGTCATCGGGGATCTTTTTGAATAATTCTAATCCTAATCCAACAACTTTTTCATACTCTTCTTTATGCCAATAAATACCAATTATCTGAATTTCTACCTCAAATACAGAAAGTTTTGTATCTTTTAATTTTTCTATATTATTTCTTACAATTATATAATCCTCGAGAGCTTCATCAAACTTAGAGTACTTTTCCTTAATGATACCTCTATAAAAATACAGTGTGTAATCATTTTCATAGAAAGATTGAGGAATAGAATGTAGCCATTTTTCTACTGAGGAAAAATCTCTGACTAAGATTTGTGAATGTATAAGAAAAAAATCAATAATTTTTTCAATATCTCCTAATTGTATTAGACAATAAAATTGTTCCTTATAGTTTTCAGATTTTTTATAGATCTCAAATAGTTCGTTGTATATTTTTTTCTTTAAATCTTCAGGAACTTTTTTTGATATTTCTTGTTTAAAAATATCGTGCATGTAAAAATTTTCTTCATCTAACTTTTCTATAATATTTAAATCCAAAAGCCTTTCAAAGCATTGATGAATTTTATACTCTCCCATGTAACTAAAGTACTCTTTACAAACATGTAGGGTGATTTGGTTTAATAAACTTATAAAGAATAAAAATTCTTTTAAATCTTTAGAAAGATTTTTTATTATAGCTTCTAGATATTCACTTATATTAGTTACCGAACTAATATAATTACCATTTATATCTTGATTATCTGTGATATATGTAATAATAACGTTTATAAAACCGGGCCAGCCGTTACTAAGTTCATACAACTCTAAAATTTTTTCTTCATCTATCTCTATTTTTCTTTGATTGAGATACTCTTTGAATTCTTCTAAGGAAAACCTTAATTCTTTTTCTTTAATTTCATAATAATCATCACTCATTTCAAGCTTAACTACAGAAATAGGAAAGTCTTCTCTAGATGAAAAAACATAATGAACATTTTTATTAGAAAAATTTATTAAAATATTAAACAAACTTTTATAATTTTCAGCTAAAGCCATATTTTCGAGCGAATCAACGAAAATATAGATATCTTCTTCTACTTTAGACAGTTCATTCACCAGTTCAACAATCTTTTCTTCTTCGTTAAAATAGAGATAAATATTTTTGTTTTTTGAAAACTCAAATTCGTATACGTTGCTTAAACCAAAAATAAGATGATTCAAAAAATCATCAAATTCAAATAAATATGAAGGACAGTTAATCCATAATTTTTTATCGTGTATTTCTTCATAAAACATACTTAAGGCAATTGTCTTACCATAACCAAACGGAGCTCTTAAAAAAATTATTTTTTTCTCTTTATTATTAATTAATTTATTAATTATTTTATCCCGAAACAGATAATCTTCCTTTATTTGAGGATGTTTAAAAATAAAGTTCATAATTTCCATATAAAACCCACCTTAATTCAAGTAGTTTAGTTATTTTTTATCCCTCCGACTTATTAGGATTCTTTTCATCTTTAAACTTTACGAAAAAAGAAAGAATGAAAGAAACTGCCATCAATATAGCAGGAAAAACTGACATCATAAACCGTGCGGCTAAATCAGGATGTTCGCCCGGATTATTACCATCAACAAAGCCGAAAATTAGTGTAACTAATAATAGAACTAAACTCTTTGCTAATCCCGAAAAATGTATAATAAATTGAAAACCACTAAAATATATACCTTCACGTCTAAGATTTGAAATTTCCGCATCCGCATCTATTACTTTTGCATATATCAAATCGATGTTTGCAGTAACTCCTGCGATTCCAATACCTATAAACGCACCTGCGATCATAGATGAGACTAAAGTATCAACAAAGAAGGTAGGTATAACTGCTATTCCTAAAAATATCAAAGAAGATCTCCATGCAGTCATAGCTCCAAACCAATCTATTACTTTAACCCACAAATACATCGCTGGAATCGCTGTTATGAATACAGCTCCGGTTAAATAAGCTGCATTAGCCTCGCTTAATCCTAAGGTATACTTGATAAAATAAGGGATACTCAACAGTAACAAAGCAAGCGAAGCTTGATAAAAAAAGTTAGTTAAACTTACCGTCCAAAAATTTTTGTTTGTAATCACAGCCTTTAAAGAATCTTTTAATTTTGGAACTTCACTTTCTATATATTCTGGTCTTTCATGAACACTGAAAGCTGCAATAAGATAAAAAAACATACCTACCAAGATCATAAAAGTTGCTGTTATGGAATATCCATATTTTTCAATTAATATGGGCGCTAATGTTACTCCTACTATTAAACCAACAAGTTGAAAAGCTTGCCTTAGAGCATTAGATCTTGTCCTTATTCTACTATCTATAAAAAGTTCTGGAAATAGCGAATGATAATTAACCGAAGCAATAGTTGTTAATGTTTCAGTTAACATAGAAAAAATGGCAAAATATACAACCAGTAAATACCCTTTTTGAACTGACAATGGGGGTGAAAATAGAAGAATATAGGATATACAATATAACGGTATACATATTAACATCCAAGGCTTACGCCTACCGATTTTGGTACGTGTACGGTCAGAAAGATATCCAAAGAGAGGATCGTTTATCGCATCCCAAATAGTAGCAAAAAGTGTAACTAAAGATATCATCGTTAATGGAACACCTAAGACATCATTATAAAAAAACACTAAATATGCACCTATCATCTGCGCGGGAATTGTGATTCCTAACATTCCTAGGGCATATGGGAAAGGATGAGTTTTACGATAAGAAACGCTATCTATTGTACTCATTTTGTCCCTCCTTTGAACTCTTTCAAATTATAATAATTATATCCACATTGCTTCCTCAAAACAGTGCAACATTATCGGAAATAAAACCTTAAAATTTTCAGCATATTTGCATCCTATTTTTTCACCGTAAACGTTTGCCTTTAATCCAAAATATTGTTGAATAATCAAAAGAAATTCTTCGGTGATTTGACTCTTATGAATTTTAATTGCCTCAATTTTTTTCTCCCAATAATCATCCACTGAAACATACTGATTAGGATAAGCGGTAAAGAAAAAAGCAATTAAAGCGTTAGGATCTAAACTACTAGATGAAGCCTGTGCGGCTGCTAATCCACAGATTTTGTGATCTTGATGAGTTTCATAAGGTAAAAAAGGATCTACTGTTAAAATTAAATCAGGATCAATATTTTCAATATTTTTCTTTAAATCGTTTCTTACATCGTTTATATCGTACCTCCCACCATCAGGATAGTTTAGCCAAATAATTTTATCAATACCCAAAAATTCTGCAGCGTTTTCTTGTTCCTTCTTTCTTATCTTAACTGTTTCTTCACGGCTTTTTCCTTTAATTCCAGCTCCTCCCTCTGTAACCATTAGATAAGTAATCCTTGAACCCAAAGATTTTAATTTTGCAATAGTTCCACCTGCCCCCATTTCTCCATCATCCGGATGTGGAAGAATGCACAACACATTACGTTTATCCTCTATTTGAGAAATAGGTAGCATTTTCTTTAAGCTTTGTACAATTTTTTCTTCCATATAAAAGCCTCCACTAAAAATTATTTTATGTATTCAAATATGAGAAATATATTTATAATTTAATTTCTACAATCGACTAACTACGGCTAAAAGATATGTTTACATATATTTATTTAAAATACAATTAATTTTAATCTTTAATTTATTTCTTTTATATATTTTACTATATTTTAAACCATTAATTGACAAATATACAAATCTAATAGTATTTAATCACACTTCATTTACGGAATTTAAATTAAAATAAACTAAAAAACAAAGTTTTTTCATACAATTTAAGAAGGTTAAAAGATATATAATTAAAGTGACAATAAAATTAAGGGGGAATGATTATGATTTTTTTCATCACCCTAGTTCTGTGTTACTTTTTAGGTTCCATTCCGTGGAGTTATTTATTTACAAAACTTTTTTCTGGTAAGGATTTAAGAAAAGTAGGGACAAAAAATGTCGGTTCCACTAACGCATGGAAAGAAGGTGGACCTATTGCAGGTATTCTATCTTTTTTAGGAGACTCTACTAAAGGAATTTTAGCAATTTTTATTGCTTATATGTTTGGGATTAGTAAAAGTTGGTGGCCACTATTTGTATTAATTGCTATTATTGGTCATTCTTATCCTATCTGGTTAAAAGGTAAAGGTGGAGTAGGAGTAGCTGCAGCAGTAGGCTCTTTTGTTGTGATGTTTCCATTAGAATCAGCCGCCTTTGGAATACTCGCAGGAACATTGTGGCTTACCTTTAAGAAAGGAATAATGTTTATAATTTCCCTTTTGTGGCCTTTCGTAATATTGATAGGTTACTTACGGGGTACGATCGATTTACTAGGCGCGGTTATGACCCTTCTTCTAGTTTCATGGCTGTTTATTAAGGGTTGGAATAATTTAAAAAATAGTTTTATGGAAATCAAAGAACCTTTGAAAGATAATTTTGTCAAGAGAAAATTATGGCGTTATCTTGGTTTATTGTATCCAGGATTAGCTTACCCTTTGTGGGGTCCTGTAGTGTTTAGATATATCATTGTAATTTCAGGATTAATTGCTTTTTTTCTTGAATTAATTAGAAGATATTCTAAACGCATCAATGAGTTTCTAAAAAAACTATTTAAACCCGTCGGTAAAAGTGATGAGGCATATAAGGTTTCTGGAACAAGTTATTTCCTTATGGGCAGTGCAATTGCAGGCCTTTTCCCTATTCCATATTCTTTGATCTCTATCGTAATGCTTGCATTAGGTGATTCTTGGGCAGTATTAGTTGGAGAACGTTGGGGTAAACATAAATGGTTAGAAGGAAAATCTATAGAAGGAAGTCTAGCATGTTTTGCTATAGCATTTGCATCTGGTGCTGTCTATATGAATTTAATCAACATGCCAATAAGTTATCTTAATCTTTTACTAGGAGCAATTGTAGCAACCATCGTTGAAGGATTGGGAAAATGGCTAAATGACAATTTGACCATGGCACCTGCTGCAGCTTTGGCTATGTGGTTGTTTTCAAAAATATTATAAAATAAATAATATACCCCCCGTTAAGGACATGGGGGGCATATTAAGTAAGTCCTAGAAATTTCCTGGATTTTCTGGGAAAATTAATTCATTTTCGTCAATAGGTGTTTCCTCTGGTGTTTCTTCTATTTGCTCAGGCATTTGTTCATTTTCAGGCACGGATGGGATTTCTACTGGAGGATTTATAATTTCACCAGATGTTGCATCAACTTCAACTGTCAAATCTTCAAATACAATTACATACATGGGGTTACCTATCTCATCCGCACGTAATTCTGCAGATTCCAACTTATTTTCTTGGAATATTTCCATAACCGCCTTGAGTGCATCTTCTAAAGATATACCAGTCATGGATAATAGCTTCATGATTTCTTCATCTTGCTTTTTACCTTCCTTTGATTTTAGTACTTCCCCGGTCTTACTATCGAGTTGAACTTCAGCACCATTTTCAAACTTGAAGGTATAAGTTCCCTTTTCTCCTCCAAATAATCCTTTATCCCTTTCTATGGAAACTATAGCAGTACCCAAATCCAAACTTTTAGCTACAGTAACTAGTTGATCCACAGGAATCTCTAGCTCTTCTTCAGGGATAGTTGGAACTTCAACTGGTGGTTGATCTACAAATTGCGTGAAAGCTACACTACCTATCAATATAACCAATAAACAAAAGTATCCGGTTAGCTTTTTCTTCACTTTTTTCACCTCCTACAGTTTTCTAGTAATTAGTATATATCTGAGTGCTGAAACACTCATGAAAAAAAAATTAATCTTAAATGAAAATAAAAAAGAAATAAATTATTATTCTTTTTCATAAAATTTTAATCTTTTTTTCATAAAATAATAGCCAGAGGCGAGGTGATGAAAAATGAAAATATTGGTAGTGGAAGACGAAGAGAAACTTGCTAATATTATAAAAAGAGGATTAGAAGAAGAAGGCTATTTAGTAGATGTAGCTTATGATGGTGAAGAAGGCGAAGATTATGCTAAATACGTTTCTTACGATTTAATCATTTTAGATATTATGATTCCTGTAAAAGATGGTTTTTCTGTGTGTAAAAGTCTAAGAGAACAAGGCATTAATGTTCCAATATTAATGCTAACAGCTAAAGACAGTATAGAAGACAGAGTAAAGGGACTTGACTCAGGAGCAGACGATTATCTGGTTAAACCTTTTGATTTTAATGAACTATTTGCTAGAGTTAGATCCTTGTTACGCAGAGAATCTTTTACAAAAAATCCTAGAATACAGGTAGGAGACCTAGTTTTAGACACTTTAACGAGAGAAGTATGGAAAGGAAATGAAAAATTGGAGTTAACACCAAAAGAGTATAATATACTAGAATATTTTATGAGAAATCCTAAAATAGTTGTAACTCGAACGATGCTTGAAGAAAAGATATGGGACCTTGATTTTGAAGGAAGTTCAAACATAATTGACGTATATATTAGAAGATTACGAAAGAAAATAGGAGATAAAGATGGTAAAATTATAGAAACAGTTAGGGGAGCTGGTTATAGGTTAACAATTTCATAAAATTTTTCAAAAGTATAAAATTTAAATTAACCATTTGGTATCTTCTCATCATGTCAATACTACTTCTAGTATTTGGGCTAAGTTCTTATTATGCACTACGTTATAGTTTATATGAAAACACTGATAACGTACTTGTCTCACGAATGAATGAAATCCAAATCAATTTACAAAGTTCAGAAAACATTGAACAGATTAATCAACTGAAAAGTATGCCGAATGAAATGATTTTTATTTATTCTTACGATGGAAATTTAATAAGATTTTATGGGTTTTTCGTAGACATCCCAAACTTTTCACAAATAAAAGATAGGGTTTCCAAGGGCGAAAGCTTTTATGTCTCTACTACAACAGATTACAACTGGAATGCCAGATTTTATGTATCTAGTACTACAGTAAATGAAACTCCTTTCATAATTATAATTGGAAGATTCATAGATGAAATACTTACTGTTTTATCTCGTTTAAAAAAGATCCTGATTTTTACCGGAATATTTGTTTTGTTGTTAGCAGGAATAGGGGGATTTATTTTAGCTGATAGATCTTTTAAACCTGTTTCAAAAATAATTGACACTGCCCAGCGCATTGAAGAAACTAATCTAAACGAAAGAATTGAAGTTCAAAGTGAAGATGAATTAGGCAGACTTGCTTCTACCCTAAATCAAATGATTTCACGTCTTGAAAGAGCTTTTGAACAACAAAAACAGTTCACCGCAGATGTATCTCATGATTTGCGAACACCTTTATCAATAATTCAAGCAGAAACAAGTTTAACTTTGAAAAGAGATAGAACAACCGAGGAATACAAAAAATCATTGCAACTAATTCAAGACGAAGTACTTTATATGTCTTCTATTATCGATAAATTACTATTTCTTGCGCGAAGTGACAGTAAAAGTCAGTATTATAACTTTACTTCTCTTGATTTAAAAGATTTGCTTGAAGAACTTATTCAAAAAATGAAGCCGTTGTTCCAACAGAAACATTTGGAATTAGATTACGAATTGCAAGAAAATCTATGTATTCGAGGCGACAAAGAAAAGTTAAAAGAAGCAATTTTGAATATCTTGGATAATGCGCTAAAATACACAAAATCCGGAAAAGTCTCCGTTTCACTATATAGCAAAAATAAAAAAGCTGTAGTATCTATCTCAGATACTGGGCCCGGGATCCCAGAAAATGATCTACCTCTAATTTTTGACCGTTTCTATCGAGTAGATAAAGCGAGATCTAACAGTGAACAAAGTACAGGTTTAGGCCTTGCAATTGTAAAAGAAATTATTGAAGTTCATAATGGTCAAATAGAGGTAAGGAGTAAAGAAGGAGAAGGGACTACTTTTTATATAATTTTACCTATAATTTTTGATTAAAAACAAGGGCTTATTAGCCCTTGTTCTTTAACTTCTCGCAATATATGTTGTATGCAATAATTCGTGTGACTTTTCACTTAAAGGCTCACCTAAAAATTCTTTATACAAGGCTTGAATTGCCGGATTCTCATGTGATTTTCTTATTTCAAACGATTTGTCAATTTCATATATTGCCTTCATTCTTTTAGAAAGGATTTCTTTGGTCGTAGGAATAGGCTGTCCACCACCACCTATGCATCCACCTGGACATGCCATAAATTCAATAAAATGATAATCTTTTTCACCATTTTTTATCATATCCAACATTTTTCTAGCATTTCCAAGGCCATTAACAACTGCTACATTTAATTTTAAACCGTCAATTTCGATAACTGCTTCTTTTATACCTTCAATTCCGCGCACAGATTCAAAATCCAATCTTTCCAAGGTTTTCCCAGTAATAACTTCATATGCCGTTCTAAGAGCAGCTTCCATTACACCACCTGTTGCACCAAATATAGCTGCTGCTCCAGTAGTAATTCCTAAGGGTTCATCATACTCTTCAGAAGGTAGATTTAGCAAATCAATGCCTGCTAATTTGAACATCTTAGCTAATTCTCTTGTTGTTAACACATAATCCACATCACCCTTCATCTCTGGTCTTACTCGTTCATATTTTTTTGCAGTGCAAGGCATAATGGAAACTACTATCATATCCTCACGAGGAATACCTATCTTATCTGCATAATAAGTTTTTGCAATAGCACCAAACATTTGTTGAGGGGATTTACAAGTTGAAAGATTATCAAGAAATTCTGGATAATTGTGTTCTATGAATTTAATCCAACCAGGACTACATGAGGTAAATAAAGGAAGTTTCCCACCATTTTTAAATCTTTCAAGAAATTCACTTGCTTCTTCCATAATTGTCAAATCAGCAGAAAAATTGGTATCAAAAACTTTATCAAAACCTAATAATCTCAATCCAGTTACTAATTGCTTTGTTACTATTCTTCCTGGTTCGGCCCCAAATTCTTCAGCAATTGCCACTCTTACTGCAGGGGCTGTTTGAACAATAACATATTTTGAATTATCAGAAATTACATTCCACACTTGATCAGTTTGATAAACCTCGTGCAGAGCACCTGTAGGACACTCTATGACACATTGTCCACAATTCACACAATCTACATTTCCCATACCTTTATCTAGAAAAGTTGTTACATAAGTGTCAGGACCTCTATTAGCTATAGTTAATATGTTTACAGATTGAACTTCAGCACACTTTCTTACACATCTATCACATACGATACATTTTTGAGGTTCTCTAACAATTGAATAACTACTTCTATCTTCAGGTACCCTACTTGAAATAGGAGGAACCCTTACCTCCATTATCCCAATTTCTTCTGCTATAACTTTTATCTCACAACTTGCAGATTTTGAGCAGGTTAGACAGTTTAAATTACAAGAAATACCATGAGACGCAATTATTAATTCCATTATAGTACTTCTAACTTTTCTAACTTTTTCTGAATGAGTATAGATTTCCATCCCATTTGATATTTTAGTTACACAAGCCGGTTTTAACGTCCTCTCACCTTTTATTTCTACTGAACAAAGCCTGCAACTTCCAAATGGTTTTAATTTTTCAGAATAACAAAGAGTTGGAATTATTATATGAGCTTTTTTTACAGCATCTAAAATACTCAGTTCTTCTTGAAACTCATATTCTTTATTGTTAATCTTAACTTTCATCATTTCACCTTCTTTGCATAAAAGTTTTCAAGAATCGATAAAATTAAATTAACAGAAGCTTCTCCAAACCCGCATCTTGCAGCTAAACTAACAGCGTTTTTTATGTCTGATATTATCTCAATCTCTTTTTTCATAGGATAACCTCTTTCATATATCTCTGAAACCATTTTATTAATGTTTTTATTTCCTTCTCTGCAAGGAAAACATGTTCCACAAGTTTCATCTCTAAAAAAATCCGAAACATTTTTGATAATTTCAAGATAGTTTCTATCTTTAGAAACAACTATCATACCGCCAGAACCAATATTAGTACCTATCTTGAATAGATCTTCATAAGTATATGGAACGTCCCATTCATTCTCAGTTAATACTTCGGTAGATATTCCACCAGGTATTACAAAACCTAAACCACTACCTTTTACTCCGCCAGCTAATTCATTAACAATCTCTTTTACAGTCATTTTCCCAAATTCAACTTCATATACACCTGGCTTATATACATCTCCACTTATAGAAACTAACTTCGTCCCTTTACTTTTCTCTGTACCCAATTGAAGATATGGATTATAATCATATTTCATAATTTCTGCGGCTGCACTTAATGTTTCAACATTATTTACAACAGTAGGTTTACCGTATAGCCCTTCAAAAACTGGTAATGGAGGTTTTATTCTAGACATACCTCTTTCGCCTTCTATCGAATTGATTAAAGAAGTTTCATCACCACATACATAAGCACCTGCTCCTCTAACTAACTTTATATCAAACGAAAAATCAGTGCCTAAAATATTATTTCCTAAAATATTTCTCTCATACATCTTCTGTATCGTTTTTCTAATAATTTTTATTGCTTGCGTATATTCGCCTCTTATATATATGTATCCATATTTAGAACCTATTGCATAGCCACATATTACAATGCCTTCAATTACTTTATATGGAAGATTTTCCATCAGAAACCTATCTTTGAAAGTTCCTGGTTCACCTTCATCAGCATTACAAACAACAAACTTAATGTCATCTTCTACATGATATGCAGTTTCCCATTTTATACCAGCTGGAAACCCTGCACCACCTCTTCCTTTTAATACGCTATCCTTAATCTTATCAATAACTTGAGTTTGTTCCATTTTTAATGAATTTTTTAAACCTGAAAACTCATAATCCTCAAAGCTTTTCCCAAGATCACTTTTTAAAAAGATTTTCTCCATTATTGGATATTCCCCCTTTCCCTTAGTCCAAATTGTCAAGAATTTGAACAACTTTATTTGTAGTAAGATGCGTATAATATGTGTCATTAATTATCATTACAGGACCTTCATCGCAGTGCCCAAGACATTCTACAACTTCAAGAGAAAATTTCTTATCCCTTGTAGTTTCATTTTCTCCAATACCTAAATGTTCTTTTATAACTTTTACTATATCTGCAGAATGGTTCAAACTACAAGACACACTGTCACATACCTTAATTATATATTTGCCAGTGGGCTTTAGATGAAACATAGAATAAAAACTAATCACTCCATATAAATGGGCTTTAGGAATATCTCTTTTTTCAGAAATTCTTAAAATATCTTCTTCTGAAATAAAGCCATACGTTTCCTGAATATCGTGAAGTTCCTCTAAAAGCTCTTTTTCATAATATTTTTCCATATGTACCCCTCCTTTATTTTTTATTATTTACCCATTTTAGAAATTCAAAAATTCTATGTTTTTCACATATCTATGCAGCTTTATAAAGATATATATATAATTAATCTTGCACCAGCAAAATCTAAGCTGTTTTGTTATATATTTCACATTCTTATTTTAAATCAATTCAAAAAACTATCGTATAAGATGAAGTTGTGGCTATTAAACTATACAAGAAGGCTAGGGATAATGCCCTATATAATGTATTAATTTAAAAAGGCAGGGAAATTAGTATGTCTAAGAAACGAAGTTAAGAAGAAGTCTAAGATAGTCCCTCCCCAATCAAAACAACTTATTAATTAACTCATATCCTAGACTAATTGAAATTTAAAGAAAAGATAATTAGTAATCTTTTTTAGATTTAAAAACCAAATATATTCCTATAATTATCATTGCAACACCTAAAATGCCTTTAATGATGTTTCTAAAAATATAAGTAGACGGAGCTATAATACTTATTACAACCATAATTCCTAAAACTATAAAAAACAAAGCTATCAATGTTATAACTATATTTCTATCGTTATCTTCTAAATGTCGATAATCTTTTTTAGACTCTTGCGTTGTTGTACCTACATCTTGAATCTTTATTTCTTTAGGCTCTAAAGGAATTAAAAAGATGGCTATTATATACAAAAAAAGACCAAAACCCCAAATCATTGTCAATACAATCCAAATTAATCTGATAATAACTGGATCTATCTCAAAATATTCACCTATACCTCCACAAACTCCCGCTAAAACTTTGTTGTCACGAGATCTGTACAATTTCTTCATAATATTGCACCACTAATTATTATATCATAGTGTTATCACCTTGTCAACTAGTACAATTTCTTCATAATATTGCACCACCCTATATTTATTTTTTTGTGAGTAGTTCTAATAATACTTCCTTTCGAACTTAATCAAACTTGTTTATTAACAAACCACTTCTTAATTTAGGTTCAAACCAAGTTGATTTTGGAGGCATTATCTTGTTATTATCTGCTATCTCAAAAAGTTGGTCCATTTGCGTAGGATACATAGAAAAAGCAACCTTCCATCCTTTTTCATCTACCCACTTTTCCAACTCTTTTAAACCTCTTATTCCTCCTATAAAATGGATTCTAGAATCACTTCTTGGATCTTTTATTGACAAAATTGGATCTAAAACAAAATCTTGTAGTATTTGAACATCTAGA
Source organism: Thermotogota bacterium (assembly GCA_029780115.1). Classification (GTDB taxonomy): domain Bacteria; phylum Thermotogota; class Thermotogae; order Petrotogales; family Petrotogaceae; genus Defluviitoga. The sequence continues at coordinate 38,761 of JAKOZG010000025.1, forward strand.
TTTTTAACTGGATCTAGATTTCCAGTAGTTTTAAACCTAAGTTTGTACCAATGTTTATCTAAATACATCCCAAAATTATGCATATTCTCAGGAGAATATGGTGAACAAGGAGCTTCTTCAACCTCGAAATGCTCACTTAATCTTTCTAAAAACTCCTCTTTTGTTAAGTTATTCAAGTCTTTGACAATCCTGTTATAAGGAAGTATCCGTAGTTCATCATGGGGAAAAGCAACTGCCATAAAATAATTATAAGGCTTTTCGTTAGTATAATTAGTATCTTGTTCTTTCAGTATTTTTTGAGCCCTTGAGGATGATGCAGCTCTATGATGTCCATCAACAATATAAAGGTAATCTATATTGCTAAAAATATGTTCAATCTGAGCCATATCATTCTCATTTTGTATTCTCCAAAGTTCGTGTTTTACATTATTTTCGTCATAAAAACAGTACAGTATTTCTGTGTTTTCTATTATTTTGTTAGTAATTTCTTTTGCCTTGGGAAATGATTTGAAGCTTAAAAAAACTGGTCCTGTTTGAGCTTTCAAAGTTACAATATGTTTGGTCCTATCTTCTTCTTTTTCTTTTCTAGTCAATTCATGTTTTTTAATGATTCCTTCATCATATTCAGATATACTAAAAGTAGCAAAAAAACCTGTTTGAGATGCCCCTTTCCAAGTCTCTCGATAAATATATATATATGGCTTATCTTCTTCTATTAGACATCCTCTTGATATAAAATCGTCTAAATTTTCTTTTGCTTTTTGATACACATCTTCATATGAAGGATCACTAATATCTGCATCAGACCTAGTTACTTTTAAAAAAGTATTGGGATTTCGTTTGATTATTTCCCTAACTTCCTCTTCTTCAAACACATCATATGGTAGACAAGAAAAACATTGTTCAATACCATTAATAGGTCTAAAAGCCTTAAAAGGTCTTATAGTCGCCAACGCTACCCCTCCCATTTTTTACAAATTATGATTCTTACTCCAAAAATGAACAAAAATTCAACACCCCAGGATGAATTAACTTTCAGTCTCGTTAATAATAAATCTTGTAATCTTACTTTCCAATTCCAAAAAATGCTTATCAGTAATGTCTCTCTCATTCATTTCTAAGTTGATATCAAAAGTTCTAAGTATTTTTGAAGGCCTAGAAGACAATATTATAACTTTATCCGCCAAAAAAATAGCCTCTTTTAAGTCATGTGTAACCATTAATAAAGAAAATTTATATTTTGACCATAACTTTTCTATATCATTCATTATAGCTAATTTAATCTTTAAATCCAAAGAACTAAAAGGCTCATCTAAGATTAAAAAATCAGGTTCTATCAATAAAGCCCTAGCCAAGTTGACCCTTTGTTTCATTCCACCACTTAATTTTGAAGGAATAAGTTGCTCAAAACCCTCTAGACTCATCATTTTTATTACTTCTTCAATCTTGTCTTCTTCGTCTCTTATTATTCTTAAGTTATCAAATACAGTGCGCCAGGGAAAAAGTCTTGGTTCCTGAAATACGTATCCTACTTTTTGAGCAAAAACATCAACTGTTCCACCTGTCGCTTTTTCCAAACCTGAAATAATCCTAAAAAAAGTTGTTTTTCCACAACCTGAAGGACCTACTAAAACTACTTTTTCGCCCTCTTCTAACTCAATATCCCATCCATTTATAACTTGTAGGTTACCATAATTTTTCGATAAATTACTAACTTTTAGTATATTTCCCAACGTTTCAGCATCCTCTTTGAAATAGTTTTAAACAATCGTTCTGTAGCTAATCCAAGCACAACAGCAATTAAAGTTATTGCATAAATTCTTGGAACATCAACATATTGTCTAGCCCAAGCTAATTCCACTCCTAACCCACTTCCACCTACCAAAAACTCCGTTACAAGAACAACCTTCCAGACATTTCCTATTGAAATTTCTACAGCTGCAATTATAAAAGGAACTATTGAAGCCAAATAAAGATGACGAAATATCTTTCCAAAAGATACTTTGTACAATTTAACCATTTCTAAAAGCTTTCCATCTATATTTTTTATACCTGACGCTGTTGTAAAAACTATATCTGGAAGAATTGACAGAGTACTGATTAAAATAGGTCCCTTAAATCCAACTCCCCATAAAAAAACTACAAAAGCAAGCCAGGAAACAACTGGAATTGATTGTATTACCATGAACAAAGGCCTAACTATCTCATATACAGTATCGTTTATTCCCATAAAAAAACCAATAACAATACCTATTAATGTACCAAGAAGTAAAACAACCAGTGTTTTCCAAACAGTACTCCACAAAGCAGAATATACTCTTGGAGTTTTTAATTGTTCAATCAACGTATCTATAACCAAATGAGGAGAAGGTAAAACAAAAGATGACCCAATGACAAAAGATAAAAAATACCAAATCACAATAATTAATAATATACCATAAAAAGTTTTCATTTATAATAAAATCCTCCATCAGGTAATGAAGGTAACCCCTCAGGATAAAAATCATGCATAGTATTCAAAAAGAACATTACTTCATCCTTACATTGTGATATATTAATATATTCGAATTTAAGTCTTTTCATAGCCTCCTTTAACACAGGAATTGGGATAGTTAGATATTTATTAGTAATTTTCAGAGCTTCATCTAAATTGGTATTAGCCCAAGTTACACTTTCCGAAAATGCCTTTTCAACTTTTTCAACTAGTTCGGGATTCTTGTCTAATATCTCTTTTTTTACAAACAACCCAGCTATCGGCAAACCATAATTTGAGTTAGCTACTTTATTCCACTCCTCTTGAAAGTCTAAAACAATACCTCCTTGGGTGCCCTGTACAGCAAGGGTTGAAAAAGGTTCGGGTAAGGCTGCATATTCTATTTTACCTGCCTTATAAAGAGAAACTATCTCTTGAGGTGGTAGATAATAAAATTTAACATCTTTATCCGGAGCTAATCCATTAACTACCAATAAATATCTAAGAAGCACATCAACTGTCTGTCCTCTACCATGAGGAGAATAAACCTCTTTCCCTTTTAAACTACTTAAGTCAGTAAATTTAGAAACATCATCAACAATTAAATAGAAAGCTTTCCATTCATGAACTCCAACTAAAGTTAAATCCATGCCTTGAGCATAAAGATTTGCTCCTACAGTAATAGGTAAAACTGCAAAATCTGCTTGATTTGAAACTAACAAGGCTACAGCCTCACTTTCATCTTTCCAAAAACTTACTTCTATCTCTACACCTTGAGTATCAACCACATTACCTAATAATCCAGTAACAGGTATAACAGCCGGTCCCATCGGATTCGTAATAGTAACAGAAAATACAAAAAGCACCGAAAGAATAAATAATGTTGTGATTGCTAATTTTTTCACTTGTTTTTCCCTCCTCTTTTACCAAACGCTAAGAAATCTCCTAACCCATTATTCCTAATTAGAGAGTTTTATTAATTGTTTAAAGTAATTGTCTTGAAGCTCAAACATTGTTTGGGCATCTTGATCAGAGGTTTCATGGTCATATCCAACTATATGAAGTACTCCGTGAATTAATATATAGAAAAATTCTTCTTCAAAAGAGTTCCCAAATTCCATACACTGTCTGTCTATAGTTTCTACAGAAACAACTATATCGCCTATTACCTCTTCATCTAAACCATATGCAAAAGACAAAACATCTGTAGGTTCATTTTTCCCTCTGTAGATATTATACTCCTTAATAGTGTTGTCATTCGTAATCAAAATATTTATTTCAAAGGAACGATCTCCAATCTCCTGTTTTAAAACGGTTTTAACTACTTCTTTAATTTTTTTTATATCTATTTTTTTTATATTTTGATCATTAATAACGTTTACTTTCATATTTTTTTGCCCCTTATTCTTTAAGTTCTTTTACATCTATTTTAGGATAACTAATCCTCTTATGATTCATTTCCAAAATAGTTCTCATTATTTTACCTTTGATTTTTTTAATTTCTCTCATAGTTAATCCACAATCATCAAATTGTCCTTCAAAAAAAAGTGAAGAGATTAACTCGTCAAGTTTTTGACTCAATTCAGCTGGTTCTATTTCTTGCATACTTCTAGTTGTGGCCTCTGTTACATCAGCTATCATAAGAATTGCAGCCTCTTTAAATTGAGGGATAGGCCCGGGATATCTGAACATGTTTGTATCTTTAATGCCTGTTTCTTTATAGTACTCATCATAGAAAAACTGTTTAACTCTTGTTCCATGATGTTGAAGAATCATATCTTCAATTAGTATTGGAAGCCTGTACTTTCTTGCTAATTCAACTCCATAGGTTACATGATTATTTAAAATTAAGGAACTCAACTTTGGACTGATATCCACATGAGGATTCTTAGATTTTTGATTTTCTGAGAAAAATTGGGGCCTCCAGATTTTTCCTATATCATGAAAGTAAGACCCTACTCTTGCCAATGTAGTATTTCCCATAACGACTTCGCTTGCACTTTCTGCTAAGTTTGAAATGATCATACTATGATAATAGGTTCCTGGTGCTTTTAAGGATAATTCCTTTAAAATAGGGTTGTTCAAATTTCCTAACTCTAAAAGGCCTATGTCTGAATAAACCCTAGTCAAATATTCAAAGAAAGGCAACACACCCATCATTATTAGAATTCCCAAAAAATTACTTATAGGAATATATAAATAATCTATAGCATTGTAAGATAAGTTAGTCGCATACAAAATAATTATTTGTGAAATAGATGCAAAAATGAAAGGTAAAATAATTTCCACCCTTCTTTTAATCTTTCTCGAGGAAAAAGCTGCTATTAAAGAGGGTAAAAATAAATAAACAGTAAACTTTAAGTCATATCCAAATAAAATACCAAAAAAAAGAGCGAACATCAATGCAGAGATTATCCCTGAAGAGTAATCTATGAGTAATGTAATGATCAACGTACTTAAGATAGCAGTTAATGCAAACATATTAACATATTTGTATACTGCAAGATTTAAAACAATATTGAAAATGAGCGGCGTTAAAAAAGCCGCCCAGAAATTTGTTGGATGTAGTTTAAACATTTTGTTTTTACCAAGAAAGAACTCTCCAACACCTATCCATACCGCAAAAAAAACTATGTAAAACTGAAGTTGAAAGCGCCAAGAAATTCTATTAAATATTAACAATTCAGAAAACAAAATTAAAGCCATAAAAATAATTACTCTATAAATAAATCCCTTATTTTTATTCAAAAATATTTTAAACTTTTGATATAGACTAACTTTGTTTTCTTTCTTGGTATTTAAAAAAAGTTTTGAGTATTTTTTTCTCATCTAAATAATTCCACTTCCCGGCTTTATTTGTGATTCTCATACTCATCATAGGCTTTTACTATCTGTCTCACTAATGGATTTCTTACTACGTCTTCTTCTTGTAATTCTATAAACTTAATTCCATCTATATTTTCACCTAAAATTTTTCTAATGGTAAGTAATCCTGAATCATTTCTTTTTTCTAAATCAATTTGGGTAATATCACCTGTAACAACCACTTTTGAATTAAAACCTATTCTTGTCAAAAACATTTTCATTTGCTGATAAGTTGTATTTTGTGCTTCATCTAGTATTATATAAGAGTTATTCAGAGTTCTTCCTCTCATATATGCAAGAGGTAGAATTTCTATAATCCCTTTTTCTCTATATGAAATAATCTTTTCTGAATCAAGAAAATCTAATAATGCATCATATAACGGCCTTAAATAAGGATCTACTTTTTCATACAAGGTTCCAGGTAAGAAGCCTAGCTTTTCTCCAGCTTCCACTGCAGGTCGAGTCAAAATTAAACGTTGCACTTTTCCGGATCTTAAACAATCAACAGCCATTGCAACCGCTAGATACGTCTTTCCAGTTCCTGCTGGCCCTATACTAAAAACTATTTCATTTCTCTGTAGTTCCTCTATGTATTTTGCTTGACCTTCTGTTTTTGCAAAAACTCTGGACCCCAAAATACCCGTATTAACGACTTCTTTCATAGACTTGTGATTAATTCTCTTATTTTCACCATTTCCATCGTTTTTATAACGGGATACAACATATTGAAATTGATCCCAATCTAGCAAATGCCCAGAGTCTAGCAACTCAAAAAGCTCGAATAATATTTTTGAAGTTTTGTCTACCGATTCATCATCTTTTCCTTCAATATAAATCTTTCTATTTTTATATCGGATCTCAACATCCAATTCCTTTTTTAAATATTTGGTACGGCTATCATATGCACCAAATATTTCTATCGGTTCAATGTTATTAGGAATAGTAATGGTGTTTCTCAAAATAACTTATCCCTCCTCACTCTTTTCTAAAAAGCTTTTTTTATTTCATAATTATATTTTTTATGTATTAATGATAAACTTAATACTCCCTAATACTTATCTAACCTTATTAAATCTGTTAAGTAGATACACAAAAAATTAACCACTAAAATAATTGCTCAAATTCACTTTATAACTGAGCGTTGTGGTTTTTACCAATTTGTAATTATTATATATAAAAAATATTGTATAATCTTATAAATACGCATAAAATTGATAAACATTTTTTATACATGCTATTTTATTCATAGTAATTATATCATAAAATAATAAAAAAAGTTAAATTAGAAAGGATTTCTATAATGTGGTATCCAGGACATATTGAAAAAGCCAAATCATTAATAAAACAGAATTTAAAATTAGTTGATGCTGTTATAGAGGTATTAGACGCTAGAGCTCCTTACACAAGTAGAGCATACGAAGAGGAAGAATTATTCAGAAACAAAAAGCGGATAATTCTATTAAATAAATATGACATATGTGACAAACAAAAAACAAAACAATGGGAAGATTTTTACAGACAAAATGTTGGAAATGTATTCAGTATAACTTCTAAAAATTTAAATGTAAAAGATTTCTTTGTCAAAAATATATACCCTTTAGTCCCAGAAAAATTCAACGAACGGCGCGTTATGATAGTTGGAATACCCAATGTTGGAAAATCTACATTCATTAACAGTTTAAGGGGTAAAAAAACTGCAGCTGTTGGAGCTCAGCCTGGAATAACAAAAGGCATTCAATGGATAAATGTAAGTAACAAATTAAAAGTTTTAGATACACCAGGTGTATTGTACCCAAAACTTTTCAATAAAAAGATGATTAACAAATTAATAATCATTGGTTCGCTAAAAGCAATGGACGAAGAATTAGATGAAGCAGCTTACTTTGCTTTCAATTTTCTAAAAGCTGAGTATCCTCAGGTTTTAGACAACATCATCGAAGATTGGCATACTTGTGAAAATGCATATGAGTTCATAGAATTATTCTGTAGCAAAAGAAATTTCTTAAAGAAAGGCAACCTATTTGACTATGAAAGAGGAAGAAACACATTCTTAAACGAATTGTCAATAGGAAAATACGGCGGAATAACATATGAATTACCTTCAGAATTTAGTTAAAAAGTCAATTACCCACCGCCCCTAGAGGCGGGGGCTTGTAGAAATACAAGCTCGGTTGATTAGCCTATGTCATTAGTTTTTGCTAATGATTAGTTATAGCAGAATATATAGTCACCGTGGGATGCTCCACAAGTCCCATGCTCTGAGGGTAATGGTTAAACATCTCTGAGGGGTAGGAGAAGTGCTGTTACCATTAAACCTG
>JAKOZG010000026.1 GCA_029780115.1 Thermotogota bacterium
GAATACGATCCGAAACGAGCTAATGAACTTCTTGATGAAATGGGACTCGAATGGGATTCAAAAAAACAATATAGACTTAGACCCGATGGAAAACCCTTGCAATTTTCCGTACAGGTAGCTGGACAACCGCACACTGATATTTGGACCATAATACGAGAATACTGGAAAAATGATCTTGGTATTCAAATAGAGGTAGATACAATTAACAGAGATCTTTATGATTCTAGAATGACTGCTCACGATTTTGAAGGACAGGTCTGGCAAATGGATAGAGCCGCTCAACCATTAGCCGATCCACTTTTTATATTCCCTGGAGCTACAGAGTACTCTACTTCATGGTACATAGGTTGGGCAACATGGATTAAAGCTTATATGACAGGAGACGAAATTCCAGAAGACGCAATTGAACCACCAGAACCAGTCATTGAATTAGTGGATCTTTGGCTGACGATACAAATGACGACCGATGATGAAGGAATCAAAGAACTTATGAAAGAAGCTACGAAGATTCACAGGGAAAACATATGGATGATTGGAACAGTTGGAGAAGATATAGCGCCCACAATAGTAAAAAATAACTTTAAAAATGTTCCTAGAGAACTTGTTTCAGATGCCGTATTCTTTACTCCGTTAAATGCTATGCCTATGCAATTCTTTATTGACCAATAATTAATTCCTTCCCCCTTTTTTAAAGGGGGAAGGAGAGCACTTAAGAAATAAAAATCACAAAGTAAAATAAGTTTCGAAAATCAATAGCTGATCAATAAAAAAGAAAGAACTATTAATTAGATACAATCATAAAAATATGTGGGATGTGAAATTTTGAAAATTTCAATTATAGGAGCAGGGAGTGTCAGATTTGCCCTTCAATTAATAGGGGACATCGCGCAAAGTGAAGAATTATATGATTGCGACATTTGTTTGATGGATATAAACGAAACACGTCTAAATGCAATCTACAGTTTAGCAAACAAATATTGTTTGGAATTGAATTCAAATCTCAAAATTGAAAAAACAACGAACTTAGACGAGGCCATAAAAGCTGCTGATTTTATTATAAACACCGCTTATCCATATCCAGAAGGTTTGGAAGATGGTTATCAACGATGGGAAATAGTTACTGAAATTGGAGAAAAACATGGTTACTATAGAGGTATTGATTCACAAGAATTTGATATGGTTTCAACTTATTCTTACATAATTTGTTCTTATCCAGATATTAAACTTGCACTAGAAATTGCAAAAAAAATGGAAGAAATGGCTCCCAGCGCTTGGCTAATGCAAACAGCTAACCCAGTCTTTGAAATAACCCAAATTGTAAAGGAATTAACTCAAAGCAAGATCGTTGGTTTTTGTCATGGCTCATCTGGCGTAAACGAAATATTTAGACGATTAAACCTCAATATTAACCTGGTTGAATGGCAAGTTGCAGGCGTAAATCATGGCATATGGCTAAATAAGTTTAATTACAATGGTCAAAATGGGTATAAATTATTAGACAAATGGATTGAAGAAAAGTCCCATTTTTGGGAATCACAAGGTCCTTGGGATGTACAGCTATCACCAGCTGCTATAGACCTGTACAAATTTTATGGAATGATGCCTATTGGAGATACTGTTAGAAATGGTAGTTGGAAATATAATTATAATTTAGAAACGAAGAAAAGATGGTATGGAAAATTCGGAGGAATAGATAATGAAGTGGAAAGACCTAAGTTTCATCAAACACTTAGAAACTCCAGAAAGAGGATGATCGAATTATCTAAAGCTATAGAAAAAGACCCTCATATAAAACTTATGGAAGTTTGGCCCGAAGTATTTAAGAAAAGTGAAACAAGTGGAGAACAACATATTCCTTTTATAAATGCTCTGATAAATGATAAGTCAACAAGATTGATACTTAATGTAGAAAATAAAGGCATAATTCAAGGAATACCTGAAGATATAGTTGTTGAAGTCCCTGTCATTGTAGATAAGAATGGCCTTCATCCTCAAACTTTAAATCCCAATCTTAATAGTAGAATAATTGAGTATTTTTTGGGTCCTAAAATAATGAGAATGAGAATGGCTCTGGAAGCTTACATTACTGGAGACCTCATGATTCTTGAAGAATTTTTAGTGAGGGATCCGAGGACAAAATCTTCTCAACAAATCAAAGATGTCCTCGATGAAATTATGAATCTTTCATTTAATCAGGAAATAAGAGACCACTTCAAGTATTATCAAGATTGAATAAAAAATAACTTAGTTACTTAAATTACTACGAGACCAAATTTTAAATTTTTAAAGTTACAAAAATTAGATTCTTTATTGGTACGCCAATTTTCGGGAGGTGGTATTGTGAAAAGTAAGAAAGTATTAATCTGTTTATTGATGGTTTTTCTAGCTTTAGGAACACTGTTTGGATGGGATGCATATGCAACGCCAGAAGAATATTACAAAGACACAGGCAACAAAATCACTCAATTCAAAGAATCACCGGTGCTTGCTGAGAAAGTGAAAAAGGGAGAGCTCCCTCCAGTTGAGGAAAGACTACCAAAAG
>JAKOZG010000007.1 GCA_029780115.1 Thermotogota bacterium
ACGATGTTTGGGTGATTATTAGAACTGATTGGACAGTTGAAACAAATAAACCAGATGAAATCGAAATTAAGCATTTTGTCAGCCCTGGATATAAAAAATATGCTTTTGAATGCTCAATTACTCTCCCTCAAAAATTTGAAAAAGGTTCATCCATAGGTTTTGATATTGCGGTAATAGATGGCAAGAAAATGTACAGTTGGAGCGACACTACAAACCAACAAAAAGAAATCACAGCAAATTATGGGACACTTGTTTTAGAAGCTGCTGCTGTAGGAACTGCAAAATATGGAACACCAATTATTGATGCAGAAATAGACGATATTTGGGAAATGGCAGAAACCTATTCAACCCACACAGTTGTTTCTGGAAGTCTTCAAAATGCTAAAGCAGATTTTAAAGTCTTATGGGATGAAAAAGCACTTTACGTTCTTGCCATAGTATCTGATCCAGTTTTAAACAAAGATCATTCAGATCCATGGGAACAAGATTCAGTAGAATTTTTCATCGACGAAAACAACAACAAAACAGGGTTCTACGAAGTGGATGATGCACAATATAGAGTTAACTACGTTAATGAGCAATCCTTTGGTACAGGTGCATCTGCTGCAAACTTTAAAACAGCAGCTAAAGTAATAGATGGAGGATACATAATTGAAGCCGCTATTTCTTGGAAAACAATTACACCATCTGGTGGAGAAGTTATAGGCTTTGACGTTCAAGTTAACGATGCTAGTGCAGCTGGAAGAAGGGTAGGAATACTAACTTGGAATGATCCAACCGGTAACAACTATCAAAGTACAGTAAACTTTGGAAACATTAAACTCGAGAAATAGAAGTAAATAGTATTTCTACTTATTTTTGCTGATTCATATTCTGGCCTGCATTAGATAACCTACATTTTGTTAACTAGAATGCAGGCCGTTTCTTAGCTACTAACTACAAAAACAGGAGGAAAACATGTGAATTTTATACTCAGATGGTTTGGTGAAAAAGATGACAGTGTAACGCTATCTCAAATAAAACAGATACCAATAATATCTGGAATTGCTGGCACATTGAATGAAATCCCCGTTGGAGAAGTATGGCCTATAGAAAAGATTGAAAAACTTAAAAACCAAGTAAACAATGAAGGATTAGCTTTAGAAGTAATTGAAAGTGTAAACGTTCATGAAGACATAAAAGCAGGGCTTCCTTCGAGAGATTATTACATTGAAAATTATATTAAAACTATTGAAAATTTAAGTATGATAGGGATTAAAGTAATATGTTATAACTTCATGCCTATTTTTGATTGGGTAAGAACTAACTTATACCACCAACTTTCTGATGGATCTTACTCTATGGCCTATGATCATGAAAAAATAAAGAATATTTCTCCCCAACAACTCATCCAAGAGGTTGAAAGCGGTGCGAAAGGCTTTTCATTACCGGGTTGGGAGCCAGAAAAACTGAAAAATTTACATCAACTTTTCGAAGTTTTTTCAGACATAGATGAAGATAAACTTTTTCATAATTTAGAATATTTTCTCAAAAGTATTATTCCTGTTTGTGAAAAAGTCGGTATTAAAATGGCTATTCATCCTGATGATCCCCCCTGGCCAATTTTTGGATTACCAAGGATCGTCAGTTCGAAAGAACAGCTTGAAAAGATTATAAAAATAGTTGATAGTCCTTCAAATACACTAGCAATCTGTAGTGGCTCATTAGGCGCAAATCCAGAAAATAATGTGACTGAAATAATTAGGCAATTTGGAAAACAAGGTAAGATCTCCTTTGCACATATCAGAAACATAAAAATAACGGGATACAAAAAATTTTATGAAGTTTCTCATTTCTCAAAAGAAGGTTCATTAGACATTTTTGAAATAATGAAAGCTTTGCATGAAACAAATTTTAACGGATATCTGAGACCAGATCATGGCAGGCTCATATGGAATGAAAAAGCAAGACCAGGTTACGGTTTATTTGATAGAGCGTTGGGTGTTAGCTATTTATTTGGAATTTGGGAATCTTTAGATAAAATGACGAAAGGATGATTACTTTGAAATCAAACTTGGAAGGAAAAGTAGCTGTAATAACAGGTGGTGGAGGAATACTATGTGGCTCAATAGCAAGAGGATTAGCTAAAAAAGGTGTAAAAACAGCGATACTTGATATTTCTTTGGATAAAGCTATATCCGTTGTCGAGGAAATATTGAACGAAGGAGGCGATGCTCTAGCAGTAAAATGTGACGTACTAAATAAGGAAGAAGTAAAATCAGCAAAAGAAAAAGTAATAGAAAAATACGATAAATGCGATATTTTAATAAATGGAGCGGGCGGAAATCATCCAAAAGGAACAACTACAAAAGAGATTTTTGAGTTATCTGACCTTCAAAAAGAAAACCATGAATTAATTACTTTTTTTGATCTAGAAGTTGACGGGTTCGAATTTGTTTTTAATCTCAATTTTCTAGGCACATTTATTGTATCTCAAGTGTTTTTAGAAGAAATGGTAAAACGTGAAAACACTACCATAATCAACATTTCTTCCATGAGTGCATTTTCTCCAATGACAAAAGTTCCTGCATACAGTGCTGCAAAAGCTGCTGTTAGCAACTTCACCTATTGGTTAGCAGTACATTTCGCAAAAGTTGGAATTAGGGTTAATGCGATCGCACCAGGTTTTTTTCTAACAGAACAAAACAAAAACTTACTTATTCATGAAGATGGAACTCCTACTGAACGATATAAAAAAATAATCGATCACACACCTTTAGGAAGATTAGGCCTCCCAGAAGATCTTTTAGGTACGGTTCTTTGGTTATGTGATGAAAACGCTTCTGGTTTTGTAACTGGAACCGTTATACCAATTGATGGTGGTTTTATGGCTTATTCTGGTGTGTAAAAGGAGGGATTGAATGAAACCTTTTTCCAATGAAATAGATTACCAATGCTGGTTAAACTATGAACATATTAAAGATCAATCATTATTGAATGAATATGCAAAATATTTCAAGAATATAGTAATTAATGAAAACAGTTATATAATAGACTCCATAAAAGATGAAATCTATTATTCTATAAATAAAATATTGGGTATAAGTCCTCTTATCAACAACTATACCAACTCCAATAAATTTATAACTATATCTAAAATTGGAAAAAACAATTTGGTCGATTCATTTTTAAAAGATGAGGAGACTATAGCTATAGATGAAGAAGGATTTTTAATCAAGACTGTGAATAGTCACGACAAAAAATTTATAATAGTAACCTCTAAATCTGATAATGGATTACTATATGGAACTTTTTATTTAATTAGAACATTACAAGAAAAGAAACTCCTTGATGACTTATATGTTTTAGAAAATCCTAAAACCCCTTTAAGAATGATCAATCATTGGGATAATTTAAACGGAAACATAGAAAGAGGATACGCTGGAAAATCCATTTTCTACAGAAACTATGAATTAGTGGACAACCTTGATAGGATTAGAGATTATGCAAGATTACTTTCATCCGTTGGAATAAATGCAATATCTCTAAATAATGTAAATGTTGGAAAGGAAGAGGCCCGACTAATAGATGACAAGATTTATATAGTAGAAACTTTGTATGAAATTTTCAAAAGATACGGCATAAAAGTGTTTTTGAGTGTAAATTTTGCTAGCCCTATAATGATAGGTGGTTTAAAAACAGCGGATCCTCTAAATGAAGAAGTGAATAAATGGTGGAAAAAGAGAGCTAACTTTATTTATGATCACATTCCTGAGTTTGGGGGCTTTCTTGTCAAAGCAGATTCGGAAGATCAACCCGGACCATATTCATACAATAGAAACCATGCAGACGGAGCTAATATGCTTGCAGAAGCACTTGCTCCACACAATGGACTTATAATTTGGAGAGCCTTCGTCTACAATTGTTACCAAGATTGGAGGGACCAAAATACTGATAGAGCTAAAGCAGCTTATGAAACTTTCATACCGTTAGATGGTCAATTTTTGGATAACGTGATTATCCAAATAAAAAATGGACCTATGGATTTTCAAGTTAGAGAACCTGTAAATCCACTTTTTGGGGGCCTCAAAAAAACTAATCAAATCCTCGAACTTCAAATCACCCAGGAATACACTGGGCAACAAAAACATCTTTGTTATTTGGTACCACAATGGAAAGAAGTCTTGGATTTTGACACCTATCTTTTTGGAGAAGGGACTTCCGTATCGGAAATTATATCAGGTGTTCCATTCAATTCAAAAAATTTTGGAATAGCAGGAGTTTCTAATGTGGGGGATGATACCAATTGGACAGGTCATACTTTAGCTCAAGCAAATCTTTATGGGTACGGTCGCCTAACGTGGAACCCAGAACTTAAAAGTTCACAAATTACAGATGAATGGATAAAGTGTACTTTTGGAAATAATTCAAAACTTCTTGAAAATTTATCAAACATGTTGCAAAATTCTTGGACAATATACGAAAAATATACTTCTCCTTTAGGAATAGGTTGGATGGTAAATCCAGGACATCATTATGGACCTAATGTAGATGGTTATGAATATTCAAGGTGGGGAACGTATCACAGAGCTAATCATTTTGGCATTGGTGTAGATAGAACTTTAAAGTCTGGCACAGGTTTTACCAAACTATATCAACAACCAAACTTTGAAATGTTTGAACATTTAGAAAGTTGTCCAGAAGAACTACTACTTTTCTTCCACCATGTTTCTTACATTTATAAGTTAAAAAATAATAAAACACTCATTCAACATATTTATGACACACATTTCGAAGGAGTGGAAGATGTTCAATGGCTTATAAATCTATGGATTGAACTTGAGGAACTTATAGACAATAAACGATATCATGATGTATTATCCAGACTTTTGGAACAAAAAGAACACGCTAAGGAATGGAGAGATGTTATTAATACTTACTTTTATAGAAAAACTATGATTTCTGATGAAAAAGGGAGAAAAATCTATCCCTAACAATGTTTTTTACGTACAAAAAATAAAAGTATGGAAAAAATAAATGTAATAATTTTTAATAAGTGGAGGATCTTGTAAAATGAAAATATCTTTTAGTTATTATCCCGAAGGCAAAGCAAAAGCAGTTACAATGAGTTATGACGATGGCCAAATCTATGATAGAAAATTGATAAAAATTTTCGACAAATATGGAATCAAAGGAACTTTTCATTTGAATTCAGGAAAGTTCGATACATATCCTTTTCTCAATACTTCCGAGATAAAAAAACTTTTTGAAGAACATGAAGTTTCTGTACATACTTTAAACCACCCTTTTTTGACAACATTACCCAAAGAAACAATCATAGAAGAAATAAAAGAAGATAAAATGAAACTAGAATCTCTAGTTGAATATCCGATCCGAGGTATGTCTTACCCCTATGGAGATTACAATAAAGAAGTGGTTGAAATCCTCCCTTATCTTGGCATTGAATACTCAAGAACGGTAAACTCTCATAAAAACTATACCCTCCCTGAGAATTTCTTGACATGGCATCCAACTTGTCACCATGATGATCATTTATTAGAAAGATCAAACGAATTTATCAAATTAGATCCTAAAGGAAGAATGCTTCTTTTATACGTTTGGGGTCATAGTTTTGAATTCGAAAGAAATAATAATTGGGGCTTAATTGAAGAATTTTGTAAAACTATCGGGAATAAAGATGAAATCTGGTATGCGACAAATATTCAAATTCTTGATTATATAAATGCTTTGAAAAACTTAAGATTTAGTTCTGATCAACATATAGTATTCAATCCTTCTGCTTTGGATGTATGGATAGGAGTAGAAGGAAATCCAACAAAAATAGATAGTGGTAAGTACATATATTTATAATGTAATTATAAATATTAGACATTTTTAAAAACTAACAAAATTGATTGTAAAAGGAAATAAATGTTTATAAACCTTCTAATCTTTAGTTTATTAGATAAACTTATATTTGTTTTGTTTTTCAAAAAATTATATAATATAAACTAAGTAGATAACAAAATTTGAACAATAAAGTTTTTTTACATAAATTTTATTTGTTTTTCATAAAAACTTTTTATATAGAAAGGGGAGTATTTTTCATTCATCAATGGATAAATAGTTGGGGTTACTTACCAATAAGATTTTATCTTGATGATTCCAATGTTAAAAACAGAATCCAACGAGTATTTGCAAAAAATAACGTCAACGGTGACCAAATTAGAATTCTATTTTCAAATCTGCATGGAAAAGAACCAATTCACTTTGAACAATTAAATATAACTAAATCTAGAAGTATATCCAATTCTGTCCCTTATTCATTTGTACCCATATCTTTTAATAATAAAAAAGAAATTATTTTGAACCCGCAAGAAAGTGTTTATAGTGATGTGGTTGAACTTAATGTTAATGAAGGCGAATTTATTGTTTTAGACATCTATACAAGCAATTTACCTTCTACTATAAGTAGCACATTTTTTTTCAAAGATCAACCCATTACTTCTGTATTCGAGCTTTCAGAAAGAACACAAAATCAATTTATGCAACAAATTCTTTCTGATCATGAAAATGCTTATTTATATGGTTTTTCCCAAATTGAAGTTAATACACAAGACGATGTAAAAACAATAATTTGCTTTGGAGATTCAATAACTCATGATTCTAAATGGACGTCGCCTTTAGCTCAGAATCTCTATTACAAATATCCTGCAAAAGTTTCTTTAATTAATCATGGAATAAGCGGAAATAGATTACTTTTTGATTCTGAATCAAACTATTTTTTTGGGGATGCTGGTGTAAAGAGGTTTGAAAAAGATGTCTTTGGAAATAATAAAGTAGATTTTGTGATTGTATTAGAAGGTATTAACGATATTGTTCATCCACTCACCGGTACAGCCCCTGTTTCAGAAAAAATTAGTTCTCAAGATATAATAGAAGGTTTTAAAATACTTATTGAACAAGCGCATAGCCACAATACAAAAATAATTTTAGGAACCATTACCCCTTTTTACAACTACCAATCATGTTGGACAAAAACTGAAGACGAGAAGAGAAGTAAAATTAATGAATGGATAAGAAACTCTAGTGAGCATGATGGTTTTATAGACTTTGACAAAATTGTTAGAGATCCTCAGGATCCAAAACGACTATATTATGAATACGATAAAGGAGACAATCTTCACCTAAGCAAAAAGGGAGGACAAAAGGTTGCTGATAGTGTAGATTTAGAGTGGCTTATGAAACTTTGTAATTAATTTTAGTTTGATTAGAATTAAAAAATGTAACTGGAGGGATCATATTGAATATTTACAAAGATCGAAACCAGCCCATAGAAGAAAGAGTAAAAGATCTTTTAAATCAAATGACGTTAGATGAAAAAATTGCCCAATTAGGTTCTTATTGGAGTTATGAAATATTAGAAAATGGAGAGTTTTCTGTTCAAAAAGCCTCTAAACTTTTGAATTTTGGAATAGGACAAATCACAAGACCTGGAGGTGCAACAGGTTTTTCTCCAAAACAAACTGCAAAATTAGTAAATGAAATTCAAAGTTATTTGATTAATGAAACAAGATTAGGTATCCCAGCTTTTATTCACGAAGAATGCTTAAGCGGATATATGACAAAAGGAGCTACAATTTTTCCTCAAATGATTGGTATTGCTAGTACTTGGCAACCTGAACTTTGTGAACAAATGACCACAAGAATACGAGAACAAATGAAAACTCTAGGAATTCATCAAGGATTATCTCCTGTAGTTGATGTAACAAGAGATCCTAGATGGGGAAGAACTGAAGAAACTTTTGGTGAAGATCCGTATTTGGTTTCATCTATGGGAGTTTCTTATGTTAAGGGATTACAATCAGAAAATGTAAAAAACGGTATTGTAGCAACATTGAAACATTTTGTGGGATATGGCGTTTCTGAGGGAGGAATGAATTGGGCTCCAGCTCATATTGCAGAAAGGGAACTAAAGGAGATATTTTTACTTCCTTTTGAAGCAGCTATTAAAGAAGGTAAAGCAAAATCCATAATGAATGCTTATCATGAACTCGATGGAATTCCTTGTGGAGCATCTAAAAAATTGTTGAGAAAAATACTCAGAGAGGAATGGAATTTTGACGGAATAGTTGTATCAGACTATTTTGCAGTTAATTCAATAATGGATTATCATAAAGTTGCCTCAGATAAAGAAGAAGCTGCAATAAAAGCTCTAACAGCTGGAATAGATGTAGAACTTCCTACTTTTGATTGCTATAAAGAACCTTTAAAAAATGCTGTTGAATCTGGAAAGTTACCCATTAAATTCCTTGATGAGGCAGTTAAAAGAATTCTTAGATTAAAATTTGAAATGGGACTGTTTGAAAATCCTTTTGTAGACTTAGAAAAAGTATCTGACAATCTAGATCTACCTGAAGATAGAAAATTAGCTTATGAAATCGCAGCGAAGTCTATAGTTTTATTAAAGAACGATGGAATATTACCTCTAATCAGTGATAATAACTCTATCAAAAAAGTTGCTGTTATTGGTCCGAATGCCAATAGCGCTAGAAATTTAACTGGAGACTATACTTATCTTACACACTTAGAAACTTTAGAACAAGACGCTTTTGGCACCTCTGCAATGAAAGGCATAGAATTTTCAGAAAGTGAATTACCTATCACTACAATATATGAAGCATTAAAAGAAAAATTAATCCCTCTGGGAATAGAAGTCTCTTACTCCAAAGGTTGTGAAATTAACAATAAAGATAAAAGTTATTTTACCGAAGCAATAAACTTGGCCAAAAGTTCAGATGTAGCAATAGTAGTTCTAGGAGACAAATCTGGTCTAACTAAAGATTGTACAACTGGAGAATCACGGGACAGTTCAACGTTAAAGCTTCCAGGCGTTCAACTAGACCTTCTTCAAGAAATTAAAAAAACCAACACGCCTATAATCCTTGTTTTAGTGACTGGAAGACCTTATTCATTAGAATGGGCTGATGAAAATGTTTCCGCTATTTTAGAAGCCTGGCTACCAGGAGAAGAAGGAGGCAACGCTATTGCTGACATAATAATTGGTAACCGAATACCTGGTGGGAAATTACCTATATCTTTTCCTTATCATGCTGGACAAATCCCTGTTTTTTATAATCATAAACCATCTGGTGGAAGGAGTCATTGGTGGGGCGATTATGTAGATTATCCTACTAAACCTCTATATCCATTCGGCTACGGCTTAAGTTACACAACATTTGAATATTCCAACTTAGAAATAACAGTCGAAGAAACAAATATTTTGATAAGTTGTGAAGTAAAAAATATCGGACAGTTTGAAGGAGATGAAGTTGTTCAATTGTACTTAAACGATGAAGTGGCAAGTGTAACTAGACCTGTCAAAGAATTAAAAGGATTCAAAAGAATTAACTTAAAACCAAATGAAAGCAAGAAAATCACTTTTGAATTACCTGTAGAAATATTAGCGTTTTATAATGAAAAGATGGAATATATTGTTGAAAGAGGTAGTTTTAAAGTATTAATTGGATCATCTTCCGAAGATATAAGATTGAAAGGTAATTTTTTTATCAAAAGTAATATTTCTGTTGATGAAAAAAATAAAAAATTTTTCAGCAAAGTATACTCTTAGACAACGTTCAGAAAGATGTAATTTTTACAAGATTCCAATTAAAATTTTAAAAGGTTAATACATTTCACAAAGGAGAGGGAATTGCTTTGTCATTAAAAAGTATTAGAGGCAGAATTACTTTAATTATAATAGTCATTCTCGCCTTATTTGGTGTTTCTATTACATTTAACATTTTCTCACTAATAACTTCTAATGATGGATTAGAAAGTTATAAAAGATTATCGGACGAAACTAGTCGAATTTCTGAAATCGAAATGAGTTTTTTTGAGGCTTCTGTAAGTTTAAAAGATTATGTCATATATTACGACGAGCAAAATAAAGAAATAATATTGAGAAATATCAACAATATAAAAAATATGACTTTTGATTATACGGAAGACGCAACTTCTTTGTTGAATTTACAAACTTATATTGATGACTACGAAAGATGCTTCAATCAAATAGTAGAACTAAATAACAAAAAAGAACGTCTTATAAATCAGGAATACAATAACCTCTCAAATAATTTAAAACAAAAGATTTCAGATTTCAAGACTAAAGCTAAAGAAACCAATATCTCTACCATTGTCTTTTATTGTGACAACTCACTAGAAACGTTAGAAAGCATTGTTTCTCTTTCTTCCATCTATTTTTCTTCAGAATCTATAGGTGATAAAAACAGTGTTTTGGAAGGTTTTAATACACTAATTTCACAATTATCCATTATGGAGTATGGGTTGGTTTCAAAAGAATTAGAACAAATGTTTGAGGAGCTCCAAAGTATCGCCTTAGATTTTAGAAAAGTGTTCGATCAAATAGTTACAACAATCGAATCCCAGGAACCAATAATCCAAGAAATGGAACAATTAAGAGTTGAAATACTAAGTCTTTTAGAAGACCAAAGGGCTCAGCTAAAAGAACAACAAGACACACTTGGTCCCCAACTCATTGAAAAAAACAACAGATCTATTCTACTAACAATAATATTAACAGTATTAGCCTTTGTAGTTGCAATAATTATGGTCATATATCTAATACGAAGTATAACCAAACCATTACTTGAATTAAGAAACAAGATAAACCAATTCAAAGAAGGAGATTTAACAGTAGACTTTCAAGTGAAGAGTAAAGACGAAATAGGACAGATGGCATTAGCTCTATCAGAGATGAGTAAAGAACTAAGGAACTCAATGGGCTCGATAAGGCAAGCCTCAAACAAAGTACAAGAATCATCAGTTAATTTAACTAAAACCTCTCAAGAAAGTAGAGAAAACTCAGAAGAATTAAAACGACA
>JAKOZG010000020.1 GCA_029780115.1 Thermotogota bacterium
CTATGTAGTTATAACCACTATCTATACCAAGTGTGATATTTTGTGTATAGCTAGTAGTTTCATATAATAGCTGAATAGTGAAAGGTTTAACTTTAACTACTTTAGCAAGCTGTTGTTTTAAGAGACGTCTAACTTTGCCATGCCTTTTAGTTGGCATCAAAGGGTTGCCTTCAACAGATAATACATATACCACATTTAAAATCTCCATCAAGGTAAGTCAGGCCGAAGCCTGTAGGTCCACATCGCCTATGTTATAGCAGGTTTAATGGTAACAGCACTTCTCCTACCCCTCAGAGATGTTTAACCATTACCCTCAGAGCATGGGACTTGTGGAGCATCCCACGGTGACTATATATTCTGCTATAACTAATCATTAGCAAAAACTAATGACATAGGCTAATCAACCGAGCTTGCATTTCTACAAGTTCCCGCCTCTATAGACGGTGGGTAATTGACTCCATTCCCTCCTCGTATAATAGAAAATTGTTGTTACTTTAGAAAATCCAATGTAAATTTCTCATCATAGATTGCCCAAAGTGGGCGTTTACAGTACACAAACGCTCATGTGGGACACCTATACGATTTTTCGGTATCGTTCTACCGAAAGAAAGGATTTGGGGCTACTACCTTATGAATCTTGTAGCTCCAAAACCCTCCCTATTACCGTCACATCTTAAAGTTATATTTAACGAGTAATTAGTTTATGTTTCAGGTAACATTGTTCTCTGAAAGCTGCGATTTCCGCTTCAAGGTTAGTGTTTGCAGATTCGCCAAAGAATGCGTGAATTATAGGTACAACCAATGTTGGGTTGTGTTTTGCCTCTTCTTTAATAATTGCATCAATTTTTGCCATTGCTACTCCTTCTTGCATACAGGTAAAGGGACCCACATGGAATATACCCGAAACTCTTTGTCGGCCATTTGATAGTTCACCGTTTAAAAATTTGAGAAAAGTACCGATAACTAACGGAGACTCACCCATAATATCACCATGATAACGCCTACTATCTTGCATGTCTTCAATGATTCTACGAGGTTTGGGTACAACATGTCGTTCATGTAGGTGATTGCCAAAGATTCTTTTGAATCTCCAATCTACAAAAGCCATGTATTTTTCAACAAAACCGAATAAGAAGTTCGGGTTTCTTCTATTAGTTATGTACATTACATATTCTAACCATTCGGCTATAGAACCTCTTATTATTTCTAACCTTTCTTCTTCAATCTTTTGAATGACGTAGTCCGCATATGGGTCATGCTGCCTTGTATAGATTTCCCCTATATACAATACTAAAGGCAGTGAATGATCTTCCGCAGTTGGTGCTAATTCAGAGAAGATTTCGGTTGTTTCTTTAACCCATTTTTTTAATAATTTAAGAGAAGCTCCGTGATTTATGAGTAAATGTTGTAGACTTTTCCAACGTTGGTCGCAAACTTCGTCAAATTTTTTGAAATCGTCACAATAAGGTCTAAACCTTCTTATTAAATCATCTGTCATATCGGCCATCTTAACTGCTCTAAAAATATTAACAAGGGCATCGACTTTTGAAGAGAATGTATCAAATTGTTCGGGAACATCTATGTCAAAATAGCCAACATCTGCAGAAGGACTAATTAGAGATATGCCTTCCATTCCTTCTTGTCTTAAAAATATTTTTAATACCTCACCATATTTTCCAAAACGGCATGGACCAGCAGTAGTTGGTAAGAAAAGAACGATATTTTCATTTATCCAATCCTTTCCTTTCTTTTCAGCTAATTCTTCTAATTCTGCCATTACGTCGCCAACTACCCCGCGTAGCGGGAAACAAACCTCTGTTGTAATGAATCTATCTGAATATTCCTTTGCTTTGGGAGTAGCTGAAGAAATGACTTTTGATTCAATACCGTAGTGTTTTAAGATAGAAACACCCAAATTGCTTGCCTCTCCCATATATGGAATGAGCCATAATTTTTCTCCAAGTTTAAGTTTTTTACTGTGTTTGCCATCAGGAAATAAGACGAAGTTTGTCATATCGAGGTTAGTTTTAGGAGTTGCTTTTTTAACAACTCTTTCATGAGCTTCTGCCCTTGTAACAAATGGAGCATTGTTAGTTTGAGCATCAGTTACGAGGTGTAAGAAAGGTTTTTCTACTCTTTTAAATATTTCGTCTTCATGATAGAACTTCACTGAATCTGGACCACAAGCAAAATTCATCTGTCTTATTGGGAAAAGTTTTGGATGTCTTGCAACAAATATTGAAGCCTGAAGAATGTGTGCGTTTTGATACCAATATTCGTTGTAAGAAAGATCATCAATAGGAATATCTTTAAAATAGTCTTCTAAGAATGTTTGGGGGATGTATCTCATTCCTCTTTGTTTTGTAAACATTGTACCGGATTCAGAGGAGGCCTGAGGATCAAGAATTACATAGTCTCTTCCTAATCCTACGTAACCTATCTCACCTGATTTTTCTAGTTCTTTCATGAACCTTTCGCCCTGTTTGTTCAAATCTTCTTTAAATTCTAAAACTTTTTTATCTGCAATATAAGTGGCTTCCAAAATTTCTTTTTTAGAGATATTGTATCCAATGCGTTTAAACTCTTCATAGAGCGATTGAGAAGTTCTTTCATTATCTTTCCAATAGATGATTGGTAGAATTTCTCTTTGAGGTTCAAGACCGATAATATCTTGAATCAAGTATCCTTCGGCTTCGGTATATATACAAAACTTTCTGTACGGTTTCTTATCTCGAATTTCTTCAATAGGAGCCGGATTGAAAAGATGCTTGATTCTTTTATCCTTTGCAAGTAAGTCAGCATGTCCTAACACCAATTTCATTGCTATACAAAATTCTGTTGGAGCAATGTTTATACCCCTTTGGGCAATCTCTTCATTTGAAACAGGTGTAATAACTGGCATAAAACCTAGAGATTTTAGCAAAGTAGCAGCCCAAATCCCCATTTCTCCGAGAGTTATACCACTTCGATGTATTCCTACAGTAGGAATACTTTTATCTTGCAGTTTGTCTAATTGATCGCAAGTTATTCCATCAAAATGTTTATCAAAGATTTTATGATAAATTTCAACGTAGTCGGTTCTTGTAACATCAGCGCCTTCACTGTTTCCTCTAGGGCAAAAACCACCTGTAATTATTTTTTCGTCACCTATAGTGAATATTTTTAATTTACAATTTCTCATTTTACAAGAAAGTTTTCCAAAATGTTCAGAACATAAAACATCTTTTTTATCAAATTCCATATCTACAACTTCAAATCCCCTAAATGCAGATTTTACTGTTTTATTTTTCTTTCTAGCTTCTGATATTTCTTCTCTCAGGAAAAGTCCTGCTCCCCAAGCTCCGAACAATTCTCTGTGGGGATAGGCGTAAATATCTTTTCTGGTAACTTGTGCCATAGCAGCTAAAAACGCTTTTCCTAAGGCAGGTCCACCTTGACAAGAACATTTATCTTGTACATGTTGAGGTCCTCCAACAAATTTATTGAAATAACTAGCAGCCGTTGATCTGACAATTGCTGCAGCTATTTCCTCTTTGGAGAAACCTTCTGAAATTAGTCTATTTTCTTCCATTTCCATGAAAACTCCACACGTGGAATCTATTATCGGGACAATTTCTGCTTTTAATGCGGCCTCTTGTAGTGTGCTTTTAACATCTAGATCTAATATTTGAGCCATATTTTCTAAAGTTTGTCCGGCACCAGCCTGACAAGAATAATTCATTCTAGCTTCTTTTATCTGATCTGTTGCCTTGTTTCCATTTACTTTAAAGGAAGTAAACTTCATATCTTGCCCACCAATTTCAAAGATGGTGTCTATATCTGGATCGTGGAATTTAATACCTTTAGCATGACATGTGATTTCATCTACTGCTCCGTCTAAAACAATGAAACCTTCTTTTTCAAGACTTTTCTTTAAAGATTGGCTGATCAAAATTCTTTCATATAATTTTCTTGCGGATCCTGTAGTACAAACACCTAAAACATCATATTTGTCAGCATTTTTAGATAGATATCTAAAAACTTCTTTTAAAGCTCCTTCTGGATCGCCGTGGGTGCTAATATAAATCTTGTCAAGAAGTTCACCAGTTTCAACATCTACAATAGCTGCTTTTGTAGTAGTAGAACCTCCATCAACACCAATTGTTACTTCTCTTACTTCTTGACTGTAAGTTCTAGTAATTTCTTGTTCAAATATGTGTACCTTGTCTAGAGACAAATAAAGAGGTTCGGCGAAAAAGCGTTTTTCTTTGCTGAAGTCAGTGATCTTGAAAAGTTGATCAAAGTCCATAACAAAGTTGTTATTTTTCTCGAGAGCTTCAACAGCTATACCAATTGCTGCAACTGCCATGTGGTGTTTTGGGCGCCTAGCCTTTAAGCCACTTAAATTGTTAAAACTATTTAGGATATAATCACTGGAAAAAACTCCGCCAGTTGCAAGAGCTACTAAAGAAGGATCCAATTCTCTGGCTCCTAATACATCGTTTTTAAAGTTTCGTGCAACTGTTGTGTATAATTTGGCAACAAGATAAGGTTTCTGTGCTCCTTCGTTTTGTTCATGAATAAGATCTGATTGTATAATTACACCGCATCTAGCGTTGAATCCTTTCAAATCAGTAAATTCTTTAATGTCAGACTCAGCCTTAATAAATATTTGGTCCATTAGTTTCTGCTTATGATCGGGGTTATCTGTATTGAAAAATTTTTTGTCATCTTTTAAATATAATCTTCTCAATTGCTTTTCAATTAATATTCCAGAACCTCCACCGCACTTACTGTTGGCGGACCATTCTAAAAGATTTATTTCTCCTTCAACTTCTGCAAGTCTCAAGAAATAAGAATCTTTAGCGCCAATATGAAAGACATAAGAAACATTTGGTTCTAGTAAAAAAACTCCTTTTGGGATAGTAACGCTTTCATAGTCAAACAATAGTTCTGGGAAGACTTTGTTGAAGTGTTGAGCTCCTATACCAGTAAAGGATGTCGAAACGATTTTTCCATCTAAATTGTTGTTTATTTTTTGCCAAATTTCTGGAAGTCTTTTTAAAGGTGTTCCAAAATGAGGAATATTTTCCATAACAAAAACTAAATTCTTTTTTTCGTCAATAACCGCTACTTGGATGCTCGATGAACCAATATCAAAACCTACGTAATACATATGTGTTTTGCTCCTTTCAATTTTGATGTTGCCTGGAGGCTACACTAACAAAAATTTATTTATTTGTTATTGACAAAAGCTGCCTTCAAAAATGGATGTTTATTTCCTGTTATGTAATCTTTCATGTATGATAGTGATCCTTCATCAGTTAATAATTTGTAGAAAGGAAATTCTTTGCTGTTAATTATCTTGACAGCCCTTTGCATTGTAAATGGATTGATATAAGAACCTTTAATAGTAATTTCTTCACTATATATTTGAAAAGGTTCTAATTCTGTTGTTTTTAAACCTTTGGGAGTTACTCCAAAATTTATTATTTTTCCTCCTTTTTTTACCAGGGAATAGGCTAATTCAAATCCAGCTACGCTTCCAGAGCATTCAACCACTAAATCAAATTCTTTGGTTCCTTTATATTCTTGCGATTGTACAACGTCAAAACCAAATTCTTTTTTTATGAATTTTATTTTTTCTTCGGATATTTCAAATATGACTTTTTTTCCAACCGAAAATCGATCAAATAACATAGCAAATATCAATCCAATTGCTCCACCACCAATAATTGCTACATCATCTGTAAAAGAAAAATTTGATAAATCAAGTCCGTGTATTATGCACGAAAGAGGTTCTGCGAATATCGCACTTTCTACGTCTATGTCTTTATTTAAAGGATATATAAGATCGTTGGTAACGCTTAACAGTTCTGCAAATCCTCCATCCCTATTTACACCAACAGCTTTTAAATTTTCACATAAATGTGGTTTTCCTCCCCTACAAAATTTACAGTAACCACAAGATTTGTTAGGATCGATGGCAACCTTTGTTCCTTTTTCATACTTGTTTGAGTTTATTATTTCTCCAACGATCTCATGCCCTGGCACAAGAGGATAAGTAGCTAAAGTTTCGCCTTTATATATTTTTAAGTCAGTACCACAAACTCCACAACTTAAAACTTTTAGCAAAGATTCGTTTTCTTTTATTTCAGGTTCATCTTTTTCAATTAGCTCTAAGTTATGTGGTTCCTTTATATATAGGGCTTTCAATGCATCGCCTCCGTAGTTATATTTTGATATTAATTGCAAAAAAAATCTTTTTTTATATAATTTTAATTTATATTATTTTAAAATAAAACTGTTTCAAACTAGTACTATTATATTACAAAAGTATCAAAATAAAAAGAACTGGTTTACTTAACGAACTAAAAAGGACAAGATTTATGCTATAATGTTTAAAGTAAAACTTTTTTCTCTCATAACTGCTTCATATATTAAAAGAATAAAGGAGGCAATTCAGATGCCAACATGGGACCTTACGTTTTTTTATAATTCTCCACATGACGAAAGAATTAAAATTGACCTAGAAGAGGGTTTTAACAAAGCAAAACAACTAAAGCAAAAATACTATAGTAAGTTATCGGATCCTTCTTTGACTTCTTCTCAAATGAAAGAATTTTTTGTTGAATACGAAGATCTTGTTACGAAAGTAGGGTTAACGGCTCAATATGCTAATTTAATTTATGCAGCAGATACTTCTAACGAGCTTTATCAAAAACTAGCGGCTGTATGCGACGATTATTTGGCAAAAATTGAGATGGAGCTTTCCTTTTCTAAACCGTCGATTTTGAAACAAAGCGAACATAAATTAATAGAGTTTATGGAGTCAGAAGAATTGAAGGATTATAGGCATGTTATAGAAAAACTTTTAAAATCAAAGCAACACGTGCTATCTGAGGATGCTGAAAAAGTTTTGGCTGCAATGTACAATTCCTCAAGAGGTGGATTCCAAGATCTCTATCAACGCCTGACTAGTTCCTATATCTTTGAAATTGAAGTAGATGGCATGATTAGAACTCTAACTGAACCTCAAATGCGGTCTTTGAGGATGCATCCAGATAAAGACGTTAGAAGAAGAGCTATGAAGATACTTTTAGATAGATACGAAAAAGATCAATTAGTTATTGAGAAAACCTATAATTCGATTGTGAAAAATTATGATACTGAAGCGAGCTTGAGAAATTTTCAAGAGCCTATTTCTATGAGAAATTTGGAAAATGAAGTAGAAGATGAAATAGTCAAAACTGTAATCGAAGTTACAACCGATAATTCTCCTCTAGTACATAGATATTATAATTGGAAGACCCAAAAAATGGGGCTAACTTTAACTTTAGCTGATATATATGCTCCTTTAATGAAAGAGAGAAAAGAATATTCTTTTGATGAGGCCAAGGAAATTGTGTTAGATGCCTATTACAGTTTTGATGAGGAGTTTGGTCAAATTGCTGAATATTTTTTCACGGAGAAAAGAATTGATTCAGATATAAGAAAAGGAAAAAGAGGAGGAGCTTTTACTTCTTACGTCGTTCCAAATAAAAAACCATTTATATTGATGAATTATACAGGCAATATGAATGATATAATGACTTTGGCACACGAATTGGGGCATGGAATTCATGGGGTGTTGGCATCTAAACAAAATATTTGGAATTTTCATCCTCCACTAGTAATGGCGGAGGTTGCTTCGGTTTTTGGAGAAATGTTGGTTATGGATGCTGTTTTACCAACCTTATCAGAAGAAGAAAGAATGGCTTTTATAGCTTCAAAAATTGAGGATACATTTGCGACAATGTTTAGACAAAATATGTTTGCAAGATTTGAAATAACTTCTCATAAAATGATTAGCGATAACGGTAGTGCAACATGGAAAGAACTTTCTGATTTATATAATCAAGAGTTAAAAATTATGTTTGGAGATTCTGTAATAATTCCGGATGAATATCATTTTGAATGGTCTAGCATTCCTCACATGTTTCATACACCCTTTTATGTTTATGCATATAATTTTGCAAATCTATTGGTACTTGCTTTGTATGAACAATACAAGATAGAAGGTAAATCTTTTGTTCCTAAATATAAGGAGTTATTAAGTAGTGGGGCAAGTGATTCTCCCGAGAAGTTACTACAAAGAGTAGGAATAGATATTAATCAAAAAGATTTTTGGAAAAAAGGTTTTGAATTTATCGAAAAAGAGTTTTTAAGCAAGCTAGATTAAAAATTTTTTCATTTGCTTGTGAGGGGGAGTTTTTTGTGGAAATTCAACAATTTGTTACCTGTAGAGGATTTCGTACAAATACTTATATTATAGACAATAAAATTATTATAGATCCGGGAGAGGATGTAGGACAATTTGTGAGTAGGGAAAACGAATTTATCGTGTTATTAACTCACGGACACTTTGACCATATCTTAGGACTTCCAGAAATAAAGATAAAAGAATTGTATTTACACCCCTTAGATGATGAATTGCTGAAAAATCCCAAACTAAATCTATCTTTCCTTTTAGGAACACCTTTTTCATGGATAGATTCATGGAAGGACATTTCAGAAGCATATGAAATAATACATACACCTGGTCATACACCTGGTTCGTGTGTGATTTATATAGATAATTATTTGTTTACAGGAGATACCTTGTTTTTTGATTCTATTGGAAGAACTGATCTTCCAAATTCTTCACCTGAAGACATGGAAAGATCCTTGAAGATTTTAAAAGAGTTTTTGATGTCTTTGCCAAAGGATACAATCATAGCACCGGGACACATGAGAACAGGGACCATCGTAGAGGTTTTAGAGAACAATCCTTTTTTAAAAGTAATTTAAGTGTGTTCAAGGGTGGCATCCCTTTTATCTTTTCTTGATACTTGAAAATTTAATATGTGTCTCCTATTATTTCCAATAATGGGGGCCCTGATTGGATTGTATTTGTTAAATCTGTGAAAAAACTCATACTTAAAAGATCTAGAAGAATTATTAGGAGGTTATTAAATTGATTGAACCACATGGTGGAAAATTGATAAATAGAATTGCTTCGGAGGAAGAAAAAAAGGAATGGATGAAGAAGGCAAAGGAATTAAAGTCTATAACAGTTCCTTATTTTGATCTTTCGGAGTTAGAAAACATCGCAACAGGATTGTTCAGTCCTTTGGAAGGTTTCATGAATAAAGATGATTATAACTCAGTCTTAGATAATATGCGATTAAAAAATGGAATTGTTTGGTCTATACCTATTGTTTTATCAGTGAAGAAAGAAATAGCTGATGATTTAAAGGTTTCAGAAGATATCTTAATAAAATCAGAAGAAGATGGAAAAGACTACGCGATCCTTCATCTAGAAGATAAGTATCCCAGAAGAAAAGAAGAGGAAGCAAAAAAGGTATATAAAACTAATGAATATAAACATCCAGGAGTTAAGTTTCTTTATGAGCAAGGAGAAATAGCGTTAGGTGGCAAAATTACGTTACTTAACAGAATAAACCATGAAAACTTTATAGAATATAGGTTTGACCCTGTAGATACGAGAAGAATTTTTTCTGAAAAGGGATGGAAAACTATTGTTGCTTTTCAAACAAGAAATCCAATTCATAGGGCTCATGAATATCTTCAAAAAACTGCATTAGAAATAGTTGATGGATTGTTTATCAATCCTCTTGTTGGAAAAACTCAAGAAGAAGACATTCCATCAGAAGTTAGAATGTATTCCTATGAAGTAATATTAGACAAGTATTATCCCAAGAATAGAGTTTTGTTGGGAGTTTTCCCTGTTAATATGAGATATGCTGGTCCGAAAGAAGCCGTATTTCATGCAATATGCAGGAAAAATTATGGTTGTTCACATATTATAATTGGGAGAGATCATGCTGGAGTTGGAGATTATTATGGAACTTACGAAGCTCAAGAGATTTTTGATCAATTTAAGCCAGAAGAAATTGGTATAATTCCGCTAAAATTCGAGCATGCGTTCTATTGTAAAGTATGTGAAAATATGGCAACATCTAAAACTTGTCCTCACGGAAAAGAAGACCACGTATTTTTAAGTGGCACAAAAGTAAGAGAGATGCTCTCACGTGGAGAGAGACCGCCAAAAGAATTCACCAGACCAGAAGTAGCTGATATTCTTATGAAGTATTATCAAGAAAAAAACAATGATAAAAAGTAAGTTATTTATTATATTATTTATTTTGATTTTTGTTATTAATATATTTTCATACGAAATATTCTTTTCTGGAGAAGAGTTACTCAAATTTTTGAAAGACAAGATTCTTCAGAGTCAATCATTGAGATTGGTGTCTTTTAGTTTAGATGACACCATCTCCAATGAATTAGCTAAAGTGAATAGTGAAATATTTTTAGAATATGAAGGTGGTTATTCAGGTAATTCAAATCTATCAATTAATTACGACAAAAATATAGATGGATACCTTCATGAAAAATTTATTCTGTTCGATGATGAATCTGTTTTATTTGGAACAGGAAATTTCACAGAAAGTGGGCTTTTAACAGATTTCAATGTTTTCATTTATACAGAAGATCAGAAAATCGTTGATATCTTTCTTCAAGAAGTTTCCAACTTTAAGAAAGGTAAGTTTGGAAAAAATAAAAATCCGATCTATGTTGTTCTAAAAAATACAGATTTAAATCATGTAAAAATAGTTACAGGTCCATCTAATCAAATTACCTCGAGTATTCTCAGAGAGGTAAAAAAAGCGAAAAAATCAATAAAGGTATTTTCTTATTCTTTTACAGATCCCTACTTTGTGGAAGTCTTGGAAAGAATGTCTTCGAAAGGTATCAGTGTAGAAATTTTATCTGACGATTGGAATAAACTGTATGATTCTCCTATAAAGTTTCTTACCGGTATTGATGTAAAGTACAACGATAATATACATGCTAAAACGATTATCATAGATGATGAGATAGTTATACTTGGCAGCTATAACTTAACATACCGTGCTAGAGAAAAAAATGACGAGATTATTACAATTATCAATAATGAAAGCGTTGCCAATATATTAAGACAAAAATTTGATTTATTGTATGTAGAATGATAAAATAAAAATGCTTTTAAAATAAATTTTTTAAGATAAGAATTTAAATTCGACTAATTTATGGGGAAAAACTGTAAAAGTTTGGTTATTTTTAAGTGTTGACGGGGAATTGTTATTAAAACTAACAAAATCGATTTAAAGATTGTTGAGGTATAGCTCAAGAGGCCTTCCCCTAACTAAAGAAAGGAGGAAAGTACTTTTTAACTTGTTTAAAAAGTACGTCATATATGGATATTCGGATCGCAATTGCTCAGATAAATTCTCTGGTTGGAGACTATCAAGGAAACATTAAAAAAATTAAAAATTACATTGATCAAGCTTGTGAAAATAAGGCAGATATAATTGTTTTTCCGGAAATGTGCATAAATGGTTATCCTCCTGAAGATCTTTTGTTGAACACTCAGTTTTTAAAGGATTCTTTAAAAAGTATAAAAGAGATAGCAAGCTTTAGCGTTGATAAAGACATTGTAATAATACTTGGTGCTGTAGAGTGTGATGAAGATTATGATATCTTTAACAGCGCACAAATCATTTTCAAAGGTAATCTTGTAGAAAGTTATAGGAAGAGGATTCTATCTTCTTTGCCCTTTTTTGATGAAAGAAGGTATTTTAAACCTGGAGAAGTTATAACGTTAATAGAATTAAAAGGAACTAAGATAGGTATAACAATTGGCGATGAGATTCATTTTCAAGATAGTAGTTTTCTCTCCTTGCTCGATAATAAAGTTGATTTAATTTTAAATTTATCTGCATCTCCTTTTTACAAAAAGAAGATTAACTTAAGTTATGGTATGATGAAAACAAGAGCTGTTGATCTTGCTTCGTGGATCTTGTATTGTAATATGGTAGGGGGTCAGGATGAATTAGTGTTTGATGGGGGAAGCATAGTTGTAAACCCATATGGAGTTGTAGAAATAAATGCGCCATTATTTGAAGAAGGTTTATATTTTGTTGATATTAATCCAGACCAAGCTAAAAGGGCAAAACTGAAATACAAAAAAAGAGAACCTATTTTTGAAAATAAAAATTATGTCAGAATAATTGATATTAATAAAAACATTGATAAAAAGGTTAAGATGGATACCCTTAAAAGCGAAGTTCCAGATGAATATGAGCAACTTTACTTGGCTATAAAATTGGGTTTGAAGGATTATGTATTAAAAAACGGGTTTAAGAGTGTCGTTTTAGGGTTAAGTGGAGGAGTGGATTCTGCTTTAGTTGCTTGCATGGCAGTTGATGCTATTGGTAAAGAAAATGTTTTAGCTTTAATTATGCCTTCACAATTTACTTCTAATAAGAGCCTTGAAGATGCGGTTGAATTGGCGCTGAACTTGGGTATAGAATATAAAATTATTTCAATTAAGGAATTATATAATGCCTACTTACAAGCATTAAAAGAAAGCTTTGAAGGAACGGTGTTCAACGAAACGGAAGAAAATTTACAAGCTCGGATTAGAGGAAATATCGTTATGGCTTTTTCAAACAAATTTGGTCATCTTGTTTTAGCATGCGATAATAAAAGTGAGGTTGCAACTGGTTATTCAACGCTTTATGGAGACACAGCAGGTGGCTTAGCTCCACTTAAAGACTTATATAAAACGGAATTATACAAAGTCGCTGAAAAATATAATGAGATTCATAATAGGGAAATTATAACAAAATCAATCTTAGAGAAACCCCCCTCGGCAGAGCTTAGGCCAAATCAGAAAGACGAAGATAAATTACCCCCCTACAGTATTTTAGACGAAATTTTATTTGATTATATCGAAAGAGGGAAATCTTATCAAGATCTTTTAAACGAAGGGTACGATGAAGAAGTATTGAAGAGTGTTATAAATATGGTAGAAAGAAGTGAATGGAAGCGCAGACAATTACCGCCTGGGATCAAACTGAGCGAAATAAACTTTGGAAAAGGCTGGAATATGCCGATTACAAAAAAGTATCAATTTTGAAGGTTTTTGTAATATTTAGTCAATTACCCACCGCCTATAGAGGCGGGGGCTTGTAGAAATGCAAGCTCGGTTGATTAGCCTATGTCATTAGCTTTTGCTAATGATTAGTTATAGCAGAATATATAGTCACCGTGGGATGCTCCACAAGTCCCATGCTCTGAGGGTAATGGTTAAACATCTCTGAGGGGTAGGAGAAGTGCTGTTACCATTAAACCTGCTATAACATTGGCGATGTGGACCTACAAGCTTCGACCTGACTTACCTTGATGGAGGTTTTAAATGTGGTATATGTATTATCTGTTGAAGGCAACCCTTTGATGCCAACTAAAAGGCATGGCAAAGTTAGACGTCTCTTAAAACAACAGCTTGCTAAAGTAGTTAAAGTTAAACCTTTCACTATTCAGCTATTATATGAAACTACTAGCTATACACAAAATATCACACTTGGTATAGATAGTGGTTATAACTACATA
>JAKOZG010000023.1 GCA_029780115.1 Thermotogota bacterium
AGATGGGGAAGAGGGCAAGAAACTTATGGAGAAGACCCATATTTAACTGGTAGACTTGGTGTAGCGTTTATAAAAGGCATGCAAGGTGATGATCCTAAGTATCTAAAAACTGCGGCATGCGCTAAACACTACGCTGTTCACAGTGGCCCTGAAATGTTAAGACATCACTTCAACGCTCAAGTGAGCTTAAAAGATTTAAGAGAAACGTATCTACCTGCATTCAGAGACGCTGTAAAAGAAGGTAAAGTAGAAGCTGTTATGGGTGCATACAACAGAGTTAATGGTGAACCAGCATGCGCAAGTAAAATGCTCTTAGAAGATATATTAAGAAAAGAATGGAAGTTTGAAGGACATGTGGTATCAGATTGTGGAGCAATACAAGACATACATGAACACCACAAATTTGTTGAAACAGCCGAAGAAGCATCAGCATTAGCAGTAAAACGTGGATGTGATCTAAACTGTGGAAGAACATATGAAAGTTTAAAGAAGGCTGTTGAAAAAGGTTTGATTTCAGAAGAAGAAATAAACGCAGCTGTAAGACGACTACTCAAAACAAGGTTCAAGTTAGGCATGTTTGATCCAGACGATGAAGTGAAATACGCATCCATACCTTTTGAAAAAAACGATTGTGAAGAACATAGAGAATTAGCCTTAGAAATGGCAAAAAAAACAATAGTGTTACTAAAAAACGAAGGCAACTTACTCCCACTGAATAAAGAAAAGATAAAATCGATAGCAGTTATAGGACCAAATGCAGACAACGTAGATGTGTTGTTAGGAAATTACAACGGAACTCCTTCAAAGTATGTAACTCCCTTAGAAGGGATAAGAAATGCTGTAGATGAAGGTGTAAAAGTTTATTATGCAGAGGGATGTGATTTAACAACAACAAGAGAAAATGATTGGGGATTTTCAGCAACTCACGGTTTTTCTGAAGCCATTTCATATGCAGAAAGATCAGATGTAGTTATCATGTGTTTAGGGATATCGCCAAAAATAGAAGGGGAAGAAGGATTGGCGTATTTAAATGCAGATTACAAAGGAGACAGGCCCACTCTTGACTTACCTGGAATGCAAGAGAGATTATTGAAAGAGATACATAAAACAGGCAAACCAATCATACTAGCGTTATTCAATGGAAGTCCTCTAACGATAAACTGGGCACAAGAAAACATACCAGCAATAATAGAATGTTGGTATCCAGGAGAAGAAGGTGG
>JAKOZG010000017.1 GCA_029780115.1 Thermotogota bacterium
AGTCAGATACTAGCAAACATAACGCAAGGCACAAAGAAAGTGAACGACTCAACGAACAAAGTAGTAGAAACGATAGAAGAAGTGAATGAAAAGATGGTAAATGTCCTTCAAAGTTTTACCAACATAAGAGAAAGAATAGAGAAGATGAATCAAGGAATAGAAAACATGACAGCGAGTGCAGAAGAACAAAGTGCGAGTGCCCAAGAGATGAGTTCAGCGATAGAGCGAGTAGCAAAGGCGGTATCAGAGATAAGCGAACAATTAGAAAACTCAAGAAAGGTAATAGACAGACAACTAAGTCAAGCGGTAGAGATAAACGAGAGTGCAAAAGAGTTAAGTGAATTATCATCTGAATTAGAATCTTTGGTTAAAAGGTTTAAAATATAAAAAGTAAAAGAGCCCGTACGTTTTTTGTCGGGCTCTTTTTTATAATTTTATAATATTTTTATTTAGTTTTTGATTTAACGAGCTTTTGATGAGGCCTTTTTTGTTCCTTTCTTCTTATTTTTCACCATAGAGATAACTATAGGACTTGCTATAAATATGGATGAATAGGTACCAACTACAACACCCATTGTTAAACCAAACGCAAAAGGAGCGATAGCTCTTCCTCCGATTATTAACATCAAAAACGCAACAATAAAAGTTGTTACAGAAGTGTGTAAGCATCTAACCAAAACTTCGTTTATGCTTGAATTGATAATTTCTTCTATTGGTGTTGATTTGCTTTTTGCCCTATTTTCCCTAATTCTGTCATAAACGACGATTGTGTCGTTGAGAGAATAACCTACCAAAGTTAAAAATGCTGCAACAGCCATCAAATTCATTTCGATTCCAAACAATGAATAAAGACCTAAAGTAATTATTACATCATGAGCTAAAGCTAATATAGCTCCTATTGCATATGAAAATTGGAATCTGATAGTAATATAAATTAGCAATACAACTAACGTAATAATTATCGCATACCAAGCATATGATTTAATTTCTTTCGCTGCATAACCAGAAACATCATTGAATTGCTCCACCCCTAAGTCAACAGACTGTAAATTAGCTGCTAGTGCAGCAATGAATTCATCTTTTTTCTGGGACGTGGGGAATGAATCTTTAATTGTGATGACATAGAAATTCTTGGTGATATTTTCTCCTGAAGGTTTTGCCGATACTATTTTGGCAGTAGCATATGAAGGATCAATTTGTTGTAAAGCATTCCTTATTTGGTCAATAGAGTATGCTTCTTGACATGAAATTACAATTTCACTCCCTCCAGAAAAATCTACGCCAAAATTAAACCCTTTGACAAAAATTACTATTACACAAAAAATAATCAAAGCTAATGAGAGATAAATGAATACTTTTCTTTTTCCAACTATATTTAAGTTAGGCATTATTCATTACCCCCTTTTCCTACTACAATACCCTTCAGATATTTTTCAGGTTTGATCAAATTGGAGGATCCTTCTAATATGACTCGAGTAACTACTAAGTTGGTAAACATAGCTCCTAAAACTCCTATTATCAATGTAACGGCGAATCCTCTTATAGTTCCAGACGTCAAAAAGTATAACACTATACCAGCTAAAACTGTTGTTATGTTGGCATCGAGGATCGTTGGGAAGACCTTATTAAACCCAAATTTAATAGCAGTCAAAGGAGGTTTACCTACTCTTATCTCTTCTTTAATTCTTTCATAGATTATAATGTTTCCGTCGATGGTAGTTCCAAATGTTAGAATTATACCAGCGATACCAGGCAGAGTAAGAATTGCGCCAGTCCAGCTTAAGATTCCTAACAATAAAAGAGTATTGTACATAAGGGCTATATCAGCGACAAATCCCATCCAACCATAAAATATAATCATGTAAATCATTACAACTACGAGACCAATAATTCCTGCATTTACTATTGTGGTTACAACATCTTTACCTAAGGTTGGACCAATAGTGCTTTCTTGAAATTTAACTAAATCAACAGGTAGATTACCTGATTTAATTAAAACTGCTATATTTTGAGCCTCTTGTACAGTTTCTATACCACTAATTTCGGCTCTACCTTCAGTGATTTTGTCTCTAACAACTGGTGCAATTATTACTTCGTCGTCTAAAATAATAGCAATTTGCCTGCCTATCAAATTAGCAGTAGCAAGTTCAAATTTAGTCTTACCTTGATTATTAAAGCTTAAATTAACTACAAATCCAGCTCCTTGAGGATTTAAAGATGCACGAGCGTCTGTAACATCTAGACCAGTTATTTGAAACGGTGAATCACCGAATTCGAATACATTTTTTACACGATACCATAAATTTGGATTTCTGCTATCCTTAACATAACTGTATAAATCTATCTCTTCTCCGTTAACTTTAACCTTTCTATTTCTAGTTATTTGAGGTGGAGTTGTTGATTCTACCACTTCAAGAACTTCAGCAAAATAAAGTTTTCCTTTGCTTCCTATAAGTTCTTCAGCTCTTCTTGTATCTGATATTCCAGGTATTTCTACTCTTACCCGTCTTTCTCCCCCTACTACAACTTCTGAAACGACCGCTTCGGTGTATCCTGCACTATCTAGTCTTCTTCTTAAAACTGCAATGACGTTATTAACAATTTCTTCTGCTCGAGTTCCTTCTGGAATAACCATGCTATACTCTAAAGAACTTCCTCCTTGAATATCAAGCCCTAACTTTATGTTAGGTAAATATTTGAAAACACTTATATTGTTTTTGTTTTCAGAAAGAGGAAGAACTATCCCAAGTAAAGCAAAGATGAATACCGCCACAGTAAGTACTAGTAGTATTCTTCGACTTTTCAACTAATTCACCCCTTTTTGGTAAAAAATAAAAAACAAAAAGAAATAAGAAATATTATTTTTTCTTTTCTACATCTTGTTTTTCATCAGGGTTACCTTCTTCTGCTTCTGTTAATTTATCTTCAGCCGAGGGTTTTGGAGATAAAATACCAGCTACGGCGTTTTTAGTTATATCTATTTCAGTTCTATCTCCTGTAGCAATTCTGATAGTATCGTTTGAAATAGAAACAATTTTACCTATTATACCAGCAGAAGTGACAATTTTATCTCCTTTTTTTAAAGAAGAAATCATTTCCTTATGCTTTTTTTCTTGTCTTCTTTGAGGTAGAAAAAGCATTACCCACATAAGTACAAGAACTACTAATAGAAATATAAGGCCACCAAAACCTCCGCCTGGCGCGGCCTGAGCTTGTTCGGCAGCTCCTTGTGCATCTGAAGCACCAGCTGGACCAAAGTTTATAAAATCAAGAATCTTTTCGTACATAAAACACCTCCAAAATATGCATTAGTTTTATAAAACACACCAAATATCTATGGACTTTTATTTTTAATAAAAATCTTTTCTGTAAGATTGTATCACATTTTTAAGTCAGGGTCAATTCTCTTAAGCTTAGTATCTGTGATTATATTTTTAAATTTAGGCATCTTTTATATAAAATTGTGTTATTATATATGTAGTCTGGATGAAAAATTTTAATTAGTATGTTTAGGAGGGGCTAGGATGGATGATCTAGTATATGCAAAAATAATTGACGGAGAAATTATATTTTATTTTACAAAAGGTCACACTCAAAAAGAGCTCTTCGAGTCTTTTAAAAAAGAACTTATAAAGATGAAAAGTTTTTTTAACATAGGTGACAGTTTTTATGTTTACTTTGAAGATGGCTCTCAATACAATCTTATTAACAACATAATCAAATTTGCGAAGAATTTTGACTTAAATGTTGCAGGTGCTTATTTTGGTAAGTTGCCCGATGGAAAAGTAGGAAACAAAGAACTAACTTTGTCCAGCACAAAAATTCATAGAAAACATTTAAGATCTGGTCAAGTTGTACAAAATCCTGGAGACATCATAATTTTTGGTAATGTGAATCAAGGAGCCGAAGTCAATGCAGGAGGAAGTGTAATAATTTTTGGGAAAGTTTTTGGTACAGTGAGGGCAGGTATAACAAATAAGAAAAATGTCTTCATTATAGCTTACGAGATGGAATCACCTTTGGTTGAGATTGCAGGTATCCCTTTCTATAACTATGAATGGCCTAAAACACCTATATCAATTAGAATAGAAGGAGATAAAGCATTAGTTGAGACTCTTGAACTATAAGTCAATGACTCATAAGGAGGGGAATAATGGACACTAAAGACTTAATTAAAAATCTTTCCGATTCTTTTGGAGTTACCTCTTTTGAAAACTGTACATTTCCATTAATTGAACAGTTTTTGCTAGAAATAAATCAAGATATCAAGTTAGAAAAAATAGGAATAGGTAATTTAGTAGCTACTTATGGCCAAGGTAATCCTAAGATTGCCTTTTTTGCTCATGTTGATGAAATTGGGATAGTTGTTTCCAATATTATAGATGACACGTTTGCACGAATCGAAGCAGTTGGTGGAGTAGATCCTAGAACCTTGGTAGGTAAACGGGTGTGTTTTAGAACTGAGAATGGGGAAAAATTAGGAGTAATAGGATTTTTGGCACCTCATTTACAAAAGCCTGAAGATAAAGATAAATCTCCCTCTTTTGATGAGCTTTTTGTAGATTTCTCAGTTTCAGGTGGAACGAAAGATATAAATGTAGGTGATATTG
This sequence comes from Thermotogota bacterium, assembly GCA_029780115.1. GTDB lineage: Bacteria > Thermotogota > Thermotogae > Petrotogales > Petrotogaceae > Defluviitoga. The sequence goes on from JAKOZG010000017.1 coordinate 4,611, forward strand.
GTGTTATTAATGTTGAGGCAAAAGATTTAGAGAACGACCAGATAGTTGGAAAGGCAATAGATAATAGAGCAGGCGTTGCCGTTCTTATTAAATCGTTTGAATATCTACAAAATCTTAAATTTGATGGACAATTGATGCTTTCTTTTAACAAAGGAGAAGAGGTAGGATTAGTTGGGGCAAAAGGTGCTGCTGAATATCTGCAACCTGACTATGCTGTAGTTGTGGATGTAACTTTTGGGGAGAGACTTCCGGAAAATGTTGAATCTTTTAAAATAGGAGAAGGTCCTGTAATTACTATAGGAGCACCGATTAACAGATGTGTATATGATGATTTAGTAAAAACTGCCAAAGATAATAATATAAAATATCAGATAGAAGCGGTTCCTAGTAGAAGTGGAACTGAAACGGATATTGTACAAATTGTTGGGCAGGGAATAAAAACAGGTTTAGTTTCCGTACCTATTCTAAATATGCATTCACCAAGTGAAGTTGTAAATATAAACGATATTGATAGAGCAGCCAAATTACTAGCTATGTTCGCATTAAATATGAGTCTAAAAACGAAGGGAAGTTTGAACGTATGAGAAAATATCTAAAAGATCTTACAGAATTACCCGGGATATCGTCTCGAGAAGAAAAGGTTAGAGAATATATAAAGTCACAAGTAGAAGGTAAAGTTAACAATATAACTATTGACAATTTAGGCAACTTAATTTGCTTTGTTAAAGGAAAGGATTCATCCAAAAAGATGATGGTAGATGCACACATGGATGAAGTAGGATTTATGGTTACGAAAATAAATGATGATGGCACTTTAGGAATTTCTCCAGTTGGTGGGGTTGATCCTCGCGTTATTAAAAGTCAACGATTAAAGATAGAAGGAGTTTTGAATGCGGTAGTTAATTCAACTCCTATCCATTTAGATAAAGATATCAAAAGAGTGGTTAAATACGAAGAAATAAAAGTTTATGCAGGATTTTCTAGCAAAGAAGAAGCTAGTAAAAAAGTTAATTTAGGGGACATGGTTACCTTTGATACAACCTATGTTGAAGAAGGTAATTATGCTTTATCAAAGGCTTTTGATGATCGTGTTGGTTGTTCTATTATGCTAGATATAATTGATTATATCTATGAAAATAAATTACAACCAGCATTTGATACCTATTTCAACTTTGCAACTCAAGAAGAAGTTGGATTAAGAGGAACAGGAGTTGCAGCCGCAAGAATTAAACCTGATTTTGCACTTGTATTAGAAGGAACAACCGCTGGAGACAATCCTGAAAATCCGCCTGAAAAGTGGGCGACTCATATAGGAAATGGTCCAGTTATTACTTTTATGCACAGTGGCTTGGTAATAAAAAAAGAAATGTTTGAAACAATTGTAAATACTGCAAAGGCTTTAAACATCAAATTTCAATATAAAATGAGAACAGCAGGAGGCACGAATGCTGCGAAACTTGCTAAGACCATGTATGGAATTCCAGCTGGAGTAATATCTGTGCCTTGTAGATATATACATTCGCCACTAGCAATACTGAATATAGATGATTATAATAATACTTATTCATTGGTAAAAGAATTAGTTACTAACAATGAAAGGTGGGTAAATTATGAAAGAGCTCATTAAAAATATAACCGAACTATATGGACCAAGCGGCAGAGAACACAAGGTAAGAGAGTTTATTAAAAAAGAAATAAACGATTACGTAGATGAAATCAAGGTTGACAAACTAGGAAATTTAATAGCGATAAAGAAAGGGAGCTCGGGGAAAACTGTTTTATTTGATGCACATATGGATGAAATTGGAGTAGTGGTTACTCATATAATAGATGGAGGATTTTTAAAGATAGAACAAGTTGGGGGGCAATATCCTTTTAATCTTGTTGGAGCTAGATTAAATTTTAATGGAAGAATAGGTGTTGTAGGTATTGAAGGAGAAACAGAAAGAGAATTAAAAGAAAACTATAGAAATCTTTCTTTAGACAATATATATGTTGATATAGGTGTTTCTTCCAAAGAAGAAGCAGAAAAGCACGCCCCTATAGGCACATTTGGCGTATTTGCTGATGGATTTGTGGATTATGGGGAATACTGTTTATCTAAAGCAATGGATGATAGAATTGGATGTGCCACATTAATAGAAGCTATAAAACAAATGAAAAACAATCATCATACAGTTATTTTTGCTTTCACGGTTCAGGAAGAGGTTGGACTTGTAGGAGCTTTTGTTTCAGCTTATGATTATGATGTAGATAGAGCTATTGCTATAGATGTGACAGATTCATTAGACACACCAAAGGCTCTAAAAAGAATGAGCATGAAACTTGGAGATGGACCATGTATAAAAATAAAAGATCTAGCTTCTGTTAGTGACAGAGAAGTCGTTGATTGGATAAAAGATACTGCAGTTAATAATAACATAAAATATCAACTTGAGGTGCTAACTTTAGGAGGTACAAATGCAGCAGGATATCAAAGAACAAAATCAGGAATTCCTAGTTGTACTATTTCTATTCCTACAAGATATATACATTCACCTCATGAAATGGTTTGCTATAGTGATGTAGAAAATACTGTAGAACTTATTTTAGCTTTAAGCAAAAGCTATTTTTAGAGTTAGTAATAAAGCTTTTAATGGTAAAGGGGGATTAACCATTATGATAAATGTTGCACTTATTGCTCATGACAAGAAAAAATTAGATTTTGTAATGTTTGTTAGAGAATGGAAAAATGTCTTTTCCCAATGTAAACTCTATGCTACCAAAACGACAGGCTCCGTTTTAAAAGATAAAGTAGGACTTGAAATCCAAACCTTTGAGTCAGGACCTCTTGGAGGAGATTTACAAATTGGAGCGCTAGCAGTTTCTGGAGATATCGATTTTGTATTTTTTTTAAGAGATCCATTAACAGCTCAACCACACGAACCAGATGTTTCTGCGGTACTGAGAATATGTGATGTACACAACATCCCACTTGCAACAAATTTAGCAACGGCAGAGGCACTTGTTTTAGAAATAGAAAAAAAATTAATAAATAAATAGATTTCAAAAATATATAAATAAACAAAAAAGCCAGGGTAGTCCTGGCTTTTTATTTTCGAAGAGAGTTAGATATTTTTGTTCCAGCAAATTGTATAACTTGAGTCAAGAGCACCAATATAATTACATCATAAATTAAAACATCCATCCTGAATCTTTGGTACCCATAGTTAATTGCCATGGCTCCTAAGCCACCTGCGCCAACTGCTCCTGCTATTGCAGTATAAGTTATCAAGTTAATTATAAGAAGTGTAATATTTGCAACCATTTCTGGAGCGGTTTCAGGTAGCAATACTTTTGAGATAAATTGCCAATTTGTCATACCCATAGATACAGCAGTGTCCCAAAGGCCTTGAGATAAATTGTTAAAAGAGTTCTCTGCCAATCGTGCCATAAAAGGTATAGCAGCTATACTTAATGGTACTATTGCAGCCGTTGATCCAATTATTGTTCCTGTAAGCAGTCGGGTTAATGGAATTATAAGTATTATCAATATAATAAATGGGATAGATCTAAAGATATTTACAACCCAATCGAGAACAGAATAAAGGGTTTTCGATGATTTTTTTTCACTTTTAGAAAGCATATATAAAGCAATTCCTAGAGGAATGCCTAGTAATATTGCAAATAGTGCTGATACTAAAGTCATATACAAGGTTTCTAAAGTAGCAAAAATAAGATCTTGGACCATTTTAGTTCAACACCTCAACTTTATACACATTTTTTGACAACTCTTGAAGAAATTTTTCTACATGAGAATTCTCGGATCTAATAGCAACTATCATTGTGCCATAAGGGTTTTCTTTTAAATGTTCTATTTTCCCATACAAAATGTTTACACTTACGTCATATTTTTTTGCAACGTCGTACAACACCGGTTCATGGGTTTTACTTCCCCAAAACACTATTTTTAATAACTTTTGATTTTTATCTTTTACCATCTGCCAAATCGAGTTCCAATCAATATTTATTTCCTGATAAAATTCATCATTTAGCTCTGTCTCTTTTTCGATGAAAAACTCATGGACAGGTCCCATAAAGTCCACATAACCATTTTTTAAATAAACAACTTTATCGCAGATTTTTTTAATCACGTCCATTTCATGAGTTACGATTAATATAGACTTCTTAGTAGATTGATTAATTTCCAAAATCAAGTCCAATATCTTTTGCGTAGTTTTAGGATCTAAAGAAGAAGTTGGTTCATCGAACAATATAATATCAGGATTACTTATTAATGCCCGAGCTATAGCTGTTCTTTGCTTTTCACCACCAGATAATTGTGAAGGATATGCGTCTTTTCGTGGGATAAGATTCATGCTTTCAAGCATTTTATTAACTTTGTCTTCTATTTCTTTTTTTAATAAACCTTCAATTTCAAGCGGTAAAGCAACATTTTGAAAAACTGTTCTAGAGCTTAATAAATTAAAGTGTTGAAAAACTATGCTAATTTTTTTTCTAATTTTTCTTAATTCTTCTTTCTCTAAAGACGTTAAATCAACGCCGTCTAATAATATTTTACCTGAAGTAGGAACTTGGAGCAGGTTCAACGTTCTCAAAAGAGAAGTTTTTCCTGCTCCAGAAAGTCCAATAATGCCAACGATTTCTCCATCTTCAACTTTAAAGTTAATATCCTTTAGAACATGGTAGTTATCTTCGTATATTAAGTTTAAGTCTTTTATTTCTAACAATTACCTATCTCCTTTTATAATAAAATTGACTAAAAAACTGGGACAACAGCTCCGTTGTATTTTTCGAGTATAAAATCTCTAACTTTATCAGTTGTTAAAACTTCAATTAAGGCCTTAACTAATTCATCGTCAAGCCTTTCCTCTCTAACAGCAATTATATTTGCATATGGAGATTCTGATCCTTCGAAAAAAACGGCATCTTTGAGTGGATTCAAACCTGCTTCCATTGCATAGTTAGTGTTTATTACGGCCCCAACTACGGTCTTATCAGTTTTGTATGTTCTTGGTAAATAAGGTGCTTCAAGCTCTTTAAAGGTTAAGTTGTATGGGTTTTCAACTATGTCTTTTACAGTGGCTATCAAAGGATCTTCTCTTTCTCTGAGTTTTATCAACCCATGTTGTTCCAGAAGTAAAAGAGCTCTTCCTTCGTTTGTGACATCATTTGGAATTATAATTATGTCACCTTTTTTAAGGTCTTTTAAATCTTTTTTTAGGTAAAATCCCATTGGTTCGACGTGAATTTTTGCAGCACAAATCAAACCTTCGATTTTACGTTCTTTTGTGAATGTTAATAAATATGGTTCGTGTTGGAAATAATTCGCATCAATTGAGCCGTCTGCTAGTGCTAAGTTGGGTTGAACATAGTCAGTAAAAATAACGATTTCTAATTTAACCCCGGTTTTTTGTTCGAAATCATCTTTGACGAATTCTAAAATTTCTGCATGTGGAACTGGAGAGGCACCAACTTTAAAACTCTTACTTTTTGCTGCTGAAAATCCAACAACAGAAAATAATACTACAAGAAGAATCAGTGATACAAAAACCTTTCCTAATGTTTTGCTCTTTTTCATTTAATCTCCCTCCTAGTGATTAATTACGTTCTTATTTTTGTATTATAAGCGAGAATTATGGATAAGTTGTTAGGGCTGCCGCCCTATAACCTGCTAAATATTCCAATATTGTAATTAAAGCGTTTTTATTTTTGTATTACAAACGGAATTTTGGATAAATTGTTAGGGCTGCCGCCCTATAACCTGCTAAATATTCCAATATTGTAATTAAAGCGTTTTTATTTTTGTATTATAAGCGGAAATTATAGATAAATTGTTAGGGCTGCCGCCCTATAACCTGCTAAATATTCCAATATTGTAATTAAAGCGTTTTTATTTTTGTATTATAAGCGGAAATTATAGATAAGTTGTTAGGGCTGCTGCCCTGTAATCTGTTAAACACCACATTTTGTAACGTTTATTTTTAAACTGTAGAGTAATATTCGTATGGATAAAATATTGATTAAGACGCCCATATAGATCGAATCTACACATAAATTTGATTTCAATATAAATCTATAAAAAATAACGGTTTGAACAAAAAGATTACAGGTATATTCGAAAAAATCAATTGAATAATATGCCAACTTTGTTGCTAAGGTACAAAAAAACCTCTTCCGGTTAAATATTGCTTGGAAGAGGTTAATTATTATCTATTTTCCCTCTCCTTATCTCCCGGAAAACTTCCTGCAGGATTTGGCACCTTTGCATAAATTGTCTTTATGCAGGTTGCCGTGGCTTCACAGGGCCAGTCCCTCCACCACTCTTGATAAGGAATTTTTATTTATTTTCTCAATCATAACATATTAACATAGTAATGTCAAGGCAACTAAAAAAATAAAAAGTAAAAATTAACTTCTGTTTTTTAAGAATTGTTCAATATTTAATAATTGCTATGTTATAATAATCATTAGAAAAGTGGATTAATAACATTAAATCGTTGATTATCTCTATTTGAAAATAGATTCCTGTATTTAATGAATTTTCCAATTACTATTAAAAGTCAATTACCCACCGCCTATAGAGGCGGGGGCTTGTAGAAATGCAAGCTCGGTTGATTAGCCTATGTCATTAGTTTTTGCTAATGATTAGTTATAGCAGAATATATAGTCACCGTGGGATGCTCCACAAGTCCCATGCTCTGAGGGTAATGGTTAAACATCTCTGAGGGGTAGGAGAAGTGCTGTTACCATTAAACCTGCTATAACATTGGCGATGTGGACCTACAGGCTTC
>JAKOZG010000021.1 GCA_029780115.1 Thermotogota bacterium
CTTAATTTCGATTTCATCTGGTTTATTTGTTTCAACTGTCCAATCAGTTCTAATAATCACCCAAACATCGTCATCTTGTAAGTAAGGAGTTTTGGCGTTGTTAGGATCGATGAAAATTGCTACTCCATCTTCTGGATCCTTCGTTTCATCTCTTACATCTCCATAAATAAACAATGTGCCTTCATCCCATATTATTCTTGCGTTTAATCTTTCATTCCCTTGATCATCGAAAATTTGTACAGGTATTGAAAATAAATAAGCATCATCCAACATGCCGAAAGGTATCGCAGTACCTTGGGCTATGGAACTTTTTTTCGGAAGAATAGGCAGTACTGTTGGTTCTACTATTCCCCAATAAGAGTATTTTGCTTGATAGTCTTTGTCAAATAGTAATGGCCAATCATTTCTAGTCTGGTTTTTCCATGAATAATCATCTTTTAGGCCCCAGAAAGTAACACTAGTTATAGCGTCATCATACTTTTTTAGAAGTGTAAATAGTTCTTTGTACACATAACCTTGTTCTACGAGAGATTCATAAGGAGGAGCGTCATAGTTAGAAGATTGATCTTTATAAATACTCATATCTAACTCTGTTACATGAATTTCTATACCTGGAATTGAACTGAATAACTGAATAGCTTCTTCAACCTGACGTAAATCTGTTCCCACGCCTATATGCATTTGCATCCCAATACCATCTATAGGGATTCCTCTTGCTTTAAAATCAGAAACGAGGTTGTAAATAAAATCTCTCTTTTTTGGTTCATAAGTGTTGTAGTCATTATAAAATAATTTTGCATTAGGATCAGCTTCATGTGCGAACTTGAAAGCATATTCAATATATTCAGGTCCTATAATATCGTACCATAATGATCTTCTTAATCCATCAGGTTGATTTGGATCTATTGCTTCATTTACCACATCCCAAGCTTGAATTTTTCCAGAAAAATGACCAACGACATCTTTTATATATTTTTCCATGCGCTTAAGAAGAACTTCTCTTGAAACTAAGTTTCCATCAGCATCTTTGAAAAACCAATCTGGAGTCTGATTGTGCCATAGTAATGTGTGGCCTCTTACATTGAAATTTTTTGATTGTGCAAAGTTGATGTATTCATCGGCAACAGAGAATTTATAGGTGTTCAAATCAACCAAAAGACTTTCTGGTTTCATTTCGTTTTCTGCGGTAATACTGTTGAAATGTTTTTCAACCATTTTCATTTCAAGTGGATTAGAGAGTACTTTGTAAGGAACAGCGACACCTATTTTGAAGTTGTCACCATAAATTTCATATAAATCGGGTATTTCCCATTCTGGTTCAAACAAAGGAATAGTCTTATCAATTAGTACAAAATCATCGAGATAAAATGCTAATGTATTATTTGGTGATTCGACATAAAAGAGCATTTCTTCAACTGTTTCTCCAGATTTTACAGTATAGGATCCTCCGATTTGCGTCCATTTATTAGAAGGGATAGTTCTTTGCCAGGCGATTGTATCATAGTGAGATTGATCATCTGAAGCATATTTTCTTTGCATAGTTAAAGTTACTTGCTGATCTTGGCCAGTTTCTTGGTAAACCCAAACTTCCATTTCGTAACTTTTGCCTGGGAGTAAAATATTTTTAAGATCGATCTGAGCTCCGTGCCAGTTGCTTTGTCTTCCACTCACATATAATGAGTATTTTCCGCTGTTTGCTACTTTATCTGTTGTAGTTATAGAAACTGGATCGCCTCTGGATTGCCAGTTTTCTGTTCCCGTCTCAAAAGTTGTTTTTAATAGGATATCCGACCTTGGAACTTTGTTAACTCCGAGAACTTTAAAATCATCTAAATAATAAGTAAAATCAGCATTTAAAGGAGTTATTACCATGAACGAAAATTTTTTAACTGGTTCTTTGAGCTTAAGTTTGAAGTTTGCTCTCATTTCTTTCCAAAAGTTTGGAACGACCACTTTTTCATGTATAGTCACAAAACGTTCCCCTGCAGCGTCATCGATATAGGCGACAATTCTAAAAAGTTGAGGAGAATCAGAAATTTGATAAACGGGAGCATAGACAGTAAGCTCGGCTCCATCAAATACATTCCATTCACTTGTAAAATCGATCTCCGGGCCTTCCCAACCGGATTTTCTGTTTTCTATCTTCAAGGAAGAGTTTCCTTCAAATGCGAAGTCTTGAGATATGTTGAGTAAAATATTTTCTCCTTGAGGATAAATTTTTACATCAGAATTTTCAAAATCAATAATAAATTCGTAATCTGCAGGCGATATGATTTTATCTCCGTTTTTAGCAGATACACCTGAAGAAAAACCTATAGTTAGGAGTCCTAAGCCAATTAACAACAAAGGAATAATTGCATTTTTCATTTTTTTTACCTCCTTTGAAATTTGAAAATAAATTTGGAGTCCCCCAACCTTATTTCAAAAGTTGGGGGAAATAATATCATTGAATAAAAAATTGCATAGGCATAGCGTTTAAAGGTGATCTTAGAATATCATCCGTTACAAGTTCTTTTGGAACATTTTTAAAATTGTT
>JAKOZG010000024.1 GCA_029780115.1 Thermotogota bacterium
TATTAGTTCTTGGTTCATTTCATCGTTGTCTAGGTTGTATCCTTCTTCGTAGATGATTTTTGCTTTTCCTTGAACTAGCTTTTCTATCTCTTCTAGGGCGTTATCTAGTTTTGTTGGGTTGACGTGTGAGCTTCCTCCTCCTTGGTATCTTGGCTTTTTCGCAAATGCTCCTATTATCGCTATGGTTCCTTCTTTTTTTAGTGGAAGGATGTTGTCTTGGTTCTTTAGTAGTACCATGCTTTCTCCTGCTATCTTTCTTGCTAGTTTGTGGTGGGCTTGTTTGTCGTATGTTGTCCCTCGTTTTCTGTTATCTACTGCCTTGAATATGATTTTTAATAGTCTTTCTATTGTTTGGTCTAACACTTTTTCGTTGAGTCTTCCCATCTTTACCGCTTCTATTATCTTTTGGTCTCCTATCCCATAACTTGATGGCATTTCTAGGTCTAACCCTGCTTTTAGTGCATCTACCCTTTCATCTACCGCTCCCCAGTCTGATACTACAAATCCTTCAAACCCCCATTCTTCTTTTAGTATCTCTGTTAGTAGGTATTTGTTTTCAGAGGCTAGTATCCCATTTACCCTGTTGTATGAGCACATGACTGTCCAGGGTTTGCCTTCTTTTACTGCTCCTTCAAAGTTTGATAAATATATTTCTCTTAATGTCCGTTCGTCTATTGTTTCGTCTATGGTGAATCTTCTGTATTCTTGGTTGTTCGCTGCGTAATGTTTTAAGGAGGTTCCTACACCTAAACTTTGTACTGCTTGTATGTAGGATGTCGCTAATTGGCTTGATAGGTATGGATCTTCTGAGAAGTATTCGAAGTTTCTTCCACAAAGCGGTGACCTTTTTATGTTGATTGCTGGTCCTAATATGATGTCTACTTCTTCTGCTTGACATTCTTGAGCTAAGGCTTGTCCCATTTGTTTGATTAGTTCTCTATCCCAGGAACTTGCAGTTGTTACTGCTGTTGGAAAACATGTTGAGGGTACACTGGTTTGTTGGTTTGACACTTCTTTTCTTAATCCATGTGGCCCATCACTCATCCTTATAGAAGGTATCCCTAACCTTTCTATGGGTTTTGTGTGCCAATTGTCCAATCCCGAACATAAGCTCGCTTTTTCTTCAAGTGTCATCTGCGAGATTAGGCTTTTTATGTCTCTTTCCACTTTTTTCACTCCTTGATTGAAAGTTAGGTTGAAACCTTTGAAACCCCAACCCCCTTACAATAATGTTTTATCCGTAAAAACATATAACTTAGAATTTGAAACCGGTTAGACGCTTGTGTAGAGTATCTCTACAAGAAAAAATAATAACGGTTTAAGGCAAATGATTATTCTTTATGACTTGAGAATACCATTTAGCGCTATCTTTTACTATTCTTCTTTGAGTCTCATAATCTACATACACTATTCCAAATCTTTTTGAATAACCAAAAGCCCATTCAAAATTATCTAGTAAAGACCAAACAAAGTATCCTTTTAGTCTTACTCCATCTTCTATCGCTTTATGAACCATTTCAAGATGTTTCTTTAAATAATCAATCCTCTTTTGATCTTGCACTTCTCCATTTTCTACTTTGTCATCAAAAGCTGCTCCATTTTCTGTTACATAAACTTCTTTTGGATCATACTCGTCTTGAACCCCTTTTAGTATTTTATAAAAACCTTCTGGATAGATTTCCCAACCCATTGCTGTTTTTGGAAGACCTCTCTCAACTGTTCTTCCACCCAAAGGTGAATCCGGATCGAACTTAACGAGATCCCCAGAATAATAGTTAATTCCGACAAAATCAATTTCTTCTTTTATTTCTTCCATATCTTTGTAATAATTTTTTGGTAAGTACTCTTTTGCAAATTCTTTTACAGTATCTGGATAATCTCCATAGTATATAGGATGTAAAAATAAAGGATAGTTGTTCCATTCATGTGCAATCCTTGCAGCAATTTTATCTTCTGGTGAGCCCGTTGCAGGATCATGAGAAGTGTTTGAAAAGGTTATTCCAATTTTTCCATTTTTTATATTTTCTTCTCTAAAAGCCCTAACTGCTTTTGAATGAGCCCTTAATTGGTTATGTGTAACCAAAAATGCTGAATAGATATCCCTCATCCCAGGTGCATGCTCTCCAAAAAGATGCCCAATAAACGCAACAACCCATGGTTCATTCAAAGTAATCCAATTTTCTACTCTATCTCCTAATCTTTGAAACATGTAATATGAGTAATCAGCAAACCAACAAGCTATTTCTCTATTTGCCCATCCACCTAAATCTTGTAAAAAGGCTGGTAGATCCCAATGGTAAAGGGTAACAAACGGTGTAATTCCTGCCTCAAGTAGCTCGTCGACAAGCCTATCATAAAAATCCATTCCCTTTTCATTTATCTTTCCTTTGCCATATGGATAAATTCTTGGCCAAGCTATAGAGAACCTATAACCCTTTAACCCTAACTCTTTCATTAATGCGATATCTTCTTTGTATCGATGATAATGATCTGCCGCGATGTCTCCAGTATCTCCGTTTAATATGTTTCCAGGTGTGTGAGAAAACCGATGCCAAATTGAAGGACCTGCTCCATCTGCCAGGGGCGAACCTTCTATCTGGTAAGATGCTGTTGCTGCGCCCCATAAAAAGTCTTTAGGAAAATATTTTGCCGACAATAGGCGACTCCTCCTTAACGTAATTTTTGTTTGAATAATTTTAATTTGATTGCTAAAAGTTTAAATTTACTCTAACTCTATTTTAATATAAAAATTTGAATTTATTTCTACTTTAACATTGTTCTTTGGTTAATTAGGTTATATAAAATATTAGACTTTTTAACTTGTAAGCCATTCTTCTGAGAGCTTAGGAACGTCCTTTATTAATTGTTTCGTATATGGATGTTCTGGCGCTGTTATAATCTTGTTTGCACTTCCTTCTTCTACTATCTCTCCTTCATGCATTATGAATATCCTATCACTCACATAATACGCTAATCCTAGGTCATGGGTAACAAACATTATTGTACATCCGTCTGTATCTCTAAGTGACAATAAAAGTTCTAATATTCCTGACCTTAAATTAGCGTCTATCATCGATGTTGGTTCATCCGCTAATAACAATTGGGGTCTGATTAAATGAGCGCGGGCTATCATTATCCTTTGCCTTTGACCTCCACTTAATTCAAAGGGATATTTATCCACTACCTCTTCTGGCCTTAAGTTAACTGATTCTAAGGTTTCACATATTAGCTTTTCTTTTTCTTTCTTGCTATAGCTACTATTAAACAATTTAAATGTATCTAATAATACTTTTTTTACAGGTGAGAATATATTGAATGATGCATAAGGGTCTTGAAATATCGCTTGTACTTTTTTCCAATATTCCTTTTTTTCCTCACTTTTGATGTTTGTTACATCTTTTCCTTCAAATATTATCTTTCCTTCCGTTTCTTTTAATAACCTTAATATCAACCTTGTTACCGTCGTTTTACCACTCCCACTTTGTCCAACTAAAGAAACTATTTCGCCTCTTTTTATTGAAAAATTAATCTTATTTACTGCTTTCACTGCCTTTTTACCGCTACCAAAAACTTTTGTTAGGTTTTCTACCCTAATAATTTCTTCAGTATTTTGTGCCATACGGTGTCACCTTCTTTCCTTGCATCATTATGTAGTTTATCCGTATGCAGCGTACACTTCTGTCACCTAGCGATGTCATTTCTACCTCTTCTTTCTTACATTCTTCTGTTGCTATTGGACATCTATCAGCAAATCGACATCCCGTTGGAATCTTTCTAAGATCAGGCGGTGATCCTGGTAAACACGGTAATTTCTTCTCTTTCATACCTTCTTCTGGAACTAGTATCGATTGCATCAACGCCTGTGAATATGGATGAATAGGATTGAAAATTACATCTTCCATCTTTCCTACTTCTACAAACTCACCAGCGTACATTACAGCTATTCGATCACATATATGCCTCAAAACCGGAAGTTCATGAGTGATAAATATAATGCTTTTCACTATTCCATCATCAAAGAGTTCTTTTATCAATTTTATTACCATCTTTTGTGTTGATACATCTAATGCAGATGTAGGTTCATCTGCAGCTACTACTACAGGATTCATCAATGTCGAAATAGCTACAACTACCCTTTGTTTCATCCCTCCACTTAATTCTAAAGGATATAAATCTAATACCCTTGATGGTAATGACAGAGACTCAAATCGATCCCTTGTTAATTCAAGGATCTCTTTTTCTTTCATCTCTGGTTCATGTTCTTTCATTAAATCGATAACAAAATCTTTTATTTTTATTGTAGGGTTTAACGCATTCATTGCACTTTGGGGAATATATGAATATTTTTTCCCTAATATCTCTTTCCGCAAATAATTTATGTCTTTCTTAAATATATTTTCTCCTTCTAAAAACACTGATCCGCTTTCGTGCTTCAAGGGCGGCAAAAATAATCCAGATATACTCATTGCCAAAGTTGATTTACCGCATCCAGATTCGCCTGCTATACCAAATATTTCTCCTTCGCATAACTTAAAAGATACACTGTGTACAGCTTTTATCTTTTCTCCAAGTCTTGTTTGGTAATATGTTTTTAAGTTATTGACTTCCAACACCGTTTTTTTTGTCGTCATCTCTATCAACTCCTAAGTTGAGGATTAAATACTTCGTCCATCCCAGTGTTCATTATATAGAGTGAAAATGTTATTAACGCTATTACAAGTGTCGGTGGTATGAAAGCCCACCAAGCTCCTGACCTAACAGCTCCAAACAATAATGCCCAAGAAAGCATTGTACCTAGTGAAACTATGTTGCTTGGACCTAGCCCTAACATGCTTATTCCTGCTTCGCTCAGTATTGCACTCGCTACTTGAATGATAAAAGCCATGAAAATGTATGAAAGAATATAGGGCATTATTTCTTTAACAATTATTTCAAAGGTGCTCGCTCCATTCAATCTTGCTATATCTACATGTTCTCTATTTCTTAAACTTAAAGACTGAGCCCTTACTGCCCTAGCTGTCCATGGCCAAGATGTGATACCTAAAACTAATCCCATAGTTAACAATGATCTACTTTCTATACTAACTGTTATTAATATTAAAATCACAAATGGTGGAATTACTAAAAAGATGTTTGTGATTGAATTAAGTATGTTATCAACCATTCCTCCCTTGTACCCAGCAAAAAGTCCTATAGTTATCCCTATGGCTGTGGCTATTAAACCCGAAAATAACCCAATTATTATAGAAGATTTCATGCCATGGATAAGTTCTACAAATACATCTCTTCCAAAATTATCTGTTCCCAACAAGAAAGTTGATGATGGTGGTTCATACATAAATCCTACCATATCCAAAGGATCTTTTGTAGATACAGCAGGATATATGAAGGCGGTTAGCAACAAAAATACGAAAAGACCAAAACCTATTAAAAATTTTGGAGATTTTAATAATAGTTTTATTATCGACATATTAAACCTCCTCCATTTGAGCTGCTTTTACTCTTGGATCAATTAAACCATAAACCATGTCCATTATAAAATTTGCCAGTAATACCATTAAAGCAATTATTAAAGTTGAACCTTGTATTAAAGGATAATCAAGACTTCTAATCCCATTAAATAACCAGGTTCCTAAACCAGGGTATCCAAATACTATCTCTGTAACTAGTGCTCCGCCAACCATACTTCCCAAACTTATTGCGAGTCCAGTAATCTGGGGCAAAACAGCATTTTTAAACACATACCTTTGTATCTTTTTATCACTCATGCCTAACATTTTACAGTAGGTAACATAATCTGTATTAAGCTCATATATGGACATTTCTCTCATCCCAATCGCTTGTCCACCTATTGTCACAAGTACTAAAGATAAGAAAGGTAAAAAATAATGATGTAACACATCTAAAATAAAAGTCCATGATAATGTCGGAAGTAAAGTTCTACTGTACCCTCCACCTATTGGGAACCATCCCAAATTTACACCAAACACATACAATAAAATTATTGCTAAACATTGATAGGGAATCGAACTGACGAATAACGATAAAGGAAATATTGTTTTATCAAACACTCCTTTTCTATACGCAGCAGCGGCTCCTAAAAGATTCCCAACTATCCAACCGACTAGTATGGAGGGAAGTTGTAATGCAATTGTCCAAACAACAGCACTACTGATTACTTCATTTACTGAAAGTGGATATAAACTAAAAGATGTTCCTAAATTACCTTTAAAAACATTACCTATATACGTAAAAAATTGCACAATAAGCGGTTTGTCTAACCCGAATTCTTCGACAAAAGATCTATACACTCTTTCTTGTGTTTCGCTAGGTACATTTCCACTCATCATTTGTCCAACTATAACCGAAATAGGATCTCCAGGAATAAGCCTTGGAAGAAAGAAGTTTAAGAGAAGGGCAATAAAAAACGCAAGTGCATACCATAAGAGTTTTTGTACAAAATATTTCGTAAATCCCTTCACTAAGTTCACCTCTCAACTATAAAATATTTAAAGAAGTTCATGGGGTTATTTTACCCACCCCATGAACTCCTCCTATATTACTTGTTTCTTATTTCCTATTTTTTCACAGGTTGAATATGCCACAGCATCTCCATACCTGCACCAACTAATGGCATTGGAGGTGCATATGGATTTTCAGCATTAGCCCATCCTGTCCAATATGTTTCGTTATATTGATAAAAAGTCCATGGTCTGTACATAAGTGGAATTATTGGAATATCTTTTCTGTAGATTTGATCAAGTTCATTATATAAATTCTTTAATTCATCTTCATCAGTTACTTTTGGTATCAAGTCTATTAATTGATCTACCCAATCATTTTTATATCTTCCAAAGTTGCTGTATGCCATTTTACCAAACTCTGGCACTCCCTTTGAATACATCACTATTTGGAAATTCAGCCATGGTTGTGCTGGACATGGTGAAGAAGGTGTCCACATTGTGATATCAAAGTTGCCCATTTGCCTGTTATCGTATGCTATAGCCATATCTGGGAAAGAAGTTTGAATATCTATTCCAACTGCTTTAGCTGATTGAGCAACTATCTGTAAGGATGCATTCCAATCTGTCCAACCATAAGGACATTCTGCTTTGAATGGGCCAAGTCTTGTTCCGTCTGGTAGTACATAGATACCGTCTTTTCCTTTTGTAGCCCCTAATTCTTTTTCTAATATTTCAATTGCTTTTTGAGGATTGTATTCCCAGCCGTATTGTTTAACTAAGCTTTCATTGAAATATTTTGCTTCTCCTCCGTAAGGCATAATAAGACTAGCTTGAACAGTTGGAGAATAATTAGACATAGCAAGTTCAGCTATTCTTGCATAGTTTATAGAATATGCTATTGCCCTTCTTACTTCTGGCAGACTTAAAGGATATTTATGAACATTGAACCATATTGCAGGCATTGTGGCAGGAACGTGATAAGGAATCTCTTTGTACCAGGTTCCGACTGGAAGTTTCTTTACTTCCCACATTTCCCAAATTCTTGGTGTGAATTGTTGAGAAACATCCACTTCACCTTTTTCAAATGCTAAATCTCCTTCGTCATTGCTCTTGAAAATTGGATGGACTATGTATTTAGCTGCAGGTTTTTTGCCACCGTGTAGAGCTTCGTTGCCCCAATAGTTGTCAACTCTTTCTAGTATAATTGTTTCTGGGCTTTCATAAAAAACTTTGTATGGTCCTGATCCAACAGGATTTTCATTTCTAAATTGTCTTATCTTGACAATATCATATCCGCAATCTGCTTCAACTTTCGACCAAATGTGTTCGGGGATAATGAATGATGCGCCAATTGCATCTTCTACCATTAGTTTATTTGCGTTTTCTGGTTTCATTTCAAATATAACTGTATGATTATCCACTTTGTAAACATCCTTCAACCATTCCCATACTGTTGCTCCCACAGGGTATTTTTGTCCAAATTTGAAAGAATACACAACATCATCAGCAGTTACAGGTACTCCATCGTGGAAATAAGCCTTTGGATTTACTTTTACTTCTAATCGCATATCGTCTAACCACTTGTATGATTCTCCCAAAATAGGAACATATTTCCCGTTGAGAAAATCCCAAGTGAACAACGGTTCATAAACCCAAATATGTTGCCTTGGATCTGAAACAAAAGTCATCGGTGAGCCTGAAAATGGGTTATCCGATGTTGGAGGACCCCACTGAAAACCGGCAACATAGACTGATTCTTCCCTTGGAATTTGGGTTACTTGCCCAACCATAATTCCTCCAGTAACCAACATCACCAACAAAAGAAACACCATAAAACCTTTTTTCATACTTTAATTCACCTCCGTTTTTTTGGTGCTTATCTCTTTAAGGAAGGCCTCCCTAAAAATCCTATCATTAACATTCTATTATGAAACAATTTACATTCAAAACATAATTACCTACTTAGAGTAAGGTTTAAGTCTTTTTAGAGACAAATAATTCTAATAAACTTAAGTTTTCAGAGTTTTACTTAAATTAATCAAATAAACACTTAAAAATTAACAAAATACCAATTTTTTTACTTTTCAAATCTGACATTATCTATATACATTCTTCCAGAATAATCACTTTCAACATCAGCAAACACTATTATGATGTCCCTTAAAACTGTGTCAGATTTAATGATTTTGTTATCTGCAATGTCATTTAAATCAAAAGAAACTTTGAAATGATACAATCCATCCTCTGTTAATTCTGCAAGATCAAGCTGTTCTAAATGTATATCATAAGTTTTTGTTACTTGTGCCCAATAACCTAAAGTTGGTGGCGCAAAAGCTAGGTTTATAGATATAGCTCCTTTACTTGCTCGTTCTGGTTTTAAATAGAAATCAAAAGCAAACTTGTTGTTATCGCCACGAGTTGTGTTTATATTTGCAAGGATTAATCGTGGTGCACTAGCCCAACCATCCGTTGGCTTGACATCTGGATACGTTACTTCCCATGAAAGTGCTTTTGAATTGTTAGCATTTTCAATAGTCAAAGCACTCTTTACCCCCGACGGTCCGTCCCAATCCCAGCCTTGACGTGTGCCATCTTCAAAATCAGAAGGTAGTCTTGGAACCCCTAAAGGGGCATGTTCAACTGGTGTTACCAATTTTTCACCGAATACAGCTATGTTGTCAAGAAAAATGGTATCAGCGTGATCTGTTCCAATAAAAAGAATGATGTTGGTTAATGTACTGTCATTAGGATCTGTAACAATTGCTTCTAAGTTAGGTGCATCTTCTGTAGTAATACTCAACGTTGCTTTGTAAATACCATCTTCTTGTTTCACAAAATCATTTTCAGTTAATTTGACGGCGCGTTTAGGGTTGGACCATCCATGAGTTGAACTTTGTGGAACAGCAGCTATTGCAACGGTCGTTGGTTCTTCTACAAAAACATCTATTTTTAATTCTTCGCAACCTAAAATGTCCCTTCTCACAGATGTGTTATCTGCAGAGATACGTGCATTCGCCCAAAAGTTACCTTCTGAAACATCACTACTGGAATCTAAGCCTGATATTTTCAGTCTTTTCTTTTCATTTTGAAGAACTAAATCTTTGATAGGACTATCGATATTTACTACAAAACCTTGTGTTGTACCGTCATTAAAATCCCATATAATACTCTTTGCACGGTCAACAGGTTGATAAGGGATACCTTTAATACGTGCTCTTACATATTCACCAGAGATACTAAGTTCATAAGGATCCCAAATCTGTTGTTCTCCTGGATCAAGACTGGCAGCTTCATGTTGTCCACTGATAAATGGCCTAAAAGCGCCTGAGCTTTCATTTTTATTTGTAAGTGACCAATTAACCCAGCTAATATTATTTTTGTTTAGAAAACTGAGCCATTTATCAGATTCTTCAAGATACGGTCCACCGGTCCCAGTAGCTTCGCTTGTTCCCCACTCTGAAATAAAAACTGGTACACCTTTTTCTAAAGCATATAAAATATTGCTCATCACATAATCGTTAGGATCCGGCTTATGTGTACCTGCATAAAAATGAGCCGCGTACACAGTATTAAAATCATCTATTGGATCATCTGCTGCCAAATCAGGCCTTTGACTCCAATTAGGATTACCTACTATAATTAAGTTTTCATTTCCCTTGTTACGTAACATTTGGACAATTGGTTCTGCATATGATTTTACAATTTGCCAACCTTCTTCGTTATTGGGAACTCCTCCACCAGGAATACCTCCATCATTACTACTAGGTTCATTACAGAGCTCATAGATGATGTATGGGTCGTTAGGATAAAGATCTGAAATTTCGTCAAAGAAATCATAAGCTCCACTATAAATTTCAGCTAAAGGATTTCCTGGAATATGCACATGCCAATCTACTATAACGTACATATCGTGTTTTTTTGCTAGTTCAATACCTTTTATTACCCTTTCTTTCATCACTGTGGGATCTTTTGCGTATCCATCTTCACCAACATACATAGCCAATCGAATGACATTAGCTCCCCAATCGTTTGAAAGGGCAGCAAAAGCATTATCGTTTAATATTTCTGGATACCACTGTAACCCATGAGTACTCATACCCCTCAGTTGAATCACATTTCCATTTTGATCTCCTAAGGTTTTTATGCCTTCATGTTCTATAACCTGTAACGCCCCGGCAACTGATGGCTTAACAGCAAGTGGAACTAAAAGATAGGAGTAATCAAACATCTCTTCAAAGTTTGAATTATGGCTGTTAGAAGTAGCTAAACTTAAAGACATCAGTAAAATGAATATAAAGATAAAGATCTTACTCTTAGACATTTTTTAGCCTCCTTTCTAAACCCTCAAAAGGAATTTTTCCCTACAACCTTTGAAAAACTGTTTTTTGTAAAAAGCAAATAAATCTATTAATACAAAACGCCAGTCTACTTTAGTTTGCTGGTCTTATATACACATCGTCTATATACACAGTAGTTGGCACACCTTTTGGAGTATTTCCAAAATTAAATGAAAGTTTAGGAATATCATCTTCAGGAAGAGAAACATTTACTGTAAACTCTTGCATTTCTTGGGTCAATTCTGCATACTTTTCACCATAAACAGTCCAACTGCCGCCTTCATGTTGAACCAAAACGAGAATATCCCTTGGAATGTCAGAACGTGCTTTGAAAGAAAGAACGTAGTCTCCTGCTACTAGTTTAATAAATTGAGCTAGTTGAATAGACCATGTTTGATTACCCAAGGCTTCAACATCCATTCTAAACTCTCCGTTAACAACTTTTCCTGAAGCCTTTCCGCCTTCTCCAACCCAGATATACCAATCATCGGGAGATTCTTCCTGTTTGTTTACAATATCTCTTTCAAAGTTTCCATTTACTACTTCTCCTTCAGTATATGTGATAGACTTCTTCTTTTCTTTGATCATCTTTTCATATTCACAATCCCAGACTTCCAGTCCAGAAATAGTTCTTGAATCGGTGTCTTCATAGACCCTAATGTAATCTACTTCCATACTTTGCGGGAAAACCGTTGTTTCATCAGGATAACCAGGCCAATTACCTCCAACAGCAACATTGAGTATGAAGAAAAATGGATGATCGAATACCCAATCTGCTTCACCCATTTCATATTTATTCACTACAAGATACAAATCATCATCAACATAAAACTCGACTTCATCATCATCCCATTCGATTGCAAAAACATGAAAATCATCATAGAAAGTTCCTTCTTCCAAAATGTAATAAGACCCTACACCAGGTCCACCTGAAATAGGACCGTGAACAGTTCCGTAAACAATATTAGGCTGATGCCCTAAATACTCCATTATATCTATTTCACCGCATGCTGGCCATGGATTGTAATCTATATCGTTACCTAACATCCAGAGAGCTGGCCAGATACCTTGACCAATTGGTAATCTAGCTCGAATTTCTATCCTTCCATATTGCACTTCATATTTACCTTTTGTGATCATTCTGCTTGAAGTATAATCAAATCTTGTATTCAAATCATAAACTGTTTCTTCTTTTGCTGTAATAACAAGTTTCCCATCTTTTATGGAAGCATTTTTATCCGTATAATACTGAAGTTCATTGTTACCCCAACGATCTGGAACTCCATCCCCATCCCAATCAGGACTACCAATCTCAAAAGTCCAGATATCAGGGTTTATACTATCAAAATTTTCTTCCCAAACTAAAACCCAATTTTCCACTTCATCTTCATCCTCTTCTGTTAGATAGCCTTCCTCTGGTAGGAATTCTTCTCCTATTTTTATTAACTCCACATTATCAATGTAGTAAATTCCATTATTTAAAAACCAAAACTCAAAACGAGCGTTTTCATCGGTATCTTGATACATTGTAAAATCCATTTCATAGCTTCGCCATTGTGGAGATAAGTCAAATTGTTTTTGTGAATATGCTGTCCAACCTCTTGATGCTATTCCACCTACTTTAATCATTAAAGATTGCATGCCTTCTGCTTTGGCATCAAAGGTTATTTTATACTTACCACCTCTTTCAATCTTGACTGGCGCTTGCAACAATTGAACAGACCATTGATTTGGTCCATGATCTGTCACAATGACTTTTAGAGCCCCGTCAACAGTTAAAGCCTCAGCCAACCCTTCTCCATGATTTAAAAACAGCGACCAACTGCCTCCACTATCAAGATATCCACTTTCATCTGGCTGATTTTGAGATAACTCCGTTGTAAAACTACCGTTCCCTAACAAATTAATATTTTGATCTAAATTACAAAAGATCGTGTTGGTTAGTAAAATTAAGAAGAAAAAGCACAATAAGGAAATATAAACATCTTTCTTAATAAGCTTTGATTTAAACATACAATTAACCTCCTTGACGAGGGAGAGGGCTTCGCCCTGGACCCGCTTTAAATTCAAAATCTTATTTTAAATTGCTTAGTTAGAAAGGGAGAGGGCTCCGCCCTAGACCCGCTTTAAATTCAAAATCTTATTTTTAAAGTGCTTAGTTAGAGAGGGAGAGGGCTTCGCCCTGGACCCACTTTAAATTCAAAATCTTATTTTAAATTGCTTAGTTAGAGAGGGAGAGGGCTTCGCTCTGGACCCGCTTTAAATTCAAAATCTTATTTTAAATTCATATTAATAATCGATATTTAAAATTATTACAATCAATTAAATTTTAAAGTGTCAATAAAATGGATTTGTAAGCTTTTTTTCAAAAGATTCACGGAGAATTTCTCCGTGAATAATCGATAAAATGTGGATATGAGATGAAATAAACACTATAACCCACACGTAGTGAGAGGTGCATAAATTCCTTAGAATATACTCCATCTATTTAAATGATATATTGAAACATGTTACATTGCAAAATGAATTAGCTTGATTTAGACTTAAATATTAACGAATGTCTAAAAATATTTAACAAATTTGTTTGTTTTCATACTTTTGCGCATTTGTGATAAAATAATTTTGTCAAAAATGAAATATGTTTGTTATTTAGTTTTGAAATATGAATTTATATTTTAAATTTTGTATAATATAGTAAGTACAGAAAAATGGAGGTGTAAAATGAACGAAAACGAAAAAAGGGTTTTAGAATTCTTAAAAAACTCTGATAAGCCTTTAAGACCGGGGGATATTGCTCAAGGTCTAAATATGGATAGTAAAGAGGTTAGCGAAATAATAGCGAAGCTAAAAAAAGAAGACAAAATCTATTCTCCTAAAAGATGTTATTACACAGCCAAAAAATAAACCGCACATACAATAAATTGTAAATATGTTGACAAAACTTATTTTTAGTGGTATAATTTTTTTTGGCATTTGGAAACAACAAATTTTAAAAAAGACTAATAAATAACATCGAAAAATTATTCCGGGTTAGCTCAGCGGTAGAGCGGGTGGCTGTTAACCACTAGGTCGGGGGTTCGAATCCCTCACCCGGAGCCATTTTTTTATTTTTAAATCCCATTCTAGATCTCTCACCCAATATCTATACCCTTTCATTATCCTTCCTGGTTTTTAAATTTTAATTTCCTTACACTCCCTATTCACTATTTTTATTTTTCAAGCAGCTTCATCAAACACCCTTTACATTCAATATTTTCATTTAATGTGAAGCTTACTCACATATTTTATTTTTTAAAAAACTGCGTACTTCTGTTTTTCAAAATCTAACAATAAAAAAGTACCTTAGATTTTATATTTGTTTTTTAATATAAATAACTTAGCTATACACAGCAGTTCTAGATAGTTTAAATGCCTCGTGATTCAAAGATAAGAGATTAATTACCCTGTTTAATCTTACTTTTTTAAAACATTTTTCTTAAATCCTACAAATCTAGTGGAACTACCTAAGAAAAAATGATATAATTAAGTGAAATATCCTCACGTCTCACAAACCGTTGATTAATACAATTCAAAAAATTTCTACAAATATCTTTTCTTTAAAAAATATATATTTCATTTTCATCTGCCTAAAAGTTCCAGAAGTTATCATTTGTTGGCACTGATTAGTGAAAAAACAAACAATTTTCACTTCACTAAAACTCTTAGAAAAAAGGTAATACCAGAACTTCTAAAATACTATAAAATATAGATTGGAGGCGGTAGTATGAATCAAAACAGTAAGTCTGGAAGGGTAGTTTCTATAATATTAGCGGTTGTTCTAGGATTTCTAGTGGGTTTTTTAGTGGCAACTCCTATCATTCGTAAGGATTTGGCTACAGAAGACCAACTAGCTAAAATCCAAGAAGATATCAAACAACTTGAATCAAAAGTCAAGGAAACCGCTGCAATATCCCAAATGATTAAAGATCTTGAGTCGAATCTAAAAGCCGAACTAACTACAAAACTATCTGCAGTTGAAGAAAAGATCGAAAAAAGCGTTGAACCTTCGCAAATCGGCCCTGCTCCTGAGCAACCATGGCCTTATGTACCTCTCGATGTTGAAGAAGTCAGAAAACTTGGACATAAGGGATACTATGACGGTGGTTGTGCTTACGGTGCATTTAATGCTATTATCTCCTCGCTGGCCGAGAAGATCGGTTACCCATATAACCAAATACCTACTTACATGTTACATTTTGGAAGAGGTGGAATTCTAGGGGAAGAAAGTGTTTGTGGAGCGGTATTAGGTTCAATTGCTGCAGTTAATCTTATAACCGGAAAAGAATATGCCCCAATTGCTCTTGCACTGGTAGAATACTACAAAAACACTCCTTTACCTACAGAGATTTCTAACAGATACGCTGTTAACCATGAGTTTTTGGTTGATGAATATTTAAGCGATGTAGCATTTCCACAAAGTGTTGCAGGTAGTGTAAATTGTAAAGTTTCTAAGGAAGAATGGCTCAAGGTTTCTGGTTATGAACCAAATAGTCAGGAACAAAGAGAACGATGTGGCAGAATTACTGGAGACATGGCTGCTAAAGCCGCAGAGCTTCTAAACGAATGGTGGGAACAAAAAAGTGGCGTAGAAGAAGAAACCGGACCTGTTGCAAAATTTAAAGAAATATTCCCAAACTCTCAATTCAAACAAGTAGAAGAAAATGTCTACCAAGTAATTCAAAATGGCAAAGTTATTGGTTATGTTGGTATTGGTAGCAAAAAAGGATTCGGGGGACCAATAACAGCTGCAGTAGGTATAAATTTAGATGGAACTCTTAAGGGAGTACGTGTGCTTGAACAAAATGAAACACCTGGCCTAGGAGATAAAATCACAGACACTAAATACTTATCTAAATTTGAAGGATTGAGTTACGATAAAATCAACGTTGACACAATATCTGGAGCAACAGTTAGTAGTAAAGCTTTAATTGAACTTGTTCAAGAAGAAGCTCAGAAACTGAAAAATTATGCGAAATAACTTAGATTTATAAAAAGAAACTGCTACTTTCGTACA
The DNA here is from genome assembly GCA_029780115.1 of Thermotogota bacterium. Classification (GTDB taxonomy): domain Bacteria; phylum Thermotogota; class Thermotogae; order Petrotogales; family Petrotogaceae; genus Defluviitoga. The sequence continues at coordinate 15,855 of JAKOZG010000024.1, forward strand.
ACAAAAACTATGAAAGTAGCAGTTTCTCTCTTCTATACTAACTTTCAGTCGAGGAGGTTATTAGCCCATAGTTACTTCTATCTCATGAATCTTTCCATCTTTTATAGGTTTAATAACGTTTTTATCTTGAAGTTCACCGTCGAGTTTGATAACCTTAACTCCTTTTTCTACATGATGTGGGTTTCTCACAGTGATATTATAAACATCTCCAAAATATCTTCGTTTAACTTGAAATCCATCCCAATCGGACGGAATACAAGGATCTATAACTAAACCATCAAATTCTGCCCTAATACCCAATATCCATTGACTTATTGCAACAAAATTCCATGCAGCTGTACCTGTCAACCATGAGTTTTTGGCCTCCCCATGATTTTTTGCATCTCTACCAGCTATTGTTTGAGCATAAACATACGGTTCTGTGCGATGAATTTCACTAATATCTTCTAAGTAAGCTGGTGCTATCTTTCTATAATATTCAAATGCTCTTTCACCATTCCCTACAATAGTTTCTGCAATCATAATCCAAGGATTGTTATGGCAAAAGACACTCCCATTCTCTTTATATCCAGGAGGATAAGAAGAAATCTCACCAAGTTCGATATGGTATGACTTGTAAGTAGGATCTAATAAAATAAGGCCATATTGCGTATCTAGTCTTTCTTTTACAGAATCTAAAGCCTTTTTTGCAAAACCATTATCCAAACCCATTCCGCCCATAATACAGAATCCTTGAGGTTCTATATAAATTTGACCCTCCTCATTTTCTATACTCCCCACCTTATTACCAAAATAATCATAAGCCCTTAAAAACCAAGCTGGATCAACGCCATATTTTTCTATGCTTTTCTTCATCTCTTCGATATGAATCAACGCTTCTTGAGCAAGCTCTTTTTCTCCACGATGCTCACATAATTTTACAAAATCAGGACCAACAGTAATAAACATACCTGCAATCATCACAGATTCTGCTTGACTGTCCTTCTTGTTACTCAAAGTTTGAAAGGATTCTCCTGGTTCATCTGAAAAACAACTCAAATTTAAACAATCGTTCCAATCAGCATGACCAATCAACGGTAATCCATGAGGCCCTTTATTATTAATAACATGCCAAAATGAAGCCTTGAGATGATCAAATAAAATTGCCTCTTTACCATTATTGAACGGAACCTTTTCTTCAAGAATGTCATATCTGCCAGTTTCTTTTATATATGCTACTGTACTCATAATTAACCATAAGGGATCATCATTAAATCCACTACCTATTGCATCATTACCCTTTTTGTTGATAGGTTCATATTGATGATAGGCACTCCCATCTTCAAACTGAGTTGCAGCTAAATCCAAAATTCTTTCTCTTGCTCTATCAGGAATCATATGAACAACACCAAGAATATCCTGATTTGAATCTCTGAAACCTATCCCCCTACTTATCCCAGATTCAAAATAAGAAGCACTCCTGGAAAGATTAAAAGTAACCATACATTGATACTGATTCCAAATATTAACCATTCTATTTAACTTTTCATCGTGAGTATGTACTGTAAAATTATCTAAAAGGCTGTTCCAGTATCTATTTAACCTATTAAAAGCCTCTTGAACTTTTTCTTCTGTATTAAATCGTTCAATCAGTTCATGCGCCTTCTTTTTATTAATCACACCAGGCTTTTCCCATTTTTCTTCCTTTTCGTTTTCAATATAACCTAGTTGAAATATCAAAATCTTTTCTTCACCTGGCGAAAGCTCAAAAAATATACTATGAGACGCGATTGGAGACCAACCACTTGCAATTGAATTTTTTGATTTGCCAGCAGCTACTACTTCTGGCTCATTAAAACCATTGTACAAACCCATAAAACTTTCTCGATCTGTATCAAAACCGTCTATCTCTTGATTTACTGTGAAAAAAGAATAATGATTTCTTCGTTCCCTGTATTCCGTTTTATGATAGATCGTCGATCCTTCGATCTCAACCTCCCCCGTGTTAAAATTACGTTGAAAGTTGCTCATATCATCAAAAGCATCCCACAGACAAAACTCAATGAAAGAAAACAACTTAAGGTTTCGCTTTCTATTACTTTCATTTTTAATCTTTATTTGATGAATCTCACAATTAGCTCCTAAAGGTACAAAGTATAAAATCTCGGTAGAAATATCGTTGTATCTGCTACTAATTATTGTATATCCCATACCATGAAGACACCCGTATTCATCTAAATCCTTTTTCACCGGAGCCCATGTTGGAGACCAAATATCTCCGCCCTCATTTAAATAATAATATCTACCGCCTGCATCAGTGGGGACGTTATTATAACGATAACGAGTAATCCTTCTTTTACTCGCATCTTTGTAAAAACTATAACCTCCACTTGTGTTAGATATCAACGAAAAATAAGCTTCACAACCTAAATAATTTATCCAAGGGTATGGAGTTTGTGGTTGAGTTATGACATATTCTTTTCTACTATCGTCAAAATATCCATATTTCATATCTTTCTGTCCCCTTTCTTAAAAGTGATTAAACATTAAAAGAGTTTACACTCAAATTTTAAGTCCAATCTTTTATTTTTTAAATTAAATTAATTTAATCTAAACTTTTTCTCAAAAAATAAAATCACAAAAAATCAAACTATCCTTTGTGTTTACAAAACATTATTATATTCATTTACTATAATAATATGAAACTTGTTACTTAGCAATGTGGGTTAAACGAAAATAAACGAGATTGAACGAAAATATATTAAATTACTTGTGAAAATTATAGTTTTTTGCTCTCAAACATCCATTGCTTTTTGAATTTAAAAACTTTAAAAAAGAAGGGCACTTTTCGCCCTTCTTTAGTTTTGGTTTAAGTTTAAAACCAGAAATATATAGATAAAATGACCTGAATTGTTTATTATTCAATAAAAAATACTCTTGCTTCACCTGGGTTAACGGTGACTCTTAAATGAGCATCATGAATCTCCCAATTACTCTCTCCTCTTCTATAATTTTCCAACCTAGTATAGACTTTATGTCTACTTCTCCATGTATGATATCCAACATCAATATCAAAATAATAAGGATTCTTAAAATCCACATTTATTGGAATGACAATACCTTTTTTGCCGTCCCACCAGAACATGACAAAAGCCTTTTCACCAAAATCGATAAATCTGTAATTTTTTACATCCTTTAAAATATCTTTACATTCTTCTTTTAAATCTCCCAACAAAGTCATCAATTTTACCATATGATGGCTCGTATCCCAATGTAAAACATACCAATCGAAGAAAGCTAATTTACCATAAAACTGATCCGTGGGAGGCAAATTTTTAAATCTTTCCTCCATAGGATCTTCAACATCCAATCCCGTATTCATCGGTTGAGGTTCAAAAATTTCGTATCCTGAGTTAATAAAAGTAATCCCATTAGGTAAAAAAGTATTTACAACAGCTGTTAACTTCGAGAAAGTTTCTCCACCTTTTCTTGTAACAGCTCTAGGCGTGTCTGGCGTTTCGGCTGTTGCAAAAGTAGGTAAAGAAAGGTTAGGCGTAACTTCAGAAATAAACTTCTTAAATTCCCCTTCTTCTATCCTCGGTTCTGCCCACCAGGAATTACCTAAAATTCCGTCGTATCCGCTCTTTTTAGCTTTCAAGTGATTATCCATATTCAACTCTTCTGCTATTATTACAAAAGCAGGATCGTACTCCTTAACCCTTCTAATAATTTCATGCTCTAACTCGTCTGGTAAAGCATGTCCCATATCCAACCGGGCTCCGTCTATACCATAATTTTTTTGATAAAAAGGCATGATATTTGCAATAACATCCCAAAGCTCTTCATTCTTAATTTCACCAGGAAAAAGGCTCGCCTTAACTACATCAAAAAGTACATAAGGAGGCTGATTTTCATCTATGTACTTTAAAGCTTCCGTTGGATGTGATAAATACAACCTCAAGAATGTGACATCTTCCCATGCGGGTTGAGGATCATTTACCCAATCAGAAAAACCAGGCACAGTTATAACCCTAAACTCTTTTACTATTTCATCCAAAAAGTCTGGATTATCTTTGTTTTTCTTAACAAAATTCTCCCATCTCACAGGGTCTTTAGTTTTAGGATCCCAATCAAATTTTTTAAGGTGTTTTTTCACTTCTTCATTGTTGTAAATTATCTCCAAATTCTCTTTACTGGGTTGAACAAAACCCAAACCCTCGACTCTTGGAGGAGCAAAACCATTCATTTCATCTATATCAATCCAATAAAACCAATCAGGATGTTCAATTATTAAATTGTTATCCCTTGCAGCAGTTCGAGGAACAAAATCAAGCATAACCCTCATCCCTGCCATATGAGCTGCTTCAACAAAGGCTGCAAACTCTTGATCACTTGAAAAGTTGTTCCCCAATAATGTATCATGATAGCTCTTTTCTATCTTAAAGAAATCTTTCACAGAATAAGGAGAACCTACTTCTCCCTTTTTAAATTTATCGCTAGATTGAGTAACTGGAAGCAAATAAATACAATTTACATTGTATTGAGCAAAATAAGGAATCAAAATTATCATTTTTAAAAAAGTTCCTGATTCCGTGTATCCTTTCTCATCTATAGGAACAAAAAGCGTTTTTTGATCGTGAACATAAGCAGCAGTAGCCCGAACAAATGCTCCATAGACTATATCTGTATTAATCCAATCAGAACTCTTTTCCCCATACAAAAAAGAAAGAGGTTTGGCATAATCTTTTTCTTTATCAGATTTACTAACAATATCATCGATAATATTTGAAATGAATTCATACGGATTTACAAAAAATTTCCTCCCTGAAAGTCTTACTTTTCCACTGTATCCTTCAGGCATCCACCTTTTAGGTATTGCGTAATCTTCTTTTGCACCCTCAATCTTACTTTTTAAATATCTGTTAATTTCCAAAAGCATAGACATGATAACTTTCGCCCTCTCTTTAAAATTTATTTAAATACCTTTGAGATTTTAGTGAACATCGATCGAACGGGGGGAACCTGTTTTGGGGTTTTGGACGCGCTATAGCACGTCTCTACTGCTCTTAAATCAAGATTTTGAAGGATCTTTAATCATAAAAATTGAATGTTCCTACAATTAAATACGGTTATCTAGAAATCACTGAGTAGTCGAACGCGCAAACGTCTCTGAACTTTCAAGTTCGCAATGTAGTTTGTTCGCTACACACTTTCCGCCAATCAAAATCTAATACTTAATTGACATTTCAAGTCGCATTAGAAGGGTGTTTTTTAAATGGCGGAGGCGGTGGGACTCGAACCCACAAGGGGATAAACCCCACCGGTTTTCGAGACCGGCCCCTTAGCCAATTCGGTGCACGCCTCCTCTATCAATCTTACTATTGTTAAACATTGTAATATCCACAATGATTATAACTTTTTAAAAACCAAATGTCAATCGATTAATTCTTTCTTGGTTTCCCAAAAAATTCTAGCCCCTGGTTTAAATCCATATTCTTCAAAAAAACCTACTTTTACTTCAAGAGCATATCTGAATGGTTTGTAAATTGTATATACTGGACAGTTTTGACTATAACAAGGTTCCATCGTTTTAATCTCTAAAATAACTCCTTCGCTGTTAATAAAAGCTATATCAAGTGGAATATACGTATTTTTCATCCAAAAGGCCCTTATTCCTTCAGTTGGAAAAACAAATAACATTCCATATTCTTTAGGAATATCGTTACTATACATCAACCCTAAACTTTGTAATTCGTCGTTATCTGCAATTTCAATAGGTATAGTTATAGATTTGCCATCCTGTGAAATTGTTAGTTCACCTTTTGGAAACACTGGTAAATTAATATCTTGGGATATTAGCAAGATAGAAAAAGAAAGAAACACAAGTAAAAGAAACATATTTCTTTTCAATTTTTCATCCCTCTTTTTTATTTTTATTTTACTACAGCGCCTCCGGGATTCCAAATATCACAGGGACCAATTACACAGCTCTTAAAACTATAACAACTTTATTTCAATATTATTTCATTGCATTTATAAACATTTCCAATTCTTTTAAATCTCTCTGCCTTTTATACAATGGTTCTTTATTTTCTTTGTAAACATTTAATTGCTCTTCAAAAGTTGGTATTCCATCTTCTTCGTATATAATCCCCAATGCTAATTTATCTTCCTGAAAAGCAATCTCAAGCGCTTTAATTTTATCCGTTGGATCATAATCATCGCCAAGCTTATATGTATGTTGATTAAACCAAGCATAGGTATTTATTCTATTGAAAGTGACGCAAGGTTGAAATATATCAACTAAAGCATAACCCTTATGTCTAATCGCCCTTTTTATAATCTCTTTTGTACCTTTCACATCACCTACAAAAGCCCTTGCAACAAAAGTAGCCCCATTGGCAATAGCAACTGCTATCGGATTAAAAGGATCTGAAATAACCCCGTTGACTTGAACAGGTGTAACCATACCCTTTTGAGTGGTTGGAGAAGCCTGACCTTTTGTTAACCCATAAACCCTATTATCATGAACAATATTTGTAATATCGACATTTCTTCTAATATTATGAATAAAATGGTTTCCTCCCTCTCCGTACATATCCCCATCACCACTCTCCGCAATAACAAAGAGCTCAGGATTTGCCATTTTTATTGCAACTGCAACAGGAAGTGCTCGTCCATGTAACCCGTTAAAAGTATTATTCTTAAAATAATGAGGAATCTTTGCAGCTTGGCCTATTCCAGAAACAACTACCAAATTATTGGGAGTGATCTCTTCTAATTCTTCCAACGCTTTTTTAAGAATATTTAATATTCCAAAGTTCCCACATCCTGGACACCAAGCAATATCTAGTTCCTTTTCATTTTCAAAGGTGAAAAGATTTTGTCTGTCTGACATTATAAGTCCCCCTCAATTTTTTCGTTAATTTTAATGATCAATTCTTCTACAGAAAACGGCATACCATTATATTTAAGGATTTTCGAGTCGATACTCACTCCCGTTTCTGCCTTAAACAATCTTGCAAACTGACCAGTAGCATTATTTTCAATATCGATAACCTTTTTCGCATTTTCAAGATACTTAACAGAACCTTTATCAAGAGGAAAAACCTGAGAAAAATGAAGCATCGCTATCTTCTTGTCTTTAATATTTTCTATAGCCTCTTTTACTACATGATAGTTAGAACCCCAACAAACAATCAAATATTCATAGTTTTCATCCCCTACCAACTCAGGACTTATTATCTCATCATTAATAGCCTCAAACTTCTTTAATCTCTTGTCTACCATCTTTACTCTTATTTCAAGATTTTCAGTTATATGTCCATGTTCATCGTGTTCATCACTATCTACTATCACAAGCCCTTTACCAAAATTAGGAATTCCTCTTGGCGATACTCCTTTAACTGCTTTACTTAAATCATACCGCTTATAATTCTCATCTGTTTCAACAAAATGCTTTTCTATTTTAATATCCGATAAATCGAACTTTTTTACGTTTGAATATGAATCAACAAAAAACTGATCTGTCAAAATAAACACAGGCACTTGGTACTTATCTGCCATATTAAAAGCTTTTTGAGTTAAATAAAATGCTTGTTCAAATGTCCCAGGAGCATAAACGATCCTTGGAAATTCACCGTGTCCAGCATGAACAACCAAATTCAAGGCTTCTTGAGCTGTCCGGGTAGGCAGCCCTGTTGCTGGCGCAGGTCGTTGCCCTAAATGAATCACTACAGGAGACTCAATCATCCCCGCTAACGATACTCCTTCTTCCATAAGTGCAAAACCGCCATCAGAAGTGGTGACCATAGCCCTTCCACCAGTATACCATGACCCTAAAGCCATATTAATAGCAGCTATCTCATCCTCTGCTTGTTCAACTACAATATCAAAATGTTTTGAAAAGTTAGCCATAGCAGTCAACACACCTGTACCAGGAGTCATGGGATAAGCAAAAATCGAATCGCATCCTCCAGCTAATGCACCTAAGGCAACTGAATCAGTCCCACTTAATAACAAATCTTCTTTTAGATCTTCATCAGCTTCTATATCAATAATTATTTGTCCTTTATCTCGGAGTTCCTTGCCGATTTGATATCCCTTTGAAGCAGCTAGAATATTCCCTTCTACTATTTCTTTACCTTTTCTACCAAACGTTTCAACTAAATAATCTTCGATCGATTTTACTCTAATTCCAAAAAGCCCTAGAACCACTCCTACAGCAACAATATTTGCAAAAATCGGGTTCCCTAAATCATTCGCTATTTTGAGCAATGGCACATCTATTAAATTATCCATTTCTAATTTTAATGCTTCATTATCTGCAATAATCAAAGTTTTATCAGTAACTCGTTTACCTAAATGAGTTACTGAATTTCGAGACAAAGGAATCAAAATATCAATTCTGTCTACAAAACTGTTCACAGGTCTTGAACTTACCCTAATTTCAGTAGAATTGCTTCCACCTCTTATTCTAGACATATATTCTTTTGTAGCAAAAACATAATACCCATCTCTTTTTAAGATATAAGTTAGTAAACTTTCAATTGTTTGAATGCCTTGTCCCGCTTCTCCGGCTAAAACAATCGAAACTTCATCCTTTAAAGTTGTATTCATAACTAACCCTCCATGCCCTTAGCAATTTTAAAACATTCACAAATTCCAACCATGTTCGTTTAATTTAAACTCTACAAATTCACCTTCGAAAAAATACTCTACACCTTCCGAAAGCACTATAGTTTCGAATGTTTCCAAATTTACAAATAATCCCCACCCTCTCTTCAATTGGTTTGAAAACTTTAAAAAACTAAAATATTTTGTCTCTAAACCATCAACATTTCTGGCTAAAGCATAACTAGCCTTGACGTTTCTTAGGACTTTTTTTGATTTTTCAACATGAATTTCTCTTGGCCTTCCCCAATCATACAATCTGTAAGTTAAATCAGAACTTTGCTGAATTTCCAATAATAAACTATTAGGTCCAAGCGTATGGACCGTTCCAGCAGGAATAAAAATTGTATCATTTTTGTTCATTTCGTATTCTTCCAAAACATCGTCCCAGGTATTATCATCTAGCGCTTTTAATATATTTTGATTATCGTTAGAAACCTTTATTCTGCCATGATCTTTTAAGAAAAACCAGGCTTCTGATTTACCCCATTTTTGATTTTCTAATATTTTAGCCATAACGTCATCCGGATGAAGCTGTATTGACAACCAAGAAGAAGTAGCAATTAATTTCAAAAGAAGAGGATATTGAGGAAATAATTCACCAGGATTACCATATAATTTTCCACTATCTTTTCCAACCAATTCTGTTTCTGTATTATTCAACCCTGAGTACAACCAAACTTCACCAATTTTTTCCTCAGTTTTAACTTTGAAGATTTCATTGAGTATCTCACTGCCCCAAACTTTTTCTGAAAAAATTGGTTTTGAAAGTAGCGGCTCAGTTATTTTCATCTACATTTTCCTCCTATGGTGAAAAATAGTGTTTCGAAAAAATTATAAGAATCACGATTATAATTGAGAATAGGGGGGGCTACTCATCAAAAAGCCTTTTCAAGTACAATATCTTTTTTGGTACGCATATTTGCAAGGTATTGATCATACTTTACATTTAACCAACTCATAGTATATAGAATCTTCTCCTCATACGGTTGTGAACCACCGTTATATAAACTATAAGCCTCATCTTCACCGTAGCGTATTTTTAGATCATACAAATATAGAGCAGCTGTAATAATTTGAACATCCGCTCTTTCTTTAATATTATCCCAATACCACGGTGAAAGAAAATCGATACCCTCATAAATTTCTAAATATTGATATTTCAAGTACCAATATGTCGGGGCTTGAATTTGAAAATATCCTAAACTATTACCATTATCGCCCTTGATATTTTCGAAATTTGTCTCAACTATACCGATTGCAAGAAGCTCTATAGGAGTCACTAGTTCTCTAAGCTCGGGCATTTGGTTATAAAGGAATAAAAGGGCACCAACCATTTCACTGACGACCTTTTCGCCCACTTTGGTAAATTTCGTCAAATAATCCTCAAAAAAACCAACTTGTACCAAAATTTTATCTTCAACGTATTCATATTTTGTTGCTTCAAAATAAATTATCAGAACTATGGAAAAAACCAGTAATGCAAAAATACCAAACAAAATCAAATATTTCCTTTCTTTAAAGAAATTATTAAAATTCATAGAGAGCTCTCCCTTCTAAAAACCCTAATATGGTAGAAGAACCTTGGTGAAATCCGCATATTTTAATTGTTTGAGGGACTAAATATTTAACTATTAAGGAACAATAAACTCTCATGATTCAATTATATCATATTTTAAAATAACTGCTTTTTTAAACAATTTTAAACTAAAACATTAAAAAAGGGCTTTCTTAATAGAAACTTAATAAAAATATCTTTCTTGAATTAAATATTTATAAAAAGTTTTCTTTCCTGTTCCTTATTTATGTTACAATATATAAGAAACTAGAGACTAAAAATATTCGCTATAACATAACGCTAACTCAACGAAATTCCAACTATTCAAATAAAAATTACAATAAAGGAGTATTTAGATGCTCTCAGATAACATTGCAATAGGGAGATATGTTGAAAAAGATTCATTTATGCATTCATTAGATCCAAGAGTCAAGCTTTTAGGACTTTTTGTACTCGCTGGATTTGCTTTTTCAATTAATAGTTTTATTGACGTAGCTCTTATGTTTGTATATACCTTAGTCTTGATGATTCTATCAGAATTAAGTTTAAGATTCTATTTAAAATCTCTAAAATCAGTGTGGTTCATTGTTATTTTTGCCTTTGTTATTCAATTGTTTACTAGAGGTGGCAATACAATTTTTCAAATTGGTTTCATTAGAATCAGCGATGTAGGACTATTCAATGCATTCATTATAACTTTTAGAATAATATTCGCTGTTCTATTGGCTTCAGTTTTAACCCTAACAACTTCACCAACTTCGCTTGCTCACGCACTTGAAGATGTACTTCGCTGGTTTTTTGTTCCCAAAAGATTTGCGCATGAAATTGCCATGGTTATGACCATTGCTATTAGGTTCATTCCAGTGATTGCAAGCGAAGCCGATAGAATAATGAAAGCGCAACTCAGTAGAGGTGCAAATTTTGATGACCGAAAATTTTCAGGAAGAATCAAAGGAGCAATTTCAATTATAGTTCCTCTCTTAGTTTCTGCCCTCAGAAGGGCCGAAGATCTTAGTATAGCAATGGAAGCAAGGGGATACAACGGATGGGAAGGAAGAACAAGATTCAAACAATTTAAGTGGGAGTTAAAAGATACATTATTCTTAATTTCTTTTTGTGTTCTTTGTTTTGTAATAATTTTTGTATAATATATGATATTACCCTGTATGTAGAAGGTGATATAACACGATGAATTTCAAATATATATACGGCCCAATTCCATCTCGCAGATTAGGTCGTTCATTAGGAATCAGCCCTATTCCCTTTGGAACATGCAACCTGTCATGTGTTTACTGTCAACTTGGGCGAACCATAAATATGATAAATGAAAGAAGAGAATTTTTTCCAGTTGAAGAAATAATAAAAGAATTTAAAGAATATTCTCTTAACGGATTTGGTGATGTTGATTTCGTCACAATAGTCGGTGAAGGAGAGCCATTACTGTACTCAAAAATCGGAGAATTAATCTCTCAAATACGAGAAATTACTGATAAACCGATCGCTGTAATAACAAATGGTATACTACTGTCAGATAAAAATGTATGGGAAGAATTAATGCAAGCAGATGTAATAATGCCAACATTAGACGCGTATGATAAAGAAACATTCAAAAAAATAAATCGACCACACAAAAGCATCTCATTTGAAGAATACGTAAACGGTTTGATAGAATTTTCTAAAGTATATCAAGGCAAAATTTGGCTTGAATTCATGCTGGTAAAAGATATCAATGACAGTGAAGAATCGTTAAGGAAAATTAAAGAAATTTTTGATAAAATAACATACGATAGGATTTACATTAATGTACCAGTTAGACCACCTGCAGAGAAATGGGTTGAAATGCCTGATAAAAAAAGTATCGAATTAGCAGAAGAAATTTTAGGTGGAATAGCTATCGATCATTTAGCAAAAAACGAATTTTACAGTGCAATAGATGACGATTATGAAGCTCTAATAAGTATAATAAAAAGACATCCAATGAACCAATATGAAATTAAAAGCTTTTTGGAAAGCCGCAACTGTAAAAATATTAACGAAATAATGGAACGATTAGAAAAAGAAGAGAGCATCGAAGTGATCAACTACAAAGGCTTAAAGATTTACAGGTTAAAAAGATTAAAAGCATCTAGGAGGTAACCAAATGGCGGAAAATAAAAATAAAGACAATAAAAAGATCAACCCAGAGCCAACCGAAAAGAAAGAAGAAAACAAAAAAAAGGTAAAATCCACAGGCATTATTTGGATATACATCTCGCTAATAGCCATTTTTGTTATTGCTATAATTTTTTTGACCAGTGAAAAGGTGACAAACATCCCCTTTTCTCAACTGATAAGTATGATAAACGATGACGAAATTGAATCGATGAACATTAATCAAAATGGAACGATAGATATCGTAGCAAAAGATGGTACCCTTTATAAATCATTTTCTCCAAATATGATGGCTGATAAACAATACATTGACACAATAATTCAAAAAGGAATCAAGGTCGATTACAAGCAAAGCCTATTGTCTAAGTGGTGGTTTAATCTACTGATAAGTTTAGTCCCAACGGTAATTATCGTACTATTTTTGTACTGGATGTACAAATCCGCACTTTCAGGAACTAAAAGCAGTATGAGTTTCACTAAAAATCTTTCTAAACAGTTTGAACCTTCAGATAAAAAAGTAACGTTTAAAGACGTAGCCGGAATAGACGAAGTAGTTGAAGAAGTCCAAGATATAGTTAACTTTCTAAAAAACCCTGAGGAGTACCGAGAAATCGGTGCAAGAATGCCTAAAGGAATCTTACTAGTCGGACCTCCAGGAACGGGTAAAACACTCACTGCAAGAGCAATAGCTGGAGAAGCAAATGTACCCTTCTTCTATGCAAGTGGTTCAGACTTTGTCGAACTATTTGTTGGTGTTGGAGCTGCGAGAGTCAGAGACTTATTTAAAACTGCAAAAGAAAACGCTCCTTCCATTATATTTATAGACGAGCTAGACGCAGTCGGTAGACAAAGAGGTTCCGGACTCGGTGGGGGGAACGATGAAAGAGAACAAACTCTAAACGCCCTTTTAGTTGAACTAGACGGTTTTGACTCTTCTACCGGAGTCATAGTTATGGCCGCTACCAACAGACCAGACGTCTTAGATAAAGCACTTCTAAGGCCAGGCCGTTTCGATAAAAAGTTATTTGTAGGACCACCAGATGTCAATGGAAGAAAAGAAATCTTAAAAATACACATAAGAAATAAAGTAGTTAGCGATGATGTAGATTTAGACATCTTAGCAAAAAGAACTCCCGGTTTTGTAGGAGCTGACTTAGAAAATTTAACAAATGAAGCCGCTTTAATAGCAACTAGAAAGAGAAAGCCTGCGATCGAGATGATCGACTTTGAAGAGGCTTTAGAAAAAATAGTCTCAGGTCCAGCTAAAAAGCACAAAATAATCTCAGATAAAGAAAGAAAAATCCTAGCATACCATGAAATGGGACATTCAATAATAGCATATTCATTACCTAACACAGATCCTATCTACAAAATTACTATAATTCCAAGAGGAGTAGGATCGCTCGGCAGCACACTAATGCTCCCAGAAAAAGATAAATTTTTATTAAAAAAATCTGAATTACTAGACAGAATCACTGTTATGTTAGGTGGAAGAGCTGCTGAAAAACTCGTTTTCGATTTTGCTACAACAGGAGCAAAAGACGACTTACACAAGGCAACCGAACTTGCAAAAACTATGGTTTACCGTTTAGGAATGTCTAAAAAGATTGGTCCAGTTTATTGGGAAGCTCAAGAAGAAGAAGTGTTCTTAGGCAGTGATTTAACTAAACAAAGAAACTATTCTGAAGAAACTAAAAAAGAACTAGATATTGAAGTGAAAAGAATTATTAACAACATGTATGACAAAGCATTAGACATTCTAGCTAAAAATAGAGAAAGATTAGATCTGTTGTCTTCTTACATATTCAAAAAAGAAACCATGTATGGAGAAGAATTCAGAAAGATGATGGCAATGGATATAGAAGAACTTAGAGCTTACATAGGTGGAAAAGACGAAATAAACGAATTCTTAAAAATGGATGTAATAAATGGTCTTCAATATCAAAAAGCATAAAAAGGAGTTTGGTAAAAACATTGATCAAAGCTGTAATTTTTGATATGGATGGTGTAATAATAGATAGTGAGCCGTTGCACTGGGACGCAAACAAACAAATCTTTGCACAATTAGGTATTCCCATTCAAGACGTGCCATACAGTAATTACATAGGTGTTAGTAACGAAGATATGTGGCAAGATTTAAAAAACCTTTTTAATCTGTCACACAGTATAGAAGAACTAGTACAATGGCAAAACGAAGAAACACTAAAATATTTCAAAGAAACACCATATAAACCCATCGATGGTATTGTAGAACTGTTAATCGAGTTAAAAAATAATAATTTCAAGGTTGGATTAGCCTCTTCTTCACCTGAAATTCTAATTGAAGAAGTTCTAACTCATCTAGATATTAAAAAATATTTTGATACATATGCTAGTGCAGATTACGTTCCTCGTGGCAAACCTAAACCAGATCTCTTCTTATATACAGCAGGTCTACTACAAGTAAAACCAAAAGAATGTGTAGTAATCGAAGATTCAAAACAAGGAGTTAAAGCTGCAAAAGCTGCTGGAATGAAGTGTATAGGATTTGCTAACCCAAACTCGATGAACCAGGACCTTTCACAAGCAGATATAATAGTAAAAAGCTTTAAAGACATAACTATAGATTTAATCAAAAGTTTAGAAGAATAAAAGTAAAAGAAAAAGCGCTCAAACAACTTTGAGCGCTTTTTTCTAATTTATTAATAATAAATATTATCTACAAACCAGTCCATTACTATAAGTTCATCATCTTTTATATCTTCTCCTTCTGGTATTCTTAAATTACCATCTCTATCGTATATTGGACCTCTAAACGGATGAAACTCCCCTGTTTTAATATCATACTTCACTAACTCAACAATATTTTTTATCTGTGGAAGTACCAGTTTACTTAAAGGTGCTAAATCAACAACACCGCTCTTTAACCCACCCCAAAATTTCTCAATCTTTTCAGAACCGGAAAACAATCTAAACAAAGAAAAGTTAGATCCTCTAAGTACGTCTCTGATGATAGACTCATAATAAACACCCCAGTTCCAAATCGCAGAGGTCAAATAAGTAGTTGGAGCATGTTCTCTCATATCATAATGATACCCTATAGTATACACATTATATTTCTCACCAACTTTTAATACTTCTGCTGAATCCTGATGATGAGTTATGACATCAACTCCCATATCTTTTATTAAATACTCCGCAGTTTGTCTTTCATATTCAGAATTATGCCATGTATTTGTCCAGCCAACATAAACCTTTGCTTTTGAATTAACAGATCTTGCTCCTAATGCAAAAGCGTTTATGCCCATAATCACTTCAGGAATACCATAAGAAGCTACAAAACCAAGCTTATTATTCCTAGTCATAGCGCCAGCTACCATACCGGCTAAAAATCTTGGTTCATACATTCGACCAAAATAAGCGTTTATATTTTCAGGAAACCTATACCCTGAAAAATACATGAACTTCACGTTATGAAAAGCGCTCATCTGCTGATCATACAAATAATCTAAGCTTGTTGCAAAAATCAAATCAACCTTTTCTTTTTCCAGCTCTCTCATCACTCTTTCATATACTTTAGCATCGGTGACTCTTTCATAATATTTAGTAACGATTTCTCCCTTAAGTCTTTCCTGAACATACCTTCTTCCCAGTTCATGTGAATACGTCCAAGCAGACTCTTCAATACCTGTGTTGTATATAAACGCGACTTTTAAAGGAGTTCCAGCTAAACGAGCAGGCATCTTAAATAAAGGAACAACCGGTCTTGGTTTTTCTTCCGACAATTCTTCAACTAGGGTTTCAACCTGTCTTCTCATTTCCCTTTCTATCATTGGAACATTATCCAATCCAAACCTATTTAAATATTCAATAAACGCCTCTTCTTCTGGAAGCTTTAGTTTATCCTTCGCAAGCTCCCTGTATGCTTTTCTGAATGGTAGATATACAGAAGTAACCAATTCCTCGTATTTATTTTCAACAAACTCACTTTTTTTCTCATAATCCTTTATCAATTCATATAACTCGTTAAACTTCCCTTCTTTATTAAACCAAATAATATTGATCTTAGTTTTTTCATAAAAATCTAAAAATTCATAATAAATTCTAATCTGTGGATCATTCTCATCCCATTTTGGGATTAATCTTTTCACTTCTCCACGAATAGAAAAGGCATTCAAATACTTTAAAATACTAACTCTCTTGTTACCTTCAACCACGTAAAACCAATTAAGATACTCATACGCAATAATTGGATCCCTTATACCTTCTTTAGAATGAATCTCATACAAACTCATCCATTTATTAGCAAATTCAGTATCAGCTTTCATTAAAGGATAAAAATTAGCTGAAAAGGACATAGCTCTAGAACGATAATAGGTTCCCTTAATCCGTTCTATTGGAATGTCTATAATCCCCAAATTTTGTTCTTTGGCAATTTCAACATTTTGTATAATATCCTCAAGTGCCTGCAAATAACCTTCTTCACCCCTTGAGATGCTCGACAAAAAATCCCTTTTTGCCAACTTATAAGCCTTTTCGTATTCCGTTCGAGCCTGTGTTCTATAAGTTTTATACATAATTTTACCTCCAATTATATGTAGTTTAACTAAGAGTGACTAACTTCGGTTCAATCTTTTTATATGTTTCAATTTCTATCACTTCTTTCCTTTCTTCATCATATTTTATAAACTTATAAGGTACTGCATTAATTAAATAACATTTGTGATCAAAATTTTCAATAACAAAATCTAATTCCTGTTGTCCATATCTAGGATGAATATGACCATAAATCCATATTTTAGGGCGCAAAGAATAAAATAAATCTCCTAGATTTTTCGACGGTGGATGAGACTGACTAAATCTCTGAATGGTACCTGGTATATAAGGCGGAGTATGAGTCACCATAATATCAATAATCTTATACTCACTTCCGCGAAATGATTTTTTAAAAGTTATCTCTCTCTTGAATTTATTAACATCACTCTCAGAAAAATGAAAAGGTCGGTAACCATATGATAAAGCTCCAGAGAACCCTGCCACAACAATATCTTTATCAATAAACTTCTTTAAATTAATGACACCTTGATTCAGCACATATACCCCTTTATACACCTTAGAAAAAGAATAGTTCTCTTCTTTGTACGACTTCGAGAAATATTTTTTATCATGATTTCCATGAACCATTATACTGAATGCAGGTTTAAACTCGTTGATAAGATAATCCAAATATCCGGGCGAAAGGTCTCCGGCTGAAATAAGGAGGTCGATCTTTCTTTTATCCTTATTTTGTATGAAAATTTCTTCATCGGATACACAAATAATATCTACCATTTTTAAAGTCCTTAATCAATAATTATTTACATATAAATTGTATCAAATATTTACTAATTTCCGTATAAAAATATATTTAAGAAAGAAATAAAAATCACCTATATGCTAATTTCTCTTATCTTTCACGATTAATTACAAATATAACCATTCTAAGACAAATAAGTCAATTTATCATTTCGTTTATTAATTTCATTTTAGAATGAATTAATTGTATAATATAAATAACGAAGATACGAAAATGCGGGTGTGAAAAATCTAACCTGCAACCAGAGCGTCTCTACAACAGTAAAATCAATAAAATCTACACCTTTTATAAGGAGTGTGATAACTATGAACATCTCAGATTTTTTCGACGTTAAAGGTAAAACCATTGTAATAACAGGCGGAGCCGGAGTAATTTGCTCTGAAATGGCTAGAAGCTTAGGTAGTCTAGGTGCAAAAATCTCCATCCTAGATGTTTCTGAACCAGCCATGGAAGTACTAAGCCAAGAACTTTCAGAAAAAAACATCGAACACATTACCATCAAAACAGATGTCCTCAAAAAAGAACAAATAATAAAAGCGAAAGAAGAAACATTATCAAAGTTTGGTAAAATTGATGTGTTGATAAATGGGGCAGGAGGAAACCATCCCTCCGCTACCACAAGCAAAGATAAAAGCTTCTTTGATTTACCTCAAGATGCAGTTCAATGGGTTTTTAATTTAAATTTCCTTGGAACATTTCTAGCAAGTCAGGTTTTTGGTGAATACTTTGCTGAAAAAGGCGAAGGACAAATCATCAACATCTCATCCATGAACGCATTTAGACCACTAACTAACATCCCAGCATATTCTGCTGCAAAAGCAGCTGTTAGCAATTTCACACAATGGCTTGCTGTTCATATGAACCATAATTACTCTAAAAAGATAAGGGTCAATGCAATAGCCCCCGGTTTTCTACTCACAAATCAAAACAGATTCTTACTAACAAACGAAGATGGAAGCCTAACAGCAAGAGGAAATAAAATTTTAGAACATACTCCTATGGAAAGATTCGGAACCCCTGAAGACCTAATCTCAACAATAATATGGCTAATAAGTGACAAATCAGAATTTGTTAATGGTATAGTTGTTCCAATCGATGGAGGTTTTTCTGCATACAGTGGAGTCTAAAGCTTAGAACGTGTCCCCGTTCGAAATAGGGAGACGCTCGCATAGAGCATCTCTACACCTAGAAAATGCAACATTACAAGAAAATTCTTCAAAAAATAAACATAAGGAGTTGATATAATGGGTACAGAAAAATGCGACATCGGAGTAGTTGGAATGGCGGTAATGGGCCAAAACTTAGCCTTAAACATAGAATCAAAAGGCTATAAAGTGGCGGTATACAACAGAGATGGAGACAGAACAAAAAAATTCATCGAAGAAAGAGCCAAAAGCAAAAATATATTAGGCACATACACTTACGAAGAACTAGCAAACTCCTTAAAAAAACCTAGAAAAATAATGTTAATGGTCAAAGCTGGAAAACCGGTTGACGATGTTATAGAACAGCTCCTTCCTAACTTAGAAAAAGGTGACATAATTATTGACGGTGGAAACTCACATTATAAAGATACGAACAGACGATTTAAATACCTACAAGAAAAAGGGATTAGATTTTTAGGCACAGGCATAAGTGGAGGAGAATACGGAGCCCTCCATGGACCTTCAATTATGCCTGGCGGAGATAAATCAGCATACGAAGAAATAAAAGACATCTTTGAAGCGATAGCTGCAAAAACTAGTGATGGCCCTTGTGTAGCTTATCTAGGCCCCACATCAAGCGGTCATTACGTAAAGATGGTTCACAATGGAATAGAATATGCGATAATGGAATTAATCGCAGAAGCTTATGATATAATGCGAAAAGTTTTTAAATTATCTGCTGATGAAATGCATGAAATCTTCAAAAAATGGAACGAAGAACATAAATCTTACTTAATGGAGATAACATACAAAATTTTAGAAAGAAAAGATGAAGAAACGGGACAACCTTTAGTCGACCTTATACTAGACAGTGCGCAACAAAAGGGTACTGGAAAATGGAGTGTGCAAGACGCTCTTGACTTAAATATCTCTATCCCTACGATTAATGCCGCTGTTAACTCTAGAACACTCTCATCGATAAAACATGAAAGATTAGAAATAGGTGAAATATTCGACACTCCAATAAGTGCCCAGTTAAACGAAGCATTTATAGACTCTCTAAGAGACGCTCTATATATTGCAACAATAATTGCTTATGCAGAAGGCATGAAATTACTTCAGGTTGCATCAAACGAATATGGATATGGCCTTGACCTTTCAGAAGTTGCCCGAATTTGGGAAGATGGTTGTATTATTAGATCTGCCCTATTAAAACCTATTCAAAAATCATTCAAATCAAAACCTGATCTAGTTAATTTAATAATATCCAATGAATTTAGAAAAGACTTTGAAAATAGAATCCCAAAATTAAGAGAAGTTGTCTCTGAAATCAAAAAAATCGGAATTCCCATCCCAGCCTTTTCATCAGCACTCGATTACTTTGATGGATTAAGATCAAAAGAATTACCTGCAAATTTAATACAGGCTCAAAGAGATTACTTTGGAGCTCATACATACCAAAGAAAAGATAAAGAAGGTATATTCCATACTGAATGGCAGGATATACATAATATCTAAATTTTACATTTAAAAATCTCCGAGATTAAAAAGGTCTTTTTAATCTAAGCTCATCTATAAAATGAGGAGGCATCATTGTGAGTAAAAATTACAAAATAGCCATTGTAAATTCTAGTACCTTTGGGGTATACTTTCCGGATTTAATACAAAGATTGAAAAAAATAGGCGATATTGAAAGGATTGAAGTTGATCCAAATATTAATGGAAAAAATTTAGCCAAAAAACTAAAAGGTTTCACGTTTGTCATATCAAGTGTAACCCCCACTTTTTCTGAAGAGTTTTTTAGATATAACAAAGACGTAAAATTAATTGCTCGTCACGGTATAGGTTACAATAATGTAGACATAAAGGCTGCTACAGAAAACGAAGTGATGGTAACAAGGGTATACGGAGTTCATGAACGAGATGCTGTTGCTGAAATAGCCGTAGCTTTGATGTTAATCTGTTTAAGAGGCATAATTCCTGCTTATCATGCTGTATTAGAAAACAAATGGCACGAAAGAAAGAAATTCGTTGGAAAAGAGCTCTCAAAATTAACCGTCGGTATCATCGGTTATGGAAACATTGGAAGTAGAGTAGGTGAAATAGTAAAAGAAGGATTCAAATCAGAAGTAATTGCATATGACCCATATATTGCAGACAAAGTCATAGAAAAAACAGGTGTAAAACCGGTTGAATTCGAAGAATTACTCAAAACCTCAGATGTAATAAGTCTCAACGCCTCTCTCAACGAAGGAAACTACCATTTTATCAACAAAAAGGCATTTAACAAAATGAAAGATGGTGTAGTAATCGTTAATACGGCACGCGGTGAATTAATAAACCTCCCAGATTTCATTGAAGCCCTAGAAACAGGAAAAGTCTTCGCTGCAGGACTTGATGTACTAGAAAACGAACCAATAGAACCCGACAATCCTCTGTTAACATTTCCTAACGTCTACATTGTGCCACACATTGGAGGTTACGGAACTTACTCCTTAAGAAAAATGGACGAAAAAATGGTAGAAGATATTGAAAAATTAGTGAATGGAGAAATCCCCGATCAAATAGTAAATCCAGAGATAATTGAAAAAATCGTAGAAAACTTTCGAGCTAAAAAATAAACGTTCAAAAACCTTGAAAGGAGCGTTTCTTCAATGAAACATGTACTGGTTCTTGATGTTGGCACAACAAACATGAAAATTGCCATTGTAAACGAAAAGGGAGAAGTCGTCTCTCAAGAAACAAAAAAGATAAATATGTATCAACCTGAAAAAGGAGCTGCAGAACACAATCCCAAAGAACTATGGGATAATTTTCTAGAACTCTCTCAAAAAATTCTCTCTGATTTTGAAGATGAAATTGTTTTGTTAGTCTTATCTGGATATCAATTTGGTTTCTTACCAATAGATAAAAACAACCAACCCCTTACAGGAATGATCACATTATTAGACACTAGATCTCAATCCACAATGATAGACTTCGAAAACAAATTCTCTGCAGACAAAATCTATCAGAAAACAGGTTGTCCACCTGCATTTAACTACACTTTACAACGAATTTTATGGCTTAAAAAAGAAAAACCGGAAATCTTCAACAAAATGCACAAAATTCTAGACATCAAAAGTTTTTTCATAAACCATCTAACCGGACAATTCGTAACAGAACCTAGCGTTGCTTCTACAACCCAACTCTTAGACATAAAAACACAAGATTGGGATGATGAGTTAATAAAACAAGCTGGTATAACAAAAGAACAACTACCAAGATTATTACCAGGAAATGCAGTCGTCGATCATATAACAAAAGAAGTTGCTGACAAAATGGGACTAAAAAAACAAATTCCTGTGATGCTTGGAGTATATGATGGCGGGGCAATGATCTTAGGGATGGGCGGCTTTGATGAAAATGCCGTCTGCAATTTAGGAACTACAGCGATGTTTAGATGTGCCTACAGTGAGCCTCTACTAGATAAAAGCGGAAAATTCAGACTACAAACATATGCCCTACTCCCAAATCTCTGGGCGACAGGTGGTGCTGTAAACAACGCAGGAATTGTTATCGACTGGTTTATAAACAACATAGCAAAAGGCATGAATTACGATGAAATAAACAAAGAAGCCATGAAAATTCCAGCAGGATCAAATGGCCTACTCTGCTTTCCTTTCTTAACTGGTGAAAGAGATCCAAGAATAGGAAGCCTTGCAACAGGAAGTTTCTTTGGCCTAAAAACTACTCATACCATCTCACACATGGCAAGATCAATATTTGAAGGTATAGCTTACAGCTTAAATCTCATAAAAACAGCTTTAGAAGAAAATAACGTACATTTAAAATACTTAACTATAGGGGGCTCAGGAAGCAAAAGCGAAGTCTGGCCACAGATATTAGCTGATATTTTTAACATGCCTGTTACCAAATCTCTTACAGAAAACGCTACTTTAATAGGAGAAGCAATGCTTGCTTTCACTGAAATCGGTGTTTTTAAAAACCTCAAAGAAGCAGGCAAGGTTTTTATAAAAAAAGGAGATAGTTATCAACCCATTCCTGAAAACACAAAAAAATATGAAAACTACTACAACTTCTTTAACGAAATGATTGAGATTCATCACGATAAATACATCAAACACAGTATTATTTCAAAAGATTAAATCTTTCTGTAACATAACACATTGAAATATATCTATTAATATTGTATTATAATAAGAGGAGGAAAAAGATCTCCTCGTTTTTTCTTTAAATTTCATACGATTTACCATAATCCATACTAAAAAATAACCAAAGGATGTGAACTGAATTGAATGTACTACTAAAGAAGTTTAGAGATGCCTTATTCTCTGTAATTCCCATTACCATTATCGTGTTGATTCTGAATTTCACAATCGTTCCCATAGACAATACATCCTTGATCAAATTTCTAATTGGAGCAGTTTTGATAATCTTCGGGCTACTAATATTTCTGATTGGAGTAGACATAGCCATTATTCCAATGGGCGACATGTTGGGTTCAACAATACTTGAAACAAAAAGCATTTGGAAAATCGTATTAATATGTTTTCTATTTGGATTCAGTATCTCAGTTGTCGAACCTGTTTTACACATAGTTGCAGGCCAAATCGATTACGTTACAGCAGGAGCCATAGCTAAATCTCTTGTTATTGTCTCTGTATCAATAGGAGTAGGAGCATTAATGACATTAGGAGTATTAAGACCTCTCTTTAATATTCCTTTACCAATTTTTTTTACAATCGCATATTCTGTAATATTTGTCCTTGCTTTAATCGCACCTCCAGAATTTATTTCAATATCGTTTGACGCCCCCGGAGCTACAACAGGGGTTTTAACAGTACCTTTTATTTCTTCGCTTGCTATAGGGTTATTCTCTAAAAGAGCCGGAAAAGCATCAGAAGAAGACAGCTTTGGCTTAGTTGGTATTACAACAAGCGGAGCCATAATGGCATTGCTTGTTATGAGTATTTTTGCAAGAAACGTTGATCTATCTCACACCATCAACCAATATACAAACACCAGTATCCCCTCCAATTCTATAGCAGGCAGTTTTTTACACCTAGTTCCATCAGTCATGCTTGAAACCTTGTCGGCACTGTTACCAATTGTTATAATATTCTTGATTTTCCAAGTCACATCATTCAAGCTATCCAAAAATTCCTTTCTAAACATAATAAAAGGATTCGTTCATACCTTTATTGGAGCGGTGTTATTTTTAACAGGGGCTAACGGAGGGTTTATGGAAGTTGGAGTGATAATTGGAGGAACACTAACTTCCTTAGAAAACAAAATTGTCGTAATACTATTCGGATTTCTATTAGGAGCCGTCGCTATACTTGCTGAACCATCCGTATACGTAATTTCAAAACAAATCGAAGACGTAACTAGCGGATACATAAAAGGCTCGCTAATCATATCTGCTTTTTCTATTGGTGTCGGACTAGCTGTTGCTCTTTCAGTAATCAGAACTATAGTACCGGGACTTAAACTATGGCATTACCTATTACCCGGATATGGTCTGGCAGTCGTTCTGAGTTATTTTGTACCCAACTTATTTGTAGGGATCGCGTTTGATTCTGGAGGTGTAGCAACAGGCCTTATGGCTGCAACCTTTATCTTATCATTTGCGCAAGGAGCTGCGGGGGTAATAGAAGGATCGAATGCTTTAATAGATGGCTTTGGAACCATCTCTATGATTGCATTAATGCCTGTCCTTACCCTACTAATATTTGGGTTAATTTTCAAAGTCAAAAGCTCCAAAGGAGGAACTCAAAAAAATGAACAATAATACAAAAAGTTATGAACTAATATACGTAATCTTGAATTTTGGAATGGGAAGTAAAGTTTACAGATTCGCAAGAAACTTGGGAATAAAAAGAGGAATGATTATTCTTGGAAAAGGAACAGTAAAAAGCCCTTTTTTAGAGTTTCTAGGAATAACCGACGTTAGAAAAGAAATAGTACTAATGGTTTGCGAAAGCTCAAAAATCAACGATATAGTACCTCAAATCGTTGACAACTTCAATATTGATAAACCAAATAAGGGTATACTATTCACTATTCCAATTAAAGATTTTTATGATCTACAAAACAACGGCAAAAAATATGTTTCGGAAAAAGTTAATAAAAATGGAGGTGCCAAAAATACTATGTATGATGCAATATTTGTTGTTGTTGATAAAGGAAAGGCAGAATTTGTAGTAGAGGCCGCAAACGAAGCAGGAGCAAAAGGTGGTACAATTATCCATGCAAGAGGCGCAGGTGAATACGAAATAGAAAAGATATTTTCTATGGAGATTGAACCAGAAAAAGACATAGTATTAATAATATTGAAAAAAGAACTAACAGATGCTGTTGTTAATTCAATAAAAGAAAAATTAGATATAGAAAAAGAAGGTGGAGGAATAATATTTGTTCAAGAAGTAGATCAAGCCTACGGAATACTATAATCCCTCAATACATTAAAATTCAAAAAGAGACGCTCGTATAGAGCGTCTCTACTAATGTGTATTAATACAAATCCAATGCCCTTTTGAAAAACTTCAAAACTTCTTTTATATCCTCTTGCCACATTAACCAATTATGTTCCCCATCTCGTATATACAGCACCGATTCAATCTTTGCTAGCCTTAATTCATGATACAGCTCCGTTGCCCCCAAATACAAATAAAAATAATCCTCATTTCCACAAGACAAATACACAGGCAAAGTGAGCCCACTATTTTTGACGTTATCGACCCAATTAAACACATTCTCCTTTTCCCAAAAATCCGGATCAAAAGGATCACCAAACACGTCATGATAATAATCTTCTCTGATATGAATCACATCTCCGTTTATATCAACATCTGTCTCAGGAGGAACATCTCTTGTTATTCCCCCGCTCAAACTTGCTGCAGATAAAAACATATCAGGATGCTTAAACGCAAGCTTTAAAGTTCCATATCCTCCCATCGACAAACCTGCAACAAACCTATCCCCACGAGTATTTCTTACCTTGTAATGTCCTTCAATAAAACCAATCAAATCCTTAATAATAGCAGTTTCATACTTTTCGCCAACAGGAGAATCAACATACCAACTATTTTGAGCATCTGGCATAACCACAACAAAAGGAGGAATCTCACCTGAATTAATCATAATATCCAAAGTCTGATCAACATGCCCTTTTCTAAGCCAACTCACCTCATTCCCACTATGACCATGCAAAAGATAAATAGTTGAATACCGTCGAGAATCCTTTTCGTACTTAGCAGGAAGATATATAGAATACTTCAAATCTCTTTCCAAAGTTGGACTAAAAAAAGACAATGACTCATACACTGTACCCTTAACCAAAGACGTTCACTCCCTTATCAAAATAAAATATTAAAGCCTCACAGATTCATTCGCCTTCAACCTATCCTCAGACAAAAAAGAAACATAATACAACTCACTCAACAAATCCAAAAAGTCCTTAATAGAAGTCTTCTCATCCAATACAATCTCGTTGTTACTTTCAACTAGATTTATCTTCAAATTAAAATTAGTTATAACCTCTTTTAACTTTCCAAACTCAAAATTCACATAATTCCCCTTTTTATAAATCCCGTGAAGTTTTTTCAAAAAAGTCTTCCTCTCAGAAACATACTTATCAAAATAATCAATCCCCTTAAGCCTAATATCCTTCCCAAGAACATTATTATTCGCCTTTATCTCCTTAACAAACTCATCCTTTGAAGTAACATACTTCTTAAAAAACTGAAACTTATTCTCAAAATAATAAACAGACCTAATAAACAAAATATCTCCAACAACAAAATAATCAAAAAACTCCTTAGGCTTTAAAATAATCCCCCTGTCCCGAGATTTCAAATTAGCACTATCTAAAAAAAACAGTCTCTTCACATCAAAAATATGCCTCGAATCAAGCTCCTGAAAACCAATAATATTGGCCCCAATCTCCCTGTAAAAATACTTAACAATAATATCAAAATTCTTATAATCCTTAAAAACAGACTTATCTAATCTATAAAGCGAAGTACCAGACAACAACCTACTCTCAACATCAACAACTTGAGGCACCTCTTGCTTTTTGATATATAAAAAGCGCTTATCATAAATCGAATCCTCATAACTTTGAACCTCAACCAAATCATCACTCTCAAGTTCTTTCACAAACTCTCTAACAGAATTAACAACAATCTCCTCAAAAAACGAGGCATCATCACACGTTAAATCAAACAACTTACCATCCTTGTGCAAACATATTTCAACTGGTTGAGAAACCGTATTATTCTCAATTATTCCCAAAATCTCCTTCAAAACTTCCTTCTTATAACCCAACTTAAGAAACTCTTCACGCTTATCCACAATCAATCACTTCTTTTTACTTCTAAAATGGATAAAAACTCCCTTACTCATCTCAACCTTCACCCCAACATCATCCAAACCCCTTGAAATAAAATACCCCTCTCTAACATGAGACACATCATCCTCGTATCGATAACTAACCTTGTAAATACTATAACCCAAAAGAGAAAGCGTTGGATTAACCGCTATCAAATCACTTTTAATATAAATACTACCAATTATAACAAACAGAATCAAAAAAGAAACAATCTCCCTCTTATCAAAAGCGCTGATAAACGGAAAAATATACACAAAAATATACTCAATAAGCATATTATTAACTAACTCATGACTCTCAACAATCAAAGTACGCCTTTTACCTCGCTTTTTAAGCGACCTAAACATCAATAAACATAAAAAACTCACAACTACAATAACAACCAAAAAAGAATAAAAAACAACAAATTCACCATGAATCACACCATTAATTGCATATATCAAAAACAAAGGAAGGTAAGACAACAAAAACAGAAGAATCCTCGAAATTTTACTTACCATACCGTTCACCTACCCCCATCTACAATAGCTAAACAAACAAACTAATTATATCATACCAAAACGAACCACAAAAAATGGTATAATTAACCAAACAAATGTAGAGACAACCTACACGCGCGTCTCCAAGGTTCAATTGTATTTGTTTTTTTTTGTAGAGACGTGCTACACGCGCGTCTCATGATTTAATCGCATTTATTGTTTCGTAGAGACGACCTATACGGGCGTCTCCAAGGTTTAATTGTATTTGTTTTTTTGTAGAGACGACCTATATGGGCGTCTCCAAGTTTTAAATGTTTCTGACCTATATGTGCGTCTCCCGGTTTTAAACAAATTTACAACAACGAGGTGAAATTGTAATGCAAAATCAATACTTACAAAAAATCGAGCAACTTTGGTACAAACTCTATCCAAACCAAAACAATAAACTCCACGAACTAATTGATTTCCTAAACTCCAAAAAACGCTCAATCACCTACGCACCAGATGACAAACTTTGGTACAAAAAAGGTTTAGTCTACTCCTGCTATGTAGACCTCTTTGCAGGAGACTTTCAAAAAATGAAATACAAACTAGACTACCTACAAGATTTAGGAGTAACCATACTATGGTTACTACCAATCCTTGAATCTCCAATGAACGACCAAGGATTCGATATCTCAGACTACTACAAAGTAAGAGACGAACTAGGTGGCAACGAAAGCTTCTTTGAGTTTGTTGAGCTAGCCCATCAAAAAGGCATCAAGCTACTTTTTGATGTTGCAATAAACCACACATCAATTGAACACCCATGGTTTCAAGAAGCTAAAAAATCAAAAAACTCAAAATACAGAGACTACTACATCTGGAGCCCAACAGACCAAAAATACTCCCAAGCCCGCTTACTTTTCAAAGGCATGGTTAACAGCAACTGGACGTATAATCCTGAAACTCAAGACTACTATTTCCACAGATTTTACGAAATACAACCTGACTTAAACTACAAAAACCCTGATGTACTAATAGAAATGATAAAAATATTTGCCTTTTGGAAAGAACACGGTGTAGACGGATTCAGAATGGACGCTGCCCCCTTCTTATGGAAGGAAGAAGGAACAAACTGCGAAAACCTAATCCAAACACACTGGATACTAAAAATATTCAGAGCAAGTCTTGACTATCTAAAAGAGGGAACTGCACTAATAGCAGAGGCTAACCAACCTCCAAAAGAGGTTGTAGCATACTTTGGAGACTCAGACGAATGTCATGTTGCATACCATTTTCCCGTAATGCCAAAGATATTTCTATCAATAGCAGAAGGAGACCCAAATTACATAATCGATACGCTTTCAGAAAATGTCACACCCCCAATACCAAAAGACTGCCAGTGGTTTGTGTTCCTAAGATGTCATGACGAACTAACGCTTGAATTTGTAGAACCAAAAGAAAGAGAAAAGATGCTAAAATACTATTTGCTAGACCCAAGGTGGAACTTCAGAGAGGGCGAAGGAATTGCAGGAAGACTATACAACCAAATGAACAAAGACTACAAAAAGGTGCTACTTGCCTACTCCGTATTATTTTCACTCCAAGGCACCCCAATAAACTACTTTGGTGATGAAATAGCCATGGAAAACAACGAAGAATTCTACAAAAAAATGACAGAAAAAACAGGCTACAAAGACTCAAGATACTTCAACCGTGGACCATTTGACGAAGAAAAAATGCACAAAGCACTAACAGACCCAGAAAGTAACAGCTACAAAGTATTCCATGGAATAAAAGAAATGTTGACTATAAAAAGAGAAAACGAAAACCTCTTCACTACACAACCAATATACCAAAATATAGATGGCGTATTCAAAGTTACAAGACAAAAAGAAAACAAAACCCTAACAATATACAACAACCTAACTCAAGAAACAAAAACAACAGATAACATAACATTAAAACCATATCAATACAAATGGCAAATAACCAAACAATAAATCAAAGATTAAGGGGCAACTGCCCCTTAATCCTATTCTTCATCTAAATCTCCAATCAATATCTCATTCAAATTCCTTAAATAAAAAGGGGCATCTTTGGGAACATGTGGCATCTTAGCCTTTCTCTTACCAATATCGTCTTTAATCTTCCTCTCAATATAATACTTCATATAACCTCTAAATTGCCCCTTAAGATTATAGGTATAAACAGACCATAAAAATAAATAACATAAAGAACCAAACGTATCGTCAAAATCCAATCCACAATTTTCTACAAGCTTGTTAGTCTCATTTACAAGAAACCCTTTATACTTCAAATATAACCTTTCCTTTGCACCCTGATCACCCTGTTGAGCTAACTCTACCAGCTGATTGTCAGTAAGCCTGTTAAGATTAAGACGAGTTCTAATTAACATCTCCTCCCTTTCTAATTTTTTTGAGAATCCCTAAAAGAAAAAATGACCATTTTTACCCTTATTATACGTAAGTATACCACAATATCAAAAAAATAAAAAGCCCCATGTCCAAATTTTGGACATGGGATAAAAACATTAATTTTCTATCAAATTAAAAATCTCTTCAGTAGTCGTTTCTACTATAGATGCTTCATCAACTAAAGAAGAATTAGAAACCAAAACCCCAATTAAACCTTCCATAACTGGTTCAACGTCGTCTTGAGTTAAATCGTCAATAACACCATCAATCGATATAGTCTTGCTCTTTTTTTCAACAGGATCATAAAATTTCATTCTCAATCTTTTCAATTTTCCATCCCCCTTTCAAATAATAGAAATTAACAAAAATAAACCTTAAACCAACTCATACTCTTGTGAAAAATAATATGTTGCATTAGTATTTTCACATAAACCGACAAGACCTTGTAAAGCATTTTTTATCTCGGTTTCTTCCTCAGAAAAAAGATCAAAAGACTTAGAGACCTTCTTCTCTTTTTCATTTACTATCTCCACCCAAACAATCTTTGCCTTTCTTGCATTAAGGTTCATAGCCAAGAAATTCACCTCCCCCTATAAATTAATGACCTTACAACAATCCTAAACTTTTTTCCTACTGAGCAGGTTTAGGAAACAACAACGCAACAACCCCATCAATCAAAACTGAAAGAATAATATCCAAAAACGGCGAATACTTACCAATAGACTCAAGAAACTCCCTCAGTGCTTGCATAACAATCGCTTTTTTCTTCTTTCCATTACCAGGCATTTCAACCATACTAACAAGATCAGGTATTAACCCCACAATCTCTTTCAATCGATAACCCCCCTTCATTGAAAAGAACAAACCCAACTTTTATTAACCATTTATTCTCAAAAAATTCCCTTCTCATAAGTAATATCCGCAAAATAAATTAACTCCAAGTAACTCTTTTGAAAACTCTTGTATCAAAATGAAAACAAAAGATAAAATAAAAAATCGAATAAAATTTTAATCAAAATTAAATAAAAATGTTGTTTTTGTATCAAAAATATGATACAATATATATTGAGAAAAATACATGTAATATTCATTTTTGTTTTTTAACATAATGTACTTCATCACTCTTAAAAGGAAGAAGGTAGAACATCATGTTTATCGACATTCATACCCATTTACTTCCTACAATTGATGACAAAGTAAAAACAATCGAAGAAACATTATACGAATTAAATCGTTATAAACAATACGATATTACCCATGTAGTGTTTACACCACATCTAAACCATCCTGTTATAAAAACAGACATTACACAAATAAAAGATAAATACCAAGAAATAAAAGACATACTCGAAAAAAACACAGGAATACAGACATATCTAGCTTCAGAACTTTACCTAACCCTAAATTACAAAGAATTCATACCCTTTAATGACACCTTTGCTTTCGTAGAATTCGACAAAACAAACTTTCCATTTTATGCATTAGATGAAATATTCAATCTACAATTAGATGGATACGAGGTAGTACTATTTCACGCAGAAAAACATACTTGGTTACTAGAAAATAAAAGCACACTCATGCGATTAAGAGAAATGGGTGTATATTTTCATATGGACTTTGATGGATTAAACACAAAAGCAGGGAAATACTATCTAAATCGAAATATGGTCGATTTCCTTGCAACAGGAAACCACGGAAGACAAGGTAAAGAAGTAGACCTAAACCTATTTAAACAATACTCAAACATCACATCAAAAGCCTTAGACATATTACTATCCCCCAATCCAGAACAAATGTAGAGACGTGCTACATGCGCGTCTCATGATTCAATCGTATTTATTATTTTGTAGAGACGTGCTACATGCGCGTCTCCCAGTTTTAAATGTTTTTAACCTATACGCACGTCTCCAAGGTTTAATCCTAGTTATGAATTTATTTTTAGTTGTAGAGACGTGCTACATGCGCGTCTCCCGGTTTTAAATGTTTTTGACCTATATGGGCGTCTCCAGGTTTTAAAACAGTTCCTGTTGGTAACCCAGTTACAATCTATTGGTCATGGTGCTATCCCTCATCAATCATTATTTCACTATTTCACAATAAAAAATATAATAACTTTTTGTTCAATTAGATATTGATATTTTCATTTAACTATGCTATAATAATTTTTGAAATATGGTGTTTGTCTTCTTTTAACTTATTAACTTAAAATACCGAATAAAATCACTTTTAAATGTTGTTTGAACATATAAAAGGGGGACATGACTCGACATGAAAAAGTTAACAGTTCAACTTATCGATATTGCTTTGATAGTCTTGATGAACATCTTTTTTCTACATTTGTCTATTCCAATTGCCATTATCTCGTCCCTAATAATATACCTTGGAATCTACTCCTTTAGAGTCTACGACACCCAAACAATGAAAAGCTACACAGAATCCTTAATAAAAACCACCGTTGGAACTCTCATCAGTTTCATACTCATTTTAATTCTTTACTTCTTTCTTAACAAATACTTCAACAGATACTTTTTCCTGTATAACCTACTATTTACAATAATCATTCTACCTATTTTACATAAAATAGAATACAAAATATACGAAAAAAGCATGCCTGTAAAAAACTACCTTGTAATAGGAAGAAAAGAAGAAATAGGCCACATAATGCAAGAAATCTCAGATAAAACACTGCATAAAATCAGGTTTACCCAATATATAAACCCAAATCCAACAACCCTAGATGAAATAATAAAACAAAACGGTCAAACCACTTCCCACATAATCCACGGCATAGTAATAACAGACCCAGAACTAGAAAAAACAGTCAAACCACAAATACAAAACTACAAAGAAGAAGGCATGGATATAGAATATCTCCCAAACATGGCAGAAAAATATTTAAGAAGAATCCCTGTAGAAGTTATAGAAAGGTACGAAGATTATTACAAGGTTATCTTCGAAAGCCAGAAAAACTCTGCCATGAACAGGATATTCGATATATTTTTTTCTCTAATATTATTTGTCATCTCATCACCATTTTTATTAGCTAGTATATTAGTTGTTTTGACAGACGACCTTGTTCATAAAGAGAAGGTAGAAATATTCTTCAAACAAGAGAGAATAGGTCAAAATGGAAAGATTTTCAAAGTATACAAGCTAAAAACTATGAGAAGAGTTCAAAAAAGTGACGGAACCTATGAAGATATGTTAACAAAAACTGGGGATTTTCTAAGAAAATTTCGATTAAATGAATTACCCCAATTAATTAACATTTTAAAAGGCGACATGAGTTTAGTAGGTCCAAGACCTGACATAAAATCAACAAAGATATTTTGTGACGAAAATATACCATATTACGGTTATAGATTGCTGGTTCCACAAGGTTTAACAGGACATGCACAAGTCTTTTTTAGGTATCCAGAAGCAGTCACAAAAGAAATATTTTCAGAAAGATTATCTTACGATCTATATTATGTTAAAAACTACAGTTTATCGCTGTATTTAGCAACATTGTTAAGAACAGTTGAAACTGTAATTATGGGGAGAGGAAAATAATGCTGTATGGTTTTAGAATAGAAGACTGGATCTCAAAATCCCTTTCAGAAAAGATTGAAAGTTATGAAAAGCTCAACGATATAACAAACAGAGCCGATTTTTATCGATTATTTGAAAAAGATAAGATTGATCTTATCTTTTCTTATCATGATTACAATAATTTTACCGAAATAGCGCAAGTTTTAGATGCGATAAATTTGTTGGTAAAGTTAAATAAAGTATCAAAAATAATTTTTATATCTTCATATAATGTTTACGAACCAGTTTACGGGATACCTTTCAAAGAGGATAGCCCAAAAGTACCAAAAAATTCAACAGGAATAAACGCTTTGACGATAGAAAATATTCTCATATACTTACATGAAAAATATAACGTAGAAACATATATCCTCAGACTATTCAGTTTATATGGCCCATACATGGACAATTATACCCTTATTTCAAACTTATTTAAGAGTTATATACGTAACGAAGTCATTGAAATAGGAGATTTAAAAAAAGTAAGGGATTTTTTATTTATAGATGATCTAGTAAATATCATAAAACAAGTATATGAAAAAGAAAATACTAAAAATCTTTACATATACAATGTTGGCACCAATATACCAACATCAATCAAAGACCTAATAGCCAAGATAAATAAGTTAACTCACAGAAAACCACAAATAATTTTTAATCCAGAGAAAATTAGAGACGAATATGATCATGATTATGTA
Source organism: Thermotogota bacterium (assembly GCA_029780115.1). GTDB lineage: Bacteria > Thermotogota > Thermotogae > Petrotogales > Petrotogaceae > Defluviitoga. Next base: position 50,258 of record JAKOZG010000024.1, read on the forward strand.
GTTGCCGACAACAAAAAGTTATTGCAAGATTTTTCTGACATTCATATCACACATTTAGAAAAAGGGTTAGAATTAACTTATCTCTGGGAGTTAGGAAGGGAGAAAAATGTTTGAAGATGCACTGATCCTTGCGGGCGGTTTAGGTTCAAGATTGAGACCTTTAACCTATGCTGTTCCTAAACCATTGCTTCCTATAGGAGAAAAGCCTATAATAGAAAGAATAATAGAAAACTTAAGGGACCAGGGAATAAAAAATTTTTATATTTCCGTAAACTACAAGGGGGAAATGATCAAAAATTATTTAAAAAACGGGATGTCTTTAGGAGTTAACGTCTATTATCTTGAAGAAGAAATATTCACAGATACAGCGGGTTCACTGTTTTATCTTCCAGATGATTTCAGAAAAGATCTATTAATACATAATGGGGACGTTCTTAGCGATATAGACTTAACAAAATTGTATCAGGTATTAAAAGAAAATGACTTTGACTTTGTCATCACATCTATTAAAAAAGAAAGTTTCATTGATTTTGGGGTTTTAGAGTTTGACAATAAGTCAAAGCAATTATTAAATTGGAAAGAAAAACCAACTCTCAATTTCTATTTAAATACCGGAATATATGGAATAAAAAAAGAGACTATAGAGCTGCTAAGACAAGAAAAAGAAAAGAATATAAAACTATCCATGCCAGAGTTATGGGATTTTTTAATAAAAAAAGGGAAAAAAATAGGAATTTACGAACATAATGGTAAATGGTTTGATATAGGTAAAATAGACGAATATCTAAAAGTTAATGAAGAATATTCAGGGACATAGAAGCCGACTATCACGGGGATAAATAAGGGAGTAAAAAAATGATGAAAATCCTAATTATATTATTTTTAATAATATTGCCTTTTTCACTCTTTGCAAAAATAGAAGAATACACAGATGTCAATTTATATTTCAAAACTGGCTTTGATGCCAACGAAATAAATTTAAATTTGACTTTTGACGATCAGCAATATTTTTTGATTAATTTAGACGCATCATTGAATAACGATGAAAAATATATATATGTACCATGGCAAGACGTGACAATGTTTGGCTATTACTACTTACTAAAAGAGGGATATATAGGAGTAAATTTAAACGAGAAAGCCACTATAACAGTAGGACAAATAATTCCAAAAGATGAAATTGATTCAAAATACGCACTTTTCTTCAATAATCAAACAGAAATTGGAAAATATACGGTGAGTTTTGATTATGAAGGAGAAATTTTTTTCTATAAATCTAATTGGATGTTACTTAACAAAGATTCTGACTTAAAGTATCCAGACAGAGGCTTGAATTACAAAACCTATGGTATAACTTTAGGTAATTTTAAAATTGGATTACAAGATACTATTATATACAGAAATAGAGTCTTTGACCCCTATTACTTTTTAAATCCTTTTCCATCAACAATGATTCAAGAAATTAGATACACATATTCCGCCCCATGGGTTCAAGATGAAGAAATTGTTGATGATAACGCAATGATAGGAATGTTTACGCAATACAACAATGAAAAATCAAGTTATTATTTGCAACTCTTTATTGATGACCTGAATTTAAATAGAATTTTTAATCCAGAATCTTATCAAAATCCAGACAAAATAGCATGGTCTTTGGGAACTAAGCAGGTAACAAAATATGGTATTTTCGGATTTTATCATGCTGGAGCAACAAAATACACAAGTCAGCGTACAGGAGCAGATAAACAAACAGAATATACTTATTATCCTTCTTCGGAGTATAATTATCCTAAAGGGAATTCCGAAACAAAAATATTAGATTACAAAGAAAATTATATAGGTTACATATATGGAGAAAACACAGTTTCTTTTCTAATAGATTATTTAAACCAATCTGATAAGATGGACAATTATATATCTTTAGAGTACGCTATATCAGGAGAAAAATCACCTCATGATCCATGGGGCTTAGATGTTGAAGTCCCCGAAGGAACACAACTATTAAACGATGATGTTTTAGAACACTTCATAGAATTATATCTCCAATCCACGGTGAATGTGACTGATCGTATAACTATAATTCCGGGTATAAAAATAAACCATTATACAAACAAAATAAAATTAGTTCCCATTTCAGAAGATCCAGAATTTAAAATATGGAGACCCATAGAAGACAACAATCAAACGAATTTTGAAATAAGTATAAAATTCGAATTAGAGATCTTTTAAAAAAGACTGAATTATTTATAAACTTTAAACAGCGGAGGATTGAATTAATGAAAGTACTAGTTACAGGGTCAGAAGGATTTATCGGCTCACACTTAACTGAACTCTTAGTTGAAAAAGGCTTTGAGGTTAAAGGATTTGTGCGGTATAATTTTAAAAATGATTGGGGTTGGCTCGAAGATTCCAAATATAAAAATGAGATAGAAATCTACACTGGAGACATAAGGGATTATGATTCTGTGTATGATGCTATGAAAGACGTTGATGTTGTATTTCATTTGGCTGCTTTAATTGGAATCCCTTATTCATACATCTCTCCTCTTGCTTACATAAAGACGAACACAGAAGGAACATACAATGTATTAGAAGCAGGTAAAAAATTGAATATAGAAAGAATTATCCACACATCAACGAGTGAAATATACGGAACAGCACAATACGTACCAATAGATGAGAAACACCCGTACAATCCACAATCTCCATATGCAGCGAGCAAGGCTGGAGCAGATCATATGGCATTATCTTACTATAGATCCTTCGGAACCCCAGTTACTATTATAAGGCCGTTTAACACTTATGGGCCACGTCAATCAGCAAGAGCTGTAATACCAACAATAATAAGCCAAATCTTAGCGGGAAAGAAACAAATAAAACTTGGGAATCTATCTCCAACAAGGGATTTAAATTATGTAAAAGACATTGCAAATGGGTTTATAACCGTTGGTTTACACGAAAAAACAATAGGGGATGTGTACAATCTTGGAACGGGTGAGGAAATATCAATAGGAAATTTAGCCCAAAAGATCATAGAATTAATTGGAAAAGACGTTGAAATAATCGAAGATACTCAAAGAGTAAGACCAGAAAAATCTGAAGTTGAAAGGTTATTATCTAACCCAGAAAAAGCTAAAAAAATTGCAGGATGGGAACCAAAATACTCCTTAGAAGAAGGATTGAAAGAAACAATTGAATGGATTCAAGGAAATCTACAGTATTACAAAACTGACATATATAATATTTAATTTAATAGAGGTGGTTTTTATAAAACCCATATTACTTGATGCACCAAATTTAGGGGAATTAGAGAAAAAGTATTTATGTGATTGTATTGATTCTACTTTTGTTTCTTCTGTTGGAGAAAACATTGGAATATTTGAAAATAAATTTGCTGAATATTTAAAAGCTAAGAAAGCGGTATCAACCCAAAGTGGAACCGCTGCGATTCACCTTGCCTTGTATGAATTAGGAATTGGCCCAGGTGATGAAGTAATCGTACCCGTACTTACGTTTGTTGCAACGGTAAACCCTATAAAATACGTTGGAGCAACACCAGTTTTTGTTGATATTGACCTCGAAACTTGGAATATGGATCCAAATGAAGTGGAAAGGCATATAACAAACAAAACAAAGGCTATAATACCCGTTCATTTATACGGTAACCCCTGCGATATGGACAAAATAATGGAAATATCAAAAAAATATAATATACCAGTTTTAGAAGATGCAACAGAGAGTTTAGGGGCAACATATAAGGATAAATTCACTGGGACCTTTGGGGAAATAAATGCATTTAGTTTCAACGGAAATAAGATCATGACGACTGGCGGTGGAGGCATGATTGTAACAAACGACGAAGAAAAGGCTGATCATCTTAAGTTTTTAGTCAACCAAGCTCGAGACGAAAGCAAAGGCTATTATCATCCAGAAATAGGATTTAATTACAGAATGACAAACTTAGAAGCAAGTTTAGGCTTAGCTCAATTTGAAAGATTGCCAGACTTTTTAAACAAAAAAAGAAAGTTTGCAGAAATATACAAGCAAGGTTTTGAAAACAACGAAAAAATAACTTTTCAAAAGTCTTATGAAGGTGCTATAAGCTCATATTGGTTACCTTCAATAAAAGTTGAATCCCATAAAACCATACCAGAAATTCAAAAGGAATTGAAAGAAAAGGGAATACCCACGAGAAGAATCTTTGTGCCAATTGTGGAATTTCCACCGTATAGGGAGTATAAGAAAGAAGAGTACAAAAATGCTTATGAAATATATAAAAAAGGACTAAATTTACCAGGTTCTACAATGAATGATGAAGAACAAATTGAATATATAATTAATATGTTAAAAGAGGTCATATAGAAGTGAATGTATCTTTTACTGATAAAATTGGAAATTTGAGAAATTCTCTTTATTTTAGTAAAAGTTATAATGAAATTTTTGCCAAATACGATAACAGTCATTTTGTCATTATGAAATTAAATAAAAACAACAAAGAAAGTTACCTCCCTTTGCTATTGCATGAAATAAACGATTATTATGAAGGTTACAGTAGCTATGGTTATGGAGGAATAGTAGGAAATATCGACCATTTAAGCAAAGATGATTTTAGAAAAATAATTGAATTTTGTAAAAGTAATAAAATAATCGATATTTTTATAAGGAATGCCCCTTTTTTAAATAATCATAAGATCATCCCAGATGAATTTAATTTTTTTAACAGAGTCACTTATATAAAAGAATTAAAGTTATATAAATCTTTTGATGAATTTACAAGAGTTTTAAATCAAAAACTGAGATGGTCTATTAATGCTGCACTAAAGAATAATTTGGAAGTTAATATAAAAAAGTATAACGAGATAACAGATAAAGATTTGGACAATTTTTATAGTCTCTATAACAAAGTTATGAATATTAGAAAAGCGAGCGAATATTATTACTTCCCAAAAGAATTTTTTCAAAATACATTTAACTCATTGAAAGAAAAAATTGAATTATTTTATATTGCCGTTGATGGTAGGTTTATAGCTGCTTCAATGTTCATGCTTGATGATGACTATGTTCATTATCATTTTAGTGCTTCAGACCGAGATTTCTCAAAACTCCAGCCTATGGAACTATTATTGTCAAAAGCTATTTATGTGTATGGGGCAAAAGGGTATAAATATTTGCATTTAGGTGGGGGATTATCTCCAGATGCCAGTGACGGTCTTTCAAGATTCAAAAAGAAATTCGCAGATTTCGAATCAGAGTTTTATATTTCAAAAATAATCTGTGACAAGGACATATATGATTATTTACGAAACTATTACAACGTGAAAAATAATTTGTTTTTAATAAAGGATGCTAAATTATGAGTATAATAGGTGGAGAGTTATTTTTTATAAATCAAAATTATAAATATATTGATAATTACACTTATCAAACAAAAAGTCCTTCTTAAAAGAAGAGGCTAGAGTATGTGAGATTAAATAAATTATACAGTGAAGAGGCAGATGTATAAATTGAAGGTATTAAAAGTTCGTTACAATGCATGTTTTAGAGTTTCTAAAGTGTCTATATACAGAAATAAGTGAGGGAACATTTATTGGAAAAAACGCCGTTGTTAATCCGGGGGTTAAAATTGGCAAAAATTGTATTATTAATACAGGTGCGATTATAGAACATGACTGTATAATTGGGGATGATGTGCACATAGGACCAGGTGCAATATTAAGTGGCGGAACACACATAGGTAACAATTCTTTTATTGGAACTGGAGCTATAATAATACAAAACATAAATATATCAGAAAATGTCTTAATTGGAGCTGGCGCTGTAGTTGTAAAGGATATCAACGAACCAGGAGTATATGTAGGAAATCCAGCAAGAAGAATAAAATAAGGTGACATAGGAGAATAAGTTAATGAATATTTTTTTTAGTTATTTATTTTATATAAGTTTTTTTATTATTTTTTGGGCAATGATAGGTTACCCATTCTCACTAAAAATATTGAAAAAATTTTATACCCATAAAAAAAACGGTAAAAATTATAATAATAAACCTAAAGTAACTATTATGGTTGTTGCACACAATGAAGAAAAAGTTATAAAAAACAAATTAGAAAATCTTTTAAGTTTAGAATATCCAAAAGACAAATTAGAGATATTAGTTTCATCAGATAATAGCACTGATAAAACAAATTCTATAGTAAAAGATTTTATAAAAAATAATCCAGAATATAATATCAGACTTTATGAAGTAAAAAAAAGAATGGGGAAAACAAATGCTCAAAACGAAGCTCATAAAACAGTGAAAACAGAATTTTTAGTTATGACAGATGCGAATTCATTATTAGAGAAAAATTCAATTACTGAACTTATGGCATCATTTGTAAGTGAAGATATAGCATATGTTACTGGAAAACTTGTAATAGTAAACAAAGATATTAATGATATAAGCAACGCAGAAAATACATATTGGGATTCAGATATAGAAATGAGAGAAATAGAATCAAATATTCAAACTATTACTGCAGGTAATGGAGCTTTATATGCTTGTAGAACAAAGGAATATTATGATTTCAATCCGATTGAATGCCATGATAGCGCGATGCCAGTTTACTATGCGTTAAAAAATAAAAGAGCTATTGCAAATCATGATGCTATAGCTTATGAGAAAGCTGGTGAAAATGTAGAAGACGAGTTTAAAAGAAAAGTTAGAATGAATAGAGTTTTATTAAAACATATACTACCAAGCTTAAAAATTTTAAACTTTTTTAAATATAAGTGGTTTACATATTTTTATTTAGGGCATAGAACAGCAAGGTATCTGTTATGGTTATCTCATTTATTGTTATTCGTATCAAATATTTTTTTGATAAATGAAACATTATTTTTTTTGTTTTTCTTGATAGGACAAATAACTTTTTATATCTTAGCTTTTATAAAAAAGATAACAGGTTCAAATAATAAATATTTAACATTAATTTATTATTATACAATTACAGTATTAGCTCAATGGGTTGGAGTTTTTAATATTATTACCGGTAAAGCAAAACCATTTTGGGAAAAAGCAGAAAGTACTAGATGACAAGGAGTTGACCGATAAATGAAAATAGCAGTAGCAGGAACAGGATATGTGGGATTATCATTAGCAGTGTTATTATCTCAACATAATGAAGTAGTAGCACTTGACATAATAAAAGAAAAAGTAGACATGATAAACAACAAAAAATCACCCATATCAGACAAAGAAATAGAAGAATACCTAAAAACAAAAGAACTAAACCTAACAGCAACATTAGACAAACAAAAAGCATACAAAAATGCAGAATATATTATAATAGCAACACCAACAGACTATGACCCAGAAAAAAACTATTTCGACACAAAAAGTGTAGAAAGTGTAATAAAAGATGTATTGGAAATAAACCCAGAAGCAGCTATGATAATAAAATCTACAGTACCAGTTGGATACACAAAAGGAACAAGAGAAAAATACAACACAAAAAATATAATATTCTCACCAGAATTTCTAAGAGAAGGGAAGGCATTATACGATAACCTATATCCATCAAGGATAGTTGTGGGAGAAATAAGTGAAAGAGCAGAAAAGTTCGCAGAACTACTACAACAAGCAGCAATAAAAAAAGAAATACCAACGCTTTTTACAAATTCAACTGAAGCTGAAGCGATAAAACTATTTGCAAACACATACCTTGCAATGAGAGTATCTTTTTTCAATGAGTTAGATACATTTGCAGAAATAAAGGGATTAGACACCAAACAAATAATAGAAGGGGTATGTTTAGACCCAAGAATAGGAAATTATTATAACAACCCATCATTTGGATATGGAGGATACTGTTTACCAAAAGATACAAAGCAGCTCCTTGCAAACTATGAAAACATCCCAAACAGTCTAATGACCGCCATAGTTGAAGCTAACAGAACAAGAAAAGACCATATAGCAAATATGGTAATGAAGAGAAATCCAAGAACAGTTGGAGTATACCGGCTAACTATGAAAAAAAATTCAGACAATTTCAGAGAATCAGCTATATTAGATATAATAATGAAATTAAAAAAATTCAGTATGAAAATTATAATTTACGAACCAGAATTAAAAGAAGAAACATTTTATAACTTGGAAGTAGTAAAAGATATTAATGAATTCAAACAGAGATCAGAATTAATAATAACAAACAGAATGCATGAAGAGCTAAAAGATGTAGAATATAAAGTGTATACAAGAGATATTTATGGGAGGGATTGAAATAGTGAAGGTTGTTAAATTCAAAGGAGGATTAGGTAATCAATTATTTCAATATTAGGTTCACACAATACATAAACCCAGAACCAACAACGCTAGAAGAAATAATCAACCAAAACGCACTACAAACAAAAACACCAACACTAATTGAAGATGGAAGGCCAGTTATTTACAAGCAAAAAAGAATAGGAAAGAACGAAAAAATATTCATAATGAACAAATTCAGATCATTAAAAGAAACTGAAATAAACGAAAACAACCCTAACGAAGATATAGAAAAAAGGGTTTTAAAAACTGGAAAAATAACCAGAAAACTAAGACTTGACGAACTCCCCCAATTTTGGAATATAATAAAAGGAGATATGTCCATAGTAGGTCCACGGCCTGAAATGATAGAATTCCATCAGATCATGTCAAGCCAAATCCCTTTTTATAATTACAGACTCAAACTAAACCCTGGAATAACAGGCTGGGCACAAATACATTACAAGCACACATCAACCTTAGAAGATTACATAAAAAAAACAGAATATGACTTATATTACATAAAAAACAGAAACATATTCTTAGACCTTCAAATAATGCTAAAAACACTCGAAACTATGTTAGGAATGAGGGGGCAAGGTGGGTTCCTCAAAAGCTGTGTCAGTAATTATTCCTACGTATAACTCTGAAAAATATGTGAAAAAATGTCTCAATTCTGTAATTATACAAACTTTAAATAATATTGAAATAATAATAGACAATATTTCAATTGATAATACTGTCAAAGTAGCAAAAGATATACTTTCGAATAGCAAAAAAAATTTTGAAATAATAAAAAAGCCAAAATTAAGGGTTAGTTTTTCGAGGAATATTGGAATAAAAGCCTCAAAAGGTGAATATATATATTTTCTGGATTCGGATGATTATCTTTTAGAAAAAGAAGCTTTGGAAAACGCATACAACCTTGCTAAAGTTAACGATTTAGATATAGTACATTTTGGATTCAATAGAGTAGATGAAGAAGGTAAAATAAAAGTTCCATATAATAGATTTTATAAATATATAACTTCAATTGAAAGTGGTAATCAGGTACTCGAAAAATATTTAAAAGGTAAAGTTTGGCTATGGACGGGTAATTGCATATATAAAATGAATACCATAAAAAATAATTCTTTATTCTACACTGAAAATTGTAGTGTGGGGGAAGATCAGGAGTTTATCATAAAAACGCTTGTAAATTCTAAAAGAATTTTATCAATAAACAAAGTTTATATAAATTATCTTTCAAGAAAAGAATCTTTATCAAAAAACTCTTTAATACTTCTTGAAGCAGTTGAGACTTTTGAGAGAATTAAAAGTTATTTGAAATCTCGGGATCAAAACTACGAAAAATTAGTTTCGATTATTGATACTCATAAAATCCCTTATTTGATTATAAGAGCTGTTATCAAATCTGCATTTAATGAAATTGATTTATCAGTTGTAGAAAAATCATTAAATGAAAATAATAAGTATAAGACTTATTTAAAAAAAACAAAGTTTGGTTTTACTCCTTATTATTTTGGAACTTATATGGCTGCTAAGAGTTTTCTGTTTTTCCCAAAAATTTTTTATAAAGCTATTAATATGTTTTCGAAAATTTTAAGCTCTTAAGCTAGTGATTAATAACAACTAAGATTGGAATTAATTGAATAATATTTTTATGAATTGTTGGTGAAAATATGATTTTGGCTTTTTTATATTCTCTACAACATATAGCTTTTTTGTTAATCCATGACAAGAGATATAAACATTTTTTCATGTTTTTTTCTTTAATTGTTTTTATATTAATTTATATTTTAAAACCGGACACGTACGATTTATCTCGCTACGTTGCTGCGGTTAATTTCCCGTATTATGAACCTTTGTTTTCACTTATAATAGTAATGCTAAGGCCTTTTATGTCCAATAGAAGCGTAATTCTTGTTATTCAGTTTTTGATCGCTTTTCTAACTTATTTAGCCATTAACTTATATATAAAAAAGTATAATAATAAGGTTGATAAAAGAATTTCATTCATTTTTGCTTTTTTTCCGTTGCTTTTACACTAGGCTTAAATAATGCTTTAAGACAATACATGGCAAGTTTAATAGTTTTCATATCTATTTGGTTTTTTTTAAATAATAAAATTATTTTATCTTTATTATTTTTTTGTTTTGCACCTATGATCCATTTAAGTTCTGCAATGTTTTATTTTTTAATCATAATCATTTTATTATTTTCTAAAAGAGCATATTTTGCAAGGAGAAAATTAACTTTATCTTTTTCTCTTATTAATTTACTGTTTTTCTTTATATCTTTAATTTTAATAATTCTACTACCTGTAATAGTAAGTTATACGCCGTATGCTAGTTACCTTAATCGAAATATTGTAGAAGGTAGAGTAGATTTTACCATAAAATATTTTCCTATTCTATTAAGTTTTGTTATTAGTGAATATTTTTTTGGAAAGATTAAGAAAGAAGATTATATTTTTTCACAACTTAGAATCATCCGTACGTTTTTTATAGTTTTTATGTTTTTCTTTATTTTCTTTAATTCTTTGAACGAATTAGCTTCTCGGGTTCTAGGTTTTTATTTTACTTTAGAAATGATTGTTTTATCTTTATCTTTATGTAAAAGGATATAAAACCGACGCTATAATAATCAATTTGAGTTATGCTTTTGCTATCAACGCTCTCAATGTTATTGGAAGGATATGATCGTTAATTGTTTTTCATTAAGTATGTTTTGAAATGAAATTCATTATAGTTTGGGACTAATCTTTTGGTAAATACTTTTTTAGTCTAATTGAATATTAAGTTATAATTATAAGAATTTTAGGGGTTGATAATGATGGAAGAATCCATTAATAAGAAAAATTACAAATTAATCAATATTGTAACATTATATGAAAATGAGGATGAAGTGCTAACATATGCTGTTGAATTTAGTAAACAATTAATGGTAGATAAATTATGTTTAATCATTGTAGTCAACAAGCAAAGTAAAAGAGATTTTGATGATTTTGAAAACGCCTTAAGAAACTTAAATATTAATTATTTTATTTATAAACCAAATAATAACCTTGGTTATTTAAATGGTCTATTATTTGGATATAAATCATATAGAAATAAACATTCAATTCCTCAATGGGTAGTGATGAGCAATACGGATTTGAAATTCAAAGATAGTCATTTTTTTGAAACTTTTTTAACTACTAAATATGAGGATAACGTATGGAATGTAGGCCCATCAATATATTCTGAAAAAAATAATACCTATGAAAATCCATACTTAATAAAAAGATATTCAGTTAAAGGGTTGAATAGAAGAATATTTATTTTTCAAAGGCCGAAAATTGCACATTATTATTATAAACTATCCTTATTAAAAAATAAATTAACAAAAAAGAAAAAAATAGAGAGTCGTTACGTTTATTCACTCCATGGATCTTTTTTTATAATACGTGGTGAATTTGCAGAACTGTTGAAGAATAAGAAATTTAATTCTTTAATGTACGGAGAAGAACTATATATTTCAGAAATTCTTAGAAATTACAGAAAAAAAAGTTATTATGATAGTCAATTGGAGATTGTTCATGAAGGAAGTACAGTTACTAACAAATTAGACATCGAAAAAAAGAGTAAATATCATGTTGAATCTTTAAGATTTTTAAAAGATGAATTTTATTAATTCAGTTTACTTAAAATCTTGATTTTCCTTATTTTAATAAAAATGATTATAAGCTAATTGGTAAAAAGTCAAGTGGTAAAAAAGAAAAAGATTGGTAAAAACAGACAAATTAAACAATGCCCATACTTTCAAAAGACAATAAAATAGGCATAAAAAAGGAAAAAACAATTGAGTTGTATTCAATCAATTCAGTAATTCACATAGATTTGATTTTTGGCCAGCAATCCAAAAATCAGACGAACTAACTTACGAGTTGTAAACACGAGTGCTCTTTTATGAGGATAGTTGGCTGGTTCTTTAAACTTTTTCTCATAGTACTTTTTGTACTCAGGGATATATCTAATAACGCTATTAGCAGCTTCGAACAAATAATATCTAAGATAGCAGTTACCTGTTTTAGTTAATCTAGTAATCTTGGAAGTATAATTTCCAGATTGGTTTTGTCTCCAAGTCAAACCAGCGAACTTAGCCAAAGAATTGTTAGAATTGAAAAAACTGACAGAACCTATCTCAGCTAAGATACCCGCAGCGATAACAGGACCGATACCAGGAATAGAAGTAAGACAGATATACTCATTAGGATTAAGCCCTTTGATAGTTTTCTCAATAGCCTTATCAACTAATTTAATCTCATTCTCCAAAGCTTTAACAACGTTAAGAGAAGAGGAAATAGCGATATTCAAAGGTTCATACAACACCTCATCCAAACGATATGAGTTATTCGCTGCTTGTTTAAGGATATTAGCAACACTAACAGGATCAGAAAACCTATTTTTACCTTTTTTCTTAATGAACTCAACTAAATCATCGACGGATGAATAAACGATATCGTCTGGAGAAAAGAAGTCAGTAAGGACAGCTTTGGAAGTAGCGCCGTACTTATTGGAAAAAGGCAAATCTTTTTTATTCAAAACAGCCAACTCACTAAATTTCAAAAAGACGTTTGAAACCATATAAACTTTCTCACGACTAATCAATTGAATCAAATGGAACCTATGGCGAGTAAGTCTTTTCAAAGCTAAGAACTGAGAACCACGCCAAGGAGAAGAAGAAATCTTGCCACATCTAGCGAAATCGGCGATAACGTAAGCATCCAAAGGATCGGTTTTATCCATATCGACAAAAGATTTTCTATGATTAGAAATAGTCTTAGGATTAAGACAATAAACAAAAGGGTGAAAGGGGAAAAGTCTATTATCAGAAGACAAAAAGTTAGCGATATGGACACTGTAAAAAGAGGTAGATTCCAAGGCAATAACAACGAACTCTAATCTATGAATCTTAAGACAATCCAAGATATTTACTAAGATTGATTCAGCTCCAGGACGATTGTTAACAACATTAAGATTAAGAAGTTTATTGCCTTTAAAATCAAGAGCACAAACGGTATTAGATTTAGAACTAACATCGATACCAACAAACAAAGTAGACAAAAAATCATCTGACACAAAAAACACCACCTTTCAACAAAAGGATAAAAGGAACAGTGAAAGAGGTATCCTAATCTTGGCAGCTGACTGAAACCTCGTGATTGGCATCCATCTTTGAAAAATAGTCTTGCTGGAGACCTAATCAAAGAGATGCAGTAATTGAAGTAGGCAGCGTATGACAGCCAAGTCAGGAAGCAGGCTTTTCCAGGCAACAACCCAAAGGGTTTTGCAAGGAGATGCTGGAATCTTCCTTCACTAGATGAGTCGTATCTTAATTCTAGCATTTGGATACCTCTTTTCAAAGAACAATAAAAAAATAAAAATGAATAAAAGAAAAAAGAATAAAAAACAAAAGAAAAAGGCTATCTTAGAACCAAGAAAAATGTGTTTCTCAATTTAATATTATACGAGGAGCTTCAAAATGAAATCCATAATTCTTGCAGGTGGCAGTGGTACACGCCTTTATCCCATAACAAAAGGAATAAGCAAACAGTTACTACCAATATACGACAAACCAATGATATATTACCCCTTATCAACAATAATGCTTGCTGGAATAAGGGAAGTACTAATAATATCAAACCCTGAATACATTGATTCATTCAAAAGGCTTTTAAACGATGGGAGTCATTTAGGAATGAACATAGAATATGCAATACAAGAAAAACCTAGAGGAATTGCTGATGCATTCATTGTTGGAGAAAAGTTCATAGGAAACGACAATGTATGTCTAATATTAGGAGACAACATATTTCATGGCCCGGGATTTACACAGATACTAAGAAGAGCTGCTTCTTTAAAAGAAGGAGCTGTTATATTTGGATATTATGTAAAAGATCCAAGAAGGTATGGAGTAGTTGAATTCGATCAAAACAACAACGTAGTGTCCATAGAAGAAAAACCAGAAAAACCAAAATCACACTATGCAGTACCAGGATTATATTTCTACGACAACCAAGTCATAGAAATAGCAAAGAACTTAAAACCATCAGCAAGAGGAGAACTTGAAATAACAGACGTAAACAAAGAGTACCTGAAAAAAGGACAATTAAAGGTAGAATTATTTGGAAGAGGTTTTGCATGGTTAGACACAGGCACCTACGATTCACTACTTGAAGCAAGTAACTATGTAGAAACCATACAAAAAAGGCAAGGATTCTACGTATCTTGCATAGAAGAGATAGCATACAGAAACGGTTGGATAAAAAAAGAACAACTGATAAACCTTGCAAAAGAAATGGAAAAGGTAGAATATGGGAAGTATCTATTAGAAATAGCAGGTGAAAACAATGTCTAAATTCAAAAAGATAGAAACAAATATAGAAGGATTATACATAATAGAGCCAACGGTATTTGGAGACAGTAGAGGCTTTTTTATGGAAACATGGAACAAAAGGGATTTCCAAGAAATAGGATTAGACATGGAATTTGTTCAAGACAACCATTCAAAAAGTAGAAAAGGGGTACTAAGGGGATTACACTTTCAAACAAAAAACTCTCAAGGCAAATTAGTAAGGTGTATAACAGGTAAGGTGTACGATGTGGCAGTTGATTTAAGAAAAAACTCCAAAACATTTGGAAAGTACTATGGTATAGAACTAAGTGAAGATAACAAACTCATGTTCTATATTCCTGAAGGTTTTGCTCATGGATACTTAGCTCTAACCCAAGAAGTAGAGTTTCTCTACAAAGCAACCAATTACTACTCACCTGAATATGAAAGTGGGATAATATGGAACGATGAAGATATAAACATAGAATGGCCATTAAAAAAGTATGGCTTAACAGAACAAGACTTGATACTTTCAGAAAAAGACAAAAAACTACAAACCTTCAAAGAATACATAGGTGAAGTACAATGAAAGTACTCATAACAGGAGCAAGCGGTCAGTTAGGACAAGAGTTTCAAAAAAAATTCAACCAATTAAAAATATCATACATACCAACAGATTATCAAGAGTTAGATATAACAAATATCGAACAAATAAGAAATCTGGTACAAAAAGAAAAAGACATAACCCATATAATAAACTGTGCAGCATACAACAACGTAGACAAAGCAGAAGAGGAATGGGAAAAGGCATACACAATAAACGGTCTTGCTGTACGTAACCTTGCAATAGTATCAAACGAAATAAACGCAGAACTAATACACTATTCAACAGACTACGTATTTTCTGGAACAAAAAAAGAATACACGATATACGATGAACCTTCCCCGATAAACAAATACGGAGAAAGTAAAGCTTTAGGAGAAAAAGAAATAAAACAAGCACAAAAGTATTACCTAATAAGGGTAAGTTGGGTATTTGGAATGGGGAATATAAACTTTGCAAAAAAGGTAATAGGTTGGAGTAAAGACAAAGAAGAGTTAAGTATAACAGCGGATGAAAAAAGTGCTCCAACATACACAGTAGACTTAGTAGAAGCGACGCTTGAATTGATAAAACAAAAAGTATATGGATTGTACCATATAACAAACACTCCATGTACAAGGTACGAATGGGCAGAGTATATACTAAAACAAATAGGATGGCAAGGAAGATTAAAACAAGCAAAAAGAAGTGATTTTAACTTACCTGCAATAAGGCCAGAAAGTTCTGTACTCAACAACTTTGGATACAGCCAAGTAACGGGCAAAAGTATGCCAGATTGGAAGGATGCAACAAAAAGATTTCTAAAAGAAATGGGGTACAAACTATGACCATTCTAATAACAGGTGTAGCTGGTTTTATTGGAAGTAACTTTGTGTATTACTACCTAAGAAAATACAAAGATAGAAAAATAATAGGGATAGATAAATTAACCTATGCTGGTAATTTAGATAACCTATCTAAATTAAGTGAAGAAGAAAAGAAAAGGTTTGTTTTCATAAAAGGGGATATAAACGATTTAGAATTGTTAGAAGAAATATATTCAAAATATGAAATAGATGGGATAATAAACTTTGCTGCAGAAAGTCATGTAGATAGATCAATACATGATCCAAGTATATTTCTAAAAACAAACATCTTAGGAACACAAACACTGCTACATGTATTTAAAGAACATTACGATGAAAGAAAAAAACAAAAGTTCTTACACATATCAACTGATGAAGTATATGGAGCACTTGGACCAACAGGATACTTTACAGAAGAAACACCATTAGACCCACACAGTCCATACTCAGCAAGTAAAGCAAGCAGTGATCTAATAGTAAAGGCATACCATGACACATATGGGCTAAATACAAACATAACAAGATGTTCAAACAACTATGGACCATACCAATTTCCAGAAAAGTTGATCCCTCTAATGATACACAACGCACTAAACCACAAAGAGTTGCCAGTATATGGAGATGGGAAACAAATAAGAGACTGGCTATATGTAGAAGACCATTGTAAAGCAATAGACTTAGTATTTGAAAAAGGAAAAAGTGGAGAGGTATACAACATAGGTGGACACAACGAAAAAGAAAATATAGAGATAGTAAAACTGATAATAAACTATCTTCAAGAAAAAACAAAAGACAATGAAATAAATGAAAGTCTGATAAAACATGTGAAAGACAGATTAGGGCACGACAGAAGATATGCTATAGACCCAACAAAGATAAAAAACGAATTAGGTTGGGAACCAGAAACAAGGTTTGAGCAAGGAATAAAACAAACAATAGACTGGTACTTAGAAAACCAAGAATGGATGAAGAAGGTTATAACAGGAGAGTATATGGAGTTTTATAGGAGGAATTATGGGAATGAAGAATAAAGGTAATTTTCAATACAAAAAATAGTGGTGTTAGTATATTATAGTGGGCAAAGAAAAAAGGGTGTAAGGCAAGAACCAAAGGATATGCCCGAAGAGATAATAGTGTACTAACAGACCATATCGGAAATATAGTTATTACTCTAAGAGATAATAATTTAGAGAACATTTTAAAATCAAATCCTTTTGTCTATACTTTGAAAATGAAGCAGAAGAAGAGAAAATATCAAAACAAATAGCCGCATATTTAAAGAATTTTTCCTTATGGGAATATTATATAAATTACTTTAAGAAAATGAAATTATTAATGTTTTTTTTTGTAAAATTGATGGGTATTGCCATTTACAAATATATTATGATTAAAGAGAGGAGCTAAAATGAATCTATTATATTCTGTTTTTAATCGTGAGGATGCAGAATCAAGGGGTGTTCTTAAAAAGGTCAAAAGTCAATGTATTGTTTTTAAAAAGGAATTTGAAAATGTTTACTTATACATTTCTAGAAAAGAAGAAGCTGTTTTGTATAAAGTTGAAAGAGATGATATGCTAGAAATACAAACTTTTAAATATAACAAGTTTTCTTCTTTTAAAGAAGTCAGTAGGATTAGAAAAATTAGAGGGTTTCTACGATATAATTCGTTCTTAAAATATTTAAATGAAATAATTCATTTATATAAAATTGATATTTTATATATGAGAGAATTGCTTCCAACTAAAAAAATGATGAGTATTGTGAAAAATAAACGATTAGTAAAACTACTTGACTATCCTGACTATCCATTTGAAGAGCAGCATAAAATTACTCGACCAAAACTGCAACGTATTATTTTTGGGAATGATAAATTTAAAAGAATGGAAGACCTTGTTGATTTAGTTGTAGGCATATCGGTAGAGAAGAACCTCAAAGTAGATGAGAAATTTATATTAATCAATAACGGTATTCAATCAGGCAGTGTGAAGTTGAAAAAGCAAAACAAAAAAAATTATTTGAATTTGCTGTCTATCGCGCATGTGGGATTTTGGCATGGTTATGACAGAATAATAAAAGGTTTGTATGAATATTATAAAACTAATCCAGAAAAAGAAATTTATTATCACTGTGTAGGAGAAGGGCCAGAATTAACTAACTTAAAAAAGTTAACAAAAGAATTAAACTTAGAAAAATATGTAATTTTTCATGGAACAAAAACAGGAGAAGATTTGGATAAAGTTGTTGATGAGTGTGATATAGCCTTTGGTAGTTTAGGATTTCATAGGAGAGGTTTAATTGGTGGATCTCCTTTAAAAGCCAGAGAATACTGTGCAAGAGGAATCCCTTTTGTTATTGCGTATGAAGATTGGGATTTTTCTGAAACTTTCCCTTTTGTTTATAGAATACCAAAAGATGACACCCCTGTTGATGTTAGTCAAGTTATCAAATGGTATGAAAATTTAATCAAAGAACACCCAAACTATTCAACGGAAATGCGAAGATATGCAGAAGAAAATTTGAGTTGGGATGCTAAAATGGAACCTGTTATTGAAAAAATAAAAGAATTAGCAAAAGAAAAAGGGAGGAAACCAACTACATGAAACTAATCAGTCTAATAGGCGCTCGTCCACAAATAATTAAAGAAGCAATTTTAAATCAAGAATTTGAGAGACAAGGATTAGAAGAAATTCTGGTTCATTCAGGACAACATTATGACTTTAATATGTCCGATGTATTTTTCAAAGTTTTAAATATAAAAAAAGCTGATTACAATTTAGGAATAGGTTCAGGAACACATGCAGAAATGACTGGTAAAACAATGATAGAATTTGAAAAGGTAGTACTAAAAGAACACCCTGATATTATACTAGTATATGGAGATACGAACACCACCTTAGCTGGAGCATTAGTTGGCTCAAAGTTAAAAATCCCCGTTGCACATGTAGAAGCAGGTATAAGGCAAGAACCAAAAGACATGCCTGAAGAAATAAACAGAGTACTAACAGACCATGTATCTAAGTACTTATTCTGTCCTTCTAAATTAGCTACTAATAACCTAAAAAAAGAAAACATCACAGAAGGAGTATATTTTACAGGAGATATAATGTACGACCTTTTCTTAAAGATGAAACCACATTTTGATGAAAGTATTATCAACAAATTCAATTTAGAAGAAAATAAATACATAGTAACCACAATACACAGAGACTTCAACACAGATAACAAATCAAATTTAAAAGCTATATTAAAAGAGTTAGACAAAATATCAAAAGAGATAAAAGTTATATTTCCCATACATCCAAGAACAAAGAAACGAATAGAAGAATTTGATTTAAAACAATACACAAAAAACATCTTAATGATAGAACCTCTTGATTATTTAAATATGATGGGGCTAATTCAAAAAAGCCTTTTTGTAATAACAGACAGTGGAGGATTACAAAAAGAAGCATACTTTGCAGGAAAAAGGGCGATAGTTGTTATGCCAGATACAGGTTGGAGAGAATTAACAGATGCAGGCTGGAATATACTAAGCACGCCAGGTGAAATCAAAGATAAGATGAATCGTGTAATCAACGACACAATAGATTCAAAAGTAGAAAACATATACGGAGATGGAAATGCAGGGAAGAAGATAGTGAAAATATTAAATTGCTGTTCTTGATTATTAAGTTATTTTAAATAACTTAATAATATTTTTTAATAAAAATTATAGATTAAATTATTTTATTCGTTAATAAGCATATTGAAAAGTATTATAATTAAAATTCATTGACTCAATTTGGGTTTAGGTTTTTTTGAAATAAGAGAAATATTTGCATATAAATTCAGAAAACTTTGATAAAATAATTGGTGAAAAAATTCAGATAACTTTTTATAATTTTTTAATATTAAAAATTGTGTTGAGAGGATTATAAAATGAGTAAAAAATTATTATTTATTTTAGGAATATTTATCTTAGGCGTCTCATTATTAGACGTTTTCTTAATATATTTGAATGTTGACATTCCATTTAGTTTATTAATAATATTTTTTTTATTTTTCTCTTTATTTTTCATGTCCTATGAAAGAATAGCTCTTTTCAAAGATAAAAATTTTGTTTTTTATTTTTTAATTTTGCTTATAAGTCTTGTTAGTACAACTTTAATAAATACAAACTATCAAATTACAAGTGATTATTTGTTGTATTATGTAAGAGTTCTTCAGATATTTGTCATTCTAATTTCGTTTTATTTAGTTGTTAATAATATTAATTTTTCAAAATTTGTGAAAGTAAATACTTTAATCTACGTTGTGGGGGCCCTAGTATACATTATAATCTTCTGGAGAGAACACTTGCTTGTTAGACCAGAAGGGGTCTTGGGCATTTCTGATCATGTAGCTTTTTTAGCAATCATCCTTTTCAATTTGGAAGAGACAAAAAAGTCTAGATATATAGCCTTAATTTTTTCTTTTCTTCTACTTTTATTTTATAGTTCCTTTACTTCAATAACTTTTTTTATCTTTACTATACTAGTTAACATAATATATTCTATTTATTTAAAAAGAAATATTATCTTAAAGATTTTTACAACTCTTGTTTTAATATGTTTAATCGTTTGTGCTTTGGTGTTCTATATTCAAATCAGTAAAAAACCAATTCAGCTACAAGGTAATTCTGTAATTGTTAATACTATTAATAATTATTTAATAAGGATACATTACGTGATAAATCTTGAAGATTCTTCATTAAATGCAAGATTAATTCTATTCAAGGAAGGATTTAAAGTTCTGAAAGAAAAACCAATTTTGGGAGAATTTATGTATGAATATAGGGTATTTGGAACGACGGGAAGTTATATGCATAACATGCTCTCTTATTGGGCAGAATATGGATTAATTAATTTCCTGCTTATTTTTGTGCCATACTTCTTTTATTTATTTAGATCTTACAAGTATTTTGTAAAATACGATGACAAAGTATTAAAGGCTTTGTTTTTTTCAGGAATTTATATTACGTTAATTATTTTGTTTTCTAGATCTTATGTAAGTATGACTTTTTGGGTTCATTACGGTTTATTAATGCCATCTGTTTTGAAATTTGAAAGAGAGATAAGCAATCAACAAGTTACTTATATAAATGAAAAGAAAAATCTTTATCAAACTTTATAAAAATATAGTATAATATATTCAACCGTTCAAAAATTGAACATAACAAAAGGTGTTGAAAAAGATGCAAGATAACGAAGTACTTATTTTAGAAGAATTAGAAAAAAACTCTGATATAACTCAAAGAGACCTATCAGAAAAAACAGGGCTATCTTTAGGAATGGTGAACTTACTTTTAAAAAAGTTTGTCAAAAAAGGGTTTGTCAAATTAGAAAAACTTAATAGTAGAAGCTTTAGATACATATTAACCCCTGAAGGATTCAAAGAAAAAAGTAAAAAAACGATAGAATATATGAAAAGATATTACCAAAAAACTTTATTGATAAAACAAAACATAGAAAGAATAATACGAACCTATGGAGGAAATAGAACTTACATTCTATTTGGGCAAGACAAAGAAATGAAAGAAATAATCGAAGGTATATTAAAAGAGTTAAACGTTGATTATATAACTGAA
Source organism: Thermotogota bacterium (assembly GCA_029780115.1). Taxonomy (GTDB): domain Bacteria; phylum Thermotogota; class Thermotogae; order Petrotogales; family Petrotogaceae; genus Defluviitoga. Next base: position 71,967 of record JAKOZG010000024.1, read on the forward strand.
ACCGATATAAACAATATAGATAAATCTAAAATAATCCTCTATTGGGATATAGACGATGAAGAAAAACTGAAAGATTTTAATAGCAAGTTTTTGTTGGGGGAGATAGAAGAGATATGAGTACAGAAGCGGCCTCACCCCTTGTTATTGGATACTATACACCAAGAGAATATTTAGAAAAATATTATAAGGGTTATTACAAATGTGCTTAACTTTGTCTGGAAACAATTGTTGCAAGTCCACTTTGCTCAAAACATTAGGAGGCAAAACCAGATGAATAAGAAAGTTTTTGTTCACCTTACAAGGAACTGGCACCAAGGGAATCCTTACATCCGTGGGACGCTTTTCGATGACGCGAAAAAACTTCCACCCTTGGAAGCGCAAAAACACATCCGAAGCTTGAAAACCCGTAACGCTATTCAACAGTTCCTTAAAACAGCAAATGGCTTCTTTAGCATCGTCAACATCAACGGCAATTCAGGCTGGATGACAGTCGACAGGATAAGGAGCCTTCCTCTTTTTTATGGTCTCCATGAAGGGAAACTGTTCATAAGCGATGACGCCAGATGGATCCGAGATCAGGTAAAAGACACCGAAATAGATTCGGTTGCACGTGAAGAGTTCCTTTCTACTGGTTATGTGACCGGACCTGATACACTCTTTCCTAGCATCAAACAAATCCAGGCAGGCGAAGTCGTTTTCTTCGAAGTTGGGAATAACGAAGAAATTGCAATTCATCCTCAACGATATTTTCAATATTACCCAAGCGACTTCTTAGATGAACCAAAAGAAACTCTTTTTCGAAGATTTGAAACAACTCTGGACAGGGTTTTTCAAAGACTTATTGACTATGCAGAAGGCCGAACACTGGTTGTGCCTCTGAGTGGGGGCTACGACTCAAGACTCATTGCTGTGATGCTCAAGCGCCTGGAATACGATAAAATTCTGGCTTTCTCTTATGGAAAGCCAGGCAATACGGAAGCTCAAATCAGTAAATTTGTGGCGGAAAAACTCAATATCAATTGGATATTTATCCCTTACACAAATGAACTTTGGCATGATTGGTACCTTAGTCCTGAAATGAAAGCATATTTTGAATATGCTGATGGCCTCTCGTCACTTCCACATATCCAGGATTGGCCTGCTGTTTTGCAACTGAAAGCTCAGGAACTGGTCCCGGAAAACAGTGTTTTTGTTCCCGGACATACTCCAGTACTAGCAATTCAAATTAAAAAATTAGAAGCACTTTGGGGGAAAAAGAAGTGTCCTGATTGTTTCTTTGAAATACTGAGACAGGCACACTACAATCTGGTGCCATCCAGTTATGAATTACTCAAAGCAAGAAATAGCAGGTATCTTCACAAGTTTCCTATGAACACGAAAGAAGAGGTACTGGGAGTATCAGATCTCTGGGCCTGGACTGAGCGGCAATCAAAATTCATTGGTAACTCAGTGCGTTCATACGAATTCTTCGGCTACGACTGGTGGATGCCCTTTTGGGATGTCGAATTCACCGAATTATACGAGAAAGTGCCATATAAACACCGCCTGGATAAAAAACTTTACAAAGAGTACGTGGACCAATTATTTACAAACATCGCAGAAAACCCCTTCGAAAAACCTCAAGGCAGTGCAAATACGTGGAATTCTGCAAAAAAAAAGTTTTACTACACAGCAAAGCGGATTTTGCCGGAGAGGATCAAAAGGTGTTTGAGAAAGAAAAGGGAACTACGTTCTTATAAGAATCATCCTATGGGTTGGTATGGGATCCATGACGAAAGTTATGTCCGTGAACAGATTAAGAGTGGATATTCAACAATCAACTCCCTTATTGCAAAAGATTACATCGACGATTTTAATAACCAGTAAACGAAAAGCGAGTTAAGCTCATATCTGGTGTATGGAGTTGAAAGAAAAAGCGGCGTATCCTTGTCGGTTGGAACTACCAAGCCACAACCAACATTGGAGGGATACACCATGGAAAATTCTACTCTTTCTTCACTAGGTGCTATTCCGTCGGACTCACCCCTTATTTTATTTTACCATTTCTTTCATTCTTCTCCAATCTCTATGAGGGGTGATTATGAAAATTAATGGGAAAACAACTAAGAAAACTTATAATATTTTTGGGAAAAAACTACACTAAAGCAATTCCCTAAAAAAGTATATAGAAAAATTTTTAAAAAGAATGCTTTCAATACATCTAAACATATGAACCCATTTGATTATTGGTATAAAACGAATGAAAATCTAAAGAATTTTATAGATAGTACCTTTAAAGAAAATATATCTTTATTAGAAAATAATGAACTAAAAAAAGATTACCAAAAGTTATTTAAAGAAGGAAATACTTTAGAAAAAAGTCAATTTTTAACTTTACTAGAAGCAATAAGATATTATTTTGGAGGAAACAATGCAGAAAGTTAAAGAAAACAAAGATTTGTTATTTTTGGTAAGAAATGGTTTCTTTCACATCTTTTCTGCCAATGTGATAAATAAAATTATTCAATTTGGTATATCCGTTATTATAGTAAGAGTTATTACAAAAGAAGCCTTTGGAATGTGGTCATATGCTAATAATATTCTGAGCTTTTTTTTGCTGGTTGAAGGATTAGGGGTAGTTCCTGGACTATTGCAATTTGCTAGTTCATCGAAAACAAAGAAAGAAAAATTATCTTATTTAAAATACGCTTTATTGGTAGGAATTTTGTTTAATCTCGGTTTAGCGATTGCTATTTTATTATTTACTACCTTTTTTCAACTTCCTGTTAGGGGAAGTACTGAGATCTTAAGATATTTATTTCTAATTCCTTTAGTACATGTTTTTTTTAATATTCTTCAAATATTTTTAAGAAGTGATTTGAGAAATAAACAATTTTCTTTAGTAACAGTTATTAATACCCTTACTTTTTTCTTCGGAGTGTTAATTGGAGGATATCTTTTTGATATTCTGGGTATAGTATGGGGCCGTTATTTATCATATATTATTTCTTCTTTCATAGCTCTCTGGTTTGTTAAGGATTATTATAAAATCTTTGTGAACGTAAAAATCCCTAATAAAGAGCAAAGACAAGACTTTTTGAAATTCTCCATTGTAAGTATGCTTACAAACACGATGTCACAGATGCTATATTTACTAGATACTTTCCTAATAGGAATAATTATACAATCCGGAACTGTTGTTGCATCTTATAAAACAGCTACATTAATTCCATTTGCTTTGAATTTTATTCCGTCTTCCGTTATGACTTTTGCTTATCCATATTTTGCTAAACACAAAGATGATAAAAACTTAGTAAAAAATTATTTTTTAAAGTTACAAAAATATTTGCTTTTACTTAATTTGGTTATAAGTATTTTATTAATAGTTTTCGCTCCATTTGTAATCAGATTAATTTTTGGAGCTGAGTACTTGGATTCAGTTTTACCTTTTAGAATATTATCTTTTGGATATTTAATTGCAGGTACTTTTAGAATACCAGCTGGAAATATTATTGCTAGTCTAAAAAAAGTAAAAGTGAATTTCTATAATTCTATAATAAGTGGGGGGGCTAATATAGTTCTTGATATTATTTTAATTAAAAACTATGGCTCGGTTGGTGCTGCTGTAGCAACAGTAGCTGTTTTTGTAATCTCTTCTTTTGTATCTAATATCTATCTAAGAAAATATTTAAAATAACTTGAAAGTTTTTTTGATTAATCAGGGATTATGTATACTGCTACACTCCTTAATATAGATTATGGTTCTAATTCCCTTTTGAAGAAAAAATCGGTATTAATCTATCTCTTGACAGTGGCGTAGGTTCAAATTCCCCTTTGAGAAAGGGGAATTTCATTTTAAGTAACTCATCTGAGAAGCCAAAAATGGTATACTAATGTCATCTTAGGGAAGATTTTTTGAGGATTTTGATGAGGAAACATTGTAAAAATCATAAGAGTAAAGCGTTTATGTTTGAGTTATAATCAGTGTTTTAAAGGAATTTTATTTATTTTTTAGTTATAATTATGAGGTTTTTGGTGAGTATATAACTACGTATACCTTTTTTGAAAGAATTTATATTTTATATGGTAATTCAATGTTTTTAAGGATTTAAAAAAGAAGTCTAGTTTTTTTTTGTAAATGGTATAATAAAAATGTAGGAAAAGTTGCAAATAATAATTAAATAAATTGTACATAATATGGTATTATTCTTTTGATAAGAATCTGAAAGATGGGGTGTATACCATATGGAAGATTTAATTAAGCAGATAGAAATAATAAAAGAGGCAGGAATCAAACCAAACTATTCAGAATTATCAAGGATGTACGGAGTTGATAGAAGAACTGTTAAGAAGTATTTTGAAGGGTATGAGGGCAGACCAACGAAAAGAAGCAAACCAAGCAAATTAGATAAATATTACTATGAAATCAAGGCTATGCTTTTAAAAGAAGGGACTACGATAAGAGCTGTATATGAGAAGTTAAAAGAGGAAGGATTAGATGTAGGAACATATTCTAATTTTAGTAAGTACGTTAAAAGAAAGGGATTGTCTCTGTGAATGGTAAAACGTAGAAGAAAAAATATTAAAAATTTTACTCAAAATTTTTGTACAGTGAGAATATCTTGATAGTTGTAGAGACGCTCTATACGAGCGTCTATTTTTAAAGATATTGATTTTAAAACCAGGAGACGCCCATATAGGTCGTCTCTACAGTTGTTTATTCAGGGTTTTAACATTTTGTAGTTAGGTATATGTTTAAAATTAGTTTTTTGTAGTATTTTGTAATTTTGTAAATTTGTTATAATTCACATTAATTTATAGTTGTAGAGACGCTCTATACGAGCGTCTTTTTTTAAGGATATTGATTTTAAAACCAGGAGACGCCCATATAGGTCGTCTCTACAAAAAAATGAATTCATAATTTTTTGCTATAATAAAATTGCGAGATGCGCATGTAGCAAGTCTCTACAGTTGTTTGAATTGAGGTTTGAACAAATTGTTGTGTTTTAATCTTTTGATAAATGGTATACATTTGTCATCTTGGATAAGATTTTTTAGGAATTTTGATGAAAAAACATGGTAAAAACATAAGAGTAAAACTGTTATGTTTAAGTGATAATCAGTGTTTTAAAGGATATTTATTTATTTTTTAGTTATAATTATGAGGTTTTTGGTGAGTGTATAACTACGTATACCTTTTTAGAAGATTGTTGATTTTTATAAGGATGTTTGAGGTTTAAAACCTTCAAGGAACTGGGCTTGAGTTTAATTTTTGGAAGAATGATTGCTAAGAATATCAGAGTTGGTTTTAATTATTGGAGTAATATAGAAATCGAACAATTTCTTAATTATCTCAATTTAAAGTAAAATATGTCTGTCTAATTAGTTGTTATCGGTTTTGAAAATAAAAGACAAAAATAATACAATTGAGCTGTCAATTGTTATATATTTCATTAATTATTTGCATTTTTGAATACGAATAGCACAGCTAGAATATTAACTTAATGGATTTTTTGGGGACTATGAGTGCATTTCTAAACTTATTTCAGTTAGTACAGAGGCCTTTATTTGACCTTGATTCGAGTAATAAAATATATTGTGAATTAAGGAGCTGGTTACGGATTATAAAATGGGAAACATAAAAGAAGATCATATAAAGGAGAGCTTTTAATAAGGTCAAAGGTTTTTGAAAATATTTTGTAATATTTCTTTAAAGGCATAGGATATAAGGCTCCTGATCAGAAGTTACAGTTTTTTTGACTGCTTTAAATGAGGATTTTGATCAAAAAATAGGAAGTAAAATTATAATGACTCTCTCTTATAATGATGCTTACAGAGAATCCTACGAAGAATCATTTTACATTGATTTTACCCAGTTTGAGAATTAAGGAAGTTAGAAAAGTCTTATTAGAGTAAAATTGTTAGAAATATAAAAGAAACAAAAGAGGATTTTTTTAAATTAGTAAATAAAAAGGCTTTTATAAAAATTATCGATTATACACCAAAATCTGCTGAAATAGAAGAATGACAAAAACGGCTAGAAATATGCAAAGGGTGCAATGAGCGGATAAAAAATAGGAAGGAGAAAAAATAAGGAGGGATATTATGGAAATTCCAACATCATTATTTGAAAAACTTCTTTTCAATACTGTTAGAATAGAGGCTACACTTAAGGATGGTTCACAAATAAGCGGAACAGGATTTTTTTTTGATTATACAATTGAAGAACAACACTTCTACTTTTTAGTAACAAACAAACATGTCATTGAAAATACAGATCAAGCAAATTTAGTTTTTAACCTTCAAGTAAACGGGAAACCTGCCTTAGGGAAAACTTTTTGTTTAAACATTACCGATTTTGAATCAGCTTGGTTTCCTCATCCTAAAAAAAATATAGACATAGCGGTTATGAAGTTTGCTCCAGTTTTAAATTTTCTAGATGAGAAAGGAATCCAAATATTCATCCAACCGTTTGACCAATCACTTATACCTTCAGAAAAAGTAATAAACGAAGAAATAGATGCTGTTGAAGATATTATATTCATAGGATATCCCAATAGTATTTATGACAAGAAAAACTTGATACCGATTGTCAGAAAAGGGATAACTGCTACCCCTTTTTCTGTAGATTTTGAAGGAGAACCTATATTCTTAATTGATGGGTCAATATTCCCAGGTTCTAGCGGAAGTCCTGTTTTTCTTTACGATAGAGGTAGTTATTCTCCTAAAGGTAAAGTTTTAATTGCAGGTAGTCGAATTTTCTTTTTAGGAGTTGTTACTTCCTGTTATATTATAAACCGAAACAATCAAATTGAAAATGTGGATGTACCAATAAAAACTGAGCCAATAATTATAACTTCTCAATTGATAAATTTAGGGCGGGTTATAAAATCAAAAGCGGTAAAAGAATTAATAGAATATATTCTTAAAAAAGAAGGGGTAGAAATATAAGATAGCTCATTCTTGCAAAAAAAATTTGTAAATGCTTTCATTGTTAAATGTAAAAGGAAAGTGCGAATCCTTATTAGGTAAACTGTTACTTCATCTCTTACTTTTTTCGAATTTATAAAGTATTTATTGACCTTATTACAAGGCGACCTTAAAGTAATTATAATCACTCTCAATTTTATTTATCATTTCCTCTATTCTTTTCGATTCTGAAAATATGTAATTATGAATGAGTAGCTAAACCATCCCTTTGGTATATTTGTTAGTTAATTTATTATTGAGGGGGTTAAAAATATAAATATTGCACCAATAAAGAAACATTTAATAAAGGAAATTAAGAAAGAGGTTAATTTTTATCTTTTGATTTTTGATTTACCATCAATTGATGGTATAATATAGTTGGAGGTTATAAATGCCTGATTGTAGTACAAATTTATTTATTGCAGATTTTAAAAAAGCTTGCTTAAATAATAATTATTATTTTGCACGAGAAAGAAATAAAAATATAAATTTTCTTTTAAAGTTAGGATGGACTGTGGAGGATATGATTAACTTTTTGTACAATAATTTGTCTGTTGAGCATTATTATAAGGGACCTGAACTTGAAAATAATCCAAACTACAATTCAGGAATAATTTTTGTTTTCATCATAACTATCGAAGAGTTTTCTTTCTCGGCTTATCTAAAGATAAAAAAAGTGGACGATAGTAACAAATTTGTTATTATTTCTTTCCATGAAGAAGGTGATAATTAATATGATTAAAATTGATAAACGCTCTGAACAATTATATTGTGACAACTGCGATTCACTCGTTGGTTACGAAATTATAGAAAAAAAAGAAGTTTACAATCTTAGAGGTGACTTAATAGAAATAAATTCGTATGTAGCTAAGTGTAAAACATGTAATAGCGAACTATTTGAACCTTATTTAGAAAATGAGAATTTGAAACAACTTTATAGAAAGTATGCAAAGAAACATAATTTGATTCTTCCTGAAGATATAAAAAGTATGAGAGAAAAGTATGATGTAAGTCAAACGTTATTTGCAATAATTCTAGGAATAGGAGAAGCAACAATTGAAAGATATGAAAGTGGTTCTCTTCCTTCCGAATCTATAAGTAATTTGATAAAAAGTGCTGAAAATCCTCTGTTTTTTTCTCGAATGCTAGAAAATAACAAATCAAAATTAACTAAAACAGACTATGAACGAATTAAGAAAAATATAGAAGAAATCAAAGATTTCAATGTAAATTATTTAAGTACATTAGAGCAAGTGTATTTGCAAACAACTAATTCAAAAGATTTGAATTTTCAAAAATTATATGAAGTAGTAGCTGAGCTTTTTAACGCAATAAAAAAGTTAGGTATAAATTTTTTATATAAGACTAAATTTGTTAAGCTTCTTTGGCTAATAGAAAGTTCTTATTATGACACTTTTGGTGAAAAATTAACAGGATTAGATTTTGCTCATTTGCCATATGGTCCAGTACCTGAAAGGCATTACATCCTTTTAGAGATAATGAAAGAGGCAAAAATAATTAATATTGAAGAAGTTGATGACGAACCCGATAAAGCTTATACTATTCTATATCCAAATGATTTGTCTTATGCAAAGTTTTTGGAGGTTTCTGAACAAGATTTCATTAAACAAATTGTTGGGAAATATGGGTCCTTAAATGCTAAAGAATTGACAGAGTTGACTCATAATGATTTAAGGTGGATAAATACAAAAGATGGAGAGTTAATTTCATTAGAAATTAAGGAATAACGTTACAGCCTATTTTCTAACTGCAAAGAAGGAAAAATGTGCAACAAAAAGTGAGTTTTCAACTTAAAAATTATGTTTAGACTGTATAGTTTACTATAGTTTGTGTTTGAAGTTGGAATTAGCTTACATAATTGGAATTTTGTTAAATTTGCTGGAAATGCAATATATTTAAGATGAGGTGATTTTATATGGTGGTAAACATTTTATTTAGATAGGTTATCAATACTTTTTTGGGTGATATTTTATTTTTTAGCTATAATTATGAGGTTTTTGACTGGTGTATAACTAAGTATACCTTTTTAGAAGATTGTTGATTTTTGCAAGGTTGTTCGAGGTTATAGCCAGCATCAATTCATGATTGTGGATCGTTTATAGGACTTAAAATCAAGATTGTGGATTTGTTGATAGATAAATTATTATTAAATTAATGTTTTATTTTTTGACTTCGTAAATTTATTATAATTCACATTAATTTATAGTTGTAGAGACGCTCTATACGAGCGTCTATTTTTTGAATTATAAATGAATTGATTGTTGAAATGCGTTTAAAACCATGAGACGCGCATATAGCACGTCTCTACAAAAAGATAAATTTATAATTTTTGCTACGATTGAACCTAGTAGACGCACATGTAGCACGTCTCTACACCCGTTTATTCAACGTTTTGACATTTTGTTGTTAGGTATATGTTTAAAATTAGTTTTTTGTGTCATTTTTGTAATTTCGTAAATTTATTATAATTCACATTAATTTATAGTTGTAGAGACGCTCTATACGAGCGTCTATTTTTAAAGATATTGATTTTAAAACCATGAGACGCGCATGTAGCACGTCTCTACAGTTTGTTTATTTAGGGTTTTGACATTTTGCTTTTAGGTATATGTTTAAAATTAGTTTTTTGTGTCATTTTTGTAATTTCGTAAATTTATTATAAACTACGTTAATTGATAGTTGTAGAGACGCTCTATACGAGCGTCTTTTTTTAAGGATATTGATTTTGAAAACCTTGGAGACGCGCGTATAGCACGTCTCTACAAAAAGATAAATTTATAATTTTTGCTACGATTGAACCTAGTAGACGCGCATGTAATAAGTCTCTACAGTCGATTAAATGATTGTTTGAACAATTTGTTATGTTTTATTCTTTTGATATATGGTATACATACGTCATCTTAGATAAGGTTTTTTGAGGATTTTGATGAAGAAACGTGGTAAAAAACATAAGAGTAAAACTGTTATGTTTGAGCGATAATCGTTATTTTAAAGGATATTTATTTATTTTTTGGTTATAATTATGAGGTTTTTGGTGAGTGTATAACTACGTATACTTTTTTTTGAAAGAATTGCTTTTTTGTAAGGTTGTTTGAGGTTTAAAACCCTTGTAAAATAGAAGATGTGAATGTGAGCATAAAAAAAGAGATAGAAAAAATAGATATCAATACATGTCAATAGCTTCTTTTGCCTTTCGTTTTATACAAGAAGAGTTATATTTCTTACAAGGTAATTTAATGCTTCATAATACTTAAATAGAAGGTTCAACCTCTTATCTTACTTTGTCTTCATCTGTGATGAAATTCCATATTAAGCACATATAAAATTTACAACCTTTAATACAAGATTTTAGGAATAATATAGTCAAAAAAAGAATAATATATTGAAAGAAGTTTTTGGGACATTTTACAATGAAAAATATTATTTATATGTGGAATAATAAATACATTTAAAAGTTAATAACATAGCTTGAAGGAGGCAAAAGTATGAGGATTAATCAAAACATAAATGCATTAAAAGCCTGGCGTTCACTAGATAACGTGAGCTCTTCTATGGGAAAAACGCTTGAAAGACTTTCTACTGGTTTGCGTATCAATAGAGCGGGAGACGACGCAGCTGGTTTGTCTATGTCAGAAAAAATGCGTGCGCAAATTAGTGGATTGAACATGGCTGTAAAAAATGCACAAGATTCTATTTCTTTAATTCAAACTGCAGAAGGAGCTTTAACAGAGACACATTCGATACTTCAAAGAATGAGAGAGCTTGCAGTACAATCTGCAAACGATACGAATGTAGATGTGGATAGAGATGCTATTCAAAAAGAAATAGATCAGTTGGCTGCAGAAATTACAAGAATTGCAGAAACAACACAGTTTAATGCTATTGATTTACTAAAAGGAAGTTTTTCGGCAAAGTTTCATATCGGAGCAAATGAAGGGCAGAATGTAGAACTGAATATTGGGAATATGAGAGCAAGCGCCTTGCAGATTGGGACAGACTACACTGCTGCAACTGTTAACGGGCATTCTGTTCTGAAAGATAAAAACGGTAATGTAAAAGCAATTTGGTATGAAGGAGGATATTTCGACGAAGAAGGCAATTTAATTTTGGGGGCAAACGGGCAATATACTGTTAATGGGGATTCATTATTTTATAACGGTGAAGAAGTTGCTGTTTGGAAGGATGCACAGCAAGTAACTCAAGAAGGATATTTTGACAGTGAAGGTAATCTAATTACAAGTATAAACGGTCCTTTAACAGCTGCAACAGTAGGGAGTAACTATGTACTAAAAGGTGCTAATGGTGATGTAGTTGGGACTTGGTATGATAAAGGGTATGTAACTGAAGATGGAAAATTGATCACAGGAATAAATCAAACATTAAGTAATGGTAGTGAGATAAATATTGGAGAAGCTACATATGTTGCTAAAACATATAATTCTGATGTTTATAAAACAGTTTCTTATGAAATTAATACATTTAGTGGGATAACTTTAGTAGCTGATGAATATACTGTTGTTACTTACTCCGTAGTAACTAATAGTACCGGTAGTTTTTTTGTTAATGGTGGAGAAACTATTGCTTTATACAGTGGCACTGCTGGAGGTTACGTTAGTGGAAGTACTGTAATATACAATTCTGCTTTACCTTTGTCTGATGGGGAAGTTTATGCTTTAGAAGATACTGATAATAGTTCATCTAGAACAGTAGCAATTTTAGAAGATAATGGATATTATGATAATAAAAATAATTTAGTATATGCAGGAAACAATTTGAGTGTAGGGGGTAAAGTTTATGCATTAGAAAATAGCGAAGAACTAGTAGGAGTTTTTCAAAACGGTTCAGATGGGAATGGATATTACTATGATGGAAATCTTATTTTTCCCAAAGACTCAATGTATCCTTCTGCTACTACTGTGTGGGCATTAAAAGATGAAAGTGATGGGATATCAGCTATTTGGTATGATAATGGATATAGGAGTTTTAATGATAATTTGACTGCTTTACCTTCTGTGAAAATTGAAGAAAATGAATTCTTTTCTTTCTTAGAAAAGGAAGGAGCTCCTTTTGCAATTTGGCAAAATGTAAATGGTGCAAACACTGGATATTATGACACAAACGGTAATCTTGTTTATAAAATAGATAGTATTTCAGGTTTGAGTGGAAGTAGTATATTTGCCTTAGAAGATAGCGATGAAGAGATAACAAAAACAGTTGCTGTTTGGAGAAATGATGGATATTATGATACAACTCTTTCAACTACTGTATATCCTGCAGATAATCCACTAACAAGTGGAGAAGTATACGTTTTAGAAGGAGATAGTCAAACTGTAGCGGTTTGGCGAGAATCAGATGGGATAAATCCTTCAGGTTATTATCTGGAAGATAAATTGATTTTTCCTTCTGATAATAAGTTTGGAGAAAATCAACAGATTAATGTTTTATTAGACAATGATGAAAAGTACTATGCAAGTTTTCAAGAATTGGATGACGTTGGTTATTATAGTGATGATGGGATATTTCTACTAAAATCAACAAATCCACTTTCTCCAGGAGAAACTGCACTTGATTTAGAAATAGGAAGTTGGCGAGAAGAAGTGTTCTCGACTGAAGCGGGATATTATTATGAAGATACGCTATTATGGAAGACCGACTCACCCTTTGACGTAGATGATCTTAATAATTGGAAATCTTTTGAAGAAGCGGGTTTTGAGGTAGGATACTATGATCCAGAAGGAAAATTAATATTTGCTACAAACATGGCATTTGAAAATGATAGACGAATAACAAAAGGTATAGACGTATCAACTCAAGAAGCAGCTGATGAAGCTATATCTAAGATTGATAACGCAATAAATTATGTTTCTAATGAAAGATCAAACCTTGGGGCGATGCAAAATAGGTTGGAACATACTATAAGGAACTTACAGGTTTCTTCTGAGAATTTATCCGCTGCTGAATCGCGAATTAGAGATGCGGACATGGCAAAAGAAATTATGGAATTTACAAAGCAACAGATATTAATGCAAACTTCAAATGCTATGTTGGCACAATCTAATACAATTCCTCAAAATGTTTTAAAACTACTTCAATAGTGACATTTATTAAAAAAGAGGCGCTAATAGCGCCTTTTTTGTTTGATACTTTTGTACTATAAAACAATTAAATATCGATGAAAGAAGGTATAATATACCTTTTAAGCATGAAAATAATCTTTCTTCTATTCATGTTGGGTTTATAATTATTCATTCTTGTAACTCTTAAATTCAGAAGCATATTTATATTTACAAATTAGTTTTTTGTAGTATTTCGTAAATTTATTATAATTCACATTAATTTATAGTTGTAGAGACGCTCTATACGAGCGTCTTTTTTTAAGGATATTGATTTTGAAATCATGAGACGCCCGTGTAGGTCGTCTCTACATTTGTTTGAATTGAGGTTTGAAATATTATTAAACGTATTGATTTTTAAATGTCTTTAAAACCAATGTTTGAAGGATTTTTATGATTGAATTAAATTTATGCTCCTTCTTCGGTTGGTATCTCCTCTCCATTTTCAATCATACTTTCTAAATATAGTTCAATAGCTTCTTTAGCCATTTTTATTGCTTCTTCTATTGTTTTTCCATAGGTTATGCATCCGGGTAATGCAGGAACTAATACTGTGTATCCACCTTCTGGTTCTTTTCGTAAAAGTATTCTATAAGTCAATTTTTGCATATTATCACCTCAAGATGTTACTTTCTCTATTGATTATACTATACCACTCAAGCAACAGATATTATTGAAATTATAAGAAATAACTATACTTCTATAAAAAGAGAAACTATCGAGCAATGTGATATAATTTTAATAGATATTATGTATATAAACTATCTTGAAATGCGTATTTATATAATTTTCTAAGGTTAGTTATATTAAAGGTGGTGAGTGAAATATCTAAACAAAGCAAAGATAAAGAATCTCAAAAAGGTAAAAATAAAGAGCCATCACCTAGAGTTAAAAAAACAGAATCACAAACAAAACTTCCTAAAGAAAAAGATACAACAAGCATAAAGGTTACTGTTGTTGTACAAAAAGAAGATAATTCGTATGTAGCTAAATGTATAGAAAATAATGTGGTTTCTCAAGGAAAATCGATAGAAGAATCGTTAGAAAACTTAAAAGAAGCGCTAGAGCTGTATTATGAGGATACAATGCCTGAAGAAAAAAATTCTGCCACTTTGATTACAATAATGGAAGTACCATTATAATGGGTTCAAAGTATCCAATCCAAAAACCAGAGCAAATTATAAAAGTGTTAGATCGACGAATTTTTGAAATATCTGTAATCGAATAATTTAGCAACTGTTGATTTCAGGGAATCTAAAAAGTAGTTGCAGTGAAATTATTAACGAAAAGGGTTGGAAAAGTTTATTATAATTCACATTAATTTATAGTTGTAGAGACGCTCTATACGAGCGTCTTTTTTTAAGGATATTGATTTTGAAATCATGAGACGCCCATATAGGTCGTCTCTACGAAAAATAAATTCATAATTTTTGCTACGATTGAACCTTGGAGATGCGCATATAGCACGTCTCTACATCGTAAAATCAATGTTTTAAGGATTATTAAACGAAATCATTTAGAAAACTGTTTAAAAACCTTAATGCCATATTGTTTAATTAATTCATTGATAGCATCATCAAAAAAAGATAAAGAAGC
>JAKOZG010000004.1 GCA_029780115.1 Thermotogota bacterium
TCTTAAATCTTTTAAGCTCACTTGAGCGTTGAAGTGATGTCTTAACATTTCAGGGCCACTGTGAACAGCGTAGTGTTTAGCGCATGCCGCAGTTTTTAGATACTTAGGATCATCACCTTGCATGCCTTTTATAAACGCTACACCAAGTCTACCAGTTAAATATGGGTCTTCTCCATAAGTTTCTTGCCCTCTTCCCCATCTCGGATCTCGGAATATGTTTATGTTCGGGCTCCAAAACGTTAAACCTTTAAAAATACCTCTATCATTTTTTCTAATTGATTCATGATATTTGGCTCTTGCTTCATCCGAAATAACTAATGCTACTTTGAAAACCATTTCTTCATCAAAAGATGCCCCCATACCTATAGATTGTGGAAAAACAGTAGCTATCCCTGTGTTGGCTACTCCATGCAAAGCTTCATTCCACCAGTTGTACTCTGGAATGCTCAATCTTTCAATAGCCTTAGAACTATAAATCATTTGGGATATTTTCTCTTCTAAAGTCATTTTATTCAACAGATCCTCTACTCTTTCGTCGATCGGTTTGTTGGTGTTTTTGTAAACTTCTATATTTTTATTCTTCATCTTATAACCTCCAAAAGAAAATTTTAAAAATAGTTTTTAACTAGAGTCTTTCACACTAAAGCCCCCGCAGGGGCGGGAGGTGTGAAAAATTTTTTGCTACTTTCTACCTGTCGGTTCAAGAAAGGGGAGTAAATACTTAAAGTTCGGCCATGGATGGCCAGCCCACATATATGGATTTTCAGCGCCTGGCCAATTGGTCCAATAGTATTCATCCCATCCTATTACACTTGGATAAGCAAAAGTTGGTATTGTTGGCATCTCTTCAACAAGTATCTTCAAACCTTCTATACCTAATTCAATATTTCTAGGGTCATCCCAATTTAATTTTTCCATTTCATCTACTATCTTATCTATCCTTGAATCAGTCCATCTTCCAAGTAAAGGTCCCTGGCCAACAGCAGCTCTTTCACCCTTGGGTCTGTAGTATTTAGAGTGGATATCATTAAACATACGGTGTAGATCAGGGTGACCACCCCATGGCTCAAGTACAGGCCAATCATCACTTACCACAAAATCTCCTACCGAGACTAAATCACTTTGAGCTTCAGTAGCCATTACGTTTACATCAATACCAAAATTTCTCCATTGTTGAGCTGCAGCTAAAGAATTTCTATACTGAGGATGTGAGGGAGTCGGACTGGCAGTTATAATTATTTTCCAAGGAGTACCATCTGGTAACAACCATTTACCGTTTTTATCTCGCTTAAAACCATTTCTGAGTAGTAATTGTTCTGCTACATCAGGTGCATATTTCCACCATCCTGGTCCAAACATTTCTTTGAGTTCGTTTATATCATCTGGTACTTCATATCCTCTTTCTTTTGCATATTGAGCAGCTCTAAGAGTTGCAGAAGGGTCATATGGCTTGAAAGGTTCTCCGTTAACTTCTATATCTAACGTGAAGTTTTTGAGCCATTCTTCTATGGGTTCATGATAGACTTTTCGATAAAAGCTAGTCGGTGGAAGATGAATAGCACTCATTACAGCAGTACCATCAAATGCAATACCAATATAATCAACTATATCAATTGCTAACGTTAGAGCCCATCTTACATCTTTTATATTGTATGGATATACATCGCAGTTGAATACCAAACCGGTTATGGTTGGTTCTACAAGAATCCATGGATATTCCTTTCTATAACCTCTAGAGTAAGGATTCCTTTGTAGAAGAGCCCTAAATGCTTCCAAAGTTAAATCTGATACATCTAAATTATGATTAGCTTGAGCGATTACCTGACTTGTCGCTTCTCCGTAGTAATAAAAAAGAACATAAGTTGGTGCAGGTTCTCCAAACATAATCCCGGTTGGCGTTCTAGCCCAATCTTTCCTTTTTTCCCACAAAGTCCAATAACCAGAAGGATCATAATCTTTTAAGACATATGGCCCACTGCTTATTGGAGGATTAAAATCAAAAGTTATGGGATCTTCTACCTTTTCAAATATATGTTTTGGAAATGGTCTCCATGCACCCCATCTATCAACAAAATTTGTATGAAATCTGGCATTTGGCTCTTTAAGTTCAAAAACTACTGTATAATCATCTGTCTTATATACCTGATTAACATAAAGATTAAATACTGCATTATACGACATTTGGGAATATTTCATCGCCATTTCTATTCCATAGACAATATCATCTGCAGTAATTTCAATACCATCACTCCAATAACATCCTTTTCTAAGTTTAATAGTCATTCTTGTAAAATCGTCATTGTAGATAGGACCTTCAGCTGCTAAGGAATTAATAACTTCACCTCTTGAAGGTTCAATCATCCACAATGGTTCTAACATTAATTGTTGAATACCTCTATCTGGATTTCTCCACACAGCTACAAAAACATTAAAATTAGCAGGAGATCCCACTCTTCCAGTTAATGAATTAACAATCAATGTTTCCTCTCTTGGGATTCCAACTAATTGTGAAAATCCAAGAATAACAAACAAAACAATCAAGCTTAAAGTTAAAACTAATTTGCTCTTCATTCCATCCACCTCCATAAATATATTCCAAAAAATTACTACACCCTTACGTACTCAATACCCTCCATCTCTGCAAACAGTTCCCACCTTCTTGTAATATCACCTATATTGAAGCATTGATGATGTGTCCCTCCGTTTTTGAGCCAATTTGTCATAGATTTTCTTACTCCATTATCTGGTTTGAAATGAAAGTATGGCATTTCAACGTTTGGATATTCTTCACTATCTAAAACTTCCCCCTTAGAAACAACCAATCTGAAATTTCCATTACTAATAGGAGCCAAAGAAGCTATAGTTCCTTCGCCTGGTTGTACGTTGAATACAATTGTTGGAGGATTGTTTAAATCGCCTATTCCTAAAAATCTGTCTATGAGTTTCATTGGTTTGTCTTTTCTAGCAACTTTCCAATTCCCTTCACCCATATGGCTCATGAAAATAGAATCTCTTTCAAAATCCATTGCGTACATTTCAGTAAAATGTCCATTTTCTCCCAAGATATGGCCTAATATCACAGCTGTTGCGGCAAGTGCATCTCCCTCAGCACCATATCCATATCCTTTTGCCATTAAATTTGATGCAGCCATTAATGGTAGCTGTTCAAACCTTCCATCATCTTTGACTGAGTCAAAATATATGCTGTATCCATCATAGTTCTCCTCTTTCAAAAATTTTTCGATTGCAACTTGAAACTTTGCAGCAAAGTTGTATTGATCTTCTTCTAGGTTGGGATCAATTTCAAAATGTGTCGCGTTTTCTTCTTTCACCTTTTCAATTTCCTCTTTCGTGACTTTTTCTAAATAGGTGTATATCTTACCCATACTTTCATCAACCACTTCAACTCCAAGTTTCTTAAGTAATGCAGCTGAATCAAAAGTAATATCACCCATCCCCGGCATTCTTCCTATGACTGCTATTCTTATTCTTCTTGCAGCTTTTGCAGCTTGAGCGGCCAAAGCCCAGTTCCCAATCTCTGTTTTGAACGCTTTATCTTTCCAATCACCAGTAATAACAGGACAATTTATACCTAATCTTACTATAGCATTCATATTGTCTTGAGCACCATGGATTCCTTGATTATATGTTAAGTGTTCCATATTCCAATCCTGGGTAACAGATGATAAAGGCTGAGTATTAGCAAGTATTATAGGCAATTTGTTATTTTTTAAAGCGGGTACGATTCTTTGGCCAGGACTGTAAGTTAGCATCATAATCATTATTCCATCTAATTCTTTATCGTTGTTGTATTCTTCAACTATCTGTTCAATATCATTTCTATCCCTAGCTGGTCTTGAGAATTTAAAGTCTGCAACATTCTCAAGTTCTTTAATAACATCCTTTACATAATTCGATTGAGTTTCCACAATATTTGGATATGTCTTATCATATAGCTTCTGCATAATCCCTAAAATTCCAATCCTGGGTTTCCTTTTTTCTATCACCATTCACACCTCCGAAGATTTACTATAATTTTGATATTTTATGCATTATCTCTTTTGTATTTTCATATAATTCTAAAAAGAGTTTGTAATATTGATCATATTTTTCAAAATGTTCTTTTTCTGCGTCAATTTTTGTTTCTATTTTTATCCAGTTCTTAATTTCTTCAGGTTTTTTAAATATACCAGTTCCTAAACCTACAAGAAAAGCGTCTCCCAACGGAGCTTCAATATTATCAGAAAGTTTTATCATGTTATATCCCGTTACATCTGCAAATATTTTCGTCCACAATTCAGAATTAGCAACTCCCCCTACTATCCAACAATCAGGATTCAATTTAATACCTGATTCTTTGGCAGTTTCCATATTATGCCTTAAAGAATAAGCTGCTGATTCCATTAAAGCTCTATATACATGCTGCTTTTGATGATAAAGAGAAAGTCCTAAAATAACACCTCTTGCATCTGGATCCCAAATAGGAGAACGCTCGCCCATAAAATATGGCAATGCCAGTAACCCTTCACTTCCCAAAGGTATCTTTTTTGCTTTTAATTCCAAAAGATCATATGGAGAAATGCCTACCTGCTTACCAACATTTGATTCTAATTGTCCAAATTCATCGATGAACCAATCAACTAAAGCGCCTGTTGTAGCACTTCCTCCAAAAGTATAAAGTAATTTATCTGCTTCTACCACATAAGGATAATTAACTAATTTTGAGGAAGGAGGCTTTTTATCGTATAAAAGGGTTCCCCAACAAGTTGAAGTTCCTGCCATAAATACGTGTTCTCCTTCATTTAAAACACCTGCACTTAATTGAGCCATTGGCGCATCTATTCCTCCACTTATTATTGGAGTTCCTTCAATTAAGCCTGTTAAATTAGACATTTCTTTAGTAAGATAACCTGCAATATCATGAGAATTAAGGATCTTCTCAGGAAGCATAGTTATTGGTATTCCTAATGCATCTCCCATTTCTTGAGACCACTTTTTAGTCCTAATATCAAAAACTCCCCCGAGATTACCCGCCGAACTATAATCTGTTGACAGTTCCCCAGTTAATTTAAAAATAATATAATCTTTTGGACTGACAAATTTATATGTTTTATTCCAAATGTCTGGTAAATTATCTCTTATCCACATTATTTTTGTAAATCCAAAATAAGAATCTACATAATTTCCGGTAATTTCAAAAAGTTTATCATGAGGAATATTATCTTTAACCCATTGTGTTTCTTGCCAAGCTCTTCTATCCATCCAAATAAGACATGGATAGAGAGGGTTCATATTTTTATCTACTGGAACGCCTGACCCTCCATACAGTCCACTGAATGAAGCTCCGGCCACTTCTTTAGGATTTACGTTAGCGATTTCCAAGCTTTCTTTCAAAGTTTGAATCACTGCTTCAACCCAGACCTTCGCTTCTTGTTCTGCCCAAGAAGCTTTCGGTGTATTCACTTTATAACTTCTGTATGCTTTTGATATCAAAGTTCCATTTTCATCCAATATCACTGTCTTTGTACCTGTTGTTCCGATATCAGTTCCTATTAAATACATTTTTTCTTTTCCTCCTTAAGATTGCTTATTTCTTTTGCCCATAACTTTTATGATGAAATTCAAAAAGTCTTTTAGCTTCTTCCCCATCTAAAGGTTCTGGATTTCCCATCGTTCTCGCAAAATAGGCTGTTTTTGCTACTTCTTCTAAAAATATAGCATTTCGTAGAGCTTCTTGGATATCTTTACCCATAACAATTACTCCATGCTTACTTAAGAGAACAGCTTTTGCTTGATTAACTACTTCCATAACAGCTTTTCCAATTGCTTCGGTACCAACAGGTGCATATGAAGAAACGGGTATTTCGACTCCGAATACATCTGCATGAGCTGTACTATACACAGGAAGAGATTGATTAATTAAGGCAAAAGATGAAGCATATGGAGAATGTGTGTGAATAATACTTCCAACATCATTTAAACGATTATATAGGTACAAATGTGTAGCAGAATCAACAGAAGGTTTTAAATTACCTTCAATGATATTACCTTGTAAATCTAGCACGACCATATCTTGAGGCTTCAATCTATCATACGGAACACCAGAAGGCTTTATTATAATGTGACTTCCAGTCCGAACACTAACATTACCACTTGTATATGCAACTAAACCGTATTTTTCTAGATTCATATGAGCTTCGTAAAGTTGTTTTTTTAAATCTTCGTACATTAATATGCACTCCTTTTATACTCTGTAATGTATATTTCGTATCTGTTATGTTTATTACACAAAATATAACTTGTATGATATTAATGTTAAAAGATGTACAGTTATTAAATCCATATCTTTCTAAGTTGTACATACAAATTATATATTTAATTTTCTAAATGTCAAAATCTGTTTAAAAGAGATTACTTATAATTAGTTAACTTTAAGAGCAAATAACTTGTATTATCAACTTTTTTCTTAGTTTTGTAAAATAATTGTATAGGAAGTTAAGGTCTTAAATAAAAAAAAGGAAAGTTATAAATTAATAGATTATTTATACGTAAGTTGAGTTTTTCTCTTTAAAAATTGCTAGTTATCTTTTCTATTAAAGAAAACGTAAATAAATACAGCCTGATAGTTGTAATCATAGAATGTACAATTTTTTAGGAGACAATCAACTAATTGATTCTGTTTTTGAATCTGTAGAATGTCTAACCTCAGAATATGAATTAAATGATATTTTAAATTTATTAGCAGAAAATACAGCAAAAGCAACAAGAACAGATGCATGTGAAATATCTTTAATTGACGAAGAAACTTCTACCATTATAGACAAATCTATTTATAAAAGTAGCGAAAATATTGAATTTATTCCTAATGAAGCTGAAATATTAAAATTAATTGATGAGGAAAAGGTTTATTATTTCACGAAAAGAGATAAAGGCTTTGAAAGATTTTTTAAACTAAATAACGATATTTGTAGTCTAATTTGCGTTCCATTTTATATAAGATCACGATTAGGTGGAATTATTCAAATTTGTTATAAAGATTATCATTTGTATACTGAAGAAGAAATAAAGTATTTAGAGACGATTGCTCATCAAACCGCTTTGGCTATTCATAACACCAAATTAATGGGGAACTCTGTTCTATTAAGAGAAAGTCATCATAGAATAAAAAATAATTTACAATCTATAATAAGTTTGATTTCCTTATATAAAACTTCTGTGAAAAAAGGTTCGCAAAAAGATATTATTGGTATGCTAGACGATTTAATTTCTAAAATAAAAAGTATTTCCGCAGTGCATGATTTATTGGCAAAAGATAAATTAGGAAGAAGTATTATTAATTTAAAAGAGATGATAACTCATATTATAGAATGCATGATTAATACAAAAAAAGGCGTTGAATTTAATCTACAATTAGATGATGTCTTCGTTTCGTATAGTAAAGCTTCAACAATCGCTTTAGTTGTCAACGAATTAGTGACGAATAGTTTAAAATACGCATTTATTGGAAGAGAAAAAGGAGAAATTAAAATTACATGTAAATACTCTAATGAATCAATAAAATTAGAGGTATCGGACAACGGTATAGGCTTCCCCAAACATTTTGATATTAATCAAAATAAAGGATTAGGATTATCAATAGTTTATTCGATTGTCTCTAAACAACTAGGTGGAACTATTTCAATAAATAATAATAATGGAGCTAATATAATTATAGAAATTCCCGCAAAACAAACTCCTCTCAATGCAACGGAAGGAATAAATTAATTTAACGTTTTGGAGGGAAATGTATGAAAAATCTAAAGGTAGTAATTGCTGAAGATGAAATCCTTATACTAATGGGATTAAAAAGCAATTTAGAAAGTTTAGGTTGTATTGTGATCGGTGAAGCCACAAATGGTAAGGAATTAATTGATATCGTTTTAGAGAGAAAACCCGATTTAATAATCGCTGACATTAATTTAGCAATATTAGACGGACTAGAAGCGTTAGAAATAATAAATAAAAATATGGATGTACCTTCATTAATTGTAAGTGGATATGATGATGAAGAATTAATCCAAAGAGCTATAGAAATCGGAGTTTTGGGATATCTTATAAAGCCTATAGATGAATCTGACTTAAAAGCTGCAATAGAAATCGCAATTTCAAGATTTGAAGAAATTAAAAACTTAAAAATAGAATTAGAAGAAACAAAGGATGCTTTAGAATCAAGAAAAATTATAGAAAAAGCAAAGGGAATAGTGATGGAACGATCGCAACTAAAAGAAGATGATGCGATGAAATTTTTGCAGAAAAAAAGCAGAAATTCAAATAAGAAGTTAGTAGATGTTGCAGACGAAATTATTGAAGCTGATAAGGCCTTTAGATTAGACTAAAAATACTCCTCATTATTAATAACGTCAAAGGCAATAAGTCTTTGACGTTATTAGGTAAAATATAATTATTTCTCACTCCCAACTGTTAACCCTTTAACCAAATTATTTTGTACTAAAAGCCCAAATACTATCATTGGTATAACAGTTATTAAAGCTGCTGCACTCATTACACCCCAATCCACATTTTTTTCACTTACAAACATATTAACAAGAACAGGTAAAGTACGTGTTTCTTGACCCGTTAATACTAAAGCAAATAAAAACTCATTCCAAGATATGAGAGCACATAGAATAGATGTTGCTGAAATTCCCGGTAAAACTAAAGGAAGAACAATTTTTGTCAAGGCTTCAAATCTTGTACATCCGTCTATTCTTGCAGCTTCTTCTAAAGATTCTGGAATTTCCGAAAAGAATCCTTGCATCATCCAAACAGCAAAAGGTACACTGAAAAAAGAACAAGCAATAATAATTGGTATATATGTTCCTGAAAGGTTAAGGTAACGTGATATCAAGAAAAAAGGCAAGACCATAACAACTGGTGGTGTCATACGAGCCAATAATATAATAAAAGACAAAAGATTAGCATGTTTCCAATTAAATCTTGCAAGTCCATAAGCAGCAGGAATCCCAAAAATTAAAGCTAAAATTGTCGAAGATGTTGTAACTAATACACTATTGAAAAATGTTCTGACAAATTCAGCGTTACTGAAAAAGATCTTGTAATTTCTTAAAGTAAATTTTTCTGGGATCCATTTTGGAGGTATTGTAAATTGTTCTAAAGGTGCTTTGAAGGATGAAAAAATAATCCACACAAGTGGATAAAGAGTCCAAATTAAGGCTATGATTACAATTATCAACGATACGATCTTTATAATTATGTTTTTATTCATTGCTATCCCATCCTATCAATTTCATATAAATTAAAGTAAAAATTATTGCGAGAAAAAAAGAAATCAAATTGATTGTGGAAGAATATCCCATTTGATAAGATTGAAAAGCTAATCTATAACCATAAAAAGACAGAGTTTCTGTGGCTGAGCCCGGCCCACCGCCGGTCATAATAAAAATAGTGTCAAATACTCTGAGTGATGTTAAAGTCCTTATTACAACAGCTACCATTATGGAAGGCCTAAGTAAAGGTAAAGTTATATAGAAAAACCTTTGTATGGCTGAAGCTCCATCCACATATGCTGCTTCATAAGGTTCTTGTGGAAGTGCTTTTAAACCGGCTAATAAGACCAAAGTTACAAAGGGTGTGTATTCCCAAACATCTGCCATGATTATCATAAACATTGCTGTTGTTGGATTAGCTAATAAAGGGTTTTCAGTTATTGATGTTAAACCAAGATTGATTAAAAAATGAGGTAAAGGCCCATAATCATTATTCACAATAAATTTCCATGCAAAGCCTACAACAACAGGAGCTATCATAAAAGGTATAAGTATTATCGACTGGACTATCTTCCATCCTTTAAATTCAGTGTTTAGGGAGAGCGCTAATGAAAAACCAAAAATTAATTCCAAAAGAACAGAAATAATTACAAAATAAAAAGTCCTTCCAATGGTTTCCCATGTAAAGGGATCTTTTAAAGCTTGTAAGTAATTTTTAAATCCTACAAACTTTATTCCCAAATCCGGTCTCAGAAGATTCCAAGAGAAAAATGAAATTACTAAAGTGTATATAATTGGTATCAAAAAAATTACTAATATAAAAAGAAGAGACGGTAGAATATATTGTATATGATTAAAGTTTTTTCTTTCTGACAAATTGAGAATCCTCCTTTTGAACTAAAAGCCCCGAACCAATGGGGCTTTTATTCAATAATAACCGTGTTCTTTCATCAATTTATATACCCCATCAGCAGCGTCATTTAGAGCTCTTTCGGCAGTTTTTGAGCCACTTAAATATTCAGAAACTGCAGGAGCGATGTAATCATTTATAATAGAATTACCTTCCGGAATTAGGGGCACCATAGGCGTAGGAATAGAATTTTCCATAGCTTCTGAAAACCCTTCTAACCAAGGAAATTTTGCTCTTAATTCTTCGTCATTTATTGAAGAAAATCTTGCTGGTATATTACCATAAGGTGCTGCTTTAACTTCATTTTTAGTATCTGTTACAAACTTTATCCATTGTAGTGCTTGATCCTTGTTTTTACTTGCTGAGCTAATAGTGAAACCCCATGAAATATACAACATTGGTAATTTTTCATTTTTCAATTCTTCTGGCCTTGGAAATCCAACAAAAGAAGCTTTACCAACAACTCTTGAGGTTTCTGGATTTTCAGTATACAACATTGCTGTAGTCCAAATCTCAGCCATTGCACTTCTACCTTGGGTAAATTCTGTCAAAGCGTCTTGAAAAACATAAGTTTTAGCTGAAGGATTTGCATATTTAAACATTTCTCCAACCTCTTGCAATGCTTCAATTCCTTCCTTTGAATTAAAGATGGGCTTCATTTCCGAATCCAATAGATTCCCACCTCTTGCCCATAATCGTTGTAAAAAGTGTGTCGCAAGGAATATGCTTCTTTGTCCCATCAGTGTTACTCCATACAATTCTGGGGGACGATAGAAAAACTCAGCAATATCTCTATATTGTTCGAGAGTTTTAGGGGGAACAAGCTCATATCCATATTGTTCTTGGAAAGCTGCTTTTTCCTTAGGATCATTGAACAGATCTGTACGATACACTATTCCTCCCAGTTCATTCATATAAGGAATATAGTACAAATTACCGTTTTGCCACCCATTATCTATTCCTGAAATATCTTCTAAATTTAATTCTTCGTATCCTGAGAGCTTGTTTAGTGGATAAATGTAACTTGCTGTGGCAAGTGCTGGATACCAAAGCATAGAAATGTATGGTACATCAAAATCAACTCTTCCAGATGTAAAAGTTAGCATTAGTTGATCAAAGTAGTTTGAATACGGGAATTGCTGGATTGTGGCTTTTATTCCTGTTTCCTCCTGAAAGTCATTCATGACAGTTTTCCAAGCTTCGGTGTGAATTCCCACTTCACTCACCAATTTCACTTGCGAAAAGATACTTGAAACAATAAGCAAACAAGCGAGCATTACCACAATAACTTTTCTTTTAACCATTTTTAGCACCTCCTAATAAAGATTCACTTTGTACTCACTTTAGAAATCCCAAAACTTAAGTTTTGCCAATCTTTTAGTTTTAAATTTATTCAAAAATACCTCCCTACTTCTAATCCTCATTAACTATGAATTTCTTTAGCCTTTTCGGTACTTGTACCAAGGGAGGGGTGAGGGCTTCGCCCTGGACACATTTTAAATTCAAAATTCTATTTTTAGAAAATCTTCATTTCTAAAGTCCCTAAAGATTCACTTTGATACAATTTTTTAACAGCTTTTAAAGTAATGTCTATAGCGTTACTTGTTGCTTCTTTTATTAGATCTCTTGTAGTATCAGGAACACTTAAATCAACTTTTTCTTTCTTCGATTGCTTGAATCTATTAGCGTAACAAATTCCTATAAATCCAGATTTTATTCCTCTTAAGCTTGATACAACAAAAAGTGCTGAAGCTTCCATGTCCATAGAAATAACTCTACATCTACCCCATCTTTGAAAATATTCCGGATCTCTGTTGTAAAAGCAAGAATGGCTCCAATTTATTCCAGTCTTATAATTTATTTTTAACTCTTTTGAACTTAATGTAAGACTTAAATAAACTTCTGGTGAAGCTGTCGCGGGAAAATTTTCATCTACATAATAATTGCTTGCACCATCATCTCTAACACAAGCGTAAGGAATTACGATATCTCCTTCCTCAATTTCTTCTTGCAATCCAGCAACACTTCCGATTCTAATCAATACCTTTGCTCCTATGTTTATTAGTTCTTCATAAACTATACTTGCAGATGTACCTCCCATTCCTGTTGAAGTTACAGATACAGGGTAACCTTCATAATTTCCTGTATATGTTATCAAACCTCTATTTTCAGCAATTTTTTTAGGATTACTTATTTTTTCAACTATGCTTTGTACTCTTCCTTGATCCCCAGGAACTATAACAATTGGCGCAATGTCTCCAGGACCACACTTTATATGGTATTGTCTTTGGTTTTCTAAACCATTTGGAAGTCTGAAATCTTGCTTAAACACTATTTTTCCTCCTTTTAAAAATTAGATTTTTCTTCTGAACACACTTAATTTGAAAACAGAGGTATTTATATAATCCAAAGAATAAAGTAAAGGGATGTTATTCTCATCATAATGAACTTCTAAAAGAAGTGTTATAGCTTTTTTCTCAGGTACTTTTAAAAGATCAGAAAGATATTTATTTGCTTCTATTGCTTCTATTTCTGCAATAGCATGTTTTATAGGTCTCATAAAATACTTATCTAAAAAAGAAAAAATTTCTTCTTCTCTCGATTTTTCATTTTTTAAAACCGAAAGAATCGCTTCTCTTCCTCCCGGTATTCTATTAACTACCATGTATGTTTCTGCATATATTACTGGTATATCATCAGCGGTATAGAGCCTTTTGATTTTTATTAAAGGTTCATTTTTGTCTATTTTCAATGTTTTAGAAATAGGAGGAGTTGCTTTCACTTCTTCAAATTCATTTAAAATAAGCTTAGGAGTTCTTCCAGAGGTGGATATAATGTTATATACCCCCCTTAAATAGTCCAACCCTGTTTGAACAATACCTTCCTTTTTTACTACGAACGTACCTAATCCCTGTTTTCTAATAATTAAACCTTCTCTCTCCAAACTTACCAAAACTTCTCTAATTAATGTTCTGCTTACCCCAAAATTATTACACAGTTCTTGCTGAGAAGGAATTTTGTATCCTTCTGGAAGCTGCAAAATCTCTTTCCTTAGTTCGCTCAAAACTTCCTTAAATAACGATCTCCCTGCTTTTGAAAACATTTATCAACCTCCTCGTACTAATATTATACTCACTTTAGAAATTCCAAAATCCTCATTATATATATATTTTAGAATTGATTTTTTTACAAAATACCTCCTCAGTTCTAATCCTCACTAATTCTGAATTTTTTTAACTTTTTGGTACTTGCACCGAAGGAGAAGGGGGAGGGTTCCGCCCTGGACCCATTTTAAATTCAAAATAACATTTTTAGAAAATATTTATTTCTAAAGTCCTTACTAATATTAATAAAATATATATCTTATATTAAAATTAAATAACATATCATACGTCATATCTTTCATTTTATTATAACTTTTTCTTCTTTATTTAGCAAATTTGACTATCTGTAATCTGAGGTGATTAAAGTAAATTATAGCTTTCTAATAACGATTATGATAAAATTTCTTAAGAATTGCCTTTCTTATATCTAATTAACTCTTTTTAAAAATATTTATGCTATAATGAGTAAAATAATCTTCGAAATTGAAAAAATTAGCGATTATGGAGGCAGAGGGCATGAAATACGTCAGATTCATGAAAGATACTATAATCAGTTATGGAATTTTAGAAGAAGAAAAAATTCAAGTTATCAAGGGAGATATATTTAATGAGTTCGAAATAACTAATGAAGTATATCACCTATCAGAAGTAAAGCTATTGCACCCATGCACTCCAAGTAAAATAGTATGTGTTGGTTTAAATTATCGTGATCATGCCGAAGAAATGAAAGATAAACTACCAACGGAGCCAATCATTTTTATAAAACCTTCGACTGCTGTCATTAGTCCTCTCGATAATATTATCTATCCTTCAATGAGTAGGCAAGTAGATTATGAAGCAGAGTTGGGTGTAATAATTAAAAACAAGGCAAGAAATCTAGAAATAGAAGAAGTAAATAAACATATTTTTGGTTATACATGTTTCAATGATGTAACTGCACGTGATTTACAAAAGAAAGATGGGCAATGGACCCGTGCCAAATCGTTTGATACATTTGCGCCATTTGGACCTTTTATTACAACAGATATAAATGCCAACAATTTAGATATACAACTTTTATTAAATGGTGAAATAAAACAAAATTCCAATACCAATTGTATGATATTCTCTGTAGAAGAACTTATTAGTTTTATCTCAAAAATAATGACTCTTTTACCAGGAGATGTTATAGCAACAGGAACGCCTTCAGGTGTAGGACAAATGAAAATTGGAGACAAAGTGGAAGTCAAAATAGAAAGAATCGGCACTTTGATTAATTATATTATGTAATTATCTGTTAGCCTTTCTTGAATCTTTAATCTATCTTGTCGCTTTTTTATTAACTTTTCTTATAGCTTCTTCATTGTATCCCATTACTTTATTTAATATGTTTTCATTATCTCTCCATTTCTCTCTTACCTTTACATATAGATCAAGATAAACCTTTGTTTCAAATAATTCTTCAATATCTTTTCTTGCAAGTTCTCCAATTTTTTTTATCATGTTTCCGTTCTTTCCGATAATTATAGGTTTTTGACTCTCTCTTTCAACATATATTTCTGCTCTTACATACAAAACTCCATTCTCTCTTTCTTTCAATTCCTCTACTACGACGCCAGTTGAATGGGGAATCTCCTCTCTAGTTAGATTAAATACCTTTTCACGTATTATTTCAGAAATAATAAATCTAGAAGGCTTATCAATAATAATATCTTCAGGATAGTACTGTGGCCCATATGGTAAATGTCCAATAATTGCTAATTTAAGTTCAGAAAGATTTTCTCCCGTAACAGCTGAGACAGGAATACTTTCAACAATATTATTACAAACATCTTCTATTTGATTAATCATATTTTGGATGTAGCTTCTATCTCTAAGCTTGTCTATTTTATTAACAACTAATATAGTAGGAATATTAGAAGCATTGATTACCTCTGCTACCCTCAAATCTGATTTTCTTATTCCTTCTGTTGCGTCGGTCACAAATAGTATCAAATCCACTCCTTCTAGAGCATGAACAGCAATATTGTACATATATTCTCCAATTTTTCTTAAAGGTTTATGTATCCCCGGTGTGTCCACAAAAACGATCTGATAATTATCTTCAGTTAAAATACAGTTGATTCGATTTCTTGTTGTTTGGGGTTTCTCAGACACAATAACAACTTTTTGACCCATTAATGCATTAATTAATGTAGATTTTCCTACATTTGGTTTTCCTGCAACAGTGACAAAACCACTTTTAAAATTATTTTGCTCCATATTTTCCTCCTAAATTTAATAATCCAGGCGTTTTATTAAAACCAAAGTTTAATTATAAACTCTATTTTGGCAACGTGGCCAAGACAGTTTTTCAAACCTTTTTTGAAGTAATTAAAAGATAAACATGATGAATATGTTGAACATAGAGTAATTATATCATATTGTGTTGTTCTTAAGTTTTTATTTAATATAACTAATAAATTATTGACTCGAAACTTTACACAAAAATGATATAATAAAACTGAAATTTAATAATGTAATTTAACAAAATCTTTCAGAAAATATGGATTTTTTACCTACCATTTTTATTATTTCTTTCTTAATACAATATTTTAATCTTTCAAAAATTTATTCAAATGTCATTCAAATCATAATTTTGCCTTTCAATATTAACTAATTGAAATATATTTATTTTTTATTGTCTCATTAATATACTAAATATCGAATAAAAAGATTACCTTCCGAAATTAGAAAGGAGGTGAATCAAAATGTTAAAGACATCTAATAAGTATGCTTTAAAATTGGAGAACGTATGTTCTCATGTTGGCGAGTTTGAACTTAAAAATATCTCGTTTGAAATTGGTGGAGGAGACGTTTTATCGGTGTTAGGTCCTTCAGGATCGGGAAAAACTGTGCTTTTAAGGACTATCGCAGGTTTAATGAAATTAGATTCAGGCAAGATATTACTAGGAGGAGAAAGAATAGATGATTATTCTCCCAAAGATAGAAGGGTAGGATTCGTATTTCAGAATTATGCACTTTTTCCTCATCTTGATTCAAAACTAAATTTGGGATTTCCTTTGTATATAAGAGGTAAAAAGAAAAAAGAAGTTTATGTTGAAGCTACCAAAGCTGCTCAAGAATTAGATGGACTGCCAAATTATTTAGAATTTAAACCAAGTGAGTTGCCTGAAGGTATGAAACAATTAATTGCCGTTGGGAGAGAAAAGTTAAACGAATGCAATTTATTACTTCTTGATGAACCATTAAGTCAATTAGATAGGAAGTTACACGTTGAAATGAGGACCTTTTTAAAAAGGTTTATTTCAGATCTAGACAAAACGACCGTTGCGGTTTTTAGCGATCCTGAGGATGCAGTAGCTCTAAGTGATTATATAATGATATTAGATAATGGTGAAATGTTGCAATTTGGAGAAACATTTGAAGTATATAATAATCCTATTAATATAAAAGTAATGGAGCTTTTAGCAAGACTTGGATTGAATGTAATAAATGCCGAAATCATTAATGGAAAAGCTTTTAATACTTTTCCTGTAAATCTTCCTGATGGATTGTATAAATTTTGTTTTAGACCTGAAGAAATTGAATTAAGTCATAAAGGGTTAGAAGTCATATCGTATCAAAGTTATATTTATGATTCTTCACGTAAGTTGGTAGATTGCGATTTTAATGGTGAAACTCTCAAACTTTTAGTTCATAAGAGCACCCCTCATAAATTTAAATTTATTCCAACAAATCCGAAGTTTTTCAATATATAGAAGTATTTAAAAAATCGGCAATTTAATATCTATTGTTACAAGTGATAAAAGTCACCTTAGATATTAAAAATTTGTTCATTAAAAGTATATTATGAAAAAACTATGAAAAAACTATAATGAAAAGAAAGAGTAAAATTTATCGGTTTGTGTTTATACTTTTTAATCTTTGCTTAAAATAAACGAAAAATTACGATTTTCTTATTTATTGACATATATTAGCCCATATTTACTTTCGATTATTCTTAAAAGCTCTTAAACGAGTTTGACTTTTCCTGTGATTACAGTTAAAATATTATTGCCTAGTATTGTATTTAGTAACGCATTAATAAATAAAAGCTAAATAACAAAAGGCTGGAGAGATGGAGAAAAGCCTATTTTTACCAAAATTTTGGTGAAAATAGGTTTTTTTTTGCTACAAGTATTTTTAGTTGTATTACCTAAATATCTTTAGGAGGTGGCGTTATGAAACGTTTTGTGATGTTGTTGGTATCTGTTTTGTTACTTGCTGGGTTAACTTTTTCTGTAACAACGATTGAATTTTGGCATGCTATGAGTGGCCAGAGAGTTCCTTTAATAGAGGACATGGTTAAGGATTTTGAAGAGCTTCATCCGGATATTAAAGTAAATATCCAATTCACTGGAAGCTATCCTGAAACAATTAGCAAACTTATTGCTGCTGTTCAATCGAAAAACGCACCACATGTCGTTCAAATCTATGAGATAGGTACGAGAATAATGATTGATAGTGGTGTTATCATTCCTGCACAAGAAATGTTAGATAAAGATCCATCTTTTGATATAGGAGTCTTGCTTGATCCTATTGTAAATTACTACACAGTGGATGGAAAATTATACTCGATGCCTTTTAATTCCTCGACTGCTTTGTTATATTACAACAAAACACTTTTCAAAGAAGCTGGCCTTGACCCAAACAAACCTCCAAAAACTTACGATGAATTTCTAGAGTATTGTAGAATTCTTACTAAGAAAGATTCTAGTGGAAAAACAGTTCAATACGGATTTACTTGGCCAACTCATGCTTGGGTATTCGAACAAATGTTAGCAGTAGCAGATGCTCCTTTTGTAAACAACAACAATGGAAGAACAGGAAGAGCTACAGAAGCTGTTTTCAATAATGAAGCCGGTATTAAAATATTTAAACTTCTCGATCAATTAAATAAAGAAGGTTTAATAATCAATACAACTCATGAAGATTGGTCAGCTGCCAGACAAAACTTTATCTCTGGTAAAGCTGCTATGTTAATAACCTCTACATCTGATGTACAATTATTTGAAGAGGGTTTAAAAAGCAACAATTATGAACTTGGGACTGCTTTCTTGCCTGTACCCGATGTATCAATAAGTGGTGGTCCGGTAGTTGGAGGAGCAAGTCTTTGGTTAATAAAAGGTCATCCAGATAATGAAATACAAGCTGCTTGGGAATTAATGAAATTTATAAATAATGAAGAACAACAAATTAAGTGGCATAAGGGAACTGGATATTATCCAGTAAGAAAAGATGCTGTTGAAACTTTACATTATGAACTATTCTATGCAGAAAATCCTAATTATTTTACTTCTTTATTGCAATTATTACTAGCGAAAAGAAATTACAATACAGCAGGAGCGGTTATAGGAGTATTCCAAGAAGCTCGTGAAATTATAGAAAACGCTTATGATAAAATGGTTGCTGGCCAGATGACTCCTGAAAAAGCTTTAGAATGGGCAGAAAATGAAGTGACTAAATTAATAAAAGATTACAACAAATTTTATCAATAGAAATTAGTTACGAAAAACAAGAACCAAGATTTCAAAATAAGTAGATGAATTATTTTCCAGGGAAGAAGACTTTTCTTCCCTGGATTTTAGAAGGAGTGAAAGAAATGAAATGGGGAAAATATACTCCATACATATTGTTAATACCTACTTTAGTAATAATTATTCTTTTCATTTATTGGCCCGCTGTTTCCTCTTTTATGTTAAGTTTCTACAAAGTCTCCCCCTTTGGGGATATAAAGATATTTGTAGGATTTGACAATTTTTTAAATTTATTTAAAAGTAAGACGTATTTAAATGCAATAAAAGTTACAGTAATATATATTCTTGTTACAGTTTTTAGCGTAATTTTTTTGGGGTATCTCATTGCATTACTATTGGATAATAAAGTTTTTGGAGTCAAATTTTATCGAACATTAATTTTTACTCCTTACGCAATTTCTTTTACAATTGCGGGAGCTCTATGGACATTCATGTTAAACCCAGTAGCTGGTCATATTAACTATTTTCTCAATCGGTTTTTTGGTATAAGTGCAAATTGGCTTACCAGTCAACCATTTGCCTTAATTTCTGTAATGGTTACTAGTATTTGGAAAATGCTTCCTTTTTCCATTATATTTTATCTTGCAGGTCTTCAATCAATACCTGAAGAAGTTATAGAAAGTTCAATAATTGATGGAGCGAACAATTGGCAAAGAATTTGGAAGATAAAATTTCCTATTCTTTCGCCAACGACATTTTATTTAATTATCATGGAAATAACACATGCTATGTTTGATTCCTTTGGAATTATTGATATAATGACAAGAGGCGGTCCTGTGGAATCTACTACTACTATGATTTATAGATTATATCTAGATTCTTTTTATTTTCAGAAGACAGGAGAAGCAGCTGCCCAAAGTGTTATTTTGTTTATAATAATGTGCTTTATTACTTTTTTCTATTTTAAGTTTGGCGAAAAATCGGTACATTACCAGTAAGGGGTGAAAGATGATGAAAATGTCTTCAAAGAAAAAAATAAATTATTTTTTAATAGAAGTAGGTTTAATAATTTTTTCTTTAATTATGTTTTTACCATTTCTACTTGCTATTTCGATGAGTTTTATGAGTGAGGTGGAAGTCTTTTCTTATCCTCCCAAGTTTTTCCCCTCTCAAATTAATTTTAAAAATTACAAAGAAGCGCTTAATATAATGAATTTGGGAAGGATGCTTTTAAATTCATTTATAGTAGCTTGTTGTACTACGTTAGGAAAAATAATAACCGGAACATTAGGCGCATTCGCTTTTTCTTCTTTTAATTTTAAAGGTAAAAATGTTACTTTTTTTGCTTTATTCATAACCTTATTTTTGCCTGCAGAAACGGTAATGATTCTACCTTTATTTATGATTATGTCAAAATTTGGATGGGTCAACACATATTGGGCGTTGATTATCCCATTTACAGCGTCAGCAACTAACACATTTTTATTTAGGCAACATTTTATGTCTATCCCAAAAGAACTAGAAGATGCAGCGAAGATTGATGGAGCTACTCCTATGCAATATTTTAGAAAGATTTTAATTCCTTTATCAGGTCCAATGATTGCAGGAGCCTCAATAATAAATTTTGTTTATGCCTGGAATATGTACTTATGGCCATTGATAGTCACAATGGATAATAAGATGAAAACTGTCCAAATTGGTGTAAAAATGTTAATAGCAACAGATAGTACAAACAATTGGGGAATAATTATGGCGGGAACTTTAATGGCTGCTTTACCTACTTTAATTTTATTTTTTGCA
Source organism: Thermotogota bacterium (assembly GCA_029780115.1). Lineage (GTDB taxonomy): Bacteria > Thermotogota > Thermotogae > Petrotogales > Petrotogaceae > Defluviitoga. Next base: position 20,579 of record JAKOZG010000004.1, read on the forward strand.
CTTCAGGATTTGTTTGTTAAGAGTCTAGTAACTAGCGGATTGAAGTGATGATTAGCTATTCATTATCTCTACTTAATTTAGAATATAAGTTAATTAGAAATTTTAAGGTTTTTTACTTATATTTTACTTATAATAGTAATAATTATTTTTATAGAAACACGGTTTAAAGGATATTTGACTGTCTATTAAATAGCTTTTTAGAAGATAATATCAACTTTGCAACATTTTTTAGACCTTAAATTTTTATAGTCACTTTAAAAAAGGAAGATTCTCAATAAATAAAGTTTTGGATTTATAAGGTGACAATGCTTTTCCTTCTATTTTTTTGGTGTAGATACTGAAATATGTAAAAAAATTAGCAATTAATAAGAATTGAAGAAAGGAGGAATTTTTTAAAAAAACTAAATTTGTAATATCTATAAAATGTACTTTTTAGAATTTCTAAAGTGAGTATTTAGCTCGTTATAAGGAGGAACGATTAATGCATGATTTTTTGGTGTTAGGTCATAGAGGATATAGTGCAAAATATGTAGAGAACACTATTGAAGCTTTTCAAAAGGCGTTAGAATTTGGAGCAGATGGTATCGAATATGATTCAAGATTAACTAAAGATGGAGTCCCTGTAGTATTACATGACGAAGAAATAAACGGAATAAAATTAAGTTCCCTTGACTACAAACAGCTTAGAACAATCAAATTTCCAAATGGTCAACCTGTGCCGACCGTAGAAGAAACAATAAGATCATTAGATGAAAAAGCATTTTTGAATTTAGAAGTAAAAGAAGTTGAAGCTGCTATTCCTTCATATGAAATAACAAAAGAATTAGGAGCATTGGATAGAACTTTATTTTCTTCATTCAAAGTGGATGCTCTTAGAAAAATAAGAGAAAAAGATAAAGATGTGAAGATCGGGTTACTTGTTAAATATGAGACATTATATAACCTTTCAAGATTGCATAAGGAACTTGATTTCTATTCTCTAAATTTGTGGATTGATGCTATAAAGGAAAATAAAGAGGAATCAAAAAAGTTATTAAAAAAATGGTGCAATAAAGGCTTAAAGATATACTTATGGACTCTAAACGATCCTCAAGATTTATATGATTTTGAAGGTTTTTACGATGGTGTAATAACTGATGAAGTAGAATTAATTGTAAATGAAAGAAATAAAATAAGATATTAACAATATTTTTGAGTAATAATATGTTAAAGGATCTTGAGAATTAATTGTATTGTTTGTAAAGGTTTATTGATTTAGTTAGCTTTGTTTACTTGTAAAAAGTCTCATTTAACTACAAAAGGCGCTCAAACAATTTGACTTTGTCAAAAAGGAAATATAAAATAATAATGAGTTAAAAGATTGGAGATAGATAGAAAGCCTATAATATCCATCGTAATTAGAGGTAAGAGGCTTAATTTGTTGGTATTTAATATTTTTACAATTCAAAAGGGGCGACAAACTCAAAGGGAGGTTTTATTAATGAAAAAAGAGGGGAAACTCATTTTATTGTCCATTATTCTGATTTTTATAGGTAGCATTCTTGCTCATATGTTTAACACCTCTTTTTATTCGGTTGAGGTGAAAAGAATAAATTTTGAAACAGAAACAGGAATGTTATCAGGTCTCTTGTATTTACCAAAGGGAGCAGGTCCAGATGATCCAAGGCCGACAATCATAACCACGCATGGTTATTTAAATTCAGCAGAAATGCAAGATGCCTCAGCAATAGAAATGTCAAGAAGAGGTTATGTTGTTCTTGCGCTAGATATGTACGATCATGGTCACTCTATAAATAAAACTAATTATGAACCTTCCAAATCCTTTTTCTCTTTTTGGCCTACTGCTATATATGATGCTGTTCAATATATGTACGAACAAGATTACGTTCTAAAAGACTCAGAAGGTAACGGGATCATTGCTGTTGCAGGTCATTCAATGGGCGGATTTTCTTCTACTGTGGCGATGGTAAAGGATGAACAAGACTTTATGAAAACAGGTATAAGAAAGATACTTGCTGGATTAACTATGGGATCTGATTATTCTTGGTCTAGTTATTTAGGAATAAATTCTAATGTAGCCTTTGGGGCTTACGGGCCTCGAACAGTTGGAATGATAGCTGCACATTATGACGAATTTTTCTTTGATTCAGAAGCTTCAAGGACTGGTAAAACAGTTGTTTTTAAAGATTATATAAACAAACTGGAAGGAAGAGCTTTTTTAGGTAATCCTGAGAACCCAATTGAAGGATTAATGTATACTTTAGAAAATGGGGGGAGAAGGGTAATTTATGAACCATGGGAAATCCACCCGTGGAATCACTTTTCATTTGAAACGACAAGATATCAAATCACTTTTTATACAGAAGCATTTAAAGACTACATCTCTCCAAATCAAGGAAACGTAGGATTAGGTCCAGAAAATCAAAGATGGATGCTGAAAGAATATTCTGAATTTCTAGCATTAATTGGTTTCTTTTTACTTTTCGTACCTTTAATTATGGCTCTTATGAAATTACCTGTTTTTTCAAAAGCCAAAACTCCTTCAGACTTGGTTGTTAAAGCACCTAAAAATAAGGTAACAAAAACCGTTTACTGGATTGTCTTTATCTTAGGTGCCGCATTTCCTGCACTCTTTTTTCCAACTTTGATGGACAAAAGAGAATCAGGTATGACCATTTTAAAAATATTATCGTTAATTACTTTTGCTTTGTCTATTATTGTAGGTATTGCTCTTTACTCAAAAGCAAAAGAAAAAGAAGCGAAGTCAAAAAAGACTATTATAAATGGCACAATTTTTATCTCATTGGCTAGCATACTCCTTTTCTTATCTGTCTTTTTTGGAAACAAGATGTTTGTATTAAGTAGTTATTTTAATCAACCTACTACGAATCAAATCGTATACTGGGCACTTATAGTTTCTGAAGTTATTCTCATTTTAACTTTAATTATGTATTATCTAAATAAAAGATATTCAGACATTTCACCACGGCAATACGGCTTTGTAACTAATTGGAAATCTATAATTTCCTCACTATTGGTAGTAATCGTTGCGGTAGTAATAGGCTATGCAATATTATACCTAATTGATGCACTATTTAAAACCGATTTCAGAATTTGGACTTGGGCAGTAAAAACCTTTGAAGCATCTCATTTAATAGCCGCTTTAAAATACTCGCCTTTCTTTTTCTTGTTCTATTACTTAATCGGTATTTCTGTAAATGCAAATACTCGGTTCATGAAAAAATTCAGAGGATATTTATTTGCGTGCATTTCAGTTGTTGGAGGACTTGTGGTGTTTTTGTTACTTCAATATGGGCTCTTATTCTTTAGAGGTAAGGCCCTCTGTCCATCTCAAGCTTTGAATCCAATATTGCTTTTTGCTTTGATACCATCGTTGATTGTAGCAACCTTCTATACGAAAAGTCTATACGAAAAAACTGGAAATGTTTATACTGCAGCCTTTTTGAATACAATATTGATGACAATAATATTGGCTGCTAACACAACTACATACCATGGCTTATTATAAAAAAATACATGTAAGAATCCAAGCTCAAAACTGAATGGTTACTTTTTTCACAAATAAAATCTTGATACTAAATACTCTGAAATGAAGGTCGGTATTTTTAAAAATAAGCAAGTTTGTGATAAAATAAAAGATTAGAAATTAATAAATTATAAAATAAATATTTGATATGGTGGAGATAAGAGAGAAAACCATATCCAACTTAGGATAATTCCTAAGATTCTGGATATGGTTTTTTTTATTAATCTCTAAAGTTAGGAGGTTGAGAATTTTGATAGCAGTAATTGGAGGAGGTATAGTTGGTTCTTTAATAGCCAGAGAACTTAACAAATATGAAAAAGATGTATATTTATTTGAAGCAAAGAATAGCATTGGAATAGGAGTCACAAAAGGAAATTCAGGAATAATTCACGGCGGTTATGATGATCCTCCTGGTACTTTACGTGCCAAATTATGTCATATGGGTAATAAACTTTACGAAGAAATATCAAAAGAGTTATCGATAGAAGTATTAAGAGTGGGTTCGCATGTTGTTGCTTTCAATGAAGAAGAACTTAAAATAATAGATGAAATTGAAGAAAATGCCATAAAAAACAACATGAAGGAATACAAAATTTTAGATAAAAAAGACGTATTAGATATGGAACCTCTTTTAAATAAAGACGTTTTGAAATCTTTTTATTGTCCAATTGCAGGTGTAACAGAACCTTGGGAGGTTGCCATGCAAGCGGCAAAATCCATAGAAATTAATGGTGGAAAAGTATTTAAAAATAAAAAGCTTGTTGGAGTGAATAAAAAAAGTGAAAAATATGAATTAATTTTTGAAGATGGTAGTTCATATTTGACAGATTTAGTAATAAATGCCTGCGGGTTATACGCTGACGAAGTTGCTAAACTTTTTGGTGATAACTTACCTTTGATCTTTCCAGTTAAAGGAGAATATTTCCTCTTTGGAAAAGATATCAAATATTCAAATTCAATTATTTTTCCAATACCAACTCCTTTAACGAAAGGATGTTTAGTTGTTCCAACAGTTGATGGAGGTTTTTTAGCAGGTCCTAATGCTCAAGAGGTAAAATCTAAGAAAGATTTTTCTACAACTACCGAAGGGCTTTCAGAAGTTAGAGAAAGATCTTTAAAATTAATACCTTCTTTAGACTTTTCTAGAAATGTAGTAAAAGTTTTTGCAGGATTAAGACCTGAAACTAAAATAAAAGATTTTCATATAGACGTAGGGGAACGTGGGAACGTTATACATGTTTCTGGTATTCGCTCTCCTGGCTTGACTGCTGCACCTGCAATTGCAAAATATGTTGTTGAATATTTAATAGCTGAGAAAATGCATATAAATCTAAAGAAAAGGAAAGACTACACAAGTTACATAGAAAAGATGCCACATTTAGTCGAAACAGATTTAGTTTACTGGGAAAGAGCGATTAATGAAGATCCAGAAGCCGGGGAAATGATATGTTTTTGCAATGAAGTTACAAAAAAAGAAATTAAAGAAGCTATAAGAAGTGGCGCCAGAACAATCGATGACATAAAATTTTCAACTAGAGCTTCATTTGGAGAATGTCAAGGAAGTTTTTGTACATCAAAAATTTTAAAAATAATTTCTGAAGAAACACATTTATCTCCTACAGAAATCAAACAAAACGAAGAAGGATCTTGGATAATTGCATCAGAGGTGAGGACAATATGAAATATGAAACAGATGTGGTTGTAATAGGAGCAGGTGGAGCAGGAATGGCATCGGCCATATCCGCAAGTAAATCTGGAGCAGATGTAATTTTAATTGAAAGAGAAGATGATTCTGGAGGAGTATTAAATCAATGTATCCATAATGGATTTGGATTGCACTATTTTAGAAAAGATTTAACGGGTCCTGAGTTCAAGGAGACTCTTCAAGAAGAACTAGAAAAGACAAATACAAGACTCTTAAAAAGTACCTTTGTGCTTGAAGTGACGAAAGATAGAAAAATTCTTTTTGTTAATAGAAACGGAATAAATGAAATAAAAACCAAGGCCTTGGTGATGGCAACAGGAGCACGGGAAAGGCATTTTAATTCCTTAGCTATTCCTGGAGATAGAGTCAGTGGAATTTTTACGGCAGGTGTTGCTCAAAAATACATAAATTTACAAAATTTAAAACCAGCTAACAAAGCTCTAATACTTGGTTCTGGAGATATTGGATTAATCATGGCTAGAAGGCTTCATTTAGAAGGAATAGAAGTAGAAGGTGTAGTAGAGATATTACCTTATCCAGGGGGATTAGAAAGGAACGTTCAACAATGCTTAAGAGATTATAACATTCCTCTGTATTTATCTCATACCGTAACAAGAGTAGAAGGAGATAATAGGCTAAAAAAGGTTTATGTTTCCCAGGTAGATGAGAATAGAAATATCATGCCAAATACAGAAAAAATATTTGAAGTGGATGCCCTTATAACCTCTGTCGGCTTAATCCCTTCTGTAAAACCAGTTGAATTTGTAAAGATTGCGTCTGGTTTCGTAACTTCAAATACCAATCAGACTTCTGAAGAGTGGATTTTTGCGGCAGGAAATTGTACCGTAATATTCGACTTAGTAGATTTCGTTGCAAGAGAAGGCGAAAAGGCTGGAAAATATGCGGCCCTTTATACTAAAAAAGAGTACAATCCTCAGAAATTCATTAAGATCAACAAGGGCGAAAACATTAATGTATTACATCCTTCTTTTATAGATCCTAACGAAAAATCAAAACTATATGTAAGAGTTTCAAAAGTGTTTAATAAAGCAGAAATAGTTGTAGAACCTTTGGGAATAAAAATTGTAGAGGAAGAAGCGCGGCCTTCTGAAATGATAGAAATTTCTTTAAAACCTTTTCAAGATTCAAATATAAAGGAAATTGAGGTGAAAGCTCATGGAATTAGTTAATCACAAAAAGAAAAAGATAGTTTGTGTTAACTGTCCCCTTGGTTGCAAAATAAACGTGATTTATGCTGACGCAGATGAAGTGGAAATATTCGAGGCAAAAGGAAATCGATGCAAACGTGGATTAGAATATGTTAAACAGGAATTGACAGATCCTTTAAGAGTGGTTGTTACTAGTGTAAAGGTTGAAAATGGAGAAATGCCTTTAGCCTCAGTCAGATCAACCGAACCAGTTCCTCTAAGATTGATGAATGATATTATGGAAATATTAAAAAATACTAAAATTACCGCTCCTGTTAAAAGAGGGGAAGTAATAATGAAAAATATTTTGGGGACCGGAAGTGATATAATAATAACAAGAAGTGTAAATAAAATAGACTAGATATTGTAATAACAGTAGAATGATTAATTGTGAAATAAAATACAAAAATGAGGGGAGAAAATGAATAAGCTTAAAGCATTAGTCAAAGAAAACACTTTAATACCAGGCGTAAGAGATTTAAATGATATAGTGGAAGCTGTAAAAGCTACCTCAAATATTATATTTCTACTAACAGGTTCAATATTAGATCTAGAAAATATAGTAAGGTTTGTTCGAAAATATGGAAAGAAATTGATAGTTAATATTGATTTAGTAGAAGGTATAGCTTTTGACAGAAAAGGTATTGAATATTTAGCAAAAAAGGATTTATGCGATGGTATCATCTCTACTAAAAATAACTTAGTAAGATGTGCTATGAAAGAGAACCTTCTGACTATTCAAAGAGTTTTTTTAATAGACTCAGGTTCTCTTAATTCTATCAAAAATCTAATTGATAAAAATTGTGAACCAGATGCTTTTGAGATACTTCCTGCTGTAGCAGCTCCGTATTTTATCAATAATATAAAAACTTCTAGTATGATTATAGCAGGAGGTTTGATTACCAAAAGATCAGAAGCAGAAGAATTATTTAAAAAAGGAGTAAGAGCTATATCTACCAGTGAGAAAACATTGTGGAACTAATATCTTTTTGTTTTGAAATACGTATGAGTTAAATTAAACTAAAAAAGTAAGTATATAAATCTTTAAGGGGGAGTTAAATTATGAAGAGAACTTTAATATTTATTTTAGCCCTTCTTTTAATTGTCACCAGTGCCTTTTCCTGGAGTGGGCACTCTGCTTATACATATTACTTAATTCAAGAACTACCAGTTAAAGATAAATTAGTGAGCATTACGGAGTATAGTTACAAGGAGGATAGGGAATATAATTTGGAATATTTAATTCTTGAAGATGTTGCTGGAAAAAGAAAGTTTATAGATGTTCCATATGGAATGGATATTCCTCCCGATCCTCCACCAGTAAACAATCAACTTCCTGTTTGGCAAATTTTATCAATATATGCTCCAGAACCTGATTTTGGAATGGACGAGGGGTTAAAACTTCATCCTTTGCAAGGTCTGATAGGTAATAGTCAGGGAGTAAGGCACATGAGATATAAAATTGGAGTTCTAAAGGCTTTTGAAGCAGATAAATCTTTTTTATACTTCGCAGATTTATCAAAACAAGCCTTTGAAAACGGAGACGAATATTGGGGATACAGATTTTTAGCTCGAGCTCTACACTATATTGAAGATCTTTCGCAACCTTATCATAATTCTCCAGGTACATTTTTTGAAATGATTGGGGCAGCGTTTAGCAAGAATAAAGCAAACAAACTAAATAATGCTCATTATTTAATGGATGATTATCTTATTTATCTTTTATTTTATTCTGATGATGCATCCAAAGAAATTATTATGGGAGCACAACCAATATTCTTTGAAAGTTATGAAGATTATGTAAAAGAAGTTATGAAATATACTTTAGATAAATTCCCCATTATACACAAAGAGATTAAAAATGTATTTGGTGAAAAACTTGAAAGGCCACTTACTCTCGTAGACATAGAAAATGCGGATAAAACTGGCAAATTGGCAAAAATAAAAGCTGAAACTCTGAGTATTTTATCTTATTCTTCTTCTGTCATAAAAGGGTTTTTATTAGATTTTCTTACCTCTGTTGGAGAAATTTGATATTTGAGAAATAATAACAATTGATTATATATCTTTTAAATTTTAAAAGAAATTAATAAAATAAAGCATGATAGTTAGTTGCTAATTAATTTTTTGTTTTTTAATAAATCAAGTCTAATGAGTTATTAAGTTTGAGGCGAATAAGAAGGGGAAGAAAATATGTTTTTGGAAAAAGTTGGTGGGGCAAAAGTGGGTAGAAGCCTTTGAAAACATCGATAGAGATACTAACAGATTGCCAAGAGGAAGAAAGTATGCTAAAGATGGAGCAGTTCTAGAAATAAAAATTCAAAAAAAATTCTACAATCTTTGCACGCGTTCAAGGAACAAGACCTACTCCGTATAAAGAAAAGATATCCTTACCTCTTTTTACTGAAGAAGAGAAAGATAAAATCGAGAAAGTTATAAAGTTATTACCGGATGAAGCTTATTTTTTCGAAGGAAATAATTTTAAAGATGTACTGTTAAAAATGTACAAAAATTTACCGACCTCAATAACCAACAAAAAAGATAATAAGAAAGCAAATACAAAAATTAGCCCTTACTTTAAAGAAACAGGCATAAAATTTTTATATTCTCCTCTTTCTCCTACTGTAATATTAAGTGGCGAACCCATAAAAGAAATACAATACACACAAGAAAATGGTTATCATATTGCTTCGTTGGACTCTTTTTTCAATTTATTTGATTCTATTTCTCTTGTAATAACAAAAGGAGATAGCGAACAATCATTATTCATAAAAAATTGCTGGATTTACTTGAAAATATTTTAGAAAAAGATGAAAATGCTTTTCTGTTCACCCAATATAAGGAAATGGGAGATATTTTAACAAAAATTATAGCTGATAATTTTAAGATAGAACCTCTCTTTTTTCATGGAGAATTAAACAGAAAAACAAGAGATCAACTTATTAATGACTTCCAAAATAAACATAAGTTCCCTATTATGATTCTTTCATTAAAAGCAGGAGGCACGGGATTGAATTTAACAGCTGCAAATCATGTTATACACTACAATTTATGGTGGAATCCTGCTGTAGAAAATCAAGCAACTGACAGGACTTTTAGGATAGGTCAAACAAAAGATGTAATTTTCCACAGATTCATCACTTTAGGAACCTTTGAAGAAAAAATAAACGAAATGCTCGAAAAAAAGAAAGAATTATCAGACAATGTAATAAAAGGCGGAAAAAGTTGGATAACGGAATTATCCAACGATGAAATAAAAAAATTATTCACTTTAGAAATTTGAAACAAAAGAATTAAAAAACCTTAACTTTTGTAGATAAACCCAATACAACATTCACATTTTCTATCAAGCTAAAATCCCTCTCATCAACATCTTTGTTGATATTCAACCCGGCGTATAAATCTAGTCCTTTGAAAATCCACAGATTATTTTTAAAATTTTGAACTCCATAAAATGCTATGGTATAACTATCTAAATTGAAATCTTCTACATAATTCAAATTTCCTTCTATATTAATATAACTTTATTAATATAACTTTTAGAAGTCTCTTTTTCAATTATCTCAATACTTGTCTTTGCAAAAAAACTGTAGTCTTTTGAAATCTTCTTTATTAGCTCACCATTTTCTTCAACAAATTGCTTAGCTTCACTGTAAATTACCCCTGTATCAACATATACATCCTCAAAACCATATCCAAAAGCCAATAGATACTGCAGAGTGATCGTGAAAAGAATTAGAATAAAACATGCTAAGTTTAAAAGGATTTTTTCATGTTTTATCTCCTTTTTAATAATATTGACATTTTAAGATAATTTACCTTATTATAACAGATTAATTTATAATTTTGATCTAAGATGCACAACTTAGGGAGAAGAGTAAATAAAAATTTATATTATTAATCCAACTGCTTCTTTATTTGCTTGCTCCAATTGAAGGTTACTTCTCCCTTATTCTTTTGTCAGACTTTTCTTACACAAAATACTTTACATTGTCTTTTCTAATTTTTACATATAATAGTTATATATTTATTTACAATTATTTATCATAAAATAATTGTGCTTTGTGATAGAATTGTCTCCAAATATATTTTTTAATTATCTTCTTTTTTTGGGGAGTTTGGTTTTCCTGCTTTAGTTGTAAAAGGAGCTGCTATAGAAAGATTAATAGGATGTATATCTTTGGTTTTAATAGTATATCTAAGAAAGATGCCAGGAAAGCTCCTTACTATGACAGAAGAAGTTGTTAAGTCCATAATCCTTTATTTTAGGTATAAAAGCAAAAAATGGTTAAATAACGTATTAGAATGATATAAAATGAATTTAGAAGTGGGGGAATATATATGGAAGAAGTTGTTGTAAAAGTAAACAATCTAAAAAAACAGTACAAAGATGTAAAAGCCGTCGATGACGTCTCTTTTTATGTCAAAAAGAAGGAAATTGTTGCTATCCTGGGTCCAAACGGCGCAGGAAAAACAACCACTCTTGAAATATTAGAAGGGTTGAGAAAAAGAGATGAGGGTGAAATATACTACTTTGGTGAAAAGGCAGATCAAATTGACTCAAATATAAAAGAAAAAATTGGTGTACAATTGCAAAGCACTGTTTTTTTTCAGAATTTAACTGTTATAGAAACACTTAGAGCCTTTGCAGGTCTATATCAAAAAAGTCTCGAAGTTGAAAAGGTTCTTACTGACTTTAATCTTGAAGAAAAAAAGCGAAGTAGAATTTCAAAACTTTCAGGAGGCCAATTACAGAGACTTGCTTTAGCTACGGCAGTAATTAACGATCCTGAGATACTTTTTCTTGACGAACCTACAACAGGTTTAGACCCACAGGCACGAAGAAATACTTGGCAAATAATCTCTAATTTAAGAAATTCAGGTAAAACTATAATATTAACAACCCACTATATGGAAGAGGCCGAATTTTTAGCAGATAGAGTTTATATATTTGATCAAGGAAAAATTATTGCAGAAGGCTCGGTTAGTGAGCTCATTAATTCTTTAGGAATGAATTCAATAATATCTTTCAAAATCAATTCAAATGGCAATTTTGATGACATTAGCGAAAAACTATTTGATGAAATTGATCTTAAAGTCAGTAAAAATGAGAATTTTTATAGAATAGAAACTGTAGATCTTGAAAATGCTCTTTTAAAAATTTTTGAAGAAGCAAGAACAAAAAAGTTTGATATATCAGATATGATTATTAGAAAACCAAATTTAGAAGATGTTTTTTTAAAGCTAACTGGTAAACGGCTGAGAGACTAGGTGAAAGTATATGAAAAAAATTATTAATTTAACAAAAATCTTTTTTATAAATTCTTCGAGGGAGTTTGCCGTTCCTTTTTGGACTATTATATTTCCCTCGCTTTTCTTCTTACTCTTTACAAGTATTTTTGAGAATATTGGAAACGTTGAAAATATGGACTTTAAAATAGGCGTATATTATGAACAATCTTTACGAGGTATTGCAAAAGATACTTTTGACGAGGTCTTTTCTTCATCGCAATTTAGTAATACTCCGTTCACGATGATTGAATATGATTCTTTTGAAAAAGGATTAGACAACTTAAAAAAATCTAAAATAAATGCACTTGTAGTTTTCCCGGAAAATTTCAATCTATTAAATGTAAAGTTTTTTATCAAAGATTTAGAAGTACCCAAGTTGAAAGTATACTATACTAATGAAAATTCTTCAGTTTATGCTAAAAACATATTCGGCGTATTCATAGATGAAATAAATACTAGGATGTCTACTAAAGGTGCAGGAGTTCCATTAACAGTTAAAGAAGAAATCATAGGAATGGATTCATCACAACCTTATAGATATAGAGATTACTTGTTCCCAGCTATCATTCTTATGTCTGTTTTAACAGTAGCAGTTTTTAATATGCCTTTTGATTTTTCTTTCAACGTAGAAAAAGGTATTTTTAAAAAATTAAGCTCTTCACCTATAAAAGGTGGTGAATTTTTTGTCAGCTTCCTACTCTCACATATTATCTTATTAATAATGTCACTAATTGTATTATATATTGAAGCATATCTTTTTAATGTTAGTACAAATATTTACAAACCTAGTTTTATTGGTTATACATTTTTTTCTATTATGATAATTTTAAGTGTGGGGCTTTTTCTTTCTTCATTGTACAAAAATATGGGAGCTGCAGGAGCAATCTCTCAACTAATATATCAAGCTACAATATTTTTGAGCGGTTTTTATTTTGATGTAACTAATTCACCTTGGATCATACGATGGTATGTTTATTTCAATCCAGTAACCTATTTAGTTGACGGAATGAGAAAGATAATGCTCGGAAGTTCTATTTCCTTGATTAATATTCTTGTACCTGTTATATGGATGATTTCTTCCATCTTGATATTTTCTTTGACTTTTAAGGGGATGGTATACAATGAAAAATAGACGGATGTTTTCTTTAATAAGTATTTTTACTAAAGACACTTTTAGAAATTGGATGGAAGTATTTTTTACCCTTCTTTTGCCCGTACTTTTGCTATTACTATTTGGAACTATTTTCGGTACTGAAGCTTCTTCTGGTACTAAAGAATATAAAATTGGAATAGTTGGAGATGTTGATGAAACAATAATCAATTCAATCCCTTACAAAGTAGTATTTTTTGAAGACAAAAATAGCATTACAATGGCCTTAAATGAAAACATAATTAATATAGGTTTATTATTAAATCATGAAAATAATGAATTAACTTTTATCCAAAAAGAACCAGATATGAATGATGAATCAATAATATTTATAAAATTAGAACTACAAAATATACTTAAAAAGCACTATGCTGGAATAAAAGAAGATTTTATAAATGTAGAGTTTATAGAAACTTCTATTGGAGAGAACCAAGAGAATCCTCTAGATTTTATTATAACAGGCGTAATAGGCTTGTCTTTATTGTCGGGCGGAATGTTTTCAATGATCAATGTTTTTGGAAGATATAAAAAAAATGGATTGATAAAAAGATTTTTAGCATCTCCGATAAAACCCTTTGAATTTACCTTATCAGCATCTGTATCTAAACTTTTTTTTAATTTTATATCAATGTTTATCATCATTATTTTAGGTAAATATTTGTTTAGTTTAAATTATAATTTCAATTGGCTGTCTCTCTTTTGCGTATTTATTTCTTCTTCAATTGGAATGATGGGACTTGGATTGTTACTCCTTCTGATATTTAAAGATCCTGCAATTGCAAGTGAAGCTGCTACCATTCTTTATGTTGCTATGACTTTCTTTTCAGGAGTTTATTTTCCTATAGAATTTTTACCTAAAGCAATTCGCTGGATAAGCAATTTTTTACCAGTAAAATATGTTGCAGATTTGATAAGATTTTCTGGTAATATTAAACAAATGACTTTAAATAATTTTTTAGTTATTAATTTGATATTATTTGTTATTGGTTTTTTTCTTATTTTCGTTTCATCTAAAGTTTTTTTGAAAGAAGAATAATAACAATTAAATTAACGAAATAACTAATATTAAACACAATTTTACTTTTTGTTTTAATTTTTTGCTTGACAAAACGACTACAAAAGGTTATAATAATTAAGGTTAAATAAGGTAAAAAAATATTATTACAAAAGTGACCCGCTAGCTCAGTCCGGTAGAGCATTTGACTTTTAATCAAAGGGTCCTGGGTTCGAATCCCAGGCGGGTCACCATTTTTGTACTTGTTTTTCTATCTATTGATTCTGATATATTTCATTTATTAACTCATCGCGCGAGTGGCGGAACTGGCAGACGCGCAGGACTTAGAATCCTGTGGATGAATAATCCGTGTGGGTTCAAGTCCCACCTCGCGCACCACACAAATACAGAAGCGGATATAGCTCAGCGGTAGAGCACTTGCTTGCCAAGCAAGGGGTCGTGGGTTCGAATCCCATTATCCGCTCCAATAAAAATCCCCTCAAAGGGGATTTTTATTTGTTTTTCATGAAATTGTATCTAAAATCCTCCGCAGGAACAAAATTTTCTTTTATAGCACGTGCAGAAACCCATCTTAAAAGATTTATAATAGTTCCCGCCTTATCATTTGTTCCTGATGCTCTAGAACCTCCAAAGGGTTGCTGTCCCACAACTGCTCCCGTAGGTTTATCGTTAATATAAAAATTACCTGCGGCATTTACTAACTCTCTTTCTGCTTTAATTATTGCTCCCCTGTCTTGAGAAATTATAGCCCCTGTCAAACCATATGGAGAAGTCTCATCACATAGTTTTAAAATTTTTTCAAAATCTGATGGATCATAGATATAGATTGTTAAAACTGGTCCAAAAATTTCTTCTTGCATAGTTTTAGATTTAGGATTGTTAGTAAGAAAAACCGTTGGTTCGATAAAGTAGCCTACAGAATCATCATAGTTACCCCCAAAAATAATTTCAGATTCACAATCACTTTTGGCATATTCAATGTAACTTATGATTTTATCAAATGCTTTTTTATCAATAACTGCGTTCATAAAATTAGAGAAATCTTCAGGAGATCCAACTTTTATATCTTGTAATTCTTCTAAGAGCCTATTTTTTACTTTTGGCCAAATATTTCTTGGTATATAAGCCCTTGATACTGCAGAACATTTCTGGCCTTGGTATTCAAATGCACCTCTTATTAATGTGGCTACAAGCACATTAATATTGGCAGATTCATGCGCAACGACAAAATCTTTACCTCCAGTTTCTCCAACTATTCTCGGATAAGATTTGTATTTACCGATATTATTGCCAATTTTTTGCCACATATTTTGAAAAGTTGAAGTTGAACCGGTAAAATGAATCCCCACGAGGTTAGGATCTTCAAGAACTAAATCTCCAATTTTTGCCCCATCACCTGGTATGAAATTGATAACTCCATCTGGTAATCCAGCCTCCTGAAGCAATTTGATAACAAAATAGGCAGAATACACTGCCGAAGAAGCTGGTTTCCATAGAGAGGTGTTTCCCATTATTGCCGGGGCTGTTGGTAAGTTACCGGAGATAGAAGTAAAATTAAAAGGGGTAATCGCAAATATAAATCCTTCCAAAGGCCTGTACTCCATCCTATTCCAAACGCCTTCAACAGATTTTGGTTGGTCTAAATATATTTTTGTAGCATAGTAAGAGTTAAATCTAAAAAAATCGGTCAATTCACAACCCGCGTCAATTTCTGCTTGATAAGCGTTCTTACTTTGACAAAGCATTGTTGCTGCATTTAAAGTACTTCTCCACTTTGTAGACAAAAGGTCTGCTGCCTTCTTAAATATGGAAATTCTATCTACCCATGAAAACTCGTCCCATATTTTTCTAGCTTTTAAAGAATTTTCAATAGCTAGCTGAACTTCCTTTTCACCGGCTTTATGGTAATATGCAAGGATATGACTGTGTTCATGGGGAGTTATACATTTACCTATATTACCGGTTCTTAATTCTTTTCCACCTATTATTACAGGTATTTCTAATTCTTTACTCTTAAGATTACTAAGCTTTTGCTTTAACTCATTTCTTTCTTTGCTTCCAGGTTCATAATTCAACACAGGTTCGTTGGTTGGTTCCTCATATATCGGAATGGAATTATTCAAAAATCATTCCTCCTTTCAAAAACTAAATTTATAAAGGTTACCATTAAACTACCGACGGTTCAGATATTATTTCCCCTCTTTTGTACCTTTCTATATCTAAAACAACATTATATGTAAGATCACTTTCAGTTATAATGTCTGCCATTAAAACTCCAATGGCTGGCGCAATCATAAATCCATGACCGCTGAATCCACATGCAACATAAAAATTTTCAACTTCTTTTATTTTCGAAACTATCGGTTGCTTGTCAGGAGACATATTATATAAACCAGCCCATTGCCTTATTATTCTTAATTTGTTTAAAGGGGGTAATAACCAAACAGCTTTTTTAGACATAGTTTCTAAAAATTGCCAAGAACTATGCATATCAAAACTTGGGGGTTCGTTATCGGGTCCATAACCCATTATAAAACTACCATCTGGAGTTTGTTGACAGTAGATATTGTAAGAAAAAGACATAAGCATTGGATCAAGTACGGGTTTTATAGGTTCTGTGACTAAAATTTCATGTCTTTCAGAATATACAGGTAGTTCAGCATTCACCATTTTTGCTATTTGTTGCGACCAACCACCTGCAGCATCGACTACTTTTGAAGTTTCTATAAATCCTTTGTTAGTTTGAACACCAATTATTTTACCTTTTTCCGTTTTTATTTCATTAACTTCAGTAAATTTATTTATCTCAACTCCTAAGTTTTCCGCAGCTTTTGAGTAACCATAAGTTACCTTAAATGGATTTGCATGGCCATCTGTTGGACAAAATGCTCCCCCTATTAATTTATCAGTATTTAGATCTGGAACGATATATTTTGCCTCTTGAGGAGTAACCAATTTTGAAGGTATACCAAGACTATTTTGAACTTTGATATTCTTTTTGAATTGTTCCAATTCGTTGTTTGAATACGCTAAAAGTAAATATCCCTTTTGTTTTAACTCTATATCTACGTTGACATTTAAAGTATCTTTAAAATTTTCAAATACTTTCATACTTTCTCTTGCTAAAAGACAATTCTGCCTTGTTCCCCATTGTTGCCTAACCCCAGCTCCACACCGCCCAGTTGCACCACTTGCTAAAAAAGACCTTTCAACTAATACAACATCTTCGACCCCCCTTTTAGCCAGATTGTATGCTATAGAATTACCTACAACTCCACCTCCAATTACAACCACACTTGCTCTATTCTTCAATTGTATCACCTGCAATTACTTCTTCGAAAGTAACTCCACCATAAGGAGGTCTCATATTTTGTATTTCAATTTTTTCTATTGATGTATTAGTAATTTCAGCAATTTCTCGGGCAATTAGTAAGCCGCAAGTTTTACCTTGGCAAGGCCCCATTCCTGAGCGCACAAGTCGCTTTATCTCCTCTACAGTGGTAAATCCTTGCTTAATGAGATTTCTAATTTCAGCTAAAGTTACATCTTCACATCTACATATAATAACTTTATTTTCATCCATGTTTTTGACCCCCATCTACCTTAATATTTCTGGCCTCAAGGAAATATTCTTTTGGGATTTCTATAGTTACAACAGTTGTTTTATCTTGAATCTTTCCATCTCTAACCCTCTTGACTGTCCCTTCGCATATTTCTGTCCCTTCCCTATTTAAAACAAGAACAATCTGATTTTTCACTGGCTTAGGTAAAAATTCGTAAGGTAAAGTGACTAAAGAAGTTGAATCTGTATAATTTTTTTGTACTACAAACATTGCCAGTCCGGGACACTTACTTACACAAATTCCACATCCTGTACACTTTTCAAAATTTACATAGGGTATGTTATTAATACTTCCATTTTCAGATATCGCGTCAAATGGACAACTTTTTACACATGGATCACAAGGAAATTGTTGAAAACATTCAGATATAGCGATTGGCCCTTTGTTAAATACATCTTCACTCAGAGGTAATTTCTTTTTTAAATTCTCTTTACTAGGAATACCTGTTTTCATCAAAAAAGATATATCAAACTCTTCTGTTGATACTTTTTCACCATAATTTTTTAATGGATCTAATCCTATTTTTTTAAGTCCATTTCTTACCTTTTCACCAACTGGACCTGCCCTTAATAACTCCAATTCGTCCTTTGCCTCCGCTATTTTTTTCTCAATCTTAACTTGATTATCAATATCCTTTTTTATTCTCTTAGCTACATTTAATCCAGCAATTTGTCCCTCAATAATTGCAGATGTTGCCTCTTCTATTCCTGAAACATCACCTGCGACAAATAGATTCTTTATAGATGTTTCCATATTTTCATCACGAAGAGGTATGTATCCTCCTAATTCGGGTACATACGAAGTTTTTACATTAGCTTGTTTTAATAGATCTGTTAATGGGCTTAGTCCGACTGATAAACAAATAGCATCGCATTTTATGAATTGTTCGGTATCTTTAATTTCTCTCCAGCTACTATCAAGTTGACATATTATTGCTCCCTCAACTTTATCTTTTCCTACAGCCTTTTTTATTGTGTGGGAAGTTAATATTGGTACTCCCATTCTCGCTAGTTTTGAAGCATGAACGGAATAGCCACCTATTCTAGGAGCAGCTTCTATAATACAGGCGACTTTGACACCTGCCTGAAGTAGTTGATAGGAAACAATTAGACCTATATTTCCTGAACCTACCATTAATATTTTTTTGGAAGGTAACACTCCATATAAATTCATTAATGTTTGAACTGCGCCGGCTCCAAACACCCCAGGAAGATCGTTATTCTCAAAAGCCAGAAATTTCTCAGATGCACCAGTCGCAAGTATCAGTGCCTTCGGAGAATATTTTATCATTTTGTTATTGGCAAGAATAGTTACTATTTTATCGTTATATATACCTAAGACTCGTGAAGAAGTGAGAATTTTTATATTTTCATTTTCCTTTATTTTTTCAACAAGAAATTTTGAAATATCTATTCCTCTTGTTCCTGCATATTCTTTCTCGGAACCAAAAAATCTATGAGTTTGTTTTACTAGTTGTCCACCTAAAAATTCCCTTTCTTCTACTAGAATAACGTTAACTCCATAATCAGCAGCAGCAAGTGCTGCTGAAAGACCTGCAGGACCTCCTCCAACTACAATTAATTCAGCTTTTTCAATGTTATTCATTTAAAACCACTTCTTGATTTTGAGTTTCGATTTTCATGCCTTCTTTTAACGGGGTTGTGCAAGTTCGAACGTTCGGGATTCCATCAACTATCATTAAGCAAGAAGAACAGTGCCCTACCGCGCAAAATATCCCTCGTGGTCTACGTAACTTTTTACTTTCACTAAGCTTATAAATACCAGAAGCATACAAAGCAGATGCAATCGTATCACCTTTAAATCCAATCATCTCTTTCCCGTCAAGGTAAAATTTAATTTTTTCACCCTTTTCAAATTCTAGGATGGGGTGTTGTTCTATCCTCATATTTTTCCTCCTAGTTAATTTATGTTATAAATACTTTGGAATTGTAGGTAGGACATCAATATGCCCTCGCCCTTAAGTTCATTTTTGGAAAAAAATTCTTAATCTTTAAAATGCTCATATTTGTGCAAAAAAATACATTAAAAAGAATTAAAAGATCGGTAATGTTCTATTTAAATTTAAGCATAATTTTTTATATTTATAAAATCTAATTAAAGACAGTTATGAAAAAAATTTCAGAGTTATATCTAATTATAAAAGAAAATCGAAGTTTTTTCATGTATTTTCAGAAACGTAAAAATTGATAAGTCTAATGAAAAACCATCCCATTTAGTCATTAATCATCCAGTGCAATGCTTGTTGCACCAAAAAATAAAAGGGGCATTGCCCCTTTTATTTAGAAATACACAGGTTAATGAAAATGAATACTTACAATCAAAATTATTTTTTATGAGTGGCTCTTGGTGGTTGTTTGTAAAATTTTAGCTTTTTTTGAAAATTTTTGTAATCCCAATTCTTTTGGTAATTTTTCATATCTTGTTTAATAAAATTATGTGTTTGTAATTTTTCTCTTCTTTGTATCATATCAAGTGTTCTTTCTTGATATTTTATTTCCAAAGGTTTGAAGTAACCGAAGTCGTTGATTTTAATTTTAAAGCCTGTTAGCTCTATAGTTTCTTCAGGTTTAATGTCAGTTATAAGGTCACGGGGAATCTTTAATGAATAAGTTTCATCTTCAATTTCTACTAATATCTCCACAAAGGAACCACTTTCTACTATTTTTTTAACGACTCCTGTTGCAGTGATAGGCTCTATTTCTTGACCTAAAATATTAAACTGCATCTGATTCTTTACTTTGATTTGCTGGAGCTCATTACAAGTAGCCGGAGTATCATTTTGAATTTCTTCTGCTCGTTGTCGTTGCTTAGTCATTAAATTCGGGTTTACATTGTTCTGAGAAAATATAGAGCCCACTAATAAAATAGTAATAGCAGCAAAGACTAAAAATTTTTTCATATAAACACCTCCACTTATTATATTATTTTTATCAACAAAATAATAACCTTTTTTCCTTAAAGCAAACTTAATGGAGGCTTAAGGTATACTTAGAAAAATAGATTACTTGTAGAAGAATAAAAAATAATTTTAGTGAAAATATCAACCTTTTATTGTTTTAACTAAGAAGGTTCTACTACGGGGCCCATCAAACTCACAGAAGTAAATTCCTTGCCATGTTCCTAATAATAACCTTCCCTCCTCAACTATTAAAGTTAAAGAAGGACCAATAAGAGAAGATTTTATATGGGAATCAGCATTTCCTTCAATATGTGAAAAATGGCCGCTTTGCGGTATTTTTTCTGACAAAAAAGTTGTTATGTCTTTTCTCACAGAAGGATCCGCATTTTCATTTATAGTAACAGCTGCTGTAGTATGAGGTATAAAAACCACCACAACGCCTTCAATCAAATTAGATTTTTTGATACTTTCTTGGACATAATCTGTAATGTCTATTAATTCTTCCCTTTTATGTGTCTTTAAAGAGTAAGAATAAACCATATAACTTCACCCTTTAATTTGTTGTTATAATATGTATTGTCGAGCAACTTTTTCATTTATAAATAATATTAGCCACGATCGTAATAGAATTTTCTTCTTTTGACACGTGGACTTTAACATCCTCTCTTTTTACAGAAAGATGCGTCACTGCATAATCTTTTATATAATTAACAACATAGTTCAAATTTTCTTCATCTACGTTTGTTAATTTAATCTGAGAAATATTATTTTTGTTTTTATTATCATTTCTGGTCTGCGAATTACTTAAGAATGCATTCATCCTTTTAATAGCGGTTTCTCTTGTTTTTTTTGACTTTCTAGTGAAGGGCCACATTTACTCTTCACCCTCTTCTCCTAAATAGATTTTTTATGAACTCAAAGAATCCTTCAGGAGTGTGATCAATACCTGAGAGATCCTTTTCTATAGGAATATTTTTCCCTAATATTCTATCACTAATGTTATCAAAAACTACATGCAATTTATTTCCTCGACTAATTGAAAGTGGATTTCCTTCATTAGTAGATAATAAAATATCTTCGCTTTCGGGAATAATGCCTAATAAATTTAATGCAAGTGCCTCTTTTATATCGTTAGCAGAAAGCATCTCGTTTTTCTTAACCAGTTTTGGTTTTATTCTATTTACAATCAAGGAAATATTATTTTCAGTGTAACCCTGGTTTTCAAGAAGTCCCACCACTCTATCAGCATCGCTAATTGATGTTAAGTCTGGTGTAGTAACAACTATAGCATGCTGAGCTGCTACAACAGCGTTTTTAAATCCCCTTTCTATTCCTGCTGGAGAATCTATAATAATATAATGAAAATGCTTAGAAAGCTTTGATACAATATTTATCATGTCGTCTGGTGAAACCATATCTTTGTTAGCAATCTGAGATGAAGCCAATAAAAAAAGGTTTTTTATCTGTTTATGCTTAACCAATACATCCATAACAGATTTGTTTCCAGTTACTACATCAATTATGGTATATACAACTCGATTTTCTAAGCCTAATACGATGTCTAAATTTTTTAAGCCTATATCAGCATCTATCAAACAAACATTGTATCCTTTTTTGGCTAAAGAAGCTCCCAAATTAGCCACTATGGTTGTTTTTCCAACTCCACCTTTACCAGATGTAACAACGAAAACTTTTGAGTTTTCCATCTCAACCCCTCCGCTTCACAAGCCAATATTAAAGAATCCCACCCCTTTTGGATACTCCTGGTAGTAATCTTATTTTAAGTATATATTTTTATAATATGTTAAAACAAAAGTAAAGTTACGAAAGTTCTTATTCTTATTATACTACAAAAAAATAAAAAATAAAAAATATAGATATCTAGATCCACCAGAGAGGACAAAAAATCGGGGTGTCCCCCGATTCATTATTCAAAATATTCAGTTTCTTATTTGTTATTCCTCTCTACTAATAGCTTCTGTAGGACATGCGTCTATGGCATCTTGAACACAAGGTTCATTACTTTGTTCGTCTATTACTTCAGCTTTCCCATCATCAGTCATTTGAAAAACATCTGGACATAAACTTTCGCAAATTCCATCTCCTATACATGCTTCTTTATCAATAATTATTTTCACCTACCGCACCTCCTAATGAATTTGTATGATTTTTTAAAAAACACACTTTTACATTAACCACATTGTTGAGAATCATTTTACCTTCTTTAATAAAACCAATTAAAAATTCATTTAATAACACTGTATGTCAGCTTTAAGTTAATCTTCTGAATCCAACCAACTTTAATTATATCATAATTTTTCAAATTAGTTTTGAAAATAGATTAAAAAATTAAAAGGCCATTATTTTGTGGACTTCTTCGATTATTCTATCAATAATGTTAATTCCAACTCTTTCTTGAGCTTCTTTAGTAGAAGCACCTATATGAGGTGTCACAATTACGTTAGGAAGTGAAAATAGTTCTTTATAAAAATCATTTGCAGGCGGCTCCTCTTCAAATACATCTAACCCTACTCCATATATTTTACCATTTTTAAGGTATTTTAATAGAGCTTTTTCATCTATTAACCCACCTCTTGCAGTATTAACTATTACAACGTTGTCTTTCATCAGCTTCATTTCAGGCTCGCTGATTATATGGTAAGTTTTTTCATTTTTTGGAATGTTTAGAGATATAATGTCTGATTTTCTAAGTAATTCTTCAAAAGGCACCTGGCTGACCTTGTATTCTTTTTGTTCTAATTCGGTTAAATCAACAATATCATGGACTAAAGTGGTTGTATCAAATCCAATTAACAACTTGGCCAGATTTTTACCGACATAACCAAATCCAATTATTCCAAATGTTTTCCCAGATAGTTCTAACCCCTCAAGTTCTTTTTTCTCCCATTTCCCTTCTTTGAGACCTATTGTTGCTCTAGTAATATTTCTATATATATCTATAACCATACCTATTATTAACTCTGCAACAGAAAGAGCATTTTGACCCGGAGTATTTAATACTTTTATGTTTTTTGTGTCAGCTGCTTCAACGTCTATATTATCCAAGCCCATTCCAGCTCTACCTATAATCTTCAGTTTTGGTGCACTCTCAATAATTTCTTTGGTAACTTTTGTTGCGCTTCGAACAATCAAAACGTCCACATCTTTCATTTTTACTTTCAGATTATCTTTATCAAGGTGTTCAGAAGTTATTACTGCCTTGGGTAATTTTTCTTTTAGTTTCTGCAGAGCATTTTCATCCAAAGGATCATTTATGTGAATTCTCATTTCACATCACACTCTTTCGTTAACAAAAATTTCTTCAGATGCTATTACACCTTTTCCTAATTCGACTTTAAATCCAAATTTATTTAAGCTCATTTCTAATGCGCTAATCGCAGTTATAATGTCAAATTTAGACATGTAGCCCAAATGAGCTATTCTTATTATTTTTCCCTTAAGCTGAGACTGCCCCCCTGTAAATACTACACCCCAATCATCTCTCAAAAATTTTATAAGTTTCTCAGCATTTACTCCTGCTGGAACTTTTATAGCAGTTATTGCATTTGAAGGTTTTTCCGCAAAAAGCTCTAGGTTAAGGGCTTTAATACCAGCTCTTGTTGCCTGACCCATTATTCTATGCCTTTCCCAAATATTTTCAATGCCCTCTTCTTTCAACATAGCTGTAGATTTAACAAGTTGGTAAATAAGATTGACAGGCGGAGTAAATGGAGAATCTGGATAATTCTTTTTATAAGATCTCATATCAAAATAATATCTGGCGTTTTCACTTTTTTCAACTACCTTCATTGCTTTATCATTTAGGGCAATCATTGCCAATCCTGGGGGCATCATAAATCCTTTTTGTACGCCGCATACCACTACATCAATATTCCATTCATCCATTTTTAATGGTTCCGCTAATAACCCAGAAATCGCATCCACTACTAATAAAGCGTCTGTATCTTTTACTACATCGGCAATTTCTTTAATAGGATTTACTACTCCTGTAGAGGTTTCACAAAGAGTTGTAAAGATGGCTTTCGTGTCTGGATTTTTATCTAGAACTTCTTTTATTTCTTCGGCTCTAACATATTTACCCCATTCAACATCAAGTTCCACTAACTCTGCTCCATAAGCCTCACATAACTCACACCATCTTTCGCCAAACTTACCACCATTAACTGCTATTGCCTTATCTCCACGAGACAATAAGTTAGCAACGGCAGCTTCCATTGCTCCAGTGCCAGAAGATGCGATCGTATAGACAGGATTATTTGTTTGAAATAAGTACTTTAAATTTTCCAATGCTTCATTTTGAATTTCTAGATACTGCGGAGTTCTGTGATGAATTGTGTCTTTCGCACCTTCGAGTAAAATATCAATTGGTACAGGTGTTGGCCCCGGAGTCATTAAATAATTCTTTTTTAGCATTCTAGCCACGAATATCCCCTCCCTTGTTTTTGAATGCTCTGATTGTATTTTAACTCAATTTATAGTATTTTTTTAAAAATTATGAAAAGTAAAATTTTAAAGAGTCGAAAGTATACAATAAATGGGAAAATTTTCGTATTTCTTATTTTGTTAGGTATTCTACCACAGTTTACATGAAATAATATGGACAAATTTTGTCTACTTTTAGGATTCTGCTTCATAAAAGAAAAAATTTTGAAAGAAGACGATTTAATGTTATAATTATTATTATAACAATAACAATTTGAAAGAGGGATCTTTAGAATGAATTTCAACGTAGATGAGGAGAAAATTTTAAGTTTATTAGGCATGGCTGCAAAATCAAATAGTATTGTATATGGTAAAGTTGGCATTAGAAATTATATTAGTTCTCCTCGTATAAAACAAAAATTAATTATCGTCGCGATAGATACTGGTAAAAGAGTTAAGTTAGATACTTTTAACAAGTGTAAAAAATTCAAGGTCCCTTTTATTGAAATTAATAAGACAAAATCAGAGATTTCCAAAGCACTAGGATGCGAAAGCGTAAGTGTCATAGGAATCACAAATGAGGACATCATAAAAGGTATTTTAGAGTTAGTTCCTGAAAAGGAGGTGATTAATAGGTGCCAAGGACTCGGGTATACGAAATTGCAAAAGAATTAGGAATGAATTCAAAAGAATTAATCGAAATTCTGCAAGAAGAATTTGACATACAAGTTAAAAGCCATATGAGCACTTTGGAAGAAGATACTGTTGAGGCCATAAAAGAACTGATTGAAGAAATGAGAGAAACAAAAAAATCTGATAGAAAACACAAAAATACAGTTAAAGAGACTAAAGACACGGCTAAGGAGGAAGAAAAAATATCTGAGCTAGTAGAAGAAAGGCCATTAAAAGAGATTTTTTTATCTCAAGACAGTTTAACTCTTGATAAATTAGCAAAAGAGATAGGTGTAGAACAGAATGAAATCATTAAAGATATGTTCATGAAAGGAAAGGCATTAAGACCTGGACAAGAATTGGATAAAAAGACGATTGAAGAAATTGCTTTTAGTTATAATGTCATTGTCAATTTTGAATCTCCAAAAAAAAGAGTTGTAACTGAAGAAAGTGAAGAAGATATAGAACTTCAACTTGCCAAAAAATGGGAAGAAATTTATGAAAAAGAAAAAGATCGACTAGAGAACAGACCACCTGTAGTTACGATAATGGGCCATGTGGATCATGGGAAAACTAGCCTTTTAGACGCTATTAGACATAGCAGGCTTGCTGAAAAAGAGGAAGGCGGTATAACTCAATCAATAGGAGCATACCAGATTGAATATAATGGTAAAAAGATTACTTTTATAGATACTCCAGGTCATGAAGCGTTTACTGAAATGAGGGCCAGAGGCGCTCAAGTAACGGATATAGTAGTCCTTGTTATAGCTGCGGATGACGGGGTAATGCCTCAAACAATTGAAGCATGTAACCATGCGAAAAGTGCTAATGTTCCCATTATAGTTGCTATCAATAAAATAGATAAGCCAAATGCGAATGTAGAACTAACAAAACAACAAATGGTTTCAAAACTTGGTCTAGTTCCTGAAGATTGGGGAGGAGATACTATAACCGTTCCTATTTCCGCCAAAACATCCAAAGGTATAGATGATCTTTTAGAAATGATACTTTTAGTTGCAGAATTACAAGATATAAAATGCATTCCAGATGGCAAAGCCAGAGCAGTTATTATAGAAAGTAAAATTGATAAAGCCATGGGGCCTTTAGGAACAGTTATAGTAAAAGATGGAATTCTGAAGACTGGCGATGATTTTGTAGCGGGCGCTACATATGGTAGAGTAAGAAGGATGATAAACGACAAAGGTCAGACTGTTGATGAGGCAACTCCTTCAACTCCCGTACAAGTTTTGGGGTTTAATGATGTACCAAGCATGCATTCCATATTGTATGTAGTTGATACAAAAGATGAAGCTCGAACTCTCGCTGAAAAAATAAGGCAGAGGGAATTAGAAAAAGCTCAGGCTTCCAGTAAAAGACATATTAAACTTGAAGATATAATGGAGATGATGCAAGCACAGGAAAAGAAAACGCTAAATATATTATTGAAGGCAGGAACTTATGGTGAAATAGAGGCATTAAAAAATGCTATTCAAAAATTTGAAAATCCAGACATAGACATAAAAATAGTGCATGCAGGAATTGGTGCAATTAGTACGAGTGATATTATGCTTGCTTCTGCATCAGATGCAATAGTTTTAGGTTTTCGAGTGAAAGCCGACCCTAAAGCTGTAAAGATGGCTGAAGCAGAAGGAATACAAATTAGAAGATATAATATTATTTTTGATCTTATAGATGATCTAAAGAAAGCATTAGAAGGAATGTTAGAACCAGAAGAGAAAGAAGAAATAATAGGATACGGTATAATAAAAGATGAATTTAAAATAAAAGGTGTGGGGAAAGTTGCAGGTGTCCAAGTAACAGAAGGTCAAGTATTGAAGAACGGCGGGGTAAGAATTTACAGAAATGGTTCTTTAGTAGCTGATGTAAAAATCGCAAGTCTAAAACATTATAAGGATGAAGTCAAAAGTATCGAAGCTCCTAAAGAATGTGGGATATTATTTGAAAATTTTGAAGATTTCTCAAAAGGTGACGAATTAGAATTTTATAGGATTGTAAAAGTAAAAAGAGAACTTAATATAGAACAAAGCACAAAATAGATATTTTCTTACGTTAAAATGAAAAAATAAACATGTTGGTGGGTTGAGATTAAGATGGAAAAAGATTATAAAATACATGGGATAAGAGGTGCCACATCTATTGAAGAAGACAATGCAGCACATATAAGTGAGAGAGTGTTGGAACTGTGGAAAGAAATTATCTTGAATAATGATATATTAAGGGTAATTTCTGTTATTTTTTCAGTAACAAGTGATATTAAGTCCCTCAATCCAGCTACTGTTTTAAGAAAAAAATTAAATTTAAATACCATCCCTTTTATGTGTTTAACGGAACCTGAGTTTGAAAATTCCTTCTCGAAAATTATTAGGGTGCTTATCATTTGTGAAAGTAGCACCCAAAATTTTGTTTACCTTCATAAGGCATCTCAGCTAAGACAGTAAAAAATATTTGAAGTGGAATATTAATAATATTAAGAGGTGGAAGTTTTGTCTCATAGTAAGATTAAAATGATTTATTTTGATTTAGACCATACTCTGTGGGATTTTGAAAGTAATTCGAAAAGTGCACTTAAGTTAGTCTATGATAATTATAAAGAAATATTTAATTCGGTAATGCAGGAAGATTTTATTGCAACATATCAAAAAATAAATGTCCAACTGTGGGATTCATATAGAAAAAAAGAAATAAACCAAGAGGAATTAAAAATTCTTAGATTTGAATTAACCTTAAAAGCTTTGAACATTAAATACGATGAATCTTTAGTTAAAAGAATTAATGACTTTTATTTGGATGTATTATCAAAACAAGAGAAGCTTATAGATGGAGCAAAAGAAGTTTTAGATTACCTCGTAGGTAAATACGAGTTAGGTATTTTAACTAATGGTTTTAGAAAAACTCAACTAGCAAAATTAAAATCTTCAGGGATAGAAAAATATTTTGCAATTTTGGTAAGTTCCGAAGACACGGGATCCCCAAAGCCAGATGAAAAAATATTTAGTTTTGCTCAAAAAGTTGCTGGTTACTTAAAAGAAGAAATAGCTTATGTTGGTGACGATTTAGAAAATGATATTCTACCTGCCAAAAAATTTGGGATGCAGGCTATTTGGTTCAAGAACAATAGCTCCTTTAATGATTATTTGTCAGTCGAAGATGACATCATAGTAATAAACAATTTATCAGAGTTAATAGAAATATTTTAAGTAATTTCTAAATAATAAATTCCTTTTCTAAATTTATAAATACTTTCGCCAGATATTAAATCGATACATTCTTTGTTTAGTTCAAATGGCTCCTCCTCTAAAGAAATTAAAACAATAACTTTATCATTATCTTTTTTCTTTTTAAAAATCAATCTTTTTTTGGTTACCTCTACTAATTCATAATCTCCTCTTGACAAAGCCGGATGTTTTTTTCTTAAATCAATCAATGTTTTTGTATATTTAAAAATTTCATATTCTTTTTCTGTCCAATTTTTTTTAAATTTCATCGCTACTCTGCCACTGTCAGAGAAATGAGACGCGAAGGGATCTCCTTTCAACGCAATTTCATTACCATATTCTAACATTACATTTCCAGTTAATGTCATAAGTAATCCCATCGCTATGTAAAAAGATTCCATATCCTTGCAGATATCAATAAATCTGGGTAAATCATGATTTTCAATGAAATATGTTAGTTGGAAAGTATCTTCATTAAGTTTGTTAGATAATATAATTTGTTCATACAAATCTTCTAAAGATCTTTTCCTTTCGCCTATGGTTTCTTTGATACTATTGTAGGTAGCAAAATCGAAAAGGCTTGTAAAACGTTGATTGTTAGAGCCTTTAAATTTTTTCAGTAAAGCAAAATTTTTTTCTTTATCTCCTTCATCTTCCCATACTTCACCCAAGATAATTACATCCTTATTTATTCTTTTCATTCTTTCAGAAAATTCTTCTAGAAAATCTAAAGGTAGACCTAAAGCGTGATCCAACCTGAATCCATCTAAATCAAATTTATCTAACCAATATTCTCCAACTCTAATTAAAAATTCTCGAGTATCTCTATCTGTTAGATTCCAAAACAAAAATGATCTTTGCCATCTTTCTTCCTGCGGGGATTGAGGAGGTTCTGTTTTAACTTTCAAATCTTGAGGAATTGTAGAAAAATCATAGTCTTTTGAGGCATGGTTTAAAACCAAATCGATAATAACTTTTATTTTTCTTTTATGACACTCTTCCAATAAATTTTTAAAAATCAAATTTGCTTCCTCTTTTGAAGAAGAACTAATGTTTTCAGAAATTGAGAAATAATCAACAACATCGTACCCATGAGTAGTATGAGATTTAAATATTGGACCTAGATATATTAAATCTATTCCAAGTTCTTTTAGGTAATCTAATTCTTGAATTATTCCTTGTAGATCACCATCTATTGCATTTTTCTCGTAATATTTATATGTTTCTTTGGGAAAATCATTATTTATTTCTCCATTTTTAAAGAATTTGATTAATATGTGATATCCATTAAACACAATTTAGCCTCCTAACGTATGTTGTAATTGCTTTTAAAAATTCTAAAATGAACATTTTATAAATGTTTTAGATTTAGATTTTTGGATTTATTTCTCATTCAAAAACGTCTCGTATAGATTGACTTTACAATTTTTGGCCCTTGTACTGGAAGAGAGGTAGAAGGGAACCTCCTCGTGACCCATATAAATATAAAACTTATTTTTCAAAATCTAAATTTACCATGAATATTTTCAGTATTCATTTTATCATTTATATTTTAAGTAAATGAAAACGTTTCCTAAATATAACTTTATTAAGAGTTGAGAAAATAAAAAAAATAACTTAAATTCTGATATAATTGAGAAATAAGTAAATAAGTTTAATTGATAAAACTAATAAACAAAAAACTTACTTTTTACAAGTCAAAGGTGAGAAATAAGTTATGAAAAAAAGGGTTTATACTGTATTTTTATTATTAATAACTTTAATTTCTTTTTCCGCGAATTTGTCGAAAGATACTATGCTGGTTAGTTTAAACGATAATACGTGGATTACAAGGCAAATTGCTGAGAAAGTTAAGAGCATAGGAAATTATATGTATGAAATTGAAATAAAGGATGCAATGACGGATTTGATAAGAACCGAAGATTACGATGTGATAATGAATATTTTCACCAATACAAAGGAAAATATCACTATTGCATTTGGTTATTTTCAAGGAGGAGGGTTTTCCTATGCGGAAACAACAGACCAAACTGCCGATTGGGTTGAAAAATTTTCTGTTAAAGCTTTAGAAAACTTATCTTTTCAGAGATTTTTATATGGTGAAAATTGGGATATTTTACAACTTACTTTTTGGAAGGGCGTAGATGAATACCCTATTTATCAGAATGGGAAAATGTATTTTATCAGCGACCGTTATATAGGTAACAGAGAATTATATATATTTGATTTCGAAAATGGTACTGAAATTAAGATACCCTTAGAATCTTCGGCTGAATATTTTCCCGATATATCTCCTAATAATAATTATTTAACATTTCAAACTAGTTTGTTTGGGAAATGGGATGTAGTTTTATATGATTTGACCACCAAAAAAATAACAAGAATTAGCCCTTCAAACAGGAATGCTTATTCTCCTTATTTTTATGATAATACTTTAATATTATTTACCATGGAAGATGAAACCAGTAAAGGGACTGAAATTTGGTCTTATGACCTATACTATAAAAAGTTAGAAAAATTAAGCGATTCAAAACAGCTCTTAAAATTTAGACCAAGTAAATGGAATGGCAATAACATAGCCTTTTATGCAATTAATTTAGATGATGCTAGTGTGAATATTTATTATTTAGATGAAAACAATAAAGCATATCCATTGATAGTAGGTCCTTTTAACCAAACAGATAGTTGGTCAAACGGCTCAGATTTGTTGGTATTTTCTGAATTCAATGGAAAGTACTTTAATATTTATGAATACAATAATGGAGAAAAAGTAAATCTAACTAATTCTATTACAAATGATTGTTTTTATCCCACATACTCGCCAGATAAAAAATATGTTTTTTTTACCAATTATTACTCCGAAGCAGATGTCTTTGTATTAAATCGTGAAGCTATTTATAAGAAAAAGAAATAATTATTTTGGAGGGATGTAAATATCAGCAAATTATCCCGAGAATGATTTAATTAATGATGTTTCAAAAAAAAGTACAGATTCTAAATTTTTTAAAAATGTATTTAAAATTTTAGGAATTTTTTTAATAGTTGTGCTGTTTTTTTGGAATGTTTTTGTTACGCTTTTAATTTTGATATTACTTAATATGAAAACTCTAAAGAAATCTATTTTTGGGAAACTTCCTTTAGAGTTTGACAAAAATTCTTTTGTAGGTCCAATAACCTACACATATAAAGAAGAAAACGTCCCCTTAAAATTAGACATCTATTATCCTGTAAATGAACATGAAAAATACCCAACAGTTTTTTTTGCCCATGGAGGTGGGTGGATTAGTGGAAGCAGAAAGTTGGCTAGTGTCACAACTTGGTCTAAATTTTTAGCTAGTAGAGGATTTACAGTTATAGCGATAGACTATAGATATAGTTATTTTCATGATTATGAAGAATTGATACAAGATTATTCTGCTGCTTTAGAGTATATAAAAAATAATTGTGAAAACCTAAAAATCGACAAAAACAAAATAGTGTTAATGGGAACTTCTGCCGGAGGAACACTATCACTTTATTACGCAGCGTTTAATACTTTTAACAATAATTTACAGGCAATGGAAGGAATAAAAGGTGTTGTTAGCTGGTATGCGCCGGCAGATCTTTTAGATTTATGGAGTGTAGAATCGTTATTTGCAAAAGTTGCAGTAATAACTACAATGAAAGGCAGTCCAAATAGAAAATTTGAAGATTATAAACTTTACTCACCTATAAACTATATATCGGAAAGAATGTGTCCAACGCTTCTTGTTCATGGTGAAAAAGATACAACAGTCCCTGTTGAATCATCAAAAAAACTTTATAAAAAATTGAAAGAATATGGGGTTTATACAAAATTACTCATTCACCCAAAGGGTAATCATAGCTTTGAACTAGATTTAAAAGATTTTTTGACAATCAAATATGTAGAAAAGACCGTTAGTTTTATGAAAGAACTATGTAAATAGTAAGGATTTATAAATTATAAAAATTATTTTGCAATAAGGGGATAGAAAAAGTGATTAATTTTAATTATGAAAAAACTAATGTAGATTTTGTTCAAGGATACATAAACAAAGGGAGAAATTACAGAGAATCATTAATTAGGTATCTTTCTTTGTATAAACAAGCCAAAAAAGGAACTGAATTAAATGAAGTATATCTTTTTGAGCCGAAGAAAAAGGCAGTAGGTCTAGTTATTATTCTTCATGGCTTAGGTACCAAGAATATTTCTTATATCTTCAAAATGGGAAGATATTTTTCTAATTTTGGGGTTAGAGCTGTAATTCCAATACTTCCTGAAAATTATACAAGAACTTCAAATGGCTCTATGAGTGGTAAAAAATATTTTTCTGATAGTATAGATAGCATCTTAAATACTTGGGAACACGCAGTTGTAGATATTTTATCTCTTATAGATTTATTGAAAATAAATAACTTGTGGCACGAAAATAATTGTATGATTGGATATTGTTTAGGTGGGATGGTTTCTGTATTAGTTAATTCTTTAGATTCATCTATTAAACATAATTTCATAGTAGCAAGTGGAGGAAACATTGCGGATCTTATCTGGAATTCGCCGATTCTTGAATTTGCCCGAAGAGATTTTTTAAATCAGAAGGACAACAAATATTACTTAAATGATAAAGAAAGTTTAATCCAAATCTTTCAACAATCGCTTAAGAACTTAAACGATTTTAAAAGTGTGGGTGATGTTCTAACATCAGAAATTCATCCTTTATTAAAAGTAGATCCTGCTGTTTACGCCAAATTTATACCCAAAGGAAAGGTTACTTTTTTGGAAGCTGCTTTTGATCTTGCTTTACCGAAGAGTTCAAAGAAAATATTGTGGGAAAATTTAGGAAAACCTAAAAGAATTGTTTTGCCTATAGACCATATCACCTGGTTGGCTTTTCATAGACTAATATCAAACATTATATTAAATGAAATGAAGTTTGAAGGAGTAGGCTACCAATTTTTAAACTTAAGATATATAGCAAGGTTTCAAAAATAAAAGCCTGCAAAAAGTGCAGGCTTTATTTTTTATGTGTACCTGGCATGTGTAAAAGCTAAAGAGGAGGAAGTAACCTGTTGCTTAGTAGTGGGAACCATAAGCTGAAGATAAGAAGTATTATGATCATCTTCATTTCAAAAGAATTATGATTCCAAAGCTAGATTTTAACTTTTGTAGTTACACCTTCTTTAGCATATAGATGACATTTTACTTCTCTTCCTTCTTTGAAAACAATGGGGGGTTCCACTTCTTTACACACTTTCATCGAATAAGGACATCTTTCACAAAATTTACACCCTAATCTCGAAAATTCCTTTACTTCTAAAGATGATAACTTGATCTCTTCTTTCCACGTACCTTCCGGATCAGGTTGTGGAACTGATTCTATAAGCATTTGAGTGTATGGATGTAAGGGCAAAAGCATAACCTTATCAACATCTCCAAATTCTACTACATCTCCCCTAAGCATTATTGCTATCCTGTCACTTATGTAATAAGCAGTTGCAAGATCATGGGTAATATACAAAACATTTACATTATATTTGACCTTTAGTTCATTGAATAAGTTTACAATAGACATCCTCAATGATGCATCAACCATTGAAACAGGTTCATCCGCTATTAATAAAGCTGGTTTGGTTATCAAAGCCCGTGCTACTGACACTCTTTGAAGTTGACCTCCGGATAATTCATTTGGATATCTCCCTTCGATTTCTGCTAAGGTTAATCCTACCGATTTTAAAGAATTCTCGATAATCTTCGATATTTCATTTTTGGTATTTGCCAAATTATAATTTCGAGCAGTTTCATACAGATAAGAATCAACTTTTTTAAGTGGATTAAATGTTTCAAAAGGATTTTGAAATATAGGCTGCACTTCTTTCATATATTCCATTAATTCGTTTCTTTTTTTAATATGAGTAATGTTATTTCCTTTATAAATAACTTCTCCTGAAGTGGGGGTTTCAAGCCCAAGTATCATTCGAGCAACCGTTGTTTTACCACTACCTGTTTCTCCTGCAAAAGCCAATATTTCAGGATTATCTCCTTTTATATTAAAGCTTATATTATTAACAGCTTTTAATTTACTCCCAAAAATTCTACCTCCAATATTAAAAACCTTTACTAAATTTTTAACTTCTAATAGATTCTGAGACAATTTTCTCACCTTCTTCAATTTCATCCGAATATAGAAAACACGCCACTTGATGTGACTTATCATAATTTATAAATTTAGGTATATGTTCCCTGCAAATGTCTTTTGCGTAAGGACATCTAGGATGAAATCTACATCCGGAAGGTGGATTTGCTAAGGAAGGAGGGTTCCCAGGTGCGCTTATTCTTTGCCTTTTGTCTCCTATCTTTGGCAAAGATCTAATTAAAAATTGTGAATATGGATGTTTGGGATTTGTAAATAAAGTCTCCTTTTTTGCAATTTCCACTAATTTCCCTGCATACATAACAGCTATTCTGTCTGCAACGTTTGCATGAACCGCCATATCATGAGTAACTATTAGCATAGTGTTTTCCTGTTCTTTGTGTAACTTTTTTAGCATTTGTATAACTCCTCTTTGCACAATGACATCCAAAGCAGTTGTTGGTTCATCTGCAAATATAATTTTAGGCTTAAGTATAGTAGCTAAAGCAATGGTCGTTCTTTGCCGCATTCCTCCTGATAGTTGATGTGGGTAAGAATCAAGGACTTCTAAAGGTAATCCTAGATATTTTATGTGTTCTTCCATAAGTTTTTCATATTCTTCTTTTTCTTCTGCTGTTTTATGGGCTTTTATAACATCTTCAAATGTTTTTCTAATTTTTCTCACTGGATTTAGAGTACTCATAGAACCCTGGGGAATATACGATATATCTTCCCACTGTACTTCTCTTAATTGCTTTTTATCTAAGGTCAATAAATTAAAATGCTTATTATCGTATGAATAATTAACTTCTCCAGCTAAAACTCTGAGTGGGGGTTTTATCATGGACAAAAGTACTTTTAACAAGGTACTTTTTCCGCACCCAGACTCGCCTGCCAACCCCATAATTTCATTTTCTTCAAGAGAAAAAGTTATATTGTCCACTGCTTTAACATCTCTTTCTACTCCGTAAACATGTGTGATATAGTAAGCGGACAATTCTTTTACTTCTAGTAAAGGCATAATAATATTAACCTCCCATTTTAATTCTTTGTAATCTTGTCCGGGGATCTAAAAATTCACTAATACTTACAGATAACATGTATAATGCCACAAAAAATAAAACTGAAAGAATAATAGGAGTTAAAATCCACCACCAAATACCTCTAAATATAGCTTGATATTGCATAGCCCAGTATATTGTGGTTCCTATTGTTGGCGTTTCTAGGCTAGATAAACCTAAAACTGATAAACTTATTTCCATACCTAAAGCCGAAAGTATAGTATTTATAAAATTTGCTATGACCCAAGGAATAACAAAAGGTAAATGTTCTTTAAAAACTACTTTCCACATATTCATACCTGAAAAAACTGCGGTGTGGGTGAAGTCTCTTTCTCTTAAACTTAAAACTTGTGCTCTCACTTGTTTTCCTGCCCACGGCCAAGAAAACATAGAAATAATTAATCCCATAGTAAACATATTCATCTTATCTCTTAACGAAAAAGATAAGAAAATTAAGATCGGTAAGGAGGGTAATACTATGAAGCTATCGTTTATAGACATCAAAACTTTATCCAAGGCACCTCCTTTGTAACCCGCTATTAAACCAACAATTGTTCCTATTATGTTAGCAACAAAAGCAGTAGTTAGCCCTAAAATAAAAGAGTTTCTTAAAGCGTGAGTTGTATTCCAAAAAATGTCTTGTCCCATTGAATTTGTTCCTAAAAAGTATTTTGAACTAGGGGGCCTATCTTTTGGAACAACATTCCACGACCTGGGATCATATGGAGAAAAAAAGGATAATATCGCCAATAAGGCTAAAATACATATCACAATAAAACCAAATAAAAATTTTTTATCTCTTTTTAAAAGATCTTTTAATATGACAAACATAGTCTCACCTCATCTATATCTTATTCTTGGATCGAATAATGGATAAAGTAAATCAATTATTAAAGAAGCTGTTGATATAGCAATTATTGAGAGAACAGTGATTCCCATCAACATATTGAAGTCACCGTTTGTAACGGCATTTTTTAATAATAAACCAACTCCAGGGTAGGAAAATGCCACTTCTGTAATAACAGCACCATTAAAAATTCCTCCTAATTGCAATCCTAAGGCAGTTATTTGAGGTAATATTCCATTTCTCATAACATAACTGAAAAGTAGTTTGCCTTTAGGTAAACCTGCAAATTCTGCATAAGTTACAAAATCTTCAGCTACAACATTTGACGTCATTGAACGCATACTAAGAAACCACCAACCCATTCCTATAATTATTAAAGATATAGCAGGTAAAATACTATGGTGTAATACATCTAAAATGAAAGACCAACTAAAAGATGGCCTAATTCCTATACTGTATCCTCCCATCATTGGAAAAATAGGAAACACATAAACAAATAAAATTACTAAAATCAACGCCATAACATAATAGGGAATAGGATATATAGACATTGCAACTACCGCTAACACATCAGACCATTTCTTATCTTTAAAGTAGCCGGCGATACCTCCTAGAATGTTTCCAATTATCCAAGATAACAAAGTTGTATTAATTAATAAGAAAAAAGTCCAAGGCAATGAATTTAGAACAATTTCCATAACAGGTGTTGGGAACATTGATAAAGAAGGACCTAAATCAAAGGTAAAAAGGTGTTTCCAAAATGCTAAATATTGTTCTAGTAAAGTTCCTTCTAAACCATACAATTCTTTTAATGTTTGTTGCAAACTTTCAAAAGCTTGTGGTTCCATATATGTTCCTCCATAAGCTGCCAACCTATTTATTGTTGCTTGTACAGGATCTATAGGTGTTAGCCTAGGGACGATAAAGGTTATCGTAATCCCTATAAAAACGACAACCACGTATTGAATCAATCTAGGAATAATATACGTTTTTAAAACTTTCAAAACATCGTTCCTCCTTTTGTTTTTTAAAATAAAGCCCGCCAACTAAAGCGGGCTTTATTATTTTATAAAATCAGGAAAATATTTACTTTCTTCCAGTTGGTTCAAGTCTAGGGTACATAAATTTTGCTTCTCCCCACCATGAAACAGGAGCCATATATGGATTGTCAGCCGATGGATAATTTGTCCAATAATAGTTATCATTAGCATTGAATTTTTTATTAATAGCTATTGGTATAAGGGGCATCTCTTCTACAACAATTTTGAAGAAATCTTTAGTTAATTCGACTAATTTTGGATCATCTGGAGACAAAGAAGCCATGGCCTCAATAAGTTTATCAGCTTTCGCGGGTGCTTTCCACCTTATGTCATTGTATCCAGTAGTGGCTTTGCCTGAAGGAGTATAAAATTGAGAGTGATAATGTTGCAAACGGCTCCACAGATCAGGTCTACCTAAAGCACCTAGCATATTCCCCCAAGCAGATATGACATCAAAGTCTCCTATAGTTCTTCTGGTTGAAAAAATACCTGATTCTCCTGTATCAACGTTAACTTCTATTCCAAATTTTCTCCATTGATCTGCAACAGAAAATCCTAATCTTGTTGAATCTGGTTCGACTCCAGATGGAGCAAGTATACTAATTTTCCATATTTCTCCATTTGGTAAATGCCACTTTCCATTTTTATCTTTTGAGAATCCATTTTCAATGAGTAACTTTTCTGCTTCAACTGGATCATATTTCCACCAACCGATGCCCCAAATATCTTCTGGATCGCCGCTTATTGAATATCCCTGTTGAATTGCGTAATCTTTAATTCTTTCAGCAATATTAGTATCGAAAGGTTTATATCCGTCTTCTAAGGTAAAACTTTCAAGCCAGGGTTCTAACGGTTTATAATAGACACCCATATAATAAGAAGTTGGACAAGTTGGAAGAGGAGTTACCCTTGTTATTCCATTGTAAACATTTTGAACTATTTCTTCCATGTTTATTGCAAGAGTTAAAGCCCATCTAACATCTTTCAAATTAAATGGATATTTTTCGTTGTTAAAGCCCATGTACCTGGCATTCGTGTCGTCCATCCATGCCCATGGAAAATCCTTATACCAAACTACAGAATATTCATTCCTTTTTCTTAATACTTCCCAACCTTCAGGTGTTAAGTCAAAGATCATATCCAATTCATGTCTTGCTTGAGCCATGACTTTTCTATCAACTTCAGGATAAGCTACAAAAATTATATATGTAGGTTTTGGTTCACCATATAATTGACCAACACTTGTTCTCTCCCAATCATCACGTTTTTTATATAAAAACCAATATCCTTGGGTGTCATAACTTTCTAGTACGTAAGGAGTGAGAGAAACTGGGGGATAAAAATTATAAGATAATGGATCTTCTACCTTTTCCCATATATGCTTAGGTTGCATCCAAGTTGTTCCAAAACTTAAAGAAGTTAAAAAATCATGAAATCTAGGGTATGATTTTGTAAGTTCTACTATAACCGTGAAATCATCAGTTTTGTATATATCCTTTACATATTGTTTATAGGAAGCACTATCTTTAAAACCTGGATTGTTCATAATATTTTTAATAGTAAAAACTACATCATCTGCAGTGAATTGAACGTTATCACTCCAATAAATGCCTTTTCTAAGTTTAATAGTCATCTTGGTGAAATCTTCATTATATATAGGTGGTTCTACTGCTAGGGCATTTATCAGTTCACCGGTTTGTGGATCTACATACCACAACCCATCTGTTATACATTGATGAACCCCTTGAGAAGGAACTGATCCAGGGATCCATATGTTAAAATTATTTGGATTAGCGATACGTCCATAAGAAGTTTCAACAATAAGTGTTTCATTTCGTGGAACCGTTGGTAAAATTTGTGAAAAAATCACTCCCACCATAACTACAATCAAAGATAAAAACCATACTTTCTTTGCCATCTTAAATAACCTCCCTTTCTCTAAAATAATATTTCCACCTTGTAAAATCCCAAAAGTTTTATTTTATTTAATGTTGTTACTAAAAATTTGAATTAAAAAAACAACTCATTCTTAGATTTAAAGCAAGTTTCTCCACAACCCAAATATCAATTTTAATAGAGAAAGGATATGAAGTTATTATCTTTAATAAACATAAATTTAAGGTGTTATATTATTTGTAAAAAATTTTTTCAATAATCCTTTTTTATAAAGAAAACATTTTTAGAAATATAATATTTTTAATCTAAAAATATTATATTTCTAAAACACTAAAATACAAAGCTCTGAAAAAGACAAAAAAAATCGTTTATTAATAATTAAAAATGATTGTTCTTGATTATTAGTTAAATTCTTAAAAAATAAAAATTTTATTTTAAAATTGATTTAATTTAAAAAAATCTAAAGTACATTAATTAGAGTCAAGAAATTAGGATAAAATTCAATTACTTTAATAATTTTTTTAAGCTAAGAATTGCTCTGCTTATAAAATAGGTAGATAAAAATAATAACCTTTCTAAAAAATATTTCAATAGATAAAACATTAATTAAAGCCATAAATTGATAATTTTACTTTTTCTATTTGGATAAAATCCCAAGATTTTTATTCATTTTTTGTTAAAATTTAAAATATAGAGGAATCTATTTTACGGAGGAGGTATCTGAAATGAAGAAAGGTATAAATGTTTGGTCATTCCCATCTAATATGTCTATTAGCTCAAAATTGAAAATAACAAAAGACGCAGGCTTTGATGGTATTGAATTAAGTTTAGACGAAGAGGGTGAAATAAGTTTGAAAAGTTCTCACCAAGACCTTTTAAAAGTCAAGCACTTAGCAGAAGATTTCAATATCCAAATTCCAAGTGTAGCGACAGGCTTATACTGGAAATATTCTTTTACTAGTAATGATTACTTTATCCGCCAAAAAGCTAAAGATATCGTTAAAAAGCAATTAGAAGTTGCTTCAATATTAGGTGCAGATACAATTTTAGTTATTCCAGGAATTGTAGGTGCGGATTTTATTCCCAACTGTGAAATTGTAGAGTATCATAAAGCTTATGAACGCTCCTTAGAAACATTTATGGAATTAAAAAAAGAAGCAGAATCATTTAAAGTCAGTATCGGATTAGAAAATGTATGGAACAAATTTTTATTATCTCCTCTCGAATTTAGAGACTTTATTGATAAAATTAATAGTTCTTATGTGGGTATTTATTTAGATGTAGGAAATGTTCTCTACACAGGTTATCCAGAACATTGGATAAAAATATTAGAAGGAAGAATCAAAAAGATTCATTTAAAAGATTTCAAGCAGAAAATAGGAAACTTGAATGGCTTTGTCGATTTATTATCTGGAGATGTTAATTTTCCAAAGATAATAGAAAATCTAAAGACTACAGGATATAATGGATATTTAATAGCAGAAATGGCACCTTATAAATATTATTCAGATCAAATAATATATAATACTGCTCGATCTCTTGATAGAATGTTAAAAGATAATGTCTAAACATTAACAAAAATTTGTTATTATTGATACCCTTCTCCCTGATTCGTAGAATTTATAAAGTATCATAAATACAAATTTAACAAAAGAGACTTTGAAAAAATAAGGTTATGAAATTATAAGGGTTAAAGGATAGGGCCCAACCTCTCTTTTTCCAAATACCATTCCCAAACGTCTTAAAAAGACGAACACTAAATAAGAGTTAGAACAAAGGAGAAATTTTTTTCAAAAATCTAAAAACAAAACATTTATAGGATATATGTGTTAGAATTGCTAAAGTAGTTATCTTGAAAACACTAGATGGAGGTAACCTTGATAATGTACATACTGAAGAAAGATGGGAATTTTCATTATATTAATACAAAATCTAATAATCGTTCTTACATTACACCTTTTGTAACTGATACACATCTTCATGTACTAGGTTTAGGAGAAAAACTTTATTTTCCATCACTAGAAGGGGAAAATTTAAAAGAGATTAGATATATTATTGAAAATCTTTTAGAGAATAATCCTAAAGAAATTATTCTAAGAGGCTGGTCTGAAGAATTTGCAAGACCAACTAAAGATTTTTTAGATAATATAACAACAAATTTACCTATTATTTTAATTCGTAGGTGCGGCCATTTAGCAGTTGTCAACTCTAAAGCACTTGAAGTTGCCGTTTTTAATGACTCTAAAGAATATATAGATTTTACTACAGGAATTGTGAAAGAAAAAGCATTAGAAAAGATTTACCAGATAAAAGATTTTTCAGATTTTTCAGCATATGCAGAAAAAATTTGGGGTTATGCTAAAGATTATTTGATTGGTAAAGGTTATGGTTTTGTTCACTCTGATGATTTGCACGGAATATCTAAAGAAGATTTACCCTTTAAACCTACTGACAATTTAAATGTTTTTGAGAAAGTTGCGATAAATAACCATGAAGACCTAATATTCTATTATGAAAACGGCTATTTTGACAAATATTCTTGTGTTAAAGTATATTTAGATGGTTCATTAGGAGCTAGAACTGCGTTTTTACTGGAGAAATATAATGATGATTATAATAATTTTGGAATAAAACTTTGGGAAGATGAAGAATTAATAAAGGTTATAGATTTTTGCGAAAAAAATAATTTGCATTTAGCCGCCCATGCAATTGGTGATGGAGCGGTTGAACAATTATTAAACGCCTTTGAGAAAGCAAAACCAAAGCTAGTTCATAGAATTATCCATGCTATAGTTTTAAACGAAAATCAAATAGAGAGAATAAAAAAACTCAAGATTATACTTGATATACAACCACAATTTATTGAATCAGATAAAGTTTTCATACACCAAAGACTTGGTAAGAGACTTAATAAAGCATTTAATTTTTCAAAATTATACGAAACAGGGGTCCCTTTATTCATTTCTTCTGATGCTCCTGTAGAAGAGCCTAATTGGGTTAGAGATTTGAAAACCTTAAATAATCTAGGAATACCTTACAGCTATTCTTTGTTTCAGATTACTTACGGTCCAGAATTTATAGATAATTTTGATAGAGAACTTGCTACTTATGAACAAGTATTAATCTTTAAAGATAACCCTTTCAATCAAATCTCTATGCCCAAAGTGTATAATAGTAAATAAACAAAATACAAAAGGAAAAAACATATATCAAGAAGGGGGTGCCCCAGTGAAAATAAAAAACTTAGTAACAACTGGTATTATGATTGCTTTAATTTTTGTATTGACTTTTGCAATAAAAGTTCCAGTTCCTTTTACAAGGGGTTATATTCACCTGGGGGACAGCATGATTTTTATAACATCCATTTTATTTGGGTGGAAGGTTGGAGCTTTGGCTGGTGGATTAGGTTCTGCTTTAGCAGATATTGTTGGTGGATATGCTTTTTGGGCGATACCTACTTTTATCATTAAAGGAGCAATGGGGGCATTAGTGGGCTTAATATCGGAAACTTACAGGAAAAAATACTCTTTAAAAAAGGAAATTAGCATTTTCTCACTGAGTGTAGGTATATGGGTTGCTTTTATTCTAAGTGTTTCTTTTAGTTTAAAAAATTTATTAAACAATCTGGCTACTTCAACAATAACTCCAACTTTAATGAATGAGTTAGGTTATGAAAATATTGAAGATTTAAAAGTATTTTTGTTGAATACTAGAAATTTAATAAATATCATTTTAATAATAGTTCCTATAATTTTAATTTTGATTTCATTAGTTCTAAGA
Organism: Thermotogota bacterium; assembly: GCA_029780115.1. Taxonomy (GTDB): domain Bacteria; phylum Thermotogota; class Thermotogae; order Petrotogales; family Petrotogaceae; genus Defluviitoga. The sequence goes on from JAKOZG010000004.1 coordinate 64,145, forward strand.
AAAAAAGATTTAAAACTTTTCAATCTTGGAAATTTAATGGGAAGTGTAATATCAGGATTATGGATGGTCTTTGGTTATTTTCTTGCAGGTAGGATATTGCTTGGAAATTGGATTATCCCAATTTTCGAAATTCCATGGAATATTTTACAATTTACTATAGGAATGATCGTAGCATATAGTGTTTTATGGGCTTTTAGAAATACAAAACTTTTTCAAAGTTCAGAGATATGAATGAGTTAATAGAAAAAAGGAAGGTCAAAAAACGACCTACCCATGTTTTATAGTTTGTTTTGAATTATAAAAGAGAAAGGTAGCGTTTCTCAACTTCATCCCAATTTACCACATTCCACCAAGATTCTATATATTCAGCTCTTCTATTTTGATATTTTAGATAATAAGCATGCTCCCATACATCTATGCCGAAAATGGGTGATAACCCCACCGATATAGGATTATCTTGATTTGGTGTTGACATAACCGCTAAATGTCCATAATTATCCATTACTAACCAAGCCCATCCACTGCCGAATCTGTTAATAGCAGAGTTAGAGAACTCAGATTTAAATTTTTCGAAGTTTCCAAACGTTTTTTCTAAAGCTTGAGCTAGCTTTCCAACAGGTTTTCTACTACCATTAGGTCCCATAATGTTCCAAAATAAAGTGTGGTTATAATGACCTCCTCCATTATTTCTCACGGCTTCTCTAATATCACTTGGAATGTTATCCAAGTCTTTCAAGAGATCTTCGATGCCTTTATTCATTAATTCTGGATGTTTTGCTAAAGCTTCATTCAACTTGTTTACATACGTAGCATGATGTTTAGTATAGTGAATTTCCATAGTTCTTGCGTCTATATATGGCTCCAATGAATCGTATGCATAAGGTAATTTTGGCAATTCAAATTTCATAGTAACACCTCCAATATAATTAGGTTTTTAAATCAGACAATTTTTGTCGTATTTAAATTATACTATAGTTTTTTGAAAAAGTCAACCATCACTTTAAAAACATGGAAAACTTTGAATGAAGAAAATTGAATTTGAGTAACTTCTAAGGTCAAACTCTCCTGGCTTTTAGGTTAAAGATCAGTTAGAAGAGTTATAAAAAGATATTTTTTAAAAGAATCGTGATTGAATTTTAACTATGCAATAAAACATCAATTCGAAGGAGTGCCAGGGAGAGAAAGTAATTGACTATAAAACAAATTCTGTAATAATTGTCAAATCAGATAATTAAAAATTTTCTTAATATGTGAAAAATTAAGATTTGAAGGTACTAAGGTGAGTAATAGAAATTACGTAAAAAATAAATATAAAACTCCAAAGTAGCAGAGGAATAAATTTAGTATTAAAGGTAAGAGGTTTAAAAAAAGTGAATAATTTTACATATTTTTTAACCGATAAAGCAAAAAATGTTGAGAAAGAATGCAAAGCTTTCCAGGGCAGAAGAGCAGAAGATAATCCACAGATTATCAATAACGAAATAGCGGGTGTTAAAAGAGGAGTGACAAAAAGTCCCAATAATGAAATCTCACCAAAATATATCACCGAAAGCGGAAAAACACCTATATAAGAAGCTACCGGAATTAACAACGTTTTCAGAGAAGTATTGTTTACATTATTAGAAGTAAATAAAATCATAAAAGAGGCAGCATAACTCATTAAAAAACTAATATTAAAAATATTTTCTGGAATATATAAAAGATTAAGATAACCTATAAGTCCTAGGATGTTATATGAATTAATGGGAATATCAAGTAGTTTAAAAATGTTCAAAACAACCAACATACTTACCGCTCTAACAGAACTTGGTGTAAAACCCGTTAAAATTAAATAACTGCTAACTGCAATGGTACTTACAATTAGGCGAAGGTTTCTCTTTGAAAACAATAAATTTACAAAAAAAGTTATTAAAGAATAGATTAAAAACACATGCATACCTGAGACAGCAAATAAGTGAAGGGTACCTGTTTCTTTGAATATCTCTTTATCTCTTAAGTTCCCCATAAAAGAACTAACCAAAACATCCCTTGCTTCTTCATTTTTAATATTTTCATACAACCTACTTGTAATATTATCTTTTATTTTCATAATAGATTTATTATTAGCAGGAGCAATATATTCTACTTTTAAATACCCATCTTCAATTTGACCAAATAAGTAAACATCTTTTCCTGTACTTATAGGGACGGTGCTATACTTGTTGTAATAAATTTTGTAATAATTTTTGTAAGAATACCATTGATTTTCACTAAAAATTTTTTTGGTAAAAATTGTATAATTAGTTCCTCTTTTATCTATGATTTTTCCTAGTATTCCAACTTCTCCTTGAAAAGTAATTGGAGAATAGAACAAAGCAAATATAGAGAATAGACAAATAAACAAAACTTTCATTCTATCTTTTTCAATAAAAAACAATAATAAGAAAAAAGTAAAAAAAGCTATGATCTGCAAAGCTTTACTTACATGAGAAAATACTATTAAAAACGAAAAAATTAAAAATAATTCAACCAGAAAAGGCGGTGCTATCTTCTTATCTATTTTTATCTAACCCCCAACTCCTCCAAAAAACAGAAGGATCGTTGATACACGATCCTTCTATTTTCTTTGGTGCCGGGGGCGGGACTTGAACCCGCACGAGTTTGATTACTCATATGGCCCTCAACCATACGTGTCTGCCAATTCCACCACCCCGGCATTTATTGCAGCTAATTTAATCAAGTTAATTATACACTACACAAATTCTTTTGTCAAGATTTTGCGTTAGATCATATTAAATGTCTATTGTTCTTCTATAGTTTCTACTCAATTTCATTATAAGTTACATAATTTTCATATATACTAATTTTACAACAAAAGAAGTCAACAACTGACAAACCGCTGCAATGATCAGTGTAAAGAAAATTGTAAAATTAAAATAACCTGCAATTACTCCTACAATTATCATAACTATTGAAGTAATAAGTAGCATAGGCATACCCGCTTTAGCTTTAATTGCTTTCATTCGTTCATCATTCTCTTTGTTGTATTGGATTTTTAAATCTTCTTCATTCTGTAAAATTTTTTTATAATGAATAAGAAGACAAGCTGAAAAAACACCTAAAGCTGTTACAGCACCACATTGAAAGGCAAAGATTTTGCTTTTTTTCATTTCAGCTGACGCCCAGAAAGTATCAAATATTCCTAACCCAACAGCTAAAAGTACTAAAAATGATAAAATCCATATCCTTTTCTTTATAACCTTTTTGTAATTATCCATTTTTTCAAATCCTTTCATTCTATATATTCAGACAAATCAAAGACTTCTTCAATTGTCAATCCAAAATAACGTGCTATTTTATAAGCCAACGGTAATGATGCTACATATTTACCTGTTTCAATAGAAGAAATCGTTTGTCTGGTAGTCCCTACAGCTAAAGCTAATTCCTCTTGAGACAGTTTATTTTCTTTTCGAAGTTCTTTAATTCTTGTATTCAAAGAACATCCTCCTTTGTTAAACTGCAAAGTTTACTTTGCAGTTTAAGTATAGCACACTTTACAAAAAATAGCAAGCATACTTTACATTTTTTAGAGGCAAAATTTGTTACTGATTTTTAAATTTAATAATAAATACATCTTCATGGTATAATATTATTAAAGAAATTTGATTTTTGTATAATGATTAAACAATCATTGCTAGGAGGAAAACAGTGAGAATAGGATTAATTTTTGGTACACGACCCGAAGCAATAAAAATGGCTCCTGTATACTTAAAACTTAAAGAAATGAATCTAGAGACGTTGGTAATAACTACAGCTCAACATAGAGAACTTTTAGATCAAGTTTTACGTTTATTCCAAATAGTACCCGATCATGACTTAAATATTATGAGTAACTCTCAAACTTTACCTACTTTGACGCAAAAGCTAATTTACGAAATAGATAAAATAATTCAAAAAGAAAAGTTTGATTACATATTGGTTCAAGGAGACACAACCACTGCTTTTATAGGAGCTCTCATAAGCTTTTATTATAAAATTCCAGTTGCACACGTAGAAGCCGGACTAAGAACCAATGACATATATAATCCTTTTCCTGAAGAAATAAACAGAAGATTAATTAGCGTTATTGCCTCACTTCATTTTGCTCCAACACAAAGGGCCAAAGAAAACTTGCTAAGAGAAGGAATTGATGAAACAACAATAAAAGTTACAGGAAACACGGTAGTGGATGCACTACACTGGATCAAAGGCAATAAAACGGCTGATATGCAGAAAACAAGAGAGAAATATGATTTAAATAACAAAAAATATATTCTGATGACAATGCATAGAAGGGAAAACTGGGGAGAACCAATGATTAATGTGTTAAAAGCTGTTAAAATTTATCTTAATGAAAATCCTGATATGTACTTAGTTTTTCCAGTTCATCCCAATCCTATTGTAAAAAATTTAGTACATGAAAATTTAAAAGAAATTGAAAATGTGATCTTACTGGAACCCGTAGAATATTTTGAATTAATCAGTCTAATAGATGGTTGTGAGTATATAATGACGGATTCTGGAGGAATTCAAGAAGAAGCACCATCGTTTGGTAAACCGGTTTTGGTTTTAAGAGAAAAAACAGAAAGACCAGAAATTCTTGAAACAAATCTAGCAAAGCTGGTAGGCACGGAAGCTCAGAATGTTTATGATCATATGAAGAAGCTAGAAAGTTACGAATTTAAAAATGTTACCTTTCAAAATCCGTTTGGTGATGGAAAAGCAAGTCAAAGGATTATAGAACATTTAATAAAGACAATTTCTAACAAACACTAAAAAAGGTGAGGTGAAGAAAATGAAAAAGATTTTACCAGTTTTTATATTCGTTTTATTGGTAGCTTTTAGCACATTTGCTGCTGTTGCGGATATAATAACAGAATCTAGATTAGCAATAGAAGAGCTCCTTTCTAAACAAGATAGTGGAGCTTTTGTGCAGCTTGTTGAGCAAGGTCAAGGAGTGGTAATATTTCCCACTTTTTACAAGCTGGGGTTCGTTATTGGAGGCCAATATGGCGAAGGCATAGTACTTAGAAAAGACTCACAAACTGGAGAATGGTATGGACCTGCTTTTGTCAATATTTATGGTTTAAGTGTAGGTGCTCAAGCTGGCGTACAATCTGCTTCTTTAGTATTAGTTGTAATGAATGAACAGGGAATGAATGGATTTATGGGGAATAATTTCACATTAGGAGGATCTTTAGGCGTTGCTGCGGGACCGGTTGGAAGACAACTTTCTGCAGATGTAGATTACAGACTTAAAGCTTCCATATATTCATATTCTGTTGCAAAAGGCTTTTATGCAGGGGCTTCCATTGAAGGAGCATATATAAGAACAAATGATTATGCTAATGAAGCATTTTACAAGGAGCAAATAACTCCTGAACAAATTTTAAAAGAAAAAAAAGTTGAAGGAGAAGCTAAAAAAATAGTAGAGCTGCTCGAAGATGCAGTCGCAAATTTACCAAAAGAAAACCAATAGTCAGCAAAATTTAAAATAAAGGAGGAAGTAGAATATGCCATATGTTAACACAAAAGAGATTTTAGAAAAGGCTAATAAGGAGTATTATGCAGTTGCAGCGTTAAACATCAACAATCTTGAGTTTTTGCAAGCTATATTGGAAGCTGGGATTGAGAAAAGATCGCCTATAATAATCGAAACAAGTGAAGGTGCCATAAAATATGCAGGTATGGGAGATCCTTTAAGAGGTGCAAGAATTTTCGTAGATATGGTAAAAGGATTTGCTGAAACTTTGGATATTCCTGTTTCTCTACATCTTGATCATGGAAAGGATTTTAAATATATAATGGCTGCTATAAAAGCCGGTTATTCTTCTGTAATGATAGATGCATCGGATAAACCTTTTGAAGAAAACGTGAGAATAACTAAAGAAATCGTAAGAATTGCTCACTCTGTTGGTGTATCTGTAGAAGCCGAGCTTGGAAAGTTAGCAGGTATAGAAGATAATGTCGTTTCTGCAGAAAGTGTACTTGTTAATCCAGAAGAAGCTAAAAAATTTGTCGAAGAAACCCAAGTTGATTTTTTGGCCCCAGCAATTGGAACCTCTCACGGAGCTTTCAAGTTTAAGGGAGAAGCCAAGCTGGATTTTGACAGACTTAAAAAAGTTAAGGAGTTAACAGGCATTCCGTTGGTACTACATGGTGCTTCCAGTGTGGTTGAGGAGATAGTTGAAATTGCAGAAAAGTATGGAGCAAACTTTAGTGGGTCAAAAGGAGTCCCTTCAGACATATTAAAAGAAACTGTTAAATTAGGAATAAATAAGGTTAACACAGATACAGATCTTAGAATGGCTTTTGTAGCCGGCCTTAGAGAGTATTTATATAACAATCCAAAAGAGTTTGATCCCAGAAATTATATGAAGAAAGGAAAAGAATACGTTAAAAAGGTTGTGTCTGATAGATTAGAACTTTTAGGTTCTGCAGGAAAAGCCTAAAAACTAAATTAATAAGCACAAAGCCAGCTTAACAAAGGAAAAGTAAGTTTTTCAACAAAAATTTTGTAAATTTTAAATAATGCAGGAGGTTAAGCAGTAAAAATGAAAATACTTGTGATAAACTCTGGAAGCTCCTCTTTAAAATATCAAGTTATAAACATGGAAAATGAAGAAGTACTACTGAAAGGATTAGTAGAGAGAATAGGAGAAAAAATATCAGGTATTAAACATGAAAATGGAAGATCAGAGTACTCAGAAGAATCAAAGATTCCAAATCACGAAGAAGCATTGAAAAAAGTGATGGATTTATTAATTGATCCCCACTATGGATGTTTAAAAGACTTATCTGAAATCGACGCTATAGGGCATAGAGTGCTTCACTGTGGTGAAAAATATGTGTCGTCAGTATTAATAGACGAAAACGTTATTGCCGCGATTGAAGAGCATGCAGTCTTTGGTCCCTTGCATAATCCTCCAAATCTTACTGGAATATTGGCTGCTCAAAAACTTATGCCGAATGTACCACAGGTTGCTGTCTTTGATACTTCGTACCATCAAACAATGCCTCCAAAAGCCTTTTTATATGGGCTTCCTTACGAATTTTATGAAAAATATAAAATCAGAAGATATGGTTTCCATGGGACTAGTCATAAATATATAACCATTGAAGCTGCGAAGATGCTAGGTAAAGATCCTAAAGATTTAAAATTAATTAGCGCTCATTTAGGTAACGGTGCCTCATTAGCTGCCATAAATGGTGGAAAAGTGGTTGATACTTCCATGGGGCTCACTCCTTTAGAAGGTCTTGTTATGGGAGGAAGAAGTGGTGATATTGACGCAACTATACCTTTATTCTTGTTGAGACAAGGCTACACTGTAGATGAAGTTGACGAGATTTTAAATAAAAAGAGTGGAGTTTATGGCATAAGTGGAATAAGTAATGATATGCGAGATATCGAAAAAGCTATACAAAAAGGCCATAAAAGAGCAAAGTTAGCTTTTGATGTATACACTTATCGAATAGCCAAATACATTGGAAGTTACGCGACCATTTTGAATGGATTTGATGCTTTAGTATTCACAGCAGGAGTTGGAGAAAATGATCCAGACGTTCGAAAAACTGTTTGCGATTATTTGGGCATATTCGGAGTAAAAATTGACGAAGAAAAAAATAAAAGCTTGAATAGAAAAGGAGGAATTATATCAACGGAGGATTCTAAAGTAATTGTTATGATAATCAAAACAAATGAAGAATTGATGATTGCTCGCGATACTAAAGAGATTCTTGAAAATTTTAAAAAATAAAATAAAAAACCGCCTCAAAAGAGGCGGTTTTTTATTCTTTCTTACTATTATAAACTCTCTACAATATCTCTTAATTGAGCCATTCTGTTTGGATGTCTCAACTTTCTTAAAGCCTTAGTTTCAATCTGTCGGATCCTTTCTCTCGTAACATTAAAATATTGTCCAACTTCTTCTAGAGTTTTTTGTTTTCCATCTAGAAGTCCATATCTCATTTTTATTACTAAAGCTTCTTTGGTACTTAAGGTATCTAAAACTTCTTCTATTCTTTCTCTCAAGATCATTTTTTGAGCTTCTTCTTCAGGAGTAGTATCTTCAGAACTTACAAAATCACCAGTTTCTGATTCTTCATCATCACCCGTTCCACTAGAAATTGGAGCGTTAAGCGATAAAACATCTCTAGCACTCATCAGTATTTCATTTATTTTTTCTTCTGGTTTTTTCATTATCTTAGCTAGTTCCTCCGTTGTTGGATATTCTCCATGCTCTTGTAAATATTCTCTTATGACTCTGTTCATTTTATTGATGGTCTCAACTAAATGAACAGGAATTCTTATAGTTCTTGCTTGATCAGCTATCGCTCTAGTTATGGATTGCCTGATCCACCAAGTTGCATAAGTTGAAAATTTAAAACCTTTTCTCCAGTCGAATTTATCTACAGCTTTAATTAAACCTATATTTCCTTCTTGAATTAAATCTAAAAAGCTTAACCCTCTACCTGTATATCTTTTTGCAATGCTTATTACAAGTCTTAAATTGGCTTTGATTAATTCATCTCTAGCTTTTTTGTCTCCTTTTTGAGCCCTCATAGCTAATTGTCTCTCTCTTGAAGGAGTTAAAAGTTCTATGTTGCTTATTTCTTTAAGATATATTTTTATAGGATCACCAAGCGAAATGTTATCGTACATTTGAAGTTCAGATTCTGCAAACAATTCATCAAATTCGTCGCTACCGATTTCTTCCTCTTGGTCAACGAGTAAATCTTTTACATTTTCTTCTTGGTCATTTTCATCCTCTTCTATAATTTCAATTCCTTCAGATTCCAAAGCTTCATATATCTTATCTATATATTCATTATCTATTTCATCTGATAATTCGATAGGAATAGCTTGATCGATATCTGAATAAGATAATTTATTATTTTTCTTTTTAGCTTTAGTTGTCAAAGATTCAATTATCTTATCAATAGACGGTATATTTTTTTGATTTTTCTTAACTTTTACTTGGACTATACCTCCTTCTTCTTTTAAATTTTCAAAATCGATATTTTGAAGATCTTCCATTATTTTAACTTTTTCCTTTTCAGTTATTTTATTTTTATTCATTTAAGCCCTCCTTTTAATTTAGGTTTTTGTTTTCTTTTCAAAACCACGCATTATTTTAGACTCAGAAAATTAGTTTTGGTTCAAAAAAAGGTAGATTTTAGAATAATGTTTGGTAAATTTTTTATTAAAAACACCTTTTTAGTAATAATTTTGGATTATTTTCTATAATTTCTCTAGCATTTTCATAGCTTAAACCAGCAGACACGGCAACTTTTAAGGCAAATTCATATTCTAAAAAATCACCTGGTCCATGTGCATCACTGTTTACTAGCAACTTCGCGCCAAATTTTTGGCACAATTTACTTACATGTCCATTGGCTAAGCTATGTCCTTTCCTTGCACTCAATTCTAAAAAAATATCATTACTTACGGCTTCTTTTACATCTTCTTCAGAAATTACACCAGGATGTGCTAGTATGTCTACATATTTAGACCTTACTGCATAGTAATTCGTTCCTTTAAAAACGGGTTCTACTATAGTTTCTCCATGAACTACAACAATTTGAGCACCTTTTTCCTTAGCATATTTGGCTAAATCGTTTATAAGTATGGGGGGGACATGAGTTAATTCAACACCACTTATTATCTCAATATCCTCAAAATACTTTTTTTCTGTTTCAATAAATTTGATTAAACTATTTAAAACAAAATCAATATTTGATGCATCAACATGGTCAGTTATAGCTATGGCTCTATAATAATGAGCTTGTGCATGCCTAATTTGTTCGCTGCAAATTAACTCTCCGTCACTCAAGAATGTATGAGTATGAAAATCATAAACTCTTCCCACTAAATGTTCCTCCTTGCTCTTTTATGGTATCTTTTGGAATTTTATAATCTAATTTAAATCTTGTTATTGAGTTTATTTTTGATTAAATTTTTTTTTACCTTAAAACATCTTTGAATCTCATTTCGATAACGTAATTATTTGTTTTAGTCAGAAAAGCAAGATGAGCTTTCTCTCGATATTCACTTTTGAAGTTGCTATTTCATCCATTTTTATTAATTTAAACTCAGGAGTTATTCAATTGATAACAAAAGTATACAAATTTTAACTAATATAAATTTAATAGTAACTTATTTGCCTTGAAGATTAACATAATTTGTTTTATAATGGTATTGGAAAAAGAAAGATCCCCCTATCCCCCTGAGATAAACCCAGACATTCTTGCCGGATCCTAATGGATCCGGTTTTTTTTATTGTTCTACCGTTAAATTTTTCATAAGTAGATTTTATCATGTTTTTTGTTAACAATACAACACTTAATTATAAATTTTGCTTAATTATCTTTTGTATATGTAAGAAAGTACATGTAAGGATTTCACAGAATTAGTCGATCCCCTAGAAATAATGTTAACTATAGTTTCAACCTAGAAACTATATTAAATTTCTTTATGTTACCAGATGCTTCTAAAATTGCTTTTTGTCCTGAATATTTTCAGATTTTCTAATAGGTTCATTTGATATATTATCTAAGATGATAATATCTGTCCAGTATTCTATAGCTTCTTGAAGTTAATCTAAATCTTGGACCTCTATTTTAATGTTTTAAGTATGAGACATAGATGCTTTCATTTTTGTTAATGCTTCTTTTATATCCCCACATGTTTTAAAAAATTAAGAATGGATCTAAAAGTAGGAAAATAACAGTCTCAATTTGTATTGTTTCTATTTTACTACATAAAATAGAAAATGAAAAAATTCAATCTGTAAAAAGTTAATACATTTCACAAATAAAAATATGTTATAATCGAGTAATATTCAACTGTATTAAGAACTTTGAGGAGGAAAGCAATGTTACATGAAATATATATGCAACGTGCCTTAGAATTAGCTAGACTAGGATGGGGAACTACTAATCCTAATCCCTTAGTTGGAGCTGTGATAGTAAAAAATGGCGAGGTAATAGGAGAAGGCTATCACAAAAGTGCGGGAGAACCACATGCAGAGATAAACGCACTTACCCAAGCTGGGGAAAAGGCAGAAGATTCCATTGTATATGTTAACCTTGAACCATGTAGCCATTTTGGAAGAACTTCACCTTGCACTGATGCTTTAATAAAAGCCGGTGTACAAGAAGTTGTTATCGCTATGCAAGATCCTAACCCTAGCGTTTCAGGAAAAGGAATAAAAAAGCTCAAGCAAGCTGGGATTAAAGTAGCTGTTGGAATACTAGAAGAAGAAGCAAAAAAACTGAACGAAATCTTTATTAAATATATAACTTCCGATATGCCTTTTACAATTTGGAAATGTGCAATGACTTTAGATGGAAAAGTAGCTACTGTTACAGGTGATTCAAAGTGGATAACTAACGAGGCATCAAGAGAGTATGCTCACTGGTGGCGATACAGAGTTTCGGCGATCATGGCTGGAATAGGAACTGTTTTATTGGACAACCCCATGTTGACTGTCAGATTACCAAACGTAAAAGTTGAAAAGCAACCAATAAGAATTATAATTGATAGTTTTGGGAAAACCCCTTTAAATTACAATGTATTAGACACAAATCAAGCACCAACTGTAATTGCCACTGCTTCAAATATTGAAAGATCTCGAGTGGAAAATTTTAAATCTAAAGGTGTGGAAGTAATAACTACTAAATCAAAAGATAGAGTAAACTTATCCGAATTGATGAAAGAACTCCATAATCGGCAAATTGACAGCGTGCTTATAGAAGGAGGCCCTACCCTTGCAGCTTCAGCTATAGAAGAGGGTCTAGTAGATAAAGCTATGATTTTTATAGCGCCTAAATTTATTGGCGGAAAAAATGCTCCTTCCGCACTTGGGGGAAAGGGTGTTGAAAAGCTCAAAGACGCTTGGAATCTTAAAAATGTTTCTATTAAACATTTCCAAGAGGATTTATTGGTAGAAGGGTACTTCATTTGATGGAGGAATTGATATTGTTTACCGGTATTATTCAAGAAATTGGAAAGGTACGAAATATAGTTAAAAGGCCTAAATCGGTTCTTCTTGAAATTGAGGCTCCAAAAATAGCTCCTAAAATATCCATTGGTGATAGTATATGCACAAATGGGATATGTTTAACTGTTTCAAAAAAGGACCAAAAATTTTTTTGGACAGATGCAACGCCAGAGACAGTAAGACATACTACCCTATACGACTTAAAACCAGAAGACTATGTTAATCTTGAACCTCCTCTCACCTTACAAGATTTTATAGGGGGACATTTAGTTAGCGGACATGTTGATGGAATTGGTGTAATAAAACAAATCATTCAAGAAGAAAATGCTAAATATTTTAAAATAAATGTCGAATCAAAATTACTTTTCTACCTGGTCGAAAAGGGCTCTATTGCTGTAGATGGAGTAAGTTTAACTATTGCAAGTATAGATGAAAGAGGCTTTACTGTATCAATTATTCCTCATTCGTTCCAAAACACAACTTTTAAATATAAAAAAATAGGAAGCAAAGTAAACATCGAATGTGATATGATCGGGAAATATGTAGCAAAGTTCATAAGTAATATGAAAGAAAATACTAAAAAACAAATCATAGATGAAGAATTTTTAAAAAACAATGGGTTCATTTAAGGAGGAAACATATGAGTCAGATTAAATTCAACACTATAGAAGAAGTTCTTGAAGATCTTAAAAAAGAGAAAATGGTCATAGTAGTAGATGATGAAGATAGAGAGAACGAGGGAGATCTCGTGATGGCAGCTGAATTTGTTACTCCACAAGCGATTAATTTCATGACAAAATTTGGTCGAGGACTTATCTGTGTACCTATGACAGCTGAAAGATTGAAAGAACTTGATATCCCTCAAATGGTTTATAATAACGCAGATCATCAACGGACAGCATTTACGGTTTCAGTGGATGCGAAATCTGTTACAACTGGTATTTCTGCTCATGAGCGTGCCTTTACCATAAAAACTCTTGTTGATCCAAAAACCGTTCCAGAAGATTTGCTAAAGCCAGGACATATATTCCCACTTCAAGCAAAAGAAGGAGGAGTATTAATACGTGCAGGCCACACCGAAGCAGCAGTAGATCTTGCGAAATTAGCTGGATTGTATCCTGCTGGAGTAATATGTGAAATAATGAATGAAGATGGAACGATGGCACGTTTACCTCAATTAGCAGAATTTGCTCAAAAAAACGATTTGAAATTAATAACTATAGCCGATCTTATAACTTACAGAAGAAAAAATGAGAAACTAATAAAGCGTGTGACTGAACCAATAAGTCTTCCAACAAAATATGGAAATTTTGTTATAATTGTATATGAAAGTATAATAAATAAAGATCACCATATAGCTCTAATTAAAGGAAATATTTCAGATGGAAATCCTGTACTAGCTAGAATACATTCAGAATGTCTAACTGGCGATACTTTTGGATCGTTACGCTGTGATTGTGGTGATCAATTGCATAATTCAATGAAGCAAATAGAAAAAGAAGGGCGTGGTGTATTACTTTACATGCGTCAAGAAGGAAGAGGCATAGGTCTTGTCAATAAGTTAAAGGCTTACAAGCTTCAAGAAGAAGGAAAAGATACAGTTGAAGCAAATTTAGCACTTGGTTTTGCCCCTGATTTAAGAGATTATGGTGAAGGTGCACAAATATTGGTTGATTTGGGAATAAAAAAGCTTAGACTACTGACTAACAATCCAAAGAAAATAGTTGGGCTTATGGGATACGGCTTAGAAGTTGTTGAAAGAGTACCTATAGAAATACCCCCAAATGAAGTCAATAAATGTTATATGGAAACCAAAAAATCAAAAATGGGTCATTTATTAAACTATCTTGACACGGAGGAAAAATGATGAAGATATATGAAGGAAATTTAATAGGTACTGGATTGAAAATAGGCATTGTTGTAAGTCGTTTCAATGAATTCATAACTAGCAAATTGTTAAGTGGTTCACTAGACACATTAAAAAGGCATGGAGTAGCTGAAGAAGATATAGAAATATCATGGGTACCAGGTGCCTTTGAAATCCCTTTAATTGCCAAACAAATGGCTCTATCAGGAAAATATAATGCTATTGTTAGTTTAGGTGCAGTAATTCGAGGGGCAACACCTCATTTTGATTACGTAGCATCAGAACTGTCAAAGGGAATTGCCCAAATATCACTACAAACAGGTATACCTATTGCTTTTGGTGTATTAACCACGGATAATATTGAACAAGCCATAGAAAGAGCCGGTACCAAAGCAGGCAACAAAGGTTCGGAGGCAGCAATTACAGCTATTGAAATGGCAAATCTCATAAAAACTATGAAATAGAAAAAATCGAAGATTTTTAAACCAATATAACTAAAATGAATGTTTTTTGGAGGTCTGATAAATGATTCACGAATTTAAGAATAAAAAACCTATTATTGCAGATGATGTTTTTTTGGCACCAGGATGTCAAATAATAGGAAATGTTAAGATAGCCAAGGGATGCAGCATTTGGCATAATGCAACTTTAAGGGCAGACATTGGGCCCATAACTATTGGTGAATACACTAACATTCAAGATAACGCAGTTGTACATATTGATTATGATTATCCTACTATAATTGGCAATGGCGTTACAATAGGTCATGGTGCAATAATTCATGGTTGTACAATTAATGACAATTGCCTTATTGGTATGGGAGCTATAATTCTAAATGGAGCTGTAATTTCTGAAAACTGTCTTATTGGTGCAGGAGCATTAATAACAGAAAACAAAGAAATTCCACCTAACAGTTTAGTAGTAGGCGTTCCTGGAAAAGTACTACGTAAGTTAACAAAAGAGGAAATTGAAAAACTTAAAGAATCAGCAAAAGAATACTACTATTTATCAAGACAATATTTATAAATGATATACCCTTTGAATAAATAATTAAAAAATGTTCCTAATAAAGGAACATTTTTTAATTTAATGACTAGCTTTTATTCGTCCTTTAAAATTAAACTTTATTTATTATTTAGCATATTATGCCCCGAAATTCAATCTTGATTATTAATAGCTTCTTCTAAAGTATGCCACGAAAGTGTGAAGCATTTAATTCTCATTGGAAACTTAGAAATATCAGAAAAAACTTCCAAACCGTCTATTAAGTCATTATCATACTCTTTACCCTGAGACATTTTGATTACTTCGTTTAAGATTTTTTCTGCTTCTTCAACTGTTTTTCCTTCTATTATTTCACACATCATTGCTGCAGAGGCTTGACTAATAATACAGCCATGACCTAAATACGATGCTTCAACTATTTTACCGTTATCCACTTTCAAAAAAATTGTTATTTCGTCTCCACATGATAAATTTTTTCCTTCTGCCTTTTGAGAAGCAGGAATTTCTTTTTTATATTTGTTATTTTTGGCATAATCTAAAATTATATCTGAATAAAGATCTTCAATTCCTATTTTAACCACTCCCAAACTTTTTTTAAGCCATATATCAGAATGTCTATATCATCCTTTTGGTTGTAGACATAAAAGCTTACTCTACATGTAGCTTTAACGCCAAGTTCATTCATCATTGGTTGTGCACAATGATGACCACTGCGAATTGCTACCCCAGCTATGTCATTTAATAAATGAGCTACGTCATGGGGATGAATACCTTTCATATTAAAAGAAACTATAGAGCTTTGGAATTCATCTTGCGGACCATAAATCTCTAGAAAATCCAAGTTTTTCATCTTTTCTAAAGCATACTTAGTTAACATTTTATCATGCTGATTTATATTATTCATACCGATTTGTTGTAAAAGTTCTACAGCTTTAGCAAGACCAACACTTCCATCAACGTTTGGAGTTCCAGCTTCGAATTTAAAAGGAAGTATAGTGAAAGTTGTATCTTCCATACTTACCTTATCAATCATTTCTCCTCCAAATAAAAAAGGGGACATTTGCTCTAAATATTCTTTTTTACCATATAATACTCCTATACCTGTTGGACCTAACATCTTATGTCCAGAGAACGCCAAAAAATCTATATCTAAAGATTTTACATCAACAGAGAAGTGAGGAATATATTGAGCACCATCTACAATAATTATGACATTGTTTCTTATCTTTCGTGCCTTTTCCACGATTAAATTTATAGGAATAACTTGACCTGTAACATTAGATATTCCTGTTATGCTAATTACTTTTGTTTTTGAAGTAATATAATTAAAGTAATCGTCTGGTTCAAAGATCCCTTTCTTAACCGGGAAATACTTAATTTTAATATTGAACAATTTTCCAATTTGCTGCCAAGGTACAAAGTTTGAATGATGTTCCATAGTGGTTATTAGAATTTCTTCGCCAGGTTGAATCATGTTTGAAATAGCTAGAGAATATGCCAACAAGTTTATTGATTCTGTTGTTCCTTTAGTAAAAATAATTTCTTCTTTTTTTGCGTTGATAAAGTCCGCTAATTTTTGTCTAGAAGATTCATACATCTGCGTTGCTTCAGATGCTAATGTGTGGGTTGATCTATGAACATTGGCATGATGATTCAAACTATATTCACTAACGGCTTCCATAACTCGTTTAGGTCTCAAAGTTGTTGCGGCATTGTCTAAATAAACTAATCTATGACCATTAATTTTTCTTTTTAAAGCAGGAAATTCTTCTTCATATTTGTTGGAAGACAACATTTTGTACCTCCTGACTAATGTCTTCCCCAAATTTATTCAATTCGTTTACTACTGGTTCAAAGATTCCATATGCGATCAATTTTTTTGCATCTTCTAGAGAAAATCCCCTCGTCATCAAATAGTATAGTTTTTCCGACTCGATTGTACTAATGCTAGCTGCGTGAGATGCGGTAACCTCATTTTCATCTACTGTCAAACTTGGTATAGCTTCTGCTTTGGCTTTTTCTGACAGAGTTAAAGTGTATCCTGATTCTGAAGCATTAGCATCTTTTGCGCCCCTCTTTAAATCGAGAAAACCTCTAAATACAGCTTTTGAGTTATCTTTTATAAGTCCTTTGCCGTTTATACTTCCAGTGGTTTTAGGGGCGTAAAATCTCATTAAATAAAGCATGTCTATAATGTTATCATCGGTTGCTAAAAAGTAGGGATTTACAGAGGCTGTTGCGCCTTTTCCAGAAAATCTGAAAAAAATATGAGGAGCAGAGATTTTTCCTCTTATTTGAATATCGGTTACTTCAACTCTCGAATTTTCTTCTAATTCTATAAAAATATTATCAATATTGATATCATCATTTCCGTTTAAATTTATATTAATTAATTCCAAATAAGCATTTTTATGGACAACTATTCTATTCGATGTCGTTCTAAAACCTTTTCCTTGATTATTGGATCTTAAAACTCTTATAACGGTTGCTTTCGAAAAAGGTCTTAAATTATAAACAGACAATTCGTAAATAGGCGCTTTCCAATAGTAATTAATAATTATAGGTTCAGAACTTTCTCCTTCCTCTGTCTTTAAATAAAAACCTGTATTAGAAAACGCTTCTGCCATTAACAAAAATTTTCTATGAGCTCCTTCAAAATCATATTTAGCAAGAATTTCAATGCCATCTTCATCTATACCATTTATACCTTTTATTTTTCCCTTAACGCTTGTTGGAACAAAGGATACATATTTTTCTGGTTCATAGCCATCTAATTTTGCTCGTTTCCATTTAGGAAATCCCCAACTTTTATATGCTTCATACCTATACCCTTTATAAATTTTTAAATAATCATTAGATATATGTTCTAACGAAGACTGAAATTCAAAATCTTCATAATCTTTTTTGGCTTGTATTTGTGGAACTTGCCACTCCACAGCTTTTAAATTATTATGTTTCATATCTATTGTTTTCTCGAAAATTGTGTCCAACTTTTCCACCTCGTATTGTAATTTTGTAGTAATTGTCACTTTTTATCCTATAGAAGATTCTATTTCTAAATTTATAAGCCTGTTTAACTCTATTGCATATTCAAGTGGTAGCTCTTTAGCAAAAGGTTCTACGAACCCCCTAACAATGAGAGCTTTGGCTTCCGATTCCTTTAATCCCCTGCTCATCAGATAATATATTTGCTCTTCTCTGATTCTGCCAATTCGGGCTTCATGACCTATATCAGCGTCATCTGTGTAGACTTCTATAATAGGGACTGTATCACTTTTTGAAAAATTATCAAGCATTAAAGCCTGACAAGATACAGAAGCTTTTGCGCCTTTAGCTTTTTCTCCAACCCTAAGCCATCCTCTGTAAAAAGCCCAACCTCCCCCAATACTTATACTTCTTGCATCGACAATAGCACTTGTGTAGGGAGCTAGCATAAATACTTTAGAACCCGTGTCCATATGTTGGTTTGGACCTGCATAAGTAACTGCTATCGTTTCAGTTTTTGCACCCTTACCTCTAAGGATAGAAGCTGGATAAATCATCGATTTCTGACTACCCATTGAACCAGAAACCCATTCCATTATCCCATCTTCATCAACTAAAGCTCGCTTTGTATTCAAATTATAAGTATTTTTACTCCAGTTTTGAATAGTTGCATACTTTACACGGGCACCCTTTTTTACATATATTTCTACAGCGCCTGCATGAAGATTCGTTGCTTCATATAAAGGGGCTGAACAACCTTCAATAAAAACAACTTCACTACCTTCATCAGCAATAATTATAGTATGTTCCATCTGCCCCATACCAGGGTTGTTCATTCGAAAATAAGCTTGAAGTGGCAAAGGAACTTTAACTCCTTTTGGAACATATAAAAAAGTTCCTCCACTCCATACAGCTCCATGAAAAGCTGCATACTTATGATCGGTAGGAGGTATGGCCTTCATAAAAAATTCTTTCACCAAATCAGGATATTCTCGAACGGCACTTTCCATGTCTAAAAATATTACACCTAATTTTTCCATTTCTTTTTTTATGTTTTGATATACAATTTCTGAATCGTATTGGGCGCCCACTCCCGCCAAAGCTTTTTTCTCTGCCTCAGGAATCCCTAGTTTATCAAAAGTCTCTTTTATCTCTTGGGGAACCTCTTCCCAAGACGTAGCTTTTTTAGCATCAGGTTTAATATATGCAACTATCTTGCTTACATCTAAATCTGAGATATCAACTCCAAATCGTGGGTCTCTCCATGTTTCAAATATCTCTAAACTTTTTAACCTAAGTTCTCTCATCCATTTTGGTTCTTGTTTTTGTTCAGAAATTGCCTCAACGATCTGCTTATTTAAGCCAGGGATTGTTTTATATGCATATTTAACCTGACTTTTGAAATCAAACTTACTTTGATCTATTAATAAATCCTCTATATTGATTTCTTTATCCGTGGCCAATTTTTTCACTCCTCGTTTATTTTTAATCCTAATTCTTTCTCTATTGTTGAATATCCAATTTTTTCAATTTTTTCAGCCAACTCTTTTTCACCAGTTATAACGATTCTTCCATCGATGTAAACATGAACGTAATCCGGAACTACATAGTTCAAAATCCTTTGATAGTGGGTAATAAGTAAAATACCCATTTCGTCGTTTTTAAAATTGTTAATACTTTCTGAAACGATCCTTAACGCATCTATATCTAATCCTGAATCTATTTCATCTAATATACAAAGTCTAGGCTTTAGGAAGCCCATTTGCAAAATCTCGCTTTTTTTCTTCTCTCCTCCGGAAAAACCTGTATTTATATATCTTTCCAAAAAGTCTTGATTCAAATCCAACTTTTTAGTAAGTTCAGTCATTAATTTATTTAAGTCTAAAAGTGTACGTTGATCTTCGGGATGTATATTTCTATATGAATTAATCAAAAATTGTCTCATCTTTATACCTTCAATTTCTTCAGGCGTCTGGAAAGAAAGAAATAGACCCAATCTAGCCCTTTCATCCGTTGAGAGATTTAATATCGATTGACCTTCAAATAGTATATCTCCTGAAGTTACTCTATATTTTGTATTTCCCATAATCACATGTGCTAAGGTCGATTTTCCAGAGCCATTAGGTCCCATTAAAGCATGGATTTCTCCTTTATTAATTGTTAAATTAACTCCTTTTAATATTTCAACGCCTTCTTCTACAACTTCGGCTCTTAAATCCCGAATTTCTAATAGTGCTGTCATCAATTTTCCTCCTCAGTCTCTTTTTTATATAAAATGATTTTATTCTTCATTTGTTTTTAAATTCTACCATATTTGTCCACTTTAAGTCAAGCATAAATTCGGTATCTTAAAAGCCTATTAAAATACCACATAATATGTAAATAATAATGAAAAGTAATTCATTAAATTCGATAAGATATAATGATCACTAAATATAATATTTACTAAAAACCCAAGGCAAAATGTGTTTTAAAGGTTAAACTATTTAAATCAAAAAGGTTTTGAAATTTTTTATTTGTGAAAGATATTTCGGTTCTGTTTTCAATAATCCTGGTATTCAATCCAAAACCCAAGCTTGATTTCCAGAAATCGTAAAACTTTTCTATACCGAAAGACAAAGGTATAAAATTAAAAATGGTAGTTTTTGCTTTGACCCCCCAATTGAACAACTTATTTTCAAAATATATTTCGCCAAAAGGTATAATATCAAAAACAAATACCGGAATCCTAAAAAAGGCAGATAAACCAAATGGATAAGAATACTCTTCTCCTGATAGCTCTACAATTCCATTCCCGTTAGAAATAGCGCCTTCTAAGGAGTCCCCTTCAAATTTTAAAGTTTCTTGATGAGGTATTTTATATGAAACATCGGCGTTTTTAATATTAATATTTTTGAGGCTAAAACCCATATATGGATTTTTAGGGTTTCCGAAAGTTATTCCTACATCAATAGAGTGTCCAGAATCTGAAAATAGTTTGTTTGTTAAAGTGCTGAAATCAAATTTTCCTATCTCTTCATTATTAAAAGGTGAATACAAATCAACATTTACATCTATTTCAAAATTAGTTGTTGCATCCTCTTTAGAAGTTGACAGTGAATACTTAATATCCGAATCTTTTGTATACACTATCGGCAGATATAGATTATACACTAATCCTAAAGTATATCCATCAAAATTATAAGAACCATAAAGACCTGTCCTAATCGAGGAATCTAAATTAAAGAGTATAGTTCCATTATATTGTTCGTCAATCTCATTTCCTTCAGCAATAAGACTAATTAATTCATTTGGAACTATTATATTGGATTTCAAATTACCGCTTGTAACAAAACCAAAGCCAAAATTAAATATTTTTATCACAAAATGACCATCCAGGTCGTCTATTGTATCAATTAAAAAATCGTCTCCATTCAAGGTTTTATTTATCTCATTGAAATCTAAAGTAATCTTTTCTGAATTGAATAAACTCAATATTTCAGTACCTTTATAAAGATTTTGATAAATTAATATATTAGGAGATATTTCTAATTCAAACAAATCTCTTTTTCCCGTTGATTCTAACAAAGCAGGATTCAAATAACTATCAAATGATCTTAAAGGATCTGAAAACATTATAACGGTGATAATTGTCACTATTATGAAAACAATCAAAAATCTTTTCATAGTAGATCCCCTCTCTTAAAATTTTAAAGTTCAATAGGAATGTTAATATCTATTCCAAAATCAAACCAAATAATAAATTCTACTTCTCCATCTAAATTTAATTCATAAATAAATTCGTTACTGCTTTCTGGTATGTATATCGAAATTAGAAAATTGTAAGGAATTATTTCTTTAATTTCTTTGAGAAAATAGTTTAAATCAAAAACTACTGAATCTTCTTTAAAAATAATATGTTCAATTGGCTTTGAATCAGTCTCTTGTTGTTTGTTGACTTCCCATCCCCGGATGTTTATCTTAAAAAACAAACCTGTCGTATTTAGATAATCCATATATACTTTTAGAGAATTAATACCATTGATTATATCTTTCATATCATCCCCAGAATCTTTTTTTCTTCTAAATATGTCTTCTTCACCTATATCTGCCTTGTTACTATATAATTCAATATCTTCAGTAGTAGTAAATTTAAAAGGAAATTCAAAGGTCATCGCTATAGTTGTATTTTTACTTACAGAAAATCCTTCTTCAAATTTTATCGACATTTCTTCTATCTTAATGTCTTCATGTGTATTAATAAGGTCTGATAAATCAACTTCTTTATTTTGTTCTACTTTCAAATTATTCTCATTACAGTAAGTCAAGGTTGCTTCTATGGAAATTCCTTCAGCTTCTTTTATTAAAAGTGTCGCTGGGAGAGAAATAAAATTGATATATTTCAAAATTCCTAAATCAATTTCAGAAAATGAAAGTAACGATGTTGGAGAATCTGAAGATATTATATTGTATGTACCTTGCGAAATTTGTTTAAAATCTTCTTTTCCTAGCTTTTTTAAAATTTCGCCGGCGTTAAAAATTGATACTTCTATCGAATAAGTCAGTGGATAATTTGAAGTTCTAGTTAATTGAGCATAAGGTTGAAAACTCTCCTTTAAAGTGTTTTCAATTGTTTCAATATCTATCAAATCCATAAGCAAAATAACGTCCTTTGTTATAGGAGTTTGAATTGACGGAGAAGCCTTTACTTCAATCTCTTTAAGCGAGCAAGATGAGGCAAACAACAAGGCTACAAGGACTATTATAAACACTAAATTATTTTTTTTCATTATTCTAATCCCCAATGAATTAATATTTATTAATTTTATCATATACCTTTAATAAATTTTCATAAATATTAAATAATGTACAGGTTGTTATTAATAATAAAAAGATGATATAATAAAACTAATTATACATTAAATTTAATGCTACTTAAACTAAATTAATCTTTCAACATTCAACTATTTTTAAATTCTTTTTTGCTTTACTATATTATATGTGGGGGGTATTTATATGTGCAGAAGAAGGTTTTTATTTATATGTATTTTGATCGCTGTTTCTTTACTTTCTTTTTCTAATTCATTAGATTTTGCAGGAGGTTCTGGAAGTAAAGATGACCCATTTTTAGTATCAAACTCAGATCAACTACACAACATACGAAACTATTTAGATAAACATTATAAACAAATTTGTGACATCGATTTAAGTACTTATGAGGATTGGGATCCTATTGGAAGTAACACTTCTCAGTTTGTCGGGACTTATAACGGAAATGGCTATAAAATAACACATTTACAAATGAACAAACCTACTGACAAACCGAAAGGCGATATTGTTGGTTTGTTCGGATATATATCAGGTAATTCAAAAATTGAAAATGTTTGTCTGGAAAATGTAAGCATATCAGCAAGGGCAGACGTTGGAGGACTAGTTGGGTATGTATATAGCGGCACTATAAATAATTGTTCTGTAAGCGGTAATATAGTTGCTGATAACAACGTAGGCGGTTTAGTAGGTGGGAACTTTACAGGCATAATAGAATTGAATAGAACAGATGTAACTATTCAAGGAAAATCACATATTGGCGGACTTGTTGGTCATAATAGAGGAAAAATAATCAATAACTGTGCTTCTGGAGATGTACAAAGCGACATATATACAGGAGGTTTGGTTGGATATAACAGAGGCGAAATAGAAAACTGCTTCTCAACTGGTAAGGTAAAAGGAGAAAATTTTTCTGGAGGACTTGTTGGATACAACGTGGGAGGTATTATTAAAAATTGTTACTTCATAGGAGAGGTTACAGGTGTGAGTAAAATAGGTGGGTTAGTTGGAGAAAACTCTCTGGGAGGAATAATTGAAAATTGCTATTCAGCTGGAAATGTTTCTGGTATTACCTACACAGGTGGTCTTGTCGGAAACAACAATAGCAGCAAAATAGAAAATAGTTTCACTTGTGCAAATACAATTGGGAATAACTTGGTGGGAGAGTTTGTAGGAGTTGGATCAAAAGCCGAACTGGGAAAAACGGAACCAGAATTAATGACCAAAAAAGATACATTCAAAGACTGGGATTTTTTGAGTATTTGGAGTATTGAGGAAGCTGAAACTTTTCCTTATTTCAAATGGCAAAAAGAAATATCGCATAATTATCCTTTAAAATAAATTTTGATTGAAATAATAGAAATAGGGCTGACGTTTTTGTCAGCCTTTTTTGCTTGTCACTATTTTATCTATCTTTTTTAAGGTATTGATACAAAATATCTTTTTTTAGTTTCTGGGCTTTTTCTTCTCCTGCTAGATACTTAATTATCTCAATTGCAAAATCTACTGCTAACGCGGGCCCTCGTGAAGTTATTATATTTTTATCTCTAACAACAGGTTTTTCCACATATATTCCGTCTTTCAATTCATTTTCAAATCCCGGATAAGAAGTCACTTGTTTCCCTTTTATTACTCCAGCCTTTGCAAGAACTATTGGTCCAGCACATATTGCTGCAACAAGTTTGCCTGCTTCATTCATTTTTTTTACGATATCTATAACAAAATGATTATCCCGTAGTCTTTCTGAACCAGGCATACCACCAGGAATAATAACCGCATCATATAAAGATACATCATTTAACTCGTCTATTTTTTTATCTGCTATAACCGTAATTTTATGAGATCCTTTCACTTTGTTGTCATTTGTTATCGATACAGTATCAACTTCTATCCCTGTTCTTCTCAGATAATCTACCACTGTTAATGCCTCTACCTCTTCAAATCCTTCAGCTAAAAAAACCAAAGTTTTCATAATATCACCCCCTAGTTTAATAGTAAAGTATTGTTTTGTAGATTCTAATCATCTGTTTTTATCTTCTTCTTTAGTTTGACCTAAAAAGAAAATGAAAGCTCCGCATTGTACCTACTTTAAATTGAAAATCTCTGAAAACGAATCCTTTCTAAAATGGGTAGGTTCACAGACATCATATTTCTTTCAATCTTTAATATGTCTTATCCCACTACCAATCGGATGTGTAGTATCCCCTTTGTAACGAGGAATTAAATGTATATGCAAATGAAAAACCGTCTGTCCTGCATCATATCCAACATTTACCCCAACATTATACCCGCTTGGTTTAAACTGTTCATCAATGATTTTTTTGCATTCATTAATAAGTTGATATAAACTAACTATTTCTTCTTCAGTCGCTTCAAAAAAACTATCAAAGTGTCTTTTTGGGATTACAAGTATATGGCCTTTGCTAACCGGGTGTTTATCGTATATAGCAAAAGCTAATTCATTTTGCACGACTATATTATCTGGATTATCTTTTATATCACAAAAAATACACCGACTCATTAAATCAACCCCTTAACTCATTTTACCACATCAATATAATTATACTATATTTGAAAAATAAGCATTATTTTATTTTTAACAGACTTAACGCTTTTTCATAATCTCTTTTCCTTTCGTAGGTTGGAACTAAACTTCCTCCTGTAGCCCAGCATATATGACTAATATTATCTATCTCAGAAAAATAAATTGGCCCCAAAAATCCTGCAAATGCTGATGGTTCCAAATATATATTTTCTTCATCTACAGATGTTTTTAAAAATGTATATAATCTTTTATCTTCAACTGTAAATATTCCATCAACAACATTATTCATCGTTCTTGTAGCAAGTGAAGAAGCTCTACCAACAGCCAAACCATCTGCTTCGGTTTTGTTATCTAACCCAAAATCGTTTACGGAAACTTTATCAAACAAACCTGTAATTAAAGCTAATAACATTGCTGGAGAATGTGTTGGCTCTGCAAAGAAACAACGAACATTATCCCCATAAATGAGTTTTAATCCAAAGGTTATTCCTCCGGGAGAACCCCCTACACCACAAGGCAAATATACATACAATGGATGATCTTCATCAACTATAATATTTAATTTTGATAACTGTTGTTTAATTCTTATACCTCCAACTGCATATCCTAAAAACAAATCCTTAGAATTTTCATCATCTACAAAATAGCTGTTAGGATCCTCTTTAGAACGTTTCCTTCCTTCTTCTATAGCAACTGAAAAATCGCCATCATATTCAACTATTTTTACACCTTTACTTCTTAGAAGTTCTTTTTTCCAACGCTTTGCATCTTTAGACATATGCACTACTACCTTAAAACCAATTTTAGCGCTTATAATACCTATACTCAAACCCAAGTTTCCCGTACTTCCAACCTGTACTGTAAAATTTGAAAAGAACTTTTTGTACCTTTCTTCCGATAAAACACTATAATCATCGTCAATAGAAAGCATAATATTTTCTATAGCTAACTTCTCGGCATGTTTTAAAACTTCATATATTCCACCTCTTGCTTTTACAGAACCAACTATCGGAAGTAAATCATCCCTTTTTAGTAATAATGTTCCTTTTATTTTTCTTGAATAATCACATTCAAGCCTCTTCTTCATTTTATTAATTTCATGAACAGGAGATTCTATAATACCGTCTTTTACTTCCGGAAACTCTTTTCTAATATATGGTGCAAATCTTTGTAACCTAGCTTCTGCATCTATAACATCTTCATATGATATAGGTAAAGTACTAAGAATGTCTTTAAACTTCATTTTATGATCATTAATCCACATAACTTCTTCCAATGTCTTTATCTTAGAAATTAATAGAGGATCTTCTCTTGATTTGAAAACATAATTCATCTTTAATCTCCTTTTGAATTTTTTATAAATTGCCTAGCTTCTTTTTTAAATGATTTTAGGTATCGCTTAATTCCATTAGGAAGGTGAATCTTTCACTTTTAAATTACCATAAATTATTATACCTGGAGGAATTAAACAATCAAAAATACTAATTGTTACAAAAAAATGACCTTATTTCTATAGTTAAACTTCAAGTTGTATTATTCACATTATGGTATAAGAACAGTCGTGATATAATTTATTTGTATATTAATAAAATATCCATACAACAAATAATTATTATTTATAAATACTAATCATAAAGTTAAGGAGTGAGATTATTATATGAAAAAGTTTATCACTTTTTTCACATTAATAATATTTACCTTCACATTATTTAGTCAATCATTATTTGACATTACTTCCATAAAGTCTAATATAGAAAGATTAAAAGCATATGAGGAAATTGTAGAACAATTAAATGAAATAGAAAGCGAAGAAAATGATTTAAAAAAATTAGACTTGTACGACAAGTTTTTTGAAGAAAAACTTTTGAAAATACCTATTAGCTTGGAAAAAGGTGTCGTTACAAGGATAATAGATGGAGACACTGTCGAAATTGAAATCGATGGAAAAATATATAAAACAAGATTCGTTGGTATTGATACCCCTGAAAGCACTACAAAAATTGAACCTTTTGGCCTGGAGGCCTCCCTTTTTACTACCAAAGAATTATTAGGTAAAACTGTATATCTTGAAAAAGATGTTTCAGAAACAGATAGGTATGGAAGACTTTTGAGATATATTTGGCTTGAACCACCAAATGAGATAAATGACTTGGAAATACGTACAAAAATGTTTAATGCTATTCTTCTACTAAACGGATTCGCAAAAATTTCAACTTTTCCACCTGATGTCAAATATGAAGAATATTTTTTAACTTATTCGAAAGAAGCTCAAGAAAATAATTTAGGCCTATGGGCTTTGATTGAGGAATCAGTAAGTTTACTTAATGATTCCACAACATTAACCGATTCTTCTTCACCTAATCCAAAGCTTTATGTTGATTCCGAAGGAAGAGGGCTAATAAAAGGGAACATTAACTCCAGTGGAGAAAAAATCTACCATATACCCGGTGGAATATACTATGAACAAACTATTCCTGAAGTATGGTTCAAAACAGAAGAAGAAGCTCAAGCTGCAGGTTTTAGAAAATCAAAAAGATAATGGTTTCAACAAAAGCAAGAGATACTTAATCTTTGTTAGATAAAATGCAGAGATATTTTCCTTTTGTCTCAAAACTTGAAACCGTTTCTTCTAGTAATCTGGATTATAATAGTGGTTGTAAATAAAATACATTATAATTGAACGTGATTTTTAAAATTCATGAGGTGACCATTTTGACGAATAGTTTAGTAAAAAAAATAACGTTAGAACTCAAAAATATTATATTAGAAGAGATTACAAAGGATGAATCTATATCACTTCAAATCTTTTTAAGTTTTATTGTAATCAAGGTATTGGAAACAAAAAAATTGATAGATAAATCACTTCGGATTTTTGAAGAGAATAGCGAAGAATTCTTTCTTTCATCCAGATATTTCGAACAGATTAAATATTTGAATAAAAATTTCAATAATTTTCATTCAATTTTGCCTATGAGTCAACAAATTTCTGAAAGTACTCTTAAAAAAATTAGTTGCTTGTTCAAAGAAATACCTGAGGACAGTTGGAATAAAGAAGAAATAATCTCTTGGTCTTATGAATATTACAACCATCCATCTGAGAAGATATCGGTTGCTAATTCTCGGTTTTATACTCCTGCATGGATTATAGAATATCTAGTAGAACATACGTTAATCAGAAATTTTGCTAATAACAAAAAATTAAACATTGAAGATATTAAGATTATAGATCCAGCTTGTGGTTGCGGTAACTTTATAATCCAAATATATGATGTATTAAAGAATATCTATTTAGATAGAGGTTATACCCCAAGAGAAGCTGCAAAAACGATAATAGCTCAAAATCTTTATGGTGTTGATACAGATGAAAAAGCTGTAGAAATAACAAATTTGATCGTAAAAATAAAAGCTTTAGAAGATGGCTTAGATAAAATACCTGACACAAATTTTGTATCAATTCCTCAATTTGAAACTGATAACCCACTCTTACCAAAACTTGAAGTAATGGGGAGTTTAATTACAGAAAAAGATCTTAGAAGACTAATAAAAATGGATATTCAAGACACAAAACTTTCAAGAGTGATAAATATTTTAACTGAAAAGTATGACATAGTTCTAACTAATCCTCCTTATCTTGATTCGTCGGATTATAACGATGAGTTGAAGAAATACATATATGAAGATTACAAAGATTTTAGAAAGAACTTATATTCATGTTTTATTAAAAAAAATTATGAGCTGCTAAAAGATGAAGGATACATTGGAATGATCACACCGCAGACTTTTATGTTTATTAGCAGTTATGAACAAACACGAAAGTTTATATTAGATAATATGGAGATAGAAACGTTAGTTCATTTTGGGTTAGGGGGAGTCTTTGATTCTGCTCTTGTAGATACCGCTATGTATGTTTTAAAAAAGGGCCAAGAAAACTCACAGGGAGAATATATAAAACTCATCTCATTCAATGGAAAAGATGAGAAAAAGAAAGTTTTAGAAGAAATTTGGAAAAATCAAAATCAAAAATATATAAATAAATACGTTTACAAAGTTGATAAAAAAGTATTTTCAAAGGTACCACGGTGTCCGTTTATTTACTGGGTGAATTCTGATATGATTAATATTTTTGAAAATGAAAATTTACAATCATATTGTGATGTAAGGCAGGGAATCGCAACAGGTGATAATAAAAAATTCTTGAGATACTTTTGGGAAGTAAGAAAGGAAGACATTAGCTTTAACTATAAAGAAGATGGGAAAAAGTGGGTTCCTTATGCCAAAGGTGGTCCTTACAATAAATGGTTTGGCAATCTATGGTGGGTAATAGCCTATGACGAAGAAAATTTTAATCTTCTTAAAAACATGGGCAACAACCTTCCTAACAGAAAGTATTATTTTAAAAAAGGAATTACTTATACGATGACAACTTCTAAAGGTTCTACTTTTAGGTATTTACCGGAAAATTTTTTATTTGATTGCAAAGGAAGCTCCATTTTTTTTAAAGAAGAAAAGTATATTTTTAGATTTCTTGGTTTATTGAATAGCTCATTGTTTTCTTATATGGAGAAAATTATCGCGGGAAGTGTAGACCTTGAAGTGGGAGATCTTAAAAAATTGCCTGTACCGCCAAGTATAATTAACGATTCAAAAAACTCGAAAAAACTTGAATTACTAGTTAAACTTAATGTAGCAATAAAAAAACAAAACACTCAGATTTATCCCACAGAATTTCACTTTGACGAAACATTTTTTTGTAAATGTTCTAATTTTCATTCATATTTACAAATCAAGAATGCACTTGATACATACTTGTTACTATCTAATGGTTTAATTGATTTGATTGTTTTTGATTTGTATAATCTACCAATCAAAAATTATAATGAAGTGTATCAAAGTGAAGGTTTTCCTTCTGCTTTTTATCCGAGTGAAACAAAAGATTTTGATAAGCTCCCTCCGTTAGTTTCTTTGGTACAAGATAATTATATGAATGATTTAAATTTAAGTGACGAAGACCTTGATAGTATAGAATTTTTATTAAAAGATTTTTATAAAAACAAAATAAAAGATCTAAAATTAAACGTTTCTACGAAATATGCTATCCCTAAGGAATATTACGACAATTTTGTCGAGAATTTAAGCAGAAAAGCTTTGCAAAATCCTGTTTCAATTTTCAATAATATTAAAAATGAAGAATTTCAATTAAAACAACTGTGCTACTTAAAAATCGATGATGATATTAGAAATTACTTGTTAAAATCCCAACAAGGTTTTATCTACTATGGGTTTTCGAGTAAGAATGAAGAAGCATTATTAGACGAAATCTTCAAAGATCGTTCGTTTCTTGAAAGAATACTAAATAAAGATTTAAAGACTTTTATTGAAAAAGATTATTTCTTATTTCATGAAAAACTTTATAAAAATCGGCCTGTAGTTTGGAAATTAGGAAATAAAAATTACGGCTTTTTAATTCATTATCATAATATGAATGAAAAAACCAAAAAAAATATGTTGTCTTTTTTGAAAAAACAGGATTCTACTAAAAAAGATTTGCATGATTTTACAAATAAAATAAAAGGCATAAACTTTGATGTTATTATAGACGATGGAGTTTTAATTAACCGCGAAAAATTTCTCAAAGTTTTGCCGAAATAAACAGTTGATTCTAAGACGATTAAAAGAGGTGATAGAATTGAATCCTCCAATTTTTTCTAAAACTTTAAAAAAAGCACAGGCTGAATTTAACAAAATTCATAACTTTTTGATAGGAGACCCCTTGGTAAAAGAAACGCTATTTACTTCAGATTCTAGGCTATTTAGTACTTTGCGAATGATAAATATCTTCTTTTCGTTTGTAGTTTTTATACCTATATTCGCTAGTTTTTGGAATTTTAACCTACCTCATTTTTTGGGTTATTTACTATGCGCATTTGGAGTTTACTTAACATGGGTTTTTGAATGGATAACAAAATCGACGATCTTAGAAGAAATAAGAACATTTACTATAATTCAAATTTCTCTACATAGTGTATTTGGAATATGGTTAAGATTTTATGACAAATTTGAAATTTACGATTCTATCTTACACATTACTGGCGGTATGTGGCTAGTATTCCTTATTTACCCACTAGTAATTGGAATCGAATTACTTTCAGCTGACTCTAAAAGTCCTTTTTTCTATTTTAAGATTGTAATTATTACTTTGACTATCGTGACTACTCTAGGTGTTTTTTGGGAAATAGGAGAATTTGTATCGGACCTAATTTTTAGGAATTATCCTGGTTATAGGCTAGCTCAGGAAGACAGCATTTTTGATACCATGACCGATATCATAGCAAATCTTATTGGAACTATAGCGGGCATGGAGATCTTTTGGTTGACACTCAAGAAACTTAACAAATCAAGAGATATGGATTTATTATTCGAACGAATGGGAAAAGCTTTAAAAGATTATGTAAACCAAGAATAAAAAAATAAAAAAACGCTTATTTTGTAATTTTCCGTAAATGTAAATCTTAGAAAGGAGTGATAAATATCAATCCTCCCATTTTTTCGAAAACTTTGAAGAAAGCACAGGCTGAGTTCAATAAGATTCATAATTTTTTGATCAGGGATCCAATTGTAAAAGAAACTCTATTTACTACTGATTCTATATGGTATTCTGTTTTAAGATACACTAATGTTGTTCTATCTTTTATAATTTTAATTCCTTTAGTGGATAGTATAATAAAATTAAATATTCCCAGAATTTTAACGTATCTTTTTTGTGGTTTCGGAATTTATTTATCTTGGGTATTTGAATGGGTCACGAAATCTCCTATACTTGAAGAAATAAGAACATTTACAATAATTCAAATCAATTTACACGCTTTTGTAGGAGGATGGCTTGGATTTTATGATAAATTTGAAATTTACGATTTTATCTTACATGTTACGGGAGGCATGTGGTTAGTGTTTCTTATATTTCCATTAATAATTGGTATAGAATTGATTTCCACCGATTCTAAAAGTCCTTTTTTTTACTTGAAGATTGTGGTCATTACTATAGCTATTGTGACTACTCTGGGAGTTTTCTGGGAAATCATAGAGTTTACATCAGATTTGATGTTTCACAATTATCCAGGATATCGATTAGCTCAAGTAAACAATTTTGATACCATGACCGATATCGTTGCAAACCTTATTGGAGCAATAGCGGGTATGGAAGTCTTTTGGTTGACATTGAAGAAACTAAACAAATCAAGAGATATGGACTTATTATTTGAAAGAATGGGGAAGGCTTTGAAAGACTATATTAATCACAAGAATTAAACCTTAAATTTCGTAACAAATCTCGAAAATCATAATCTTAAAATTTTTAACTTTTGCTTTACTAAAGAAAAAATTTTTATCATATCTATATTGTTTTAAAATATGCTAAAATATACACAAACTTATAAAAGTAGAGGGGAGGCAAACGTTGAACGAAATGGCATCTTTAGGAATTATTGAAAAATCGTTATGGGGATCTACTAAAGAAGGTATCCCAGTAGATCTGTATACTTTAATTAACCAAAATGGACTTATGATGCAAGTTACAAATTATGGAGCTACATTAGTAACTTTGTATGTACCTGATAAATCTGGACATTTATCGGACGTTGTTTTAGGTTTTGACTCCCTTTCAGATTATGAAAAATCTTCCCCTTACAACCCATTTTTTGGTGCCACTATAGGAAGATATGCAAACAGAATAGCGTTGGGACAATTCTCTTTGAATGGTAGAATATATTCTTTAGCTCAAAATGATGGAAACAATCATCTTCACGGAGGTATAAAAGGATTCCATAAACAAGTTTTTGAACCACTACCTATGAAAACACCCGAAGGTCCGTCCATACACTTAAAACGCTTAAGTCATGATGGAGAAGAAGGATATCCTGGTAATTTAAGAGTTTGCATTACATATACATTAACTAACAACAATGAAGTTAAAATTTATTATTATTGTACTACTGATAAACCAACAATAGTTAATCTAACTAATCATAGCTATTTCAATTTATTGGGTGAAGGTTATGGAAACATTTTAGATCACGAAGTAACTATTTTTGCTAATAATTATACACCTGTAACTAAAGATTTGATTCCTACGGGAGAAATCTTTCCAGTTCAAGGAACTCCTTTTGATCTAACATCTTCTGTCACCCTCAGAGGTCAACTAGAAAAGTTTTCTAATGTTTCTTTTAAAGGTTACGATCATAATTTTGTCCTTAATAACAAAGATAGTAGCTTAAAACTTGCAGCTAAAATAAAAGAACCCAATAGTGGAAGAGTGATGAAAATATATACAACAGAAATTGGAATTCAGTTCTATACAGCAAATACAGTTAGCACCTTTGGAAAAGAAGGAAAATATTATGGGCAATATGCGGGTATGGCCCTAGAAACGCAACATTATCCCGATTCACCAAATCATTCCAATTTTCCTTCTGTAGTTTTAAAACCAGGTGAAACATATTCATCAACAACAATTTATAAATTTCTAACAGAAGAGTCAACAAGCACCTACTTAGAAAGCTAGAGACTCATAAAAATTCATTTACTTTTTTGTAAGTTGATGTGTTTTTATTCTGAAACTGATAAAAAGAAATATCCCCTATCTTTTTTATCTGGGGATATTTTTTAATAAAATTTATCTTCTATGCTTGCTGAGTTATAAGTTCTTTCTCTGCTTTGTGAAACTTTCTGAAAAACACTTTTTCGATTTCTACAAGAATCACAAACACAAAAGAAAGTCCTAAAACCCATAGCCACTGGTTTATATTGAGAACAGAAATTTCAAAAATTTTACTTAAGAAAGGTGTATCCAAAACTAATTGTAAAAGTATTCCTATGCCTATGGCCAATATTAAGAATTTGTTGCTGAAAAAATCTATTTTTAATAAAGATTCTTTGTTTGAACGTGAATTTAAAGCATGGAACAACTGTGAAAATACCAAAGTCATAAAAGTCATAGTTTCAGCAATTACAACGCTATATTTATTTCCGATCAAAAATGCAGTTACAGCTAAAAAACTCATTATAATTCCCTCGATTAATACTTGAATACCCAAGCCATCTGCAAATATACTTTCGTCTCTTTTTCGTGGTCTGGATTTCATTACATCTTCTGTGGGTGGATCCATTCCTAAAGCCAATGCTGGAAGGCTATCAGTAACAAGATTTATCCATAAGAGATGGATAGCAAGTAGAGGCTGACCGAGTCCCATTAAATTAGCAATAAAAACAGTAAGAATTTCAGCAATATTGCATGAAAGAAGATATCTAACTGATTTGCGTATGTTAGAATATATTGTTCTACCTTCTTCAACTGCAGAAACAATAGTGGCAAAATTGTCATCAGCTAAGACCATATCCGCAGCTTCTTTGGCCACCTCTGTTCCTGTTATTCCCATGGCGATACCAATATCAGCCTGTGCAAGAGCAGGTGCATCGTTTACCCCATCTCCAGTCATTGCAACAATTGCCCCATTCTTCTGCCAAGCTTTAACTATCATTACTTTATGCTCTGGTGAAACTCTAGCATAAACTCTAATCTTTTTTACATTTTTTTCTAGTTCTTCAAAATCCATTTTCTCGAGTTCTTCTCCAGTAACAACTTTTTCACCTTCATGAAGGATACCTAAACTTTTAGCAATCGCTTCAGCGGTAAGTTTATGATCCCCTGTAATCATTACTGTTGTAATACCTGCCAAATCACATTTTTTAATAGCTTCTTTTGCTTCTGGCCTTGGAGGATCGATCATTCCTATAAGACCAAAAAAAACAAGGTTATTTTCTAGTGCGCCTTTATCAAAATCATCAGTATCAATTAACTTATAGGTTATTGCTAGAACTCTCATTCCATTTTTAGCAAGTTCTTCATTTGCTCGATCGATATCTTTTAAATCATCTAGTGTAATGGGTCTTATTGTTCCGTTTTCATCTATATGAGTGCATTTTGAGATGAGATATTCTAATGCACCCTTTGTAATAGAAATTAACAAATTTTCATTTTTGTGTACAGTCGTCATAAGCTTTCTATCTGAGTCAAAAGGAAGTTCATCTATTCGTGGATACTTTGCTTCCAGCTCAAGCTTATCTGCACCTAGTTTTTTAAGTGCTGCAACTAAAGCAACTTCTGTGGGATCTCCAATTTTTTCTCCTTCTTCACTAATTCTTGCATCAGTGCACAAGGCAGAAGAAGCTATTAACTTGAAAATTCTATTGTCAACGTTAGTTTCTTTAAATCTCTTTATATTTCTATCAACATAAACATAGGTTACTGTCATTTGATTTAAAGTAAGAGTTCCTGTTTTGTCGGTACAAATTACGTTCGCACTCCCCAAAGTTTCCACTGCAGGTAGTTTTCTTATTATGGCATTTCTTTTTGCAAGCCTTTGTACTCCAATCGCAAGTGTAATGGTAACAATGGCAGGAAGCCCTTCAGGAATGGCTGCTACCGCCAAGCTCACAGAAGTTAAAAACATTTCTAGAAGAGGCGTATCCCTTAAATAACCAATTAAGAAAATCACAGCACAAATAACTAATGCAGCTATACCTAATGTTTTACCTAGCTTGTTTAATCTTTCTTGCAAGGGGATAGTTTCTTCTTCCTGGCTCATCATCGAAGCTATTTTTCCCATTTCTGTGTTCATTCCTGTGTTAGTAACAATCATCTTACCCCGACCGTACACAATTGTGGTACCAGCAAAAACCATATTTATTCTATCACCTAAACTTACATTTTCTGAATCTAAAGGATCTATTTGTTTTTCTACGGGAACAGATTCCCCTGTGAGTGATGATTCATTTACTTTAAGGGCAGCTGCTTCTATAAGTCTTCCGTCAGCCGGTACGAAATCACCAGCTTCCAACAAAACAATATCTCCTGGTACTATTTCTTTTGATGAAATTATCTTCACTTCTCCATCTCTTAAAACTTTGGCTTGAGGAGTAGAAAGCTTCTTCAGAGCCTTCAAAGCTTCATTAGCCCTGTTTTCTTGAATTGCTCCTAGCAAAGCATTGAGAACTACTATAGCTAGAATTATTGTGGCATCTATAACTTCTCCAACAAGTAAAGAGATCGCAATAGCTATTAACAAAATGATTATCATAAAATCCTTAAACTGATTGATGAACATTTGAAAAAAGGTTTTTCCTTTTTTCTCTTCTAATTCATTATACCCATATTTTTGTAATCTTCTTTCTGCTTCTTTGGAAGATAAGCCCTCAATATTTGTATCTAATTCCTTTATGACTTCTTCCACTTCCTTGGTGTAAAAACTTGCCATCATATCCCTCCATAGAGATCGAAGTTATTAATGTTTAAAGAATAACTCTTCTATAAAACAGAAAAGAGACCTTTATTCATGTATGAATAAAGGTCTCACTCTCAAAAATTTGCCACACCACCGGGCTATTTTGCCGTGATGACGATAGTGTAGAACGAGTTACTCCCCTTTGGTATTATTCTACCATATTTTAAATTTCTTTTCAACAAATATATTGTATATAAATTTAAAGTTCAAAGTTTTAATATTTTTTTATTCTATAATTAACTTTATGATATAATACTTTTACCATCTCAATTAAAAGAAATCAATCGATAGCCAAAGGAGGAGGAAGTTTATGAAAAAATTTACTGAAACCCATGAATATGTTATAATTGAAGGAAATATAGCCATCGTAGGGGTTACAAAGAAGGCTGCAGAAGAACTAGGAGACATAACATATGTTGAATTGCCTCAGGTTGGAAAGATAGTAAAAAAAGGAGAGATACTTTGTACTATAGAATCCGTTAAAGCTGCTGAAGATGTATACGTACCTGTAAGTGGCAGAATTATTGAAGTAAACTATGAATTGGAAGACTCACCAGAAATAATAAACGAAGATGCGGAGAGTAGGGGATGGATTGTGAAAATAGAAATGTCTAACCTCGCTGAGATTGAAGAGCTTTTAGAAGAAGAACCTGAAATTTAAAAACATTAAAAAGTCCTCAACTGAGCTTGAGGACTTTTTGAGAAATAATTAAACCAATTTCTAGTTGCTTAATTGTTATTCTTCGAAGTTAAAAACCATCTTTCTACATAGAGAAAATTTCTTTCTTCCCGTTTGTTAAATCTTTTGTATACTTTATTGAATCTTCAATATATTTTAGTAAGGATATGCTATAATTCAACTGAATTATAGCTTGGGTTTTTATAGAAACTAAAAGTGTTGGAGGAACTTCAATGAAGGTATTTATGAGTGATTTGCATATTGGTTTAGGAAACGAAATTGATGATTTTATTTATGATGAGAGACTAATTAAATTATTAAAAGAACTAATCGAGATGGATAAAGAAGATACTGAGTTGTATATAGTGGGAGATTTTTTTGAATTAACAAATGCATTAAATGACGGTTATATGGCTGAGACGGCAATAGAATATGCTGAGCAATTTGATGTTTCGATTATTGATGAGATATTTAACAATCATAAAGAGTTAATCCAAACTTTTCAATGGTTTTCCAAGAAAAATAAAATATATTATATAGTTGGAAATCATGATTACTATCTACTTTTGAATCAGAAGATTTATGATAGAATTGAACAGGAATTTGATAATTGTGAAATAATTCCTTATTATTATGATGAAAAATTCGAACTTTTTGTGATTCATGGAAATCAGTTTGATGTTATGAATAGGTTAAGCAAAGATGAAAACGGAAATATCATTCCATCTTTTACCGAATATATGAATAAGTACATGAATTATCATTTTGGGAAAATTGCTGTAGAGATTCTTTCTGAAGAGTTATACTCCGATTATCAGAATATTTATCCTCAATTAGATGTTTTCAAATGGCTTGATAATTTAAACAAAAAATATTTACTAAAATTCGATTTAAAAAATGAATGGATAAAAATTTTTACGCAACTTATAAAAACCCCTCAAATAAAAAAATGGCTCAAGATAAGTTATCCCGGCGTAAATATTTTATCCAATATTTTTGTAAATAGTATAGGGGCTTTCAAATTGGGGGAAATGATTGTAAGAATAGGGATGTTCTTTAGAAGTATGAGAAATTCCAATTATCTTTTAATGAATGCTGAAAAACTTTTAAATCAGAAGTTTTATATACCTAAAGAGTGCCTGGTCGGTTTTAGTGATCAAGATATTTTTTTGGAAAATGACAAAGTGAAATTTTTAATTATGGGACACAATCATAGAGCATCCATGAATATGATAGAGAATAGGTCAGTGGAAAAAATATACGTAAATACTGGAACTTGGAAATATAGAGTTAGCAGAAATTTAGGGATAAACAGAAACGAATTTGTAAAAAAGAAATTTATATCTTACTTAGTAGTAGGAGAAAAAAATAACAGATTAAATTTTAAAATGGTAAGAGAAGAAGCTTTTTGAAGACAAATTGTATATGAAATTTTACTAAAATGAGAAATAGAAAAAAAATTAATATAATATAATATAAACTAGTTATCAAAATTAATGTAAAAAGGGAGGTTAAATGATGTCAAAGAAATACGTATATGTTTGGAATAAGAACAGAGTCGAAGGTAATGCTAAGATGAAAGATATTTTAGGCGGTAAAGGAGCTAACCTTGCTGAAATGGCTTTATTAGGCCTACCTATACCGCCAGGATTTACAATTTCCGCTGAAGTTTGCAAGTACTATTGGGAAAATGGTATGAAACTTCCCGAAGACTTGAAACCTTCAGTGGAAGCTGCAATGCGTGAATTAGAAGAGTCCACCGGCAAAAAGTTTGGAGATAATGAAAATCCATTATTAGTTTCTGTACGTTCTGGGGCTGCCGTTTCTATGCCAGGAATGATGGACACTATTTTGAATTTGGGTTTAAATGATATATCTGTTGAAGGTCTGGCTAAACAAACTAATAATGAAAGATTTGCATGGGATTCATACAGAAGATTCATACAGATGTTTGGAGATGTTGCATTGGAGATTCCTCATGAAAAATTCGAGGGAGTATTAAACAGGGTAAAAAGAGAAAAGGGAGTAGAAACAGATATAGAATTAGACGCCGACGATTTCAAAAAAGTTGTTGATCTATACAAGAAAATTTATCAGGAAGAAGGAAAAACATTTCCGCAAGATCCTATGGAACAATTGTGGGTCTCAATTGAGGCGGTATTTAGAAGTTGGAACAATCCAAGAGCTATAAAATACCGAGAGATTAACAAATTAGACGATAAAAAATTCTTAGGTACAGCAGTGAACGTTATGGCGATGGTTTTTGGGAACATGGGAGAAGATAGTGGAACTGGTGTTGTATTTACAAGAGATCCCAGTACAGGAGAAAAGAGGTATTATGGAGAATTTTTATTGAACGCTCAAGGTGAAGACGTAGTTGCAGGGATTAGGACGCCGCGACCATTAGACGAATTAAGGGAAATAATGCCGGATGTTTATAAAGAATTAACTGAAATAATGGATAAATTAGAGAGACATTTTAGAGACATGCAAGACATAGAATTCACTATTGAAAGAGGAAAATTGTACATTTTACAAACAAGAAATGGGAAAAGGACACCTGCTGCAGCGGTTAAAATTGCTGTTGATTTAGTGAAAGAAGGTTTAATTGACGAACAAGAAGCAATTATGAGGGTTAATCCTTCTGATATAGAAAAGCTTTTACATCCAGTATTTGACCCCGAAGATTTAAAGAAGGCTCAATATATTGGGAAAGGATTACCAGCTTCACCCGGAGCTGCAACAGGGAAAGTTGTTTTCAGTGCCGAGGAGGCTGAAAAATTTGCTGAACAAGGAGAGCAGGTTATTCTTGTAAGGCCTGAAACATCAGCAGAAGACGTTGGAGGTATGAATGCTGCTCAAGGTATTCTAACCAATCGTGGTGGTATGACTTCTCATGCTGCTGTTGTAGCAAGAGGAATGGGTAAACCAGCTGTAGTAGGTGCAGAAAATATACTGATTGATTTAAAAAACAAGTTAATAAAAGCAAATGGCGTTGTAATAAGAGATAAAGAATGGATTTCTATAGATGGTAATGAAGGAAAAGTTTATGCAGGTAAAATTAAGACAGTAAGACCCGAAGGATTAGCAGGAGATTTGGCAATTTTACTTGAATATGCAGACAAAGTTTCTGATTTGGGAGTGAGAGCGAATGCGGATGTTCCAAGGGATGCTAAAGTAGCTAGAGAATATGGTGCTCAAGGAATTGGTCTTTGCAGAACTGAACATATGTTTTTCGGTCCTGAAAGAATCAATAAAATGAGAAGAGTGATTTTATCAAAGAGCGAAGAACAAAGAAGAAAGGCTTTGGAAGAATTGCTTCCTCATCAGATAGAAGATTTTAAAGGTCTTTTCGAAGAAATGGAAGGTTTTCCGGTTACAATAAGACTTTTAGATCCTCCATTACATGAGTTTGTCCCAGAGACAGACGAACAGATAAGAGATTTAGCTGACAGTTTAGGAATTAGTGAAGATGAGTTAAGGCATACTATAAAAGAGCTTGAAGAATTTAACCCTATGATGGGACATAGAGGAGTAAGGGTGGCAATTACTTATCCAGAAATAGCAGAGATGCAAACAAAAGCCATTATCCTTGCTGCTATAGAGTTGATGAAAGAAGGTAAGAAGGTACATCCCGAAATAATGATCCCTCTAGTTGGTAATGTAAAAGAATTTACAATACTAAAAGAATCTATAACTCAAATTGCTGATCAATTGATCACAGAGCATAATGTTGATTTAGAGTATAAAGTTGGCACTATGATCGAAGTTCCAAGAGCGTGCGTAGTTGCTGATCAGATTGGCGCGGAAGCAGATTTCTTTAGTTTTGGAACCAACGACCTAACCCAGCTTGGCTTAGGTTTTTCAAGGGATGACTACGGTAAATTTATCAATGATTACATCGAAAAAGGAATATATGAGAAAGATCCATTCCAGCATATTGATCGAGAAGGTGTTGGCAAATTAATCAAGATTGCTCTAGATGGAGGAAGATCGACTAATCCATATCTAAAGGTTGGAATATGTGGTGAACACGGTGGAGATCCGGAATCTATAGAGTTTGCTCATTTAGTTGGACTAGATTATGTAAGTTGTTCTCCCTACAGAGTCCCAGTTGCACGATTAGCAGCAGCTCAAGCGGCAGCAGAGTACAAGAGGGGTAAAAAAGTAAATTATTAATTTTTTTTAAAAAATATAGCGGGGGTTGAATCCCCGCTTTTTCAATGCTTATAGTATGATTGACAAAACTATTTAATTGTGTTAAAATAAATAAAAATTGTTTTTTTAAGACCGATTTTGTGTGGTGAGTAGTTGTAATGAAAATAGTAGATGTAATTAAGCAAAGAGATAAGCCCATACTTTCTTTTGAAATTATTCCTCCTAAGAGGGGGGACAATATTCAGGATATTTTTAAAGTAGTAGATAGTTTAATGGAATTTTCTCCTTCATTTATAAATGTAACTAAACATGCAAATGAAGTTGAATATTTAGAAACTGGAGCAAAAGTTGTTAAGTTGATAGTTAATAAAAGGCCTGGAACTGTGGGAATTAGTGCTGCGCTAAAAAATAGGTACAAAGTAGATGTAGTTCCTCATCTTTTATGCGTAGGGTTTAATAAATATCAATTAGAAGATATTCTAATTGATCTGAATTATTTGGGAATAGAAAATGTATTTATTATTAGAGGTGACAGGAATAAGTATAACTTTGAAGATCCTAACGAGTATAAATATGCAAGTTTTTTAGTTAAACAAATTTCTGATCTAAACAAAGGTATTTATGTGTCACCTACAAAAAACAACCATTTCACCGATTTTTGTATAGGGGTAGCAGGATATCCAGAAAAACATTTTGAGTCTCCAAATTTAGAAAAGGATTTGGAATATTTAAAGCTAAAAATAGATTTGGGAGCGGAGTTTATTATTACCCAGATGTTTTTTGATGTTGCTTATTACAAAAATTTTGTTGATAAAATTAGAAAATTGGGAATTGATGCTCCAGTGATTCCTGGTTTAAAACCTGTAGTATCTAAAAAATCTTTATACAATATACCAAAATCTTTTTTTATAAATATTCCCAAAGAGTTGGTCGAAGAATTTGATGATGCCAAAACCCCAAGAGATGAATTTAATGTAGGAGTAAAACATACTATAAATATGATTGAGGAATTGTTGGTGGAAGGTGTGCCGGGAATACATATCTTTACAATGGGAAAAGGAGAAGCAGTAAAAAGTGTGTTAAAGGAGTTTCAAAACGTGTTTTAAACGTTTCAAGAATTTAAAAATAAAAAATTTTGACTTTGGGAGGTATTGTTGTGGAAGACATGGAATTTTTTACCTTGACTGATGAAAAAGGTAACGAAAATGATTTTATGTTTTTAAAAGAATTAGAAATAGATGGAAAAACATATTGGATATGTCAAGAAGCTATTAGAGATGAAGAAAATCAAGAGTTGATTCTGGATGGAGTTGTTGCGTTTTTTGTCGAAAAAGAAGAGGGAAAAGTTTATTTAAATAGTATTGATGACGAAGAAGAATTCAAAAAGGTTTCTGACGTTTGGGAGAGTATAGAAGATGAAGTATTTTCCTCTTTTGATTTAGACAGCGACGAGGATTTTGAAGTATATGATGTAGACTTTGATGAAGATGAAGAAGACGAAAATGAGGATATAAACGAAGATTGGTTTATTGAAGAAGACGAAGAAGATGATTTTGATGA
Source organism: Thermotogota bacterium (assembly GCA_029780115.1). Lineage (GTDB taxonomy): Bacteria > Thermotogota > Thermotogae > Petrotogales > Petrotogaceae > Defluviitoga. The sequence continues at coordinate 107,106 of JAKOZG010000004.1, forward strand.
TGAATATTTTGATGACTATGATGATTTAGATGATGACGATTATAGGTTTGGATTCTAAAATTTGATCTACTAGATAAGAAAGCCGACATTAATGTCGGCTTTCTTATCTTTAGTTTTTTATGAGATTAACAGTTGGCACGCCCGGAGGGAATCGAACCCCCAGCCTGCGGTTTTGGAGACCGCCGCTCTGCCAGTTGAGCTACAGGCGTATTCCAGCAATCCAATTATATCACAAAAAATGAAAAGTAGCAAGGATTTCTTTCTTTAAATAACGGTTAATTCATTTTTTAACATTTCTCTCTTATAGTTATGAAAAGAGCTTTAGCGAGCCACAAGATATTTTTTATAGATATTTTTATTTTATAAAAAAATTAATATAATCGCAACATTAAATTTTCTCTTATGTTTTACTTTTATCAATTTTTTCACCAAAGATCTTTATTTTTGTAGTATACTTGGTTAGGGATCTTAGCGAGGTGATTAAACAAATGTTTGAAAGTCTGCAAAAAAAACTTTCCGGAGTTTTCAAAAATCTCTCTGGAAAAGGGAAGTTAACCGAAAAAAACATAAAGGATGCAGTAAGAGAAGTTAAGTTGGCTTTATTAGAAGCTGACGTTCACTACAAAGTGGTAAAGGAGTTTATAGACAAAGTTAAAGAAGAAGCTTTAGGGGAGAAAGTTCTAGAAAGTTTGACACCGGATCAAGAGTTTGTAAGAATTGTTAGAGATAATTTAATCGAAGTAATGGGGGGCAATAAGAATACCAAAATCAATATTTCTAGAAATCCTGCCTTCATTATGTTAACAGGTCTTCAAGGTAGTGGTAAAACTACTACGGCTGCTAAATTGGCAAATAAATATAAGAAGAAAGGTCGGAACCCCCTCTTAGTTGCTGCTGATACTTATAGACCTGCGGCAATAGATCAGTTGGTCCAGTTAGGTCAAGATATCGGAGTGCCTGTTTATTATGGTGATAAAAAGAGCACAGTTAAAATAGTTGAGGAAAGCAAGAAATTTGCTGAGAGAAATTTACACGATGTTGTAATAATCGATACTGCAGGTAGGTTGCATATTGATGAAGTAATGATGAGAGAATTAGAAGAAATCAAGAAAGCCGTAGAACCCGAAGAAATATTGATGGTAGTGGATGCTATGGTGGGTCAAGATGCTGTTAACTCTGCTAAAGAATTCAATGATAGATTGGATTTAACTGGATTTATAATTACTAAACTTGACGGTGATTCACGTGGTGGAGTTATAATATCAATCCAATATATTACAGAAAAACCGGTAAAATTAGTTGGAGTAGGAGAAAAAATAGACGATCTGGAGGAGTTTTATCCCGAAAGATATGTGAGTAGAATTTTAGGAATGGGAGATGTTCTTTCTTTCATCGAAAAAGTAGAAAAAGAAGTGGATCACAAGAAAGCTGAAGAAGATGCGGAAAGGTTTTTAGAAGGAAAATTTGATTTAGAAGATTATTTAGATCAAATAAAACAAATAAAAAATTTAGGTTCGCTGGGAAGCTTGTTAGAAATGTTACCAAATGTTCCTAAAGATCAGGTAGATATTGTAAAAGGAGAAGAAGAATTAAAAAAGTTTGAAGCTATCATAAATTCGATGACACCTAAAGAAAGGAAGAACCCTAGAATTTTATCATATTCAAGAAAGCAAAGAATTGCAAAAGGTAGTGGAACAACTATTCAAGACATAAATAGGCTTTTGAAAAATTATGAACAATTGAAAAAAACGATGAAACAGATGAAGAAATTAAAAGGAAGAAAATTAATGAGAAATTTCCCATTTTAATTGAATTAGTGTTTTTATCGATAACTAAAAGTTTTAAAAATATGGAGGTGTATTAATGGTAAAAATAAGGTTAAATAGAATGGGGAGGAGACATAAACCCTTCTATAGGGTAGTGGTTGTAGATTCAAGAAATAAAAGAACTGGGAAGTATATAGAATCTTTGGGATATTACGACCCTCTTAATGAATCTAATCAGTACAAGATAGATGAAGAAAAGGCCTTGGAATGGCTTTTAAAAGGAGCCCAACCAACTGATACAGCTAGGAGAATTCTGAGAAAAGCAGGAGTAATGAAAAAGTATGATGAGATTAAGTATCAAGCTCGAGTTTCTAAGAAAAATGAAATGTCAAAGAATCTTTCTGTAACAGAAGGAGAAATTAATCAATGAAAAATTTACTTATGGACATTTTGACAAAAATAGTTAAATATCCAGAAGAGGTAAAAGTAAAAGAAATAGATAATGGAGATGAAAACATTATTTATGAGATCTATGTGAATCCCGAAGATGTTGGACAGATCATTGGAAAAGACGGCAGGACAATTAAGTCAATCAACATTATAATGAATGCCGCAAAAAAAGAGCAGGATAAGAAATTTATATTGAAGGTAATTAGGTGAGTTATTTATGGAAAGTTTAGTTGACTTGTTGAAAAATAAAATTTCAGTTGGGAAAATAATAAATTCTCATGGAGTAAAAGGAGAATTAAAATTTCAACCTTATACCAACGTAGAAAGCATTATCAAAAATATGGAAAATGTTTTATTATATAATCCTAACAACAAGAGGTTCTTCTATAGTAAAGTATTAAAAGTGAAGAATCTCAACAGATTCTTTGTTTTATCCATAAATGGGATAACAAATATGGATGAAGCGAAGAAAATAATGGGATATGAAATCTACATCGAGACAAAAAATCTTCCTCAATTAAAAGAAGATGAGTACTATTGGTATGAAATTATAGGATCTGAAGTTTATTATGAAAATGGTGAATATGTAGGAAAAGTTTCTGACATTATCGAAACTGGGGCCAACGATGTTATTTTCGTAAAAAACGAACACTCTAACTCCGATCTTCAAGATCAAGAAACGTTGATTCCGATGACAGATTTTCATGTTCTTGAACTAAAAAAGGAAGAAAAAATTATTGTAGTTAAAAAAATGGAATGGTATGAGGATGAGTCAAAATAACAAAATGGAGATTACTATATTAAGTATTTTTCCTGAAATGTTTAAAATAATAACTGATTATGGAATCATTAAAAAAGCGATAGAGAAAGGGATTGTAAAATTTAACATTTTAAATTTGCGTGATTTTACTACCGATAAACATAAAGTTACCGATAAACCTGGTTATGGTGGAAGAAATGGGATGGTAATGCTAGCAGAACCTTTTTTTAGATTTTATGATGAGTATGAACAAAGGAATGGTTGCAAACCTTATGTTATTATTCCATCTCCTGAGGGTAAAACTTTTAACAACGAAATAGCACGAGAATTATCCCAAAAAGAAAAATTAGTGTTTTTTTGTGGTAGATATGAAGGAATAGATGAAAGAGTTAAGGCCATTGCCGATCAAGAAATTTCTATAGGAGACTATGTTTTAACTGGTGGAGAATTGCCTGCAATGGTTATTATTGAAGTACTACTTAGATTTGTTCCAGAAGTCGTAGGTTCAAGGGAAAGTGTGGAAAATGATTCTTTTTATAACGGTTTATTAGATCATTCACATTATACAAAACCTGCCGAATTTCGTGGCATGAAGGTACCAGAAATTCTTTTAAGTGGTGACCATAAAAAAATAGAGCAGTTTAGGAAAAAAGATAGTTTATTAAAGACTATTTTAAAACGACCAGATTTATTTGTGAATAAAGAACTAAGCTTTGAAGATAAACAACTTTTAGTAGAGATTGTTCAGGAACTATATCAAAGACACGTTTAGAAACAAAGGAGATTATAGATGTTGAATAAAATGTACGTGGCCTTGATTCATTATCCGATACTGAAGAAAGATGGTTCTATTGTTTCAACTGCAGTTACTAATTTTGATATACATGATATATCAAGGACATGTAGAACTTACAATATAAAAAATTTTTTTCTAGTTACCAATTTGCCTTCTCAACAAAAAATAGTAGAGAGAGTTTTGGAATATTGGACAGAAGGTTTTGGTAGTGAATATAATCCTAACAGAAAAGAAGCTCTTGACATCTTCAAAATGGAAAGTTATTTAGAAGATGTAATAGAAACGATAGAAAAAATAGAAAATGAGAAACCTAAGATAGTTTTTACATCTGCTAAACCTAGAAAAAATATGATGAGGTTTCACGAATTGAGAGAAAAGATAAAAGAGAAGAAAACACCATTTTTAATATTGTTTGGTACAGGATGGGGGATACCAGAAGAGATAAGAGAAATAAGTGATTACGATTTGGAACCTATTAGAATCAACTCAGATTTTAATCACCTTTCTGTGAGAGCGGCAGTAGCTATTACATTAGATAGGTTGATAGGAGAAGAAATATTTTAACAAAAATAAATAATAATAAATTATCATGATATAATAAATGAATAGGTCTCTAAAATTACAAAGAGGAGTTATTACTTTCTTTTTCTGAGTATTAGTGTCAAGAAATTTATTATCAATAAGAAAGGACATTAAGAAAATTTTTACAAAATTTCTATTTTAAATTGCCTATAAAAAATATATTTTAATTTTTCTCAAGACAATAAAAAACTGAAATACAGGAGGTTTTTAAAAATGGACCAATTAATAAATGCGGTAGAAATGAATTTTAAAAGAGAAGATATTCCCGAAATAAGACCTGGTGATACTGTTAGAGTAAATGTGAAGGTAGTAGAGGGTGAAGGAAGTAAAAGAAGAGAAAGGATACAAGCTTTTGAAGGTATTGTTATTAAAATAAGGGGTGCAGGTTTAGGAAAAACATTTACAGTTAGAAAGATTGGTGCGGATAGAATAGGTGTAGAAAGAATTTTTCCTCTTCATTCTCCAGTCATAAGTAGTATTGAAGTGTTAAAGAAAGGAAAAGTTAGAAGAGCAAAACTTTATTACATAAGAGATATAAAGGGCAAGGTTAGGATTAAAGAAAGGCAGGATTGAGCCTTTTGAAGGAGGCTACTAAAAAGAAAGTAATAGACGAAACTTTAGATTGGATATATGCAATAATATATGCACTCATATTTGGAACCATAATAAGATTATTTGTATTTGAAACAATGATGGTTCCAACCCCATCCATGGTTCCAACCATTCAAGTTTATGATAGGTTATTTGTTGAAAAGGTTACTTATCAATACAAGGAACCACAACGAGGAGAAGTCATAGTTTTTTGGACTCCATTTGTTGATATTCGAGCTTTAGAACAACTGAGAGCGTTTGATAAATTTATGGATTTTTTTGCTCCTTCTGAGTTTGAAGGTCATGTCAAATATGTTAAAAGATTGGTTGGTAAATCAGGGGACAATTTAAGGTTGGTTCCTGTGACCAATGAGTTTTGGAAAGGTATAAAAGAGGGCAAAATAACAGATATACCTGAGTGGCTAGATTTTATTATTACCTACTATGGGAATGTTGATTATATTCCTAGTCAAATCAAAAGCAAAGTTTCAAAGTTAGAGATAAACGGTAAGATATTGCCAGAGTTTGAAAATATTTACTATTTAAGAGACGCTATTTTTGAGGATCCTATGTTTTACGATTATATAGCTTATCCTGAAAAATATAGATATGAGATCGAGAGCTCTGATATTTTGTTTATGTATAAAGACAATTTTACGGGTAGGCTCATTGCCGGAAGGCCAACACTACTTTTTTATCAAGAGATGAGAGATACACTCTTATTCACAGAATTTTATGAAAACGAACTATCAAAACTTAATTTGAGAGAGCTAATTTTTGTGGATTCTGAAGGATTGGTAAACGTTAAAATACCAGAGGGGTACTACTTTTTCATGGGTGACAACACGCTCGAAAGTCAAGATAGCAGATTTTTCGGTTTCGTTCCAACTAAAAATATCATAGGAACTACTTTTTTGCGTATCTATCCATTTAATAGGTTTGGAAAAATCTTTTAAAAATGCTATCTTCAAATAAAAATACCGCCAAAAAGGCGGTTTTTTAAATTTTAAATGTGTGGCGGAGACGGTGGGACTCGAACCCACACGGGGTGTAACCCCATCGGTTTTCAAGACCGACGCCTTAGCCAATTAGGCTACGTCTCCAAATATAATACAATTTTATCGTCTGAACCTCTACTATAACCAATTTTACCATAAAAGGAGTATATTGTCAATGGAACTTTCCAAGGAAATTCAGAAAAAGCTTGAAAAATACGTTAATTTACTGGTAAATTATCCTGTAAATTTGACATCATATAAGGATGAAAATGATGCCTATGAAAATCTTATACTTGACTCTTTAATACCGATATTTAATGATGAAGGTTTTTTATCTTCAAAAATTATTCTTGACATAGGAACTGGTGGAGGAATACCAGGATTGGTTTGGGCAATATGTTTTCCTGAAAAACGCTTTTATCTTGTAGAAAGTGTTAAAAAAAAGGTTGTGGCCATAGAGGCTTTTATAGAAGATTTAAATTTAAAAAACGTTAAAGTTTTTAATGAAAGAGCAGAAGATTTTGCCAGAAGTTACAGAGAATGTTTTGATTATGCAACTTGCAAAGCTTTAGCGCGTGGTGATATTGCTTTGGAGTATTTAACTTCTCCTGTAAAAGTTCAAGGTTTAATATCACTATTTAAAGGACCCAATTTTTTTCGTGATGAATGGAAGTATGTAGAAAAAGCTCAGGAATTACTCAAAGTTCAAAAAGATTACACCATAGAGTATGAAATAGAAAAAGGACAAAAGAAACGCTACTTAGTGGTTTTTAGAAAGCTTGAAAAGACATCCAAAAAGTATCCAAGAGAGAAAGGAATCCCTGCCAAGTATCCAATAGGTGAAGAAGTATGATCAGATTGATAGTTGATGGGAAACGCGAAGGTACAATGAATATGGCATTGGATTTATCTTTAGCTGAGAGTGCAGCTTTAGAAAAAGTAACAACAATAAGAATATATGAATGGTTAAGGCCTACTCTCTCCCTTGGTAAACATCAAAAAACTCATAATTTAGACTTAAATTATATAAACAAGGAAGGTATCTCAATTGTTAAAAGACCTACTGGAGGAAGGGGGGTTTTACACAAAAGTGAGTTTACTTATTCATTTTCAACTTATCTAAACTATGATAAATTACCTATCAATCTTTTAGACAGCTATTTAAAAATATCTAAAGCTCTAGTAGAGTCTTTTAAATTATTAGGAATGAATGCGGAGTTAGAAAGTTCGAAAAAAAGCGGAGTAACAAAAGATATATGTTATGATGCACCCTCTATTTATGAAATTAAAATAGATGGTAAAAAATTTGTTGGTAGTGCTCAATATAGAACAAATTCATTTATTTTACAACATGGTTCAATTCCTATTGAAATCGATTATGACGCTTACGTCAGTTGTTTTAAATATTCAAATAAGCAGGAAATAAAACGTTATTTACAAGGACATACAATTGATATTAAATCACTTAACAATAAAAACTTTAGCAAGAAAGATCTCACGAATGCTTTTAAAAAAGGATTCGGATCGATCTTTGAAGAAGAAGTTATCGAGGGGAATTTAATACAAAAAGAAATACAAAGAGCTGAAAATATAAAAAATGAATTTATTGTTTATCTTTGAGGAGGGAAAGATTTTATTATTTCTTGGACTAAAGGTTGCATAGATTGTTTGACTATTAAATTTGCGTATTCCATATTTATTAATTCCTTAAGCCATTTTTCAGCATTGGATTCCGGAATTAATTTATTATCCTCAAATAGTTTATTGTTTTGAGCATCATTTAAAATTTTTGAAAAGATATTAGCTACAAAGATTTCTGTGACTTCTTTGACATCAGAATTTTCATAGTTTGATCTTGATAATGTTAATGCTGAGGTTATAATCTCTGTATTCATATCTACATCACCACTAGTTCCGCATAAATGTAAGAACTTGCATTTTGTATGATTGCTATTATATCTTGAGGTGTAGCACCTGCAGATTTCAAAGCTGTTATAAGTGTAGAAACAGTCGCAGGTTTTCCATTAATTTTTTGGTTTTCTATGCTGATATTAAAATTACCATAACTTACTGAAAAATCATCCATTTCAACATTTCCACCTAAAACTATTGTACCAGTTTTTTCATTAATTACTATTTTTGCTTTTGCATCAGGAACAACTTCTATTTCCTCTATTAGGGCTAAAAAAGATATAATGTCGTCTTCAAAAAAATCTGGAACATTTATTCTAATTGAAGAAGGATCAGTCGCTTGAGCTATTTTATATGAAAAGGTAGAGTTAATTGCATTAGAGACTCTTGAAGCAGTTGTGACATCTGGTTGTTTTAAGTGAATTGTCACAGTATTATCTTTAACGATACTTGCGGGTATTTCTCTTTCAATAATGGCTCCTTCAGATATATATCCTACGACCTTATATCTATTCTGTAAATTAGAAGTAGTTCTAACGTTAGCTCCTCCTGTTAAAACATTTCCTTGAGCAACAGCATAAACTCTATTGTCCGCTCCATATAGTGGAGTTTGAACTAAATACCCATTCTCAAGTGATTGTGAGTCTCCAATAGCTGCCACTGTAACGTCTAGCCGCATCCCTTCTTTGTAAAATGGAGGTATATCTGCAAACACCATAACTAAAGCACTATTTTTGGTCTTTACCTGAGAATCAAGATAGATATTAAAATTAACTAACATATTATTGATCATCTCTGAAGTTACAGCACCTGAATCACCTGTACCGCTCAGACCGGTTACTAATCCAATACCAAACAATTGGTTGTCTCTTGCTCCTCTAAAATTTGAAATGTCTTTTATTCTAACGGCTGAAAAAGATAAAGCAGGAATAATGATTAATAAAATAAAAAAATAAGAAAATTTTGTTTTCATTACACCCCACCTCTAAAAGAATATATTTGCTATTCCTGAAAGAATTGAAGATAACCAAGATGGCTCGTTTGGATCTTGTTGAAAAACAATATCTCCGTCGTACCATATTTTGGCATCTGCTATACTTTCAGAAAATACAGTTCCATCTTTTGCTATATTTTTAGGAGAAATTAGACCTTCGACTATAATTGTATTTCTATTTTTGCCAATTTTAATTTCTTTTTCCCCTCTTATTTTAAATAATCCATTTTCATTTTTATCAACAATTATTGAAGAAATAAATAACTGTACTTTGGCACTTGAAGAAGAAGTAACTTGATTGTTTTGAACTGATATCTGTGAAGGATCAGAAGAACCGATCGGTAAAAATTTACTCAAGTCCATACCAGCTATGCTGCTTACAAAAGAGTTGATAGTTTGGGTTGATGAGCCTTTGTAATTTGGCATACTTTCAGATAAGGATAAAGAAGGATTTTCTGAAACAACTATGATAACAATGTCACCTATATTAAAATTATTGTTATACGTAAATAAAGAATTTGCTTCCTCATCTTTTTTATTCCAAAGTGAATCTCCAAACACGGTAGTTATTAAAAATAAAGAAATTATTACAAAAACAATATAGTATCTACCTTTTATATTTTTCATTTCGATCACCCTCCGATTTTAACCAAAACTGCAGGTCCTTCTATTAGCCTACCTGAAATTATTTGTCCTGTCTCAGTATTTCTAGCGTTGATAATTTCACCGTAATTCGCATTTGTCATAGCTCTTGCAATGCTTGTAATTCTTATGCCTTCACATTCCACTATAACAATAAGAACATCTCCAGCTTTAATGTCAGGGATTTTTTTTAAATAAGTAAGATTAACGATTTCTCCTTTTTTTACGTCTTTAGTTAATTCATATTTTCCTTCTTTTAGTAACTGTATATCAACGGGTATGTACCTTATTGCCAAAGAATTTACAGTAGCTTCTTCCGTAAAAGTTTCATTTAAAACAGTGCCTCGTTTAGCATCTCTTGAGTAAATTAAGGCTTTTTCATATTTAGCAACTTCTGCTGTGATAGAAATATACTTTTTTTTATAGTTTTCATCTGTTACATAAACACTGATAAATAGTTTATCGCCAGATTGAGAGATTCTTGATATTTCAGCTTCAATAACAGTTTTAGGGACATTTTTTAGGTCTATGCTTTTAATTATTAATTCCGAGTCATATTCCTTGATCGCTTCTTCTAGGAAAGAAAATAAATCAATATTATTTTGGGTTGAATTTTTTTTGTCATCATAGATTATAGTTATTTGATCTGACTCAAATACTATTTCAAAATCATTATAATAACTGTTTAATAAACCATTCAGAATTTTAGCTAAATTCTCTTTTGTGTAGATAATAGAATCTCCGGTGATATACGAAATAGTTCTATCATAATTGATGTCTTGAAATAGATCTTTCAAAGAAAAAGTTCTATCTTCTGAAATTACTTCTTTAGGTACATGGAAAATCATTTTTGAAAATAAAAAGGAAGATACCAAAAAAAACATTACTAAAATAAGAATTACGAAAAATCGATTTAACATGACTATTCCGCCTTCCATTATGAAACAGGCCCACTCTGTGGAAAAATTTGGTTTATGTTTATCGTTTAATGTTAGAAACGGTTCTTAGCATTTCATCTGCAGTTGTGATCGTTTTTGAATTTATATCGTAGGCTCTTTGAGCGATAATCATATCTACCATTTCTTTAACCACATCGACATTGGATTTTTCTAAATAACCTTGTTGTAAGGAGCCAAAACCATCTTGTCCAGGAATACCTTCTACAGCATTACCAGAAGCTGGAGTTTCTATGTATAAATTATTACCTACTGGCTTTAAACCTGAAGGATTTAAAAATCTTATTATGGTTATGTTTCCCACGTTTTGTATGCTTCCATCTCCAAGAACAACACTTACAATGCCATCAGGTGAAATATTGATCCCTACGGAATTTTCGGGAATTACTATGTTTGGAATTATCATAAGACCGTCACTAGTTGTAAGTCTTCCATTTGCATCGATCTTAAAAGAACCATCTCTTGTGTAAGCGATTCTTCCATCCTGCATTTGAACTTGGAAAAAACCGTCTCCCATAATAGCTAAATCAGTTGAATTATCCGTTGGTTCGATATTTCCTAAAGTAAAAATTCTTGTTGTTGAAGATAATCTGGTACCATGACCTACATATAATCCTGTAGGCAAAATAGATCCTTGTGCAGTGGGTGTACCTGATTCCTTAACAGATGAATAAAGAAGGTCCTGAAATTCTGCCCTTTGTTTTTTGTAACCTGTAGTATCAACATTTGCTAAGTTATTAGAGATGATGTCTAATTTCCGCTGTTCTGCGTTCATTCCTGTTGCGGCACTATATAAGGATACCAACATGTTCTTCCCTCCAGACTGTTTTGTGGAAGATAAATAATCTTATGTCTTAAAGAATATTTAAATTGAAGTAATTTCAACGAGTTTAGCGTTCAATGAATCTGTGGCACTTATTGCATGTTGAAGAATATCAAATTTCCGATTTGCCTCGATCATTTTTATCATTTCATTTAGAGCATTTACATTAGAACCTTCTAAATATCCCTGTTTTATTTTATATTCTTGTGGAGTGAGAGCTAACTCGAGACCGATAAAATAATTGTCACCATATTTTGTTATATTTTCTAAATTCACAATATTTAATCTTGCATCGGTTCCAGCAATACTCCCATCACTAAACACAAAAAAATCATCTATATCTACCACTATAGGATTGTTTTGATCATCTAACACAAGATCACCATTTTTCGTCACAAGAAACCCTTGATTATCAATTGTAAATTCACCATTTCTGGTATAAAGAAAATTATCGTTTCTTTGAACTTTGAAAAAACCTTGTCCATGAATGGCAAAATCAAAGTTATTCTCAGTTTCATTCAATGGACCTTGTTCTCTACTTAGAATAACGTCATCTAAAACAACAGAGCTAAAAATGTTTCCTATTGTCCTTCCACGAGCATCTTCATTTTGGTAAGCCCTTATTTCTTTTTCATAGTAACTTTTAAAGACGTTATAATCTTTTTTGTAGCCAACTGTATCTACGTTAGCCAAATTATTTGCTATTGAATCAAGTTCAGCAAGGGAATTTAACATTCCAGCTGTGGCGGCATAAATACCTCTCATATCTTTTCTTCCTCCATTTTTAGAAACTAACTTGTACCCTGTTTAATAATTCTATGTTCTCTAGCAAAATTCCTGTCCCTTTAGCACAAGTTAGATGAGGATCTTCTGGAATGTGTGTTATTATGCCAGTTTGCTCACTTATTAATTTGTCTAAACCTCTTAACTTTGCAGTTCCTCCTACTACGATTAGACCGTTTCTCATTATATCTGCTGATAGTTCCGGAGGGGTTTTTTCTAAAATGCTTTTGATTTTATTAACAATTTCATTCAACACAGGCCTTATTGCATTCAAGATATCATCAGAATTGATAATTATGGAAGCAGGTAAACCTGTTTTTAGGTTTTGCCCTTTAACTTCTGTTTCAAAAGTTTCTTCACTCGGATGTGCCTTGCCAATTTCTATTTTTAAACGTTCGGCTGTAGCTTCACCAATAAAAAATTTATATCGTCTTTTAATATATTTTACTATCTCTTGATCCATAGCTTCTCCAGCCACTTTTATTGTTTGACTTAGTACACAACCTCCGAGGCTTAAAACCGCGATATCTGTAGTACCTCCTCCAATATCAATAACCATGTGTCCATTGGGTTCGGCAATGTCAATTTCGCTTCCAATCGCTGCTGCTAACGGCTCACTGATTAGAAAAACTTTTGCTGCTCCAATTCTCGAAGCAGCTTCTTTAACTGCTCTCCTTTCAACATCTGTGGTTAAAGCAGGAATACCTATTATTAAATTTGGTTTGTAGAAACTGAAGCTACGGGAGTTAGCTTTTTTTATAAAATACCTTAAAACTTCTTCTATTATGTTTGGATCGGCAATCACTCCGTCTTGTACAGGCCTTATTATTTGTATTTGATCGGGTGTTTTTCCGAGCATTTCTTTTGCTTCTTTTCCTATAGCTATCATATTTTTTTTGTTTTTGTCTATCGCAACTACTGATGGTTCTTCAATAATAATTCCTTTGCCTCTTTGGTAAACAACAAAAGTAGCGGTTCCTAAATCTATACCCAAATCAGACTTTGCCATAATTTACCTCCTGTCTTTTATTACTAATAAAATCTGATAAATAAAAATAAATAATTTTGTGCCTGGCGGGAATCGAACCCGCATCTTTGGATCCGGAGTCCAACGCTTTATCCTTTAGGCTACAGGCACATTAATTTGGACAAAGGAAATAACGTCCTAATTTTCTTTTCATTTTCTTTAAGTGAGATTATTAATTCATAATCGTTTTGTAAATCCGAAGTTAGAGAAGTACTTTTAAGCCCTTGCTTGTAGTAAAACCAGAATATCCAAGGGTCTTGTGTAAATAAAGTTAAATTCTCATTTTTGGTTTTTTCTAGGATATTACTTATAGGAACATCAACGATCAAAATATTATTATAAATAGATAAGTCACATTCTATTTTATAAATAGGTTTTTCGCGTAATTCCACAGCTATTTGAGGATTTTCTAGAAAAGTATTAAGAATCAAAACACTGCTGTTTTGATCTTTAACTTTTTTTATTTTTTTAAAAGGTACATTTCCTTTTAATTCATTATACAAAGATGAAGTTGTTAAGCGTTCATCTACTAAAAAAATTTGACATCCTGTTTTATTTTTTATACGCAAAGCTGTTTCAATTGTTAAAAAAGTTTGGTGTGAATATCTTCCAGATAAAGAAATTGGCAACCCAAACACAAGTATACTTCCGTTATTTAAATTTAAAGATTCTAAATATTCAGTTAATTCTTCAGATCTAACAGTATCCTTTGGTAAAGCTATTTTTAGTTTTTCGTCAGTAACTGCTATTCCACAAAAGGTAGTTCCGTAGTCAATACAGTATATTTTCATTTGGCTAAGAGTTCACCTACAATATCTTTTTCTATTTTTATCAATTCATAATTTATGTTATTGGTATCCAATATGTGCTCAACGTCTAATTTATCTTTTGCTGAAACAACTATAATTGGTTCGCAGTTTTCTGAAAACTTTTCAGGGAACGGAAAAATTTTACAAAAAAACCGGTTTCTTATTAATAAATCTTTTACAATAAGTATTTCATAGTTTTGAACTATAACTATCATATTAAGATCAAGAGTTGTTAACAGTTGTTTGTTCAAATTATACACCTCGTGCCCCGATTTTAGTGACATTTCCTTTTAAAAATTCAATAAATTCTCTTGAATCAAAATTTTCATAAAAGTTAATAGAATTTTTTAGTATCCAACTATCTAATATGTTTTCTTTGAAATTTGATGTTTCACGTAGTTTTTTTAAATCAAAGCTACTAGTTATTTCAATATCATCATCATGAATTTTTATCAAATTGGCTTCTTGAAGAACTCCTAAAACAACAAAAGCTAAGTCACTTTCTCCCTTAAATAGAGTGTTAACAACACTATCAATTTCTGAATTGTTCGATTTAATGAAATCATAAGTTTTTTTCAAAATTTTAAAGGACGGATATTTTTTTGCATAATCGTACATCATCCTAACTTTGAATTTTTTGTCATAGCCAAAAATTATCGAGATCTTTTGGTTTTTATTGGACCAACCAGAAACTAAATCTAAAAATTCTAAAGCTGTTTTTGGCACATCCAGAACTATTATGGTAGGAGGGTAACCCTTTGTTTCTAAAGCAAGACCATTATTAGAAAAAGAGGTCAAATAAAAATATGCATATTCTCTTCTAAATTCTTCTCGCGCTAATATTTTTTCCCTATAGCTCATTGAGTGATTAAAAATTTTAATATTACCATCATTTATATTAAATTTTTTGTCCATCAACTTTATTAAAGATTTTTGTCTAGAAGATTCATTAAGAACTACAACACGACTGTTTCGGCTGTCAATATATTCTTTTATAATGTTTACAACATTATTATTTTCTTTTATAACTTCAAAATTATTATTTGCTGATGAAGCTATGAGAATTTTAAAACCATAATTTTTTAAAAGCTCTTTCAGATTTTCATCATATAAGGCACCAAACATGGTCACATTCTGCTTTGTAAGGATATGATTTCTAAATTCAATGAAATCTTTAACTTTTCTTATAACCGGATGAAATAAGGTATAAAAAGGTTCGTCTATTATTATTTGGCAGTCCATAGAATCCAGGACGTGTAAATTCTTTAAGTATTCAGGAACTGTCAAAAAAAATACTTCAAATTTAGGTAGTACATTTGCGTTCATTGAATAATATTTATTCACAAAGAGCATATTTTCTGGTAAATAAGAAGAAACTATTTTATAAGAATGTTCTAATAAACTTTTTGTTCCCGATATTATCATTACTTTTTTATTGTTTTCTATACTTAACAAAATCTTTTTAATCAAAGACACATTTTTAAGTTTACTTGGTAAAAACATAACTACTTTATTATTTAATAGGTTTTCTTTCAATACTTCTATCTGAGAAATTTTATCAAGTTCATCTTTCAAAATGGGGTTTAACAGCTTGTTCTCACTTGATTCTTCAAAGAGGGCATGTTCTTTAATGTTCATATCTTGAAGATAGAATTTTACATAACTGTTTTTAAGGTTATATGAATTTTCTATTCTAAAAGTTCCAACTGCATCAACTAACAAATCTTTTCTTTTGTTCCAATTAAGATTTAACAAATTTATACCTAAATCATAACCTAAAACATCAACAATCAATGAATTATCATTTTTAAGAATACCATAAAAGTTTTGAGAACCATTACTGAAAAACTTTAAGTTTTCAATTTTTGCATTTCTTATTAAAAATAATGGTTCTGGGTTCATATAACCAAAAGGTTCCAACTTTTCTAAGTCCTCAAACATGTTTGGAAATATGCAATCAATTTCCATATCTATTTCTAAATAATATGGGATTTCTTTTTTTCCATAAATTTCTTTGTAAGCAGTATTAACGGTTTTTCTTAGAGCTTCTATGTTTTTAGAATAACAGGAGAATCCCGCTGCTAACTTATGTCCACCGAATTCTTCTAGAAGATTTTCTTCGCTAACTTTGAGTAATAGTTCCATTAAATCAATTCCCTGAGGACTTCTTCCAGAACCTTTGCAGATATCTTTACTTTTAGAAATCATTAATACTGGTTTATTAAATTGACTTGATAATTTAGAAGCAACTATTCCTAGGACTCCTAAATGCCAGTTTTCTCCACTAAGAACTAGTACATCGTCGTCTTTATATTCTGGATGTAAATCAAGTAAACTTAAAGCGTATAAATATATTTCTCTTTCAGTACTTTGCCGTCTTGAATTAAGTTTTAAAAGATCAGAAACTGCCTTATTGATTTTTTCCTCCTCATCTAAAGTTAACAGTTTGAAAGCAGCGTATGCATTAGCCATTCTACCAGCGGCGTTTATTTTTGGAGCTACTTTGTAAGCAATCGTTCTAGAGTTAATTTCTGAGTCGACTATTTTCAACTCGTTTAGTAGATAAGCAAGGCCTTTGGTAGGATTTGTTTTTAACTTTTCTATTCCTCTTTTTACAAAATATCTATTTTCAGATAGGATGGATACTATATCGGCGATAGTACCAACAGCTACGAGGTCAATATATTCAAACGGGTCTAATGATTCGTCAAAAGAACTAAAAAGCGCTTGAAGTAGTTTAAAAGTTACACCTACTCCCGCTAAATCTCTGAAAGGATATTTACAATCATTTCTTTTTGGATTTATGATAGCGTCGGCATTTGGGAGTTCATCCTTAGGAATATGATGATCAGTAACGATTACTCTCATGCCTAAAGATTTAGCATAATCTATTTCCTTTAATGAGGTAGTTCCACAATCAACCGTTACTAGATTATTGTATCCTTTTGATTTTAATTCAAAAATCGCTTTTTCATTTAGACTGTATCCTTCATCTATTCTAGAAGGTATATAAGATGTTACTTCAAAACCTAATTTTTTCATACCAAGATACAAAACCGCACAAGAGGTCACTCCATCAACATCGTAATCACCAAATATTGCTATCTTTTCCTTTTTTTGTTTGATGGTTTTTAATATTTCAACGGCTTTTGACATATCTTTCATTAAGAAAGGATCATAGGTATATTCTTCAGGATGGTTTAAAAATATATCTGCTTCTTCGGGAGTCTCTATATTACGAGAAACCAACAGTTTACTTAAAAAGTCTGAAATTCCCAAAGAAAAAGATAGGTTTTTTGCGATCTTTTCCCTTTCTTTATAAAGAGGATCTTTTTGGTCCCAAAAAACCTTCCATTTTCCCTCCATATTCAATTTCTCCCTTCTCTTTATTTTTTTCTTTATATATATTATACCTTATTAGCTTTCCTAAACCAAAACATGTATATTAGGTTATATGTAAATGTAGTATAATTAACCTAGCTAACAAAGAAAAAGGAGATATTCATAAAGTGAGAAAAAGAATTTTGATAACATTGGTTTTATTTTTATTTGTTTCTCATGTATTAGGAGCAGTTTCAATAGATGATCTAATTAATCTTTCAAAAAATCCTGGCACATTAGAAATATCGTGGGAGTATTTTGTAGAATATATAAAGGACAATCCCACAGACACCAAAATTTCAGAAGTGGGAGAATTGATATCTGCAAAAAGGTATTTGTACAATAAATATAAAGATTTTTACTTTGTAGATGCTGTTCTTTCTGAAGATCTCAAATCTTTTTGTATTAATCTAGGAGTATTAAGCGCGAATTTCCGTTTACCCAAAGAAGATACTGAAATGATTATTTATATTTTTCCTCAAATTCCTACTGTCATTGAAGAAATACTTGAAACAGGTATTTTTTCCGAACCATTTTATAAATATCTATATAAATTAGATGGCTTACGCGAGTTTTTAAGCGTGAATTCATACGAAAAATTCATAGAAAGTATTGTGGAAAATTCTGTTAAATTGCCGATTTTTTTCGACGAAGACATGAAAAATTTTATTTCAACATTTGTCCCCCAAAATAATTTTGCTCTATTTGAAGAAATTATTAATAAGTCAAGATATGTAGTAAATGAGGAAAATTATTTAGGCATATATAATCTTCTTTCCTTTTTAGAAGAAAATAATTTTTTAAAACAATCCTTAGTAGTTTATTCACAACTTGATAAGTATTTTACAATAAAAAAGATGCTTACATCTCTTAACAACAGTGTTTTTTTTATAGAGAAACAAGAATTACCTTCTTTTATTTCACAGGTTTATGATGTTGGTATTGAACTTAAAGATATACAGATTGAGAAGAATCTTTTGTATAATATGTATTATTCATTATTAAGAACTTTGAATTCCAAATTAGATGGTATTCAGGAACTTGTACCCATTGAGAAAAACTTTGAAAATTTGCAATTGGCCTTTAACAACGAGATAAACGGTGAAATATTAAAATTACAAAATAACGTTATTAGAATTCAAAGTTACCCAACCTCTAAGGTAAGTGTAGATTCATCTTTATCTCAGCAGAAAACAAAAGCAGAAAATCAAGTTCGTGAAAATAAGTATGTTGCATTTATATATATTATTATTGGAATTGGAATTGCAACTTTGTTCATTTTTTTATACTTTGAATTATTTCCAACATATAATAAAATAAACTTTTTGTGCAATTTAAAGTTTGGTAAGTATGCGGTGCATTTAGCTGAAAAGTTGGTTATTAAAGATCCAGGAAATTATAAGAATTTTCTTGTACTAGCAAGATCCTATGAAGTATTAGGAGATTATGCAGCTTCCATAAATGCATATAAATCTGCTTTAAATTTAAAAAATAAAAATATATTCGATAAAAAATAACTTTTAAAAAATAGATTTTTGATCTAAAGGAGATATTAAATATGAAAGAAGAAAATTTATTAATTTTATCTACGTCGTTGAGTGAAATGTTTGTCTTATTAAGGACCAAAAATGATGAAATATATAAAAAAATTTTATTGGGTAAAAAATCTGGAAATTATCTTGCAAGCGCAATTCAAGAGATATTGATAGATTCAAGTTTAGAGATAAACGATATAGAAATGTTTGCTGTTGACATTGGACCAGGATCATTTACTGGTATAAGGGTGGCTATATCAACTTTGCAAGGTTTATTAGTAATTAAACCAGAAAAAGAAGTTTATACATTTTATTCCTCAGATTTTTTGTATCTTTCGGCATTGAAGAATTACAAAAATTTAGTTGGGGAAAAATTGGCTGTGTTAAAAAGGGCTAGGGAAAATGCAGCTTATGTGTCTATTTATAAGAATCTCAAGCGAATTTTCGGGCCAGAAATGGTTTTTTATATTCATTTTCATAGAATTCTTAAGGATTGTATTTTAATAAATGAAGAAGCTTCCTACTTCAAAGAAAAATATAAACTAGAAAATCGATTACTAA
Source organism: Thermotogota bacterium (assembly GCA_029780115.1). Lineage (GTDB taxonomy): Bacteria > Thermotogota > Thermotogae > Petrotogales > Petrotogaceae > Defluviitoga. The sequence goes on from JAKOZG010000004.1 coordinate 126,471, forward strand.
ATGCAGAAATTGACGATGAAAGTATAATTGAAGTTGCCCTAAGAGGAGAAAAAGTGAAAGTAGAAGAAGTGATACCTTTGTATCTTCAAAAACCTATTGCCGTAGAAAACTATGAAAAGAACCATACTTAAATGCTATTTACTAGAATCAAGAAATTTATCTAAAAAAAGATGTAAAGAAAAACCTGATAAAAAACTGAAGCAATATAGAATCTTCACAGGTTTTCGCGATTTTATATTGATTAAATAAATTGCAACTGACATACCAATGGCCATGAATATGGAATGCCAAATTCCTCTGTGTTTTGTAAGTGCATTGAACAAAAATCCTAAAAGTAACCCTATTAATATTCCTAAAGATAAAATTATTAAGTTTGACAAGTTATAAGAAAGGGGCAGATAATTTCTATATAAATAGTCATATTCAAACAAATAATAAACGACACCAAAAATCAAAGAGAGTCTAAATAACTTATTAACAAATGAATAATTATGGTCTACATCCGGGAAGTCACTACCTATTACAAATAAAAAATAAGAAATAACAATTTCATAAGAAATGTAATTAACTTCATTGAAAAAAAGAGTATAAAGCCAATTAAATAAGAAGAAAAAGATAGGGAAAACAAGAATACCTGAAAAAATATGAGTTTTGAAATTAGGCATTATTTTTGTTTTCTACCTTTTCAATATCTTTAAAATTTAACACTTCTAGGGGTTGATTTTTTAACCAACATTCAATGATACCGCCATTTTTTAGGTCTTTATAAAATAGAACCTTAGCTTGTTCACATTTTATTGTTTTAGAAACTGTTTTTAATATGGGCCTATTATAATGTTGGAGCTGATGCAAATCCTTAGAAGTGAGTTTGTCGACAATAAGGGTATTAGTTCCAGAAGAAAATAAAAAATCAAAATAATTTGAAATTTTGGAAATATTTATATTTTTAATTTCGTTGTGCGCCCAATTAAATGTACCATATGTTACAAATTCCCCTAAAAAGTTAAACAGCGGAATGCCTTCTAAAGTGTAGTAACTAGATAATCTTTCTAAAGCTTCAGGGGTAACAAAAATAACCTTACCTGTATATAAGATTTTTTCAGCATTTTTAAGTTTATTTAGGTTTTCTAAAGAAATAGGATAAATTAAGTTTATCAAAAAACAGTATCCTCCTTCGTAGTATTTTCTTCGGAAGAACGACCAGCTTTTGAAATAATTTCGTATGTTAAAGTTTTGAGCGAGACTACAAAATCTACATTTTCTACAACTACATCTTCGCTTACATTAAGAGTGACAGGAGTAAAATTTAAAATTCCTTTTATCCCTGCTTCTACAAGCAGATCAGTAACAGTTTGAGCAGCGTTAGAAGAAACAGTTAATATAGCTATTTCAAAATTAGTTTTCTTCATTTCATCTTTTAACTCATTTATGTGTTTAATTACTACTCCTGGCAATAAGACTGAATTAACTTTGCGTTTATCAACATCAAAAGCCGCGACTATTCTAAATTTATTTTTCTCAAGTTCAGGATAATGTGAAATGGCTTTTCCTAAGTTACCAACACCTACTATAGCAATGTTCCAAACTCTCTCGGTACCAAGAATTATGTGTATTTTTGATAATAATTTTTCTACATTATATCCGACCCCTCTTTTCCCAAATTCTCCAAAATAAGATAAATCTTTTCTAACTTGAGAGGCTTTTATGTTTAAAGCTTCTGCAATTTCTTTGGAAGATGTTTTCTCTACTCCCTCTTCTTTTAATTGGGTTAAAAATCTATTATACATCGCAATTCTTTTTATAGTAGGCTTTGGAACTTTTACGTCTTTCATTTTTTTTAGTTTTTCCGCTTGAACTAAGTTATTAAAAAGCAGAAAAACTTTTGCACCTCCTTTTAAATGTTTTAGTTGAATAATCTTACAAATTTTTAAGGCCAAATTATTACATGAAACCTTATTGTACCACTATATTGATGATTTTTCCAGGGACATATATTATATTTCTTATAGTTTTGTTTTTAATATATTTTTTAATTTTTTCATCTTCTAAAATTACCTTTTTAATTTCTTCCTCAGATAGATCTAAATTAATTGTAACCTGAGATCTTAATTTTCCATTTATTTGGACAGCTATAGTCACTTCTTCTACTTCAAGCGCTTTCTTATCCACTGCAGGCCAAAAGGCTTCGCAGATAAGGCTTTGTTTTCCCAGCAAATTCCATAATTCTTCACAGATATGTGGTGCAATCGGAGAAAGCATTAATACAAAATTATCTGCAAATTCCTTTAATAGAAATATATTCCATTCTTTTTCATTTACAGAGTTTATGTAATTATTGAAATCATTCAATAACTCCATTAAAGAACTTACAGCAGTGTTAAATTGGAAGTTACCTTCTATGTCATTTGTTATTTTCTCTATAGTCCTATGTAGCTTTCTCCTTAAGTCTTTTTCAACCTTATTATTTAAAGAATATTTCTTAGTAAATTTTATGTTATTTACCTTTTCAATAATTTTCATATAAGTGTTCCATACTTTATTTAAAAACCTATAAGTACCCTCTATTCCTGAGTCATTCCATTCAGCATCTTTTTCTGGGGGGGCCATAAAAAGTATATAGGTTCTTAAAGCATCTGCTCCATATTTTTCTATCATTTCATCTGGAGAAACAACGTTTCCTTTAGATTTAGACATTTTTGCGCCATTTCTGTAGATCATTCCTTGGGTGAAAAGATTCTCGAATGGTTCATCAAAGTCTAGATAGTTTAAGTCTTTCAATACTTTGGTTATAAATCTAGAATATAGTAGATGCAAAATGGCATGTTCTACTCCACCTATATATTGATCAACAGGTAACCAGTAATTAACGTCACTTTTTTCAAAAGGCTTGTCTGTTAAGTTTGGATTAATATATCTTAAGTAATACCAAGAACTATCAACAAAAGTATCCATTGTGTCTACTTCTCTTCTTGCTTTGCCACCACATTTTGGACATTTTACATATTTGAAATCAGGATGATCAATGAGCGGACTTGTCCCTGTAGGTTTAAATTCAACATCCTTTGGCAACCTTACAGGGAGGTCTTCCTCGGGTACAGGGACTGTGCCACACTTGTCACAATAAATGATAGGAATCGGAGCTCCCCAATATCTTTGCCTTGAAATAAGCCAGTCCCTCAATTTATATTGAACAGCGAAAGCCCCTAGTTTATTACTTTCTAACCATTCACAAATTCTTTTTATGGCTTCTTGATTTTCTAAACCAGTGAATTCGTCGGAGTTAACTAGTATTCCGTCACCTGTATAAGCATTTTCGAGATCATCTTCATTTAAAGAGTCATTTGCATCCTTTGGCTTTATTACGATTCTAATTGGCAAGTTATATTTTTTAGCAAATTCGAAGTCTCTTTGGTCATGAGCAGGTACCGCCATTATGGTACCTGTACCGTATTCGTATAAAATGTAATTTGCAACATATATAGGTATCTTCTCTCCGTTAACAGGATTAACAGCATAACTTCCCGTAAAAACACCTTCTTTAGGAGCATCTTGAGAAGTCCTTTTAAATCTATCTTGAACACTAATCTTTTTTATGAATTCTTCGACTTCTTGTCTGTTTTCTGGAGTAGTTAACTCTTCAACTAACGGAGATTCTGGCGCTAAAGCCATAAATGTAACGCCCCATAGAGTATCCGGCCTTGTAGTAAAAACTTTTAGAGTTTTATCTATACCATGTATTTTGAATTCTACTTCAGCACCTTCACTTTTACCAATCCAATTTTTTTGCATTGTTTTTACGTTTTCAGGCCAACCTGTAAGTGTATCCAAATCGTTTAGAAGTCTTTCTGCATAATCTGTAATTTTAAAATACCATTGTTCTAACCTTCTAATAGTAACCTCTGTTCCACACCTTTCACATCTACCATTAACAACTTGTTCATTGGCCAAAACAGTTTTGCAGTGGGGGCACCAATTAACAGGAGCTTTCTTTTTGTAAGCTAAGCCGTTATAATATAGTTGAAGAAACAGCCATTGTGTCCATTTATAATAATCTTCTTTACAAGTTATTATTTCTCTATCCCAATCATAACTTATTCCTATTTTTTTAATTTGTTTTCTTATAATATCGATATTTTCAAATGTCCAATCTTCTGGATGCAACTTTCCTTTTTCTATAGCTGCATTTTCAGCAGGTAATCCAAACGCATCAAAGCCAAAAGGATGTAAAACATTAAATTGTTTAGTACGTTTATACCTTGCCACAACATCTCCGATAACGTAATTTTTGACGTGTCCTACATGCAGAGAACCAGATGGATATGGAAACATAACTAAGTCATAATATTTTGGTTTAATATCTTTATTAGGTGTTTTAAATATCTTATTCTCTTCCCACAACTTTTGCCACTTTTGTTCTATTTCTTTAGGATCGTAAACTTTGTTTGTAACAGACATTTTTGTTATTTCCTCCATTTTAAGTTTAATCAACATTTTAAGATAGTTATATATCTTAGTAGATATAAAGAATATGCACCTTGTTAATTATACCACATTTATTGTCCGGTAACAGTAGGAATGTAAAGATTTAAATCTTTCATTATGTTGTTAATTTCTTTATTTGGATGTTTTATAAGTCTGTATTGACCAGGTTCTTTTATCAAAAAGTAAGTATTATCTGGGACACCGCTTTTAAAAGATGAATTGTAAGGTACTTGATAAGTATATTGTGTTTCAACAGTCGGACCCTTGAAAAAATAAAATTTATATGGATTTAAACCAGGCTTTAAATTTCCTTGGAAGATGTATTTTCCTTCAGGATTTTTAAAAGATACCCATACTTCGTTGTGACCAATTATATATATTTGTATATATCCAGAATTAGAAGGTTCATCTAAGCTAGTTAAGATTTTATCTAAATCATTCATATTTTTTTCTAAAAAACTTTTTGAGACAATAAATTTTTCTACTATTCCGTTAGGATCATAATAGCTTTGAAGAGTTTCAATTTCCTTTTCAAGATCATTTAATTTTTGTGTTAAGTTAGAATTAAGTCTATTAAATTGACTTTGGAAATTTCTTTTTAGTTCAATAACTCTTATCTCATTCGTTATTGCAATTGTTATAGCTACAAGGACCATTACGACGAGTGTTATCTTGAATTTCATATTAACCCCCCAAAAATTTCTTTTATTTTATCGTATTCATCTTTTTTTTCTTCTAAGATTTTTTTAATTTTCTGAAGAGTGTTATCAACTTTCTTTGTGTTTACATTAGATATATCACTTATTTCCTGATAAGTATATCCCTTCATCCATAATTCGACAATTTCTCTTTCATCATCATGTAATTCTTCCATACCTTTTGCAAAAAAATAGTCCATTAAGAAATCTTGCTTTTCTGAATCAGTGTCTTCAATATAATAATCAGCGTTCTCGCTGAAATAATCATCACTTCTTTCGATACTGATTGCATCAGTTAACACCTTATGCTTATTCCTATTAAGGTAAGTTACGAAAGATTTAACTTCAGAAGAAATGTTCATATAAGCAAAACTAGAAAACTTAGTATTTGCATCGTCTCTAAAATTATAAACTGCTTGAATTAAGCCGACAAAACCTATCTGTAAAAAATCTTCGAATTCTACCCATGTTCCATAGTATTTTGAAACAATAGATTTCACCATAGGCTCAAATTTCTCCAATATAAGTCCTAAAGCTTCTTTGTCACCTACTTGTGACAATTCTATGAGTTCGTTTAAGTGCAAACCTCTAAGCTTATAAATATTTCTACCCATAAAACTCCCTATTTCTAAATAGTATGTGAAGAGATAACTTTAACTTACTTTTATTATACTACATTGTACTTCGTAATGGAAAAAGGGTGAATAATTTCACCCTCAAAATACATTTGCTTCTTTTTTTGGAAATAAACATAAAAGAGAAAAAAATGCAACCTAGATTAATTTAATTGAATTTAATCCTTAATAATCATAATGTATAATGAACTTACCCATCCCCCCGAAACATCATAATTGATATTTCGGCTCATCCATATGAGGACGCGTTGCGTCCTCATATCTTTTTATATCCAACTTCAGTAAAATCTATTTCATTCAGTTTTTTTATATCTCCAGAATTTGGTACTTCATCTATGCTCCACGGTCCAAATTTAACCCTTGACAATTCGATAACTTTATATCCTAAGGATCCCATCATAAGTTTGACTTGTCTCTTTTTTCCTTCGTTTATTGTTATTTGAACTAGAGAGGAATTATCACTTTTTTTAAGTATTTTTACTTTAGCGGGAAGAGTTTTGTATCCATTTTCTAAAATTACCCCATTTTTTAATTTATTTATTTCTTTTTGAGATATAATTCCATTTATTAAAACGTTGTATACTTTGTTTATATTATTCTCCGGCCTTAATAAGAAGTTAGCCAGATTTCCATCATTAGTTAAAAGCAATATGCCACTGGCATCGTAGTCTAATCTACCTACATAAAAAACTTTTTCTTTTATCTTATTTCGTATAAGATCTTCTATTGTTTTTCGTCCAAAATCATCTTTAAATGTGCATAAATAACCTTTTGGTTTATTTAGTAGATAATAAACCTTGTTTTGCTCTATTTTTTGGATATCTGAAACTTTTACAATTTTATTGTTAAATTCAATAACATCAGTGTCTTTTAACTCATACCATGGCTCTTTTATAAGTTGGCCATTAACTTTTACACCATTTCCTATAATATACTCAGATGACTTTCTCCTACTTAGGAACAAAGTCTGAATGGCTTTTTGCAAAGTCACTTTTTTTCATATCCTCCAGTTTCCTTATTGTTTTGTCTGGCAATAAGTCATAAAATTTATCAGTTAGTTTATAATAAGGTTGATTTTTTCTCTTCACCTTTTTAACTAAGCCATGCTCCATCAGTCTTTTTATCTGATAGTAGCTATTCTTTCCTCTTATATTTTCTATTTCTATTAGCCTACTTTCTCCATTCATAAAAAGAATAGTCAAAACATCAAATTGAGTTTCAGTTAATTCAAGTTTTTTAGGATTAGGAAATATCATGGATTTGATTTCTGGTTTGATCTCAAATCTATATTTATTTCCATTTCTTGCTAATTCTACTCCATGTTGGTCTTGAATATAATGTAATTCTATTTCATTTAGATATTGTTTTACATCTTCAGTTTTTATTTTAAGTCGCTTAGATATTTCTTGGAGTGAAATTCCATCGGGTTTAGAAAATATAAGAGCCTCTATCATCCTTATTTCAACATCAATTCTTCTATCTTTCATTTCATTTCTTCCTACTCTCTCTTTACGTAATCATTTTTTAATTTATTTTAATACATTCAAAAAAACCATCTTTATAATCAAATATTTTATGTTGAACAAGCACCAGGGCGGCTAAAAAAAAGACAACAAATCTTAGTTTATTAAATTGTGCGTACTCATAAAGATTATATACATCAAACCGTTCTTTTTCTTGCAATTCTTTGATAGCATCTTCAACGTTATAATCATCTTTTATGATTTCTAACCTTTTTTGATTTGTTATATAATCATCAAAAAATTTAACTAATTGATATCCTACATCTTCATTATCTAGAGTAGCAGTTTTTTTAACTTTGATAGGTTTTCTTTTGTTTTCTCCAAAATCCTCTTTAATTAGGTTTTTTGCTTGTTCTAAAATATCATAGTTTTCAATAGTAGTGTAAATGAAATCTCTCTGCCTTTTGAAATCTCGATCTTTGGATGAATTTGGTAGAACTTCTCGAGATTTTAAAAAGGTTAAATATGAGGCTAGCTCTAGGAATTCTACAACTGAATTTAAATCTTCAAAATTTTTTTCCACATAATCAAGAAATAAATCAGCAATAGCACTAACTGATATCTCTCTGACAGATATCTTCTTTTCTTTTACTAATTCAACTAATTTAGAAAAAGGACCAGAAAATATGTCTAATTCTATGTTTACTTCTTCATAGCTTACCTTAGTTCCCCTCTCTTTTTACCATCTTAGATGCATCGCATCTTTAACTTCTTGCATTGTTTGTTTAGCAACTGTCCTTGCTTTTTCATTACCTTCTAAAGCAATATTTTTAGAATCTGTTGTTGAGATATTTGCTAGTTTATGCCAAATAGGTTCCAATTCTTCTTTCATATTTTTAATAAGTAATTTTTTGCAGTCAACACAACCTATTGAAGCTGTAGTACAGCCATGAATTACCCAATCTTTTTCTTCTTGGGATTTTGTAAAGGCTTTATGATATTCCCACACAGGACAGTTTTCAGGGTTACCTGGATCAGTTCTTCTAACCCTAGCTGGATCTGTCATCATAGGAAGTATTTTTTCATTCAATTCCTTTTCGTTTGTTTCGATGTTTATAATATTTCCATAGCTTTTTGACATTTTTCTTCCATCTGTGCCAGGTAGTTTCTTAACTTGAGAGATTATAGCTTGTGGTTCTGGAAAAACTTCGCGGTATTGCATATTAAATTTTCTAGCAATTTCTCTCGTAAATTCTATATGGTAAATCTGATCTTCACCAACTGGAACTCCATCCCCTTTATACATTAAAATATCTGCAGCTTGAAGTAACGGATAGCCTAAAAATCCTAAGTTTGTTAAGTCTTTATCTGAGATATTATTGATTTGGTCTTTGTAGGTAGGTATTCTTTCCAAGCGAGAAACAGAGGTTATCATACTTAATAACAGATATAGTTCTGCGTGTTCTTTGATAGCAGATTGTACAAAAATCACACTTTTTTTGGGATTAAGTCCAACGGCTAGATAATGTCTAAGAATATCTAAAGTAGATTCTTCAATAACTTCAACGCTATCAAAATGTGAAGTTAATGCGTGCCAATCTGCCACAAAAAAGAAATTAAAAGGTGTTTTTTCCTGAATATCTACCCATTCTTTTAGAGTGACTAAATTGCCAATATGTAGTTTACCAGTAGCTCTCATACCACTAACGATTATCATCTTATGCCTCCATAATTAGAATAATTTGTCATATTTATTGAAATACTCTGATTATTATAAACGTACATTCAAATTATAACACACACTTCATTCATGGTGCTTTGAAATTATATACGGGTTTTATTCTATTTATAATTTCTACAGAATCTTTAATAGCCTCTTCTATTTCTTCAATTGGTTTATATACCATAGGAGATTCGTCTAGTGTTTGATAGCCTATAGATGTAGAATAAATACCTTTCATACTGTTTTTGAATTTTTCTAAATCAAGATCTTTTTTTGCTTGCCTTCTGCTCATGATTCTTCCTGCGCCATGAGGGGCGGAATAGTTCCAGTTAGGATTTCCTTTTCCTATGCAGATTAAACTCCCGTCTCTCATGTTGATAGGTATTATTAACTTCTCTCCTTCTTGGGCGGAAACAGCTCCCTTTCTTAAGATCATGTTTTCTAAATCTATATAATTATGAATGGTTGAAAAATGCTCAACAATTGTTAAATTCATGTTTTGTACTATTATGTTTATAATAGCTTGTCTATTTATTTGAGCATAATGTTGGACTATTTGCATGTCGTGTAAATAATCTTCAAACGGACCATTTTCGAGATAAGCTAAATGTTTTGGAATGCTTATTTTTCCAGTATCTACCTTATTCTTATTCTTTTTTTTCTTTGATTTTTTTGTGAAAATAGGCTGTCCTGTTAACAGTGCATAAGCCAAATTTTGGTAATATTCTGCAACTTCTTTGCCTAAATATCTACTACCCGAATGAACGAGCAAGTATAAGTTACCTTCACTGTCTTTTGCTACTTCTATAAAATGATTACCCCCTCCCAGAGTACCGATGCTTACCAAAGCTCTTTCTAGATCTACATAATCTCTGCATTTTAGATTAAAGATTTTGGTCATCTCCACATAAGGGTGAGGTACTTTTCGAACTTTAAATCCTGAAGGAATTTCTCTTCTAATAACATTATCAAGAGCCTCAAAATTAATATTTTTTTCTTGTATTTTACAAACATCTACACCACAGCCTATATCCACGCCTACTAAATTTGGAACAACTTTATCTTTAATAGTCATAGTAGTCCCTATTACACATCCTACTCCAGTATGGGCATCAGGCATGATTCTAATTTTGCTACCTTTTACAAATTCTTGATTACAAAGTTCTTTGATTTGTTGTATAGCTTCTTCTTCTAAACTTTTAGTGAAAACTACCGCTTCATTAAATTGACCTTTAATTACCATCATATTTTTCATTCCTTACTTTACATTTCATTCATCAAAATAATAACATAAAAGTGTTAAAAAATTTAAAAACAGGTTATAATATTTATGAGTATAGTAAAAAGCATAATTTTTTTTATTTATTAAGTTTTACAGGAAATGGACGATAATAAAGTGGATAGAAAATTTGATATGAACTAATTTGTGTTACTGGTTTTTTAAAATAGAAGGGGATGATAACATGGCGTACAATCCTTATTTAGGGTCTTTTCAAATACCTGGTATAGTATCAGGATTGGACACTGCATCTACTGTTTCGAAATTAATGGAAATAGAAATGCAGCCTTTAAACAGAGCTCAAGAAAAATTTGATACTTTAAACTATCAACAAAAGGTCTGGATGCAAATAGATAAGAAGTTAGAAGAGTTTTATGATTTTCTAATCGAGTTTAAATTGCAAGGAAATTTAATCCCCAAAAAAGCTGTTTCTTCCAATGAAAAGGTATTAACAGCATCTTCTTCAGCCGATGCTGACAACGCAACTTTCTATTTAAAAGTTAACTCTTTAGCTTCGCCTTCAGTGTTAATAGGCGAAGAAATAGATTCTAATATAACTAAGAAATCGACGCTAGGTTCAATTTTAGGAAGCAATGATACTGAAGATATAAAAATTTCAATTAAAAAAGGAACATCTTCTAAAGAGATCTCTCTTTCATCAAGTGATACCATTAATGATTTAATAAAGAAGATAGATGATTCTGGAGCGGGTGTAAGTGCGAAATTTGATGAGGTAAACGGTAAATTTTTTATCATCAGCAATAAAAATGGCCCAGAGGAAATAGAAATAACGGCCGAAGAAGATTCTTTAGGCCAACTGTTATTAACCAACTTGAAATTAAATAATGAAAATATTACTTTGGGCAGTTATGCAGAAGTTGAGTTATCTTTTAATGGTACAACTCCTTCAACAACATATAAAAATTTAACAGAAAATACAATAAATATATTTGGTACAACAATAGAATTAAAGTCTCTCTCGTATGATGAATACGTTAAAGTTTCTGTAGAACAGGATGTCGATAAAAGCGTCGAAGCTGTTAAACAATTTGTGGATAAGTACAACGAAACTATTACTTATATATATGATTTACTTCATGAAAGTAAAGTTACAAATAAAGCGGCAGAGGATATGACTGAAGAAGATTACATGAAGGGGTTATTAACAAGAAACAGGAATTTAGAGAATATTTTTTATAACTTAAGGAATATAGTTTATTCTTCTACTAATGTGGATGGGGAGTTCAGGAGCTTACTAAGTATAGGAATAAGTTCGGGTGACACAGGTAGAAATTATGAAAATACGATGAAAGGACTTTTAAAATTAGATGAGGATAAACTTAGAGAGGCTTTAAGTAAGAATCCAGAGGATGTTTGGAAATTATTTGCTATAAATGACAAAACCAACGGAAAATATGGAGTGGCACAAAATATACAAAACTATGTTTATGAAGTTACCAAGTTCAACGGTTATATTGACAGAATCGCCGGTACAAATGGTACAATTGGAAATCAAATGAGAAGGCTTGCTAAAGATATGACCACTCTTTTAGATAAACTTCAAAGAAAGGAAGCTTACTATTATAATAAGTTTGCAGCGATGGAACAAGCTATTCAAAAACTGACAATTCAAGGTGCTTATATACAAAATGCTTTCTTTAATCAAAAACAATAAGTAAAAGAAAATGGTGCTGTTATCAAACAGCACCATTTTCTATGAACTAAAAATATTTTTTCTATTAACCAACTGATTTTTCTCTTCCTGCGGCGACCTCTGCTTCTTTTTCTGGTTGGGCAATTTCGTAATTAAGATTTGTGTATAAACTTAAACCTGTACCTGCTGGGATTGGTTGACCAACTATGACATTTTCTTTTAAGCCTTTTAACTTGTCAACTCTTCCTTCAATTGCAGCTTCAGTTAATACTTGCACAGTTTGTTGGAATGAGGCTGCAGAAAGCCAACCTTCTCTCTCTAATGAAGCCTTTGTTATTCTTAGCAATCTTCTTTCAAACTTTATAGTATTTTTTGCATTAATTAGATATTTTTTGGGGGTACCAACTATGTGGGTAGTACCGTCCTCTGCTTTTATTTCTTTATATTCTTCGTAAATTTCTATTTCTTTAATACCAGCTTCTATTATATCTTTTATGACTTCTTCAGTTATATTAGTCCCTTGTTCATAAACTTTGCTTTCTTCATCATCGTTTTCTGAAGCAATAATTACCTTTTTAGCTAATTTTTTCCCTAGAACTATTTCTCTATTTTCAGGTACTAGAGCATTTTCATTCAAAATTTCTTCATTAATTTTTATTACTCTATTGTATGGTACCAAGTCTCCTGGCATGTAGTGTGTATCTCCGCCATCGATAACTTCCACTTTGTTTATCATTTGTCTAATTATTATTTCAAAGTGTTTATCATGGATGTCAACGCCTTGCTCAGCGTAGATTTTCTTTATCTCGCTTAACAAATGATTTGATAATTCATCCACACCTAAATCTTTGAGTATCTTTCTTGGCTTTATGTTGCCCGTAGTCAATCTTTGAGCAGGTAATACCTTATCTCCGACTTCAACTGCAGCTTTAGTTTTGTAATCAGCTTCATATATATCTAATTCGCCATCTGGTGTTTCTACAATTATTCTGAGTTTTTTACCTTTTTTGTTTTCTTCGTCTCTTTCTATTGCTTTAACTATCCCTTTCGATTTGGCAAAGATTCCTTCTGGACCTTTGGTTTTCTTCCTCGCTTCAAATAATTCTTCGGCCCTTGGTAAACCCTGAGTGATGTCTTGAGTAGTAGCAATACCACCAGTGTGAAACGTTCTCATGGTCAACTGTGTACCTGGTTCACCAATTGATTGAGCAGCAATAACTCCAACAGCTTCACCAATATTCACTAATCTATAATTTGATAGATCCATACCATAACATTTTGCACATATTCCTTCTTCAGCTTCACAGGTTAAAGGTGATCTTATGAATATTAATGGTCTAACTCTAACTTTTGCAACACCATGTTTTTCAAGTAATTTAGCGGTTTTTATATCAATTCTTTCTTGATATTTAAGTAATGTCGTCGGTCTGCCATCTATATTAACTTTCAAATCTTCTCCAACATGTACAAAATCTACTGATTTATATTCTTTTACATTTAGAGATTTTATCCCATGTAAAAGTAACTCTTTTGTCACAATTTCTGTAACTTCTTCACCTTTTTTAATCAGAACTTTATTGTCTATCACCACATCTTCTAGAGATTCACAATAGATGTTATTTGGAATGTTTTCCATATTCAATTTTCTGTCGACATATATAGGAATTTCTTTGGTATAGTTGGCTAAGAACTTTGCGTCTCCTTCTTTTAACATCAAATCTTTTTCATATTTCTTTCCAGTATCTTTATTAAATATAATTTTTCCGGTTTCAGGATCTAAGACGTCTCTTACTAATATTCTTCCAAATAAGAAATCTGAGAGATTTTCAATTTTTGAACCGTCTGACCAAAGTTCTTTTGCTTCGACGCCTTTATCTGTTCCACAATCTTCCTCTGTTATAGTAATTGATTGAGCAACATCCACAAGTCTTCTAGTTAGATATCCTGCTGTAGATGTTCTCAAAGCAGTATCAGCTGAACCTTTTCTGGATCCATGTGTTGACGTGAAGAATTCGAGTTCTGACAATCCATTTTTGAAGTTTGAGGTAATAGGTACTTCGATGATTTTACCAGACGGATCAGCCATTAAACCTCTCATTCCTGCTAATTGTTTTAATTGATCTATGTTACCTCTAGCTCCAGATTCTATCATCATCCATATTGGATTAAATGGGTATTTTCTAAATGTATTAGCAGTTTCTTCTGTTACTTTGTTCGTAGCATTTTCCCAGATTTGTATGATTTCTTTGTATCTTTCATTGTCGTTGAGATATCCTTCTTCATAGAGAGATTCGATTTCTAGTACACTTTTCTTGGCTTCCTCTATTATTTCTTCTCTTTTTGGAGAGAGGAGTACGTCTCTGATTGATATGGTTAATCCAGATAAAGTAGCATAATGGAAACCAAAATCTTTTATGTCATCTAACAAATCAGCTGTCTTGTCTATACCATATTTTTCAAAGGTAGCAAAAATAAGGTTTTTTAATTCTTTTTTATCCATTTTTTTGGAATAATCAATTAAGTCTTCTTCAACAGCTTCATTGAATATAACTTTTCCTACGGTCGTTTTGACTAAGTTTCCTTTTTTATCTTTGTAACCTATTGGTTCATGTAAGGAAAAATCAGATTTTTTCCATTCTAAATGATCACCTTGTAAGTGTATGTCAGAATCAATTATTTTGAAGTATTCATATGCATAAATAGCTTCCAAATTATCAGAAAAGACATATCTTACAAAGCTATCATTACCCATATCTTGTGGACTTTTAGGCAATTTCGTATTTTCAAATTTGTCATCTTCATGCATGGTTAAATAATAAGTGCCAGCAATTATATCTTTTCCAGGCATGGATATAGGTTTCCCATTTGCTGGAGAAATAATGTTGTATCTAGACAGCATTAAGAATTTAGACTCCGCTTGAGCTATGTTAGAAAGAGGTATGTGTACAGCCATTTGATCTCCGTCAAAATCAGCATTAAACGGTGGACATACTAAAGGATGCAATCTTATAGCATTTCCTTCTATAAGTTTTGGAATAAATGCCTGAATTGAAATTCTATGAAGAGTAGGAGCTCTGTTTAACAAAACCGGATGACCTTTTATAACCTCTTCAAGAACTTCCCAGGCTTCTGGCATTTCTTTTTCTATTATAGTTTTCTTGAACTTTCTTGCGCTTTTACTTGCAGCATTCGAACCTTTAAGTAATTCAGCTAAAACAAAAGGTTTAAATAATTCTAGTGCCATTTTTTTAGGCAAACCACATTCATGGAGTTTTAAATCAGGTCCTACTGCTATTACAGCTCTTCCTGAATAGTCAACTCTTTTACCTAGAAGATTTCTCCTAAACCTTCCTTTTTTGCCTTTCAATAAATCAGTCAATGATCTCAAAGGCCTTCTGTTTCGGTCAGTCATTGGTTTTCCAACACGGCCATTATAAATTAAAGAATCTACAGCTTGCTGTAATATCCTCTTTTCATTTCTAATTATAATTTCAGGGGCATCCATTTCTAGAAGTCTTTTTAATCTATTGTTTCTATTTATAACTTTTCTGTAAAGATCGTTTAAATCCGTAGCCGCAAATCTTCCACCTTCTATTTGAATCAAAGGCCTTAAATCAGGTGGAATAATAGGAATTAAACTAGTTATTAACCATTCGGGTTTGTTTCCAGAATTGATAAAGTCATTCACAAGTTTCAATCTTCTTAGAATTTTTAAGGCCTTTTGACTTTTTTTATCTAATTTTTCTAATTCAGATTCTAATTTAGCCTTCAACAATTCAAGATCTAACTTTTTTAGTAATTTTTGAACAGCTTCCGCTCCGTATCCAGCTTCGAATTTTTCATATTTGTTTATCTGATAAATTCGTTCGTTGTCTTCTTCATCTTTTGCTAAAACATCTTTTACACCGAATTCTAATAATTGATTGAGTACATCCTGTGTGATTTTTAGACCTTTTGCAAATTTTTTCTCAGGGAAAGTTATATCTTCTGTTAAGGTTTTATTTATTACTCTTT
This sequence comes from Thermotogota bacterium, assembly GCA_029780115.1. Lineage (GTDB taxonomy): Bacteria > Thermotogota > Thermotogae > Petrotogales > Petrotogaceae > Defluviitoga. Next base: position 142,419 of record JAKOZG010000004.1, read on the forward strand.
CTCTTTCCTCTTTTATTTTTGAGTTTAATATCTTCATTACTTCTTCATAAGCTCTTGCTTCATCTTCTAGTAGTATATCTCCTGTTTTTTTACCAATTCTTTTTGAAAACCTTTTATCTATATCAGTTATAACTACAATAGGAGTATCCCTCTCTATGTCTCTTTCAACTTCTATAGATCCGGGATAATGCTCCATGAACAAGGAATATTCTTTTTGAGTCAGATAGTCATCTTCATATAAGAATCTATCCGCTAAAGGGGTACCTTTCTCTACATGTTGTCCCTGTTCAACCATGATCGAAGCACCTTCAAAAATAGGGTATCTTCTTTCAATACCTGTTTCATCTCGAATTATTATCCAACTTAATTCTCTGTCAGTTTCTGTTAATTCGGTTTTTATATCAACTTTTCCACTTATATCGGCTACAGGTAATCCTTTTACTGAAGAAGTTTTAACTGCAGGTTCTACATGCAAATTTAGGTATTGAGAATAAATTTCAAATTCTTTTTGATATAATATTTCTCCAGGGAAATACCCTAAAGCATCATTTTGTGAACTTGCTAAAATAAGATAAGCCCTTTCAACCACTCTTTTTGACCCGTAATATATAATGTTTTCTAGGTCTTTAACACTAATATTTAAAAGTATAGAAAGCACAGATGGAGAAGACTTAAGATACCAAATGTGCGAAACGGGGGTAGCTAACGCCAAGTGCCCCATTTTCCTCCTTCTTGCCTCTTTGGATTCTACCTTAACTCCACACCTTTCACAGACTGTACCTTCATATTTTTTCCCTTTATATTTTCCACAAGCGCACTCGTAATCTTTCGTAGGGCCAAAAATCTTCTCACAAAACAAACCATCTTTTTCGGGTTTTCCCGTTCTATGATTTAAGGTTTCAGGTTTTATGACCTCGCCGTTAGAATTTGCTAAAATAGTTTCTGGAGAAGCAACCCCAATTTTTATTTTCGCTATTTTTCTTTGAAAAGAAGAAACGTTCGCCATTAAAATTTCACTCCTTGAGGATTAATTTTCTCTGCTTTGTGGAGCATGAAATTAACCAAATCCTACAATTAATAACTTATTCTAAATTTTATCTATGTCTAATTCATTACCTTCTTCATCGTATATCCTAATATCAAGCAATAAACCTTGTAATTCTTTCACTAAAACTTTAAAGCTTTCTGGTATTCCAGGTTCGGGTAAGTTTTCACCTTTTAAAATCGCTTTGTACACTTCATTTCTTCCTCTAATATCATCAGACTTGTAAGTTAGCATTTCATTGAGTGTATGCGCTGCTCCATGTGCTTCTAAGGCCCAAACCTCCATCTCACCGAACCTTTGACCTCCAAAATGAGCTTTACCACCTAGAGGTTGTTGATGAATTAACGAATATGGTCCTGTTGAGCGAGCATGAATCTTATCCTTTGCGATATGAGAAAGCTTGAGTATATACATAGAACCAACTGCTACGGGAAAATTAAAAGGTTCGCCAGTTCTACCATCTCTTAAAACTATCTTTCCAGTAGGATAGTTATCATCTTCCCCTAGATCAAGACCCTCTTTCTTTCTTATTTTATGCAGTTCATCCATTATTTCATCTTCTGTAGCTCCATCAAAAATTGGAGATGCATAATAATCATTAGTTAGCATGGAAAGCCAACCTAAATGTAATTCTAAAATTTGTCCTATATTCATACGAGATGGAACCCCTAAAGGAGACAAGAGCATTTGCAAGGGTGTACCATCAGGCATGAAAGGCATATCCTCTTTATTTAAAATAGTAGAGATTACCCCTTTATTTCCATGTCTACCTGCTAATTTATCTCCCGCTTCAAGAGTTTTCTTGGTAGCTATAAAGACTTTAACATATTTATTTACGCCAATTTCCAAAGAAGGTATATCTTTTCGATCAAAAACTTGAACATCTATTACTCTACCTTCAACTCCATGAGGTAACGTTAAGGAAGTATCTTTTACATCTCTTCCTTTATCTCCAAAAACTGATTTAATAAGTTTTTCTTCTGGAGAAGTGTCAGATTCTCCTCTTGGGGTTACTTTACCAACTAAAATGTCCCCAGACGAAACATAGGATCCTATTTTAACGATTCCTTCTTCATCTAAATTTCTTAATAGATCTTTTTTAACATTAGGGATATCAGCAGTAATTTCTTCTGGTCCTAATTGGGTATCCATGGCTTTAGTTTCGTACACTTCAATATGAATAGACGTAAAAGTATCGTTTTCTAATAGTTCTTCACTTACTACAATCGCGTCTTCGAAATTATACCCTTCCCAAGATATGAATCCCACTAAAACGTTCTTTCCCAAAGCAAGTTCTCCCATATCCATAGATGGGCCATCCGCAAGAGGATCTCCTTTTTCTACGATTTCTCCAACGTCTACTAAAGGCATTTGATTTATGCACATATCTTGGTTAGACCTGACATATTTCATTAAAATGTATTCATCTTTTACAGTATTTCCCTCTGAATCTATTATAGGTTCATCTTTGTCATTTAGCCTAGTAATAACTATTTTCCTACCATCTACATAATCAACAAATCCCCGGTGTTCAGCAAGGATTAAATATCCAGAATCTCTTGCAGCTAACCATTCTACTCCTGTACCAACAAAAGGAGCTTCTGTTTTTAATAATGGTACCGCTTGTCTTTGCATATTAGACCCCATAAGAGCTCTGTTAGCATCGTCATGTTCTAAAAAAGGGATCAAAGCAGCTGACACAGAAGCTATTTGCTTAGGAGTAACTGAAATATATTCTATTTCATCTCTATGGAAGAGCGATACTTTACCTAAATATCTTGCTTCAACGTATTCCGTAGTGATAACTCCATTTTTATTAACTTCAACAGATGCAGGAGCGATTTTGTGAAGCTCTTCTTCATCTGCAGTTAAATATGTCACTTCTTTATATTCAATTTTTCCTTTTTTTACCTTGTAGTAAGGTGTAGTTAGAAATCCATACTCATCAACTTTTGCTAAAATTGCTAAAGAGGTTATAAGTCCAATATTAGCTCCTTCGGGTGTTTCTATTGGACACATCCTGCCATAGTGTGAGTGATGTACATCTCTAACTTCAAATTTAGCATGTTCTCTCTTTAAGCCACCAGGTCCAATGGCAGATAATCTTCTTTTATGAGTTAATTCGGCAAGAGGATTGACTTGATCTAAAAACTGTGATAATTGACTAGTAGCAAAAAATTGATGAAATGCGGTCATTATGGCTCGAGAATTTATTAATGATTGAGGGTTTATTTTGTTTATAGATTGTGCAACTGCAACCTTTTCGGGAATGTGTTGAACAATTTTCGAAAAGGCTCTTTCAAACTCAACTTTCATTAGTTCACCTACAGAGCGAACCCTTTTGTTACCCAGATGATCTCTTGTATCTAAACCTTCAGGTTTTTCAGGTAACTTTAATAAATAACGGGTGGATAATATAATGTCTAGTTTCTCAACAGCATTAGAGTTGAAAGGATATTTTATCTTTTCTTCCATTTCAGGTGGAATATCTTTGTTTTCAACTTCTCTTAGGTATTCAATATATGCGCCTCGTAATTTGGTTTGAACTTTTTGCCTACCAATATTGGAGAAATCAAATTTTGAAGGATTAAAATACATATCTTCTATTTCTTCTTTAGCTTTTTGAGGTCTAGGAATTTCGTTAGGTTTCAGTTTTGAATAGATCTCCTTATATGCATCTAATGGAGTTAAAACCCCATCTTTTTCATATCTCTTTTTCATCCTATCCAAAGTTACTTGTGCAACTCTGTTACATACAGTAATAGTTTCCACTTCATTTTCTTTTAAAATATCAATTATTTCAGAAAGTTTCATCCCCATTGTAGATCTTCTAGGAGGTTCCAACTTTTCAAGTTCTTCAAATTTTAAGTCAGATAAAACAGTACATTCACTATGAAAAGAAACTTCAATATCATCTTCAAGATTAATAGTTTCAGGAAATAATTTTAGAATATCCAAATCACTTTCGTAACCTAAAGCTCTTAGGAATAGAAAAAGATTAAATTTTCTTTTTCTATCGATTCTAATTTGAAGAATTTCTTTACTAGGATTATACAGGATCTCTAACCAAGCGCCTTTATCAGGCAAAAAATGAGCTGTATACATTTCTTTGCTGGTATCAGTTTCTTCTTCTTTTATAAAATAAATTCCAGGCGATCGGACAAGTTGGTTTACTATAACCCTTTCTGCACCGTTAACTATAAAGATACCTCTATCGGTCATATATGGGACATTACATAAGAATACATCATCTTTTTCGATGATTTCGCCAGTGGAAGTATCTGTTATTCTAACACTTAAATAGACTTTTGCTGCATAAGTTAAACCCTTATCGCGGCATTCATCTTCAGTTAAAACGGGCTTTTCATATCTCGTATCAAAAAAATCAACTAAGATATCTTTGTTTTTTTTACCAGTAGATTTTACAGATACTTGAATGGGCATGTGACTTTTGATACTTTCCAGCAATTTATGATTTAGAAAGTCATTGAAAGAATCTTTTTGTATTTTGACTAAATCTTCGTACAAATTTACATTTTCTGGGACTTTTCCAAAGAATTTCCTATACCTCTTACCTACTTTTCTAGTGATAGTGTTCAAAAACAATCACCTCAGCATACGAAAAATATATCTTTACAAAACCAAAACTAAACAGCAAAATTCGCATCAGACAAAAAGTCCAATGCGAACTCAATTATATCTTTTTTTCTTGAAAATTGTGTTAAAATATTAGTTCAATTATTTAATTTCGACTTCAGCTCCGGCCTCTACTAATTTCTTTTTGATTTCTTCTGCTTCTTCTTTAGTTACACCTTCCTTTATTTTCGCTTCAGGTGTACCGGCTTTTTCTACTAAATCTTTTGCTTCTTTTAGTCCCAATCCTGTTATTTCTCTTACTACCTTTATTACGCCGATTTTCTGTTCTCCAAAGCTTTTTAAGACTACGTCAAAAGATGTTTTTTCTTCTTCTTCTGGTTGGCCAGCTGCTACGCTAGGAACAGCTGCAGCCATTATAGGAGCCGCTGCAGAAACTCCAAATTCTTCTTCTAAAGCTTTGACTAATTCAGCGAGTTCAGCTACTGTCATTTTTTTAATTTCGTTGATAAATTCTTCTTTTGTCATCTACCATGCACCTCCAAATTTACTTATTTTCTTTTATAGCGTTTAAAACATAAACAAGGTTTCTTATATTGCCCGCTAAGGCATTAACTAAACCAAATATTGGATAATTTATACTTCTAACAACCATAGCATACAACTCCTGTTTTGAAGGAAGTTTTGCGTATTCGCTAGCCTTTTCTGAATCTATTATTTGCCTTTCTAAGATTCCACCTTTGATAAAAGGGATTCCTTTGTTAGAATCAGAGAATTTTTTAACAAATTTTAAAACTTCTATGGGATCCACATTTTTAGCATATAATATACCTGTAGGGCCTTTCAAAAAATCTTCAAAATCTTCTTCAGATTTATCTGCTAATTTAATAGCAGTTTTTAGTAAGGAATTTCTATATACTTTATATACAACATTTTCTTCAAAATTGTTGTATAGTTCCATTCTAAATTGATGGGATAAAGGAACATTCATACCAGTAAAATCAATAAAGAGAATTAAATTAGCGTTTTCTAGCGCATCAATGAAATCTTGAATTAATCCTTTTTTTAGTTCTTTAGTTAACAAAAGAACACCTCCTCATAAAAAAAGCGGCACAAGGCCGCGGATTCTAAAAGAAATAAATTTTTAAATTTCTTCCATTTATTTCTTTACTTTTCCACGTACCTCTGTAGGCGAGAATTTTACTCTTATCTTGTAAAAGACCTACTTTCTTTGGTACGTAGTATTAAATTTCAATATTCAAACAAATTATTAGGCAACTTTGCTCAAATTAAGAGTACTTAAGTCTAAAGATATTGCAGGACCCATTGTAGGAGCGATAACTACGTTTTTAATAAATTTACCTTTTAAACTCTCTGGTTTCATTTTATTAATTTGATCAAGTGCCGAAAGTAAATTTTCTTTGAGGTCTTCATTATCAAATGAAACTTTGCCTATTGGTATATGTATATTGCCAGTTCTATCATTTCTAACTTCTATTTTTCCAGCTTTAAATTCTTTAACAGCTTGTGCTACGTTATCTGTGACGGTGCCGGCTTTCGGTGATGGCATCAAGCCACGAGGGCCCAAAATCTTACCGAGCTTTGCGATTTTAGGCATCATGTTTGGAGTAGCAATGGCCACATCAAAATCTGTCCATCCTTCAGAACTTATTTTCTCTATTAAATCGTCTGATCCAACATAATCTGCGCCGGCTTGACGAGCCTCCTCTGCCTTTTCACCTTCAGCAAACACCAAAACTCTTACCATTTTACCAGTGCCTTTTGGCAACAAAATTGTTCCTCTAATATTTTGATCTGTCTTTTTGGGATCTATTCCTAAAGTTATATGTAATTCAACAGTTCCATCAAATTTTGTATAGGAAACTTTTTTTACAAGCTCAATAGCTTCTTCGATACTGTACCTTTTTGTTCTATCCACTAGTTTTAAAGCTTCTTTGTATTTTTTTCCTCTTTTTGGCATAGCTATTCCTCCTCCCTCTCTAGCCTTCGACTATTTCTATTCCCATGCTTTCTGCCGTTCCGGCTATGGTTCTCATAGCAGCATCTATGTCTTTAGCAGTTAGATCTTTCATCTTTACTTCGGCTATTTCTCTTAGCTGGGATTTTGTGATTTTACCTACCACTTCTTTTCCAGGTTCCTTGGCTCCAGATTTTACACCAACTGTTTTTTTTAGTAAAAACGAAGCGGGAGGAGTTTTTACTACAAAAGAAAAGGAACGATCTCCATAGATAGTAATTTCTACAGGCAAAAGAGTTCCTGCTTGATCAGCTGTAAGCGCGTTAAATTTTTTACAAAATTCCATTAAATTTACTCCATATTGGCCTAACGCTGGGCCAACAGGAGGTGCAGGAGTTGCCTTTCCTGCTTCTAATTGAAGTTTTACTACTCTAATAACTTTCTTTGCCATTCAATCTCTTCCTCCTTGTGGTATATCGGGAATAATCCCTCCCACTCTCGTTATGTTAAATTTAATCGATAATTTTTTCAATTTCACTTAATGAAAGTGTAACAGTTGTCTCTCTTCCGAACATGCTTACACCCACTTTTACCTCTTGTTTTTCTAAATCGATACCTTTTATTTTTCCTGTAAAGTATTCAAAAGGTCCGCTGATTATCTTAATATGCTCTCCGATTTCAAAATCGGTTCTAATTTCTTGAACCTTTTTCTTTTCGAATTCTTCTTCCCCTATCAATCTCAACACCACATTAATTTCATTTTTTGGAAGTTTGAAAGGTTTGCCTCCTATGTTTAAAAAAGTTGACACATAAGGTATCTTTTTAATAGTTTCTTCAACTTCTTTAGTATACATCATTTCAATAAATATGTATCCAGGGAATAAATTTTTCTTCTTAGTTTTTATCAATCTAATTTCTTTAATGAGAGGAGTTTCTCGTATATCTATTCTCCCAGCAAATTTTGCCCTATATTCTTTAGCATCCCCAATTACTTCCTCGGCTTCTACAATTATTCCAACTTTATAAATTTCTGATTTGAAAGTTTCTTTTGGAACAATATATACTTCGTTTTCTCCTGACTCAGTTTGAACGACTATTCTTTTAACCTTTTCTATACTTACAATCTCACCATCCACATCACATTCATATTCAAAATTTTTGCTCAGTGGAGTTCCGGACGATACTTTTTTTCCTACTCTTAAACCTGCTATTATTCCTACACTTTCTGGTATTAAAAAAGTTTTTGAGTATTTTTTCCCTTCAGTTTCAACCATAATTTTTCGGTAATTTTTTACCTCAATGATCTTTCCTTTTGATTTGACTTTGGTAGGTGGTTCCTTAGCAAGCAAATCACCTTTTTTTACATCCTTGCCTTTCTTTACAAACAGCTCCGCTTCTTTCGACACAAATATTCTGTCTATTCGCCTATTTGTGTAATTTAATTCTTCTATTTCAGGAATAACGATTCTTCCAACATATTTGTCATATCCAAGATTTTTGATTTTCTCTTCAATATTTTCTTTGACTTTGTTTTCCATTCCAGAATATACTTGTAAAACATACCATTCTTTACGCATCTTTAAAAAATCACCACGTTTTTGAATTCAATTTGTTAAATTTATCAATTTTTTAATTTTTTAATATTAATTAATATTAGTTGGTGTTAAGGTGAAGAAGAAGGAGTTATACCCAAGAAAAAAGGATACACCAAACGTGTAAAAAATTGGACTAAACCAAAATCAACAACAAATAAATAAGCTGCTACGACTACCAAAATAACCAGAACAACTAAAGTGGAATTTAGCAACTCTTTTTTTGTAGGCCACTTAATTTTTTTTGCTTCTTGCCAAACTGATGTTAAAAAAATCCAAAATTTTGACATTTAAAACACTCCTACTTTTTAAAGTATGTGCTAATTTATGATTAAATCTTTGATTCAACGTGTAAAGTGTGTTTACGACACTTTGGACAATATTTCTTTAGTTCTATTTTTTTCTTAAAGTTTCTATTTTTTTTCTTGTAATAGTTTCTGTTATTACATTCAGTGCATTTTAATGAAAAATTTATGATCGGGGTCTTTGCTGCCATAATTTCACCTCTCTTGTAGAGTAGATAAGTAGATCATAAGAATAATGGTGGTGAGGGAAGGATTCGAACCTTCGAAGGCAATCTGCCAGCGGATTTACAGTCCGCCCCCTTTGGCCTCTCGGGCACCTCACCGAAATGACCATACTTTTTATTCCTTATGTGGAGCCGATGAAGGGACTCGAACCCCCAACCTGCTGATTACAAGTCAGCCGCTCTGCCAATTGAGCTACATCGGCATGAAATATTATTCAACTGCAAAAGATTATATCAAAACAGTGAATGATTGTCAATTGCATTTGAGTTAAAAAAAGATTAAAACGAATATATTATATTAAATATTTGTTTAAAAAACCAATTTCTATCAAATTTAACTTTATTTACTTTGTTTTTAATAATATTCATGATACAATTATAGTGAAAAACAAAGCAGTTTTAGTTACTATTTTTTGGGGTAGCCAGTGTTTTTATATGAATCATTATAACAATATAAAATTAGAATAGAATCATATAGGTTGATGGTAGTAAGGAGGAGAAGACATGTTTGATAATTTTACGGAAAGAGCCGCGAAAGTATTTATTGAGGCCCAAAATGAAGCGAAAGAAATGGGTCATCCATATGTTGGAACCGAGCATATACTTTTAGGGCTTTTAAAAGTTGGAGGTAGGCACTTAGATAAGATATTCGATGAATTTAATCTTCATTATAATAATATAAAGATGGAGATAACCAATGTCGTTGGGACCAATTCTACTCAGGGAATAATTGGTTCTCCGCAGCCTACACCTAGAGCAAAGAGAATATTAGAACTTGCATATGATGAAGCAGAATTGATGGGATATGACAAAATTGATGCTGAGCATCTTTTATTGGGTATTTGTAGAGAAGCAGAAGGAATTGCTTCCCATATACTTAAAAGATCGGGTATCAATTTATCGTTAATGAGAAAAGAATTATCTGAAATGATGTTGAAGGGCGAATTATCTGGAAAAACTGATATTGTTAAAAGTGAAGAACTAGAAGAACGAAAACGTCAAAAGCAAAATGCTCTTAAGCAATTAGAAGATTTTGGAATAGATTTAACTGCTTTAGCTGAAAATCACAAGTTAGATCCAATAATAGGAAGAGATGTAGAAATAAATAGAGTTATGGAGATATTAGCGAGAAGAAAGAAAAACAATCCTGTGTTGATTGGAGAAGCAGGTGTGGGCAAAAGCGCAATAGTGGAAGGGTTAGCTCAAAGAATTGTGGAAGGATCCGTTCCGGAAATCTTAAAAAATAAAACAATTTTTTCTTTGGATATTACAGCCTTAGTTGCCGGAACTAAATATCGCGGCGAATTTGAAAAAAGAATGAAGAAATTAATGCAAATACTTGAAAAGACAGAAGATATAATCCTATTTATAGATGAACTCCATATGATTGTAGAAGCTGGTGCCGCTGAAGGTTCATCGATGGACGCTGCTAATGTTTTAAAACCAGCTTTAGCTAATGGAAAGATAACTATAATTGGTTCAACAACATCGGGTGAGTACAGGAAGTTTATAGAAAAGGATCCAGCACTGGAAAGAAGGTTCCAAAAAATTTATGTGACTGAACCCTCAGTAGAAGAAACCATTAAAATATTACAAGGAATAAAGCATAAATATGAAGAACATCATAAAGTTAGATATTCTAATAGGGCACTTGAAGCTGCAGCTCATCTTTCAGCCCGGTATATAACAGATAGAAATTTACCGGATAAGGCAATAGATGTAATAGATGAAGCAGGTGCAAGATCTAGATTAGTAGCTTTAACTTTGCCTCCAAAGCTTCGAATGGAGTTAGAAAAAATTGAAGAATTTGAAAAGAAAAGAGTAGCTAACAAGTTCTCCAGGGAAGAGCCAAGGGAAAAAATCGAAAATGAATTAGAGAAGATGAAAGAGAAGTACCGAGAGGCATATGTGAAATGGAGAAACGAAGCAGAAAATAACATAATTGATATAACAGAAGAAGATATAGCAGAAATAATTTCGAATTGGACCGGAGTTCCTTTGCAACAACTCGAAGTAGAAGAGATGCAAAGATTGTTGAACCTTGAAGATGTTTTGCATAAGAGAGTTGTTGGTCAAGATGAAGCTATAAAATCTGTATCTAAAGCCATAAGAAGAGCAAGAAGTGGGTTGAAGGATCCAAGAAGACCAATAGGAGTATTCTTATTCTTGGGACCGACTGGAGTGGGAAAAACTGAGTTAGCAAAAGCTTTAGCAGCATATTTATTTGGTGATGAAACACATTTAGTAAGAATAGATATGAATGAATATATGGAAAAATTCAGTGTTTCTAGACTTATCGGTGCACCTCCAGGATATGTCGGATATGAAGAGGGAGGTCAACTAACAGAGATAGTAAGAAGAAGACCTTATTCAGTTATACTTTTAGATGAAATAGAAAAAGCTCATCCAGATGTTTATAACATACTATTACAAATAATGGATGAAGGGAGACTAACTGATTCTCAAGGAAGAACTGTAGATTTTCGAAATACTATCATAATAATGACTTCAAACTTAGGATCTGAACAGATTAGCAAAACTAAAAGAACGATGGGATTTGTAGACACTGACGATTTCGAAAGTGATTATCAAGATATGAAGGAACAGGTGATGTCTGCAGTCAAAAAAACATTTAGACCGGAATTCATAAACAGATTAGATGACATCATAGTTTTCCACCCATTAACCAAAAAGCAGCTTAGGGAAATTATATTTATCCAAATATCCGATATAAAAAGTAGACTCGAAGAAAAGAATCTTAGTCTTTCAGTCAAAGAGAGTGCAATTGATTTTCTATTAGATAAAGGATATGATCCTGTATTTGGAGCTCGGCCATTGAAAAGAGCAATTCAGAGATATATTGAAGATCCTTTATCTGAAGAAATTCTTAAGAATAAATATGAGGAAGATGACATAATAATCGTAACTCATAGGAAAAATGATGACAAATTAAGTTTCAGAAAATCTCCTAATAAGCGTAAAAAAGCAGAAAAGAAAGTGGTTAACACTTGAAAAAAATAGAAAAGTATTATGTCTGTAACAATTGTGGTTATGAAACAGACAAATGGTTTGCGAGATGTCCGGTATGTAAAGAATTAGAATCCGCGGTAGAATATACCGCGGATATTGCTTTTGATAACAATATCAAAGAAAGTGCTGAAATAGTATTTATTGGACAACAAGTTTCTCCCCCACAAAAAATTTCTATTAAATCAAAAGAAATCAACGAAGCCCTAAATGGAGGTCTTGTCAAAGGTGGGGTCTATCTGGTGAGTGGTGAACCAGGTATAGGTAAAAGTACTCTTCTAACTCAGCTAGCTGATTCTTTAGATATCGATGAAGGATTAATATTTTATATTTCTGGTGAGGAATCGATAAATCAGGTTCTTCAAAGATTTGAAAGGCTAAATATAAGCAACAAAAAGATCGCTCTGATGTTTGAAAGTAACGTTGAAACAATTATCAGCACTCTAATTAATAGTGATTACTCTCCTGCTGCTATATTTATAGATTCCATACAAACTTTGAAAAGTGATGATGTTGATTCGGTGCCTGGGAGTTTACTTCAAGTTAGAGAATGTGCAAGAAAGATAGTAGACTATGCAAAAAAGGCTGAAGTGCCCGTAGTCCTTGTTGGTCATGTAAATAAGGAAGGGGCTATAGCAGGTCCTAAAGTTTTGGAACATATGGTTGATTGTGTGATTCAAATAGATCTAGAAAGAAGTTCAGGGCTCAGAATATTGAAAGTTTTAAAAAATAGATTTGGTCCTACAGATGAGATGATAATATTGGAAATTACTCAAACAGGTTTAAAACCAATAGAAGATATTACTTCTTTTTTCCTGTCGGAATATTCTAATGAACCAGGTAATACTTTGACAGTTGTAAAAGTAGGTCATAGATTTTTACCAATTGAAATTCAAGCTTTGGTAAGTAATCCAGTTTATGGATCACCTCGAAGAGTTACATCTGGTATTCCATTGGATAGGTTGTTGATGATTACAGCCGTTCTCTCAAAAAAACTAAAGCTGCCTATTGAAACCAAGGATATATTTGTTAGCACGTCTGGAGGATTGAAGATATCCGATAGTTCAATGGATTTAGCAATCGCAGTTTCTTTGATTTCTTCTATGATAGACAGACCGCTATTATTTTCAGTAATTGCTATGGGAGAAATTGGGTTAGATGGAAGAGTTAGAACAGTATCGCTCTTAGAAAAAAGGATAGAAGTAGCTCAAAAGTTAGGCGCTGATGTCATATTAATCCCCAAAAATAAAAATATTGTAAATAAAAATTTTAAAATTGCTGAAAATGTTAAAGATTTGATAAAATTATTTGGAGAGGAGGGAAGTGACACTTGAACGAAAAATTACAAAAAATCTTCAATTTATTAGCTCCCGGCAAACCTATGAGAAAAGGGGTAGACAGGATAATGGAAGCTAGCCTTGGAGCCTTGTTATTCTTTTCATCTCATCCAGAAGATAACGTCAAAGATGGACTCATACAGCCAGGATTTGAATTAAATTGTGACTTTTTACCTGAAAAAGTGTATGAACTATCTAAAATGGACGGAGCAGTGGTTTTAAATAGCGATGGTACTAAAATTTTATATGCCAATGCCCTCCTTAACCCAGATAAAAATATACCTAGCTCTGAAACTGGAATGAGACATAAAACCGCAGAAAAAGTTGCCATACAGACAGGTGATTTAACAGTTGCGATTTCTAAAAGAAGGAATATTATATCTGTATATTATGATAAATTAAAGCATGAGTTACTACCCGAAAATGTTTTATTTGCGAGATTGAATCAAGAAATTACAATAGCTCAACGGTATAGACAAAGTTTTATTAGTCTAGTAGATTATTTAAATTTAGAAGAGATAAAGGAAAAAGTCTCTCTTAGAGATGTAGTTGAAGTTATATCAAAAGGCATGCTTACAATACGTATTACTCAAAAAGCGGAACAATATTTGCTAGAATTGGGAGAAGTGGCTGGAAGTGTAAGGCTTGAATATGAAGAGATTTTAAGATCTGTTCCAAAACTTGTAGGAGCAATAATTATGGATTATAGTGTAGAAAATTTGCCCTATCAAAAACCTGAAGATGCTATAGAAATTTTTAAAGATTTGGGTGTAGATAATTTAGTAAGGCCGTTGGAAGTAGCGAAGGCACTTGGTTATAAAAATATAGAATCCGAAGATGAATTGGAAGAGTTTGGAGTGGCGTCAAAAGGTTATAGAATACTTTATTCTACGAATCTTCCCTCGGTAGTTGTAAGAAACGTTGTGGAAAGATTCAAAACTCTTCCTGAATTGATGAAAGCTAAATTTGAAGACCTTACAACCATTCCTGGAGTTGGAAAAAGAAGGGCCGAAGTTATATTGAATGCTTTGGATAAAAAGAAAAGAAGTCAAGAGGAGATTGATTTCTTGACTAGTAGTGAAAGGCAGACTCCAAGGGTAGGAAGCTAAGAACAGAAAAAATTAAAAGTTTTTAAATTGAGGTGTTAAAAATGAAAGTTCTGGCTAGAAACAAAAAAGCGTACCATGATTATGAAATTTTAGAAACTTATGAATGTGGGATAGAATTGAAAGGAACGGAAGTCAAGTCTGCTAAAGCTGGAAACATTAATCTAAAAGATTCTTTTTGTAAAATAGAAAATGGTCAATTAATTCTATATAATGTTCATATAGGTCCTTATCCAGGAGCTTCAGTTTTCAATCACGATCCAGAAAGGCCTAGAAGATTGTTAATGCATAAAAAAGAAATAATACGTTTAGAGAATAAAGTAAAAAAGGAAGGATTAACTATTATCCCTTTAGAATTTTATGTAAACGATAAAGGTCTGATAAAAGTCAAAATAGCGCTTGCTAGAGGACTAAAAAAATACGATAAACGGGAAAAAATAGCTGAAAGAGATTTTGAAAGGAGAGTTAAAAAGTTAGAAAAATATGAGAACATTTGAGGGAGTAAACGAAGCTGTTTCTTTTGAAAAGGTGACCAAAAAGTTTGGAAATACAATAGCTGTTAATAATGTTGATTTAAAAATCAATAGGGGTGAAATATTCGGCCTTATAGGACCTAATGGAGCAGGGAAATCTACAATAATGAAGATGATATCTACTTTATTAACTCCAACTTCTGGTGAAGTTAGAGTTTTTGGGCAAGATTTATATAAAAATAAGCAAACATTAAGAAGATATATTTCATTGGTTTCTGATTATTCTGTTTTAGAAGAAGATCTAACTCCTTATGAAAATCTTAAACTTTTTGCAGCGGTTGCTGATGTGGAAAACGCCGAGGAGAAAATAACCGAATTTTTACATAATTTTGATTTAGATAAGTATGACCGTAAGTTAACAAAAAATCTTTCATCTGGAAACAAGCAAAAGCTTAATATTGCCAGAGCTTTGTTAAAATCTCCAGAAATACTCTTGTTGGATGAACCGACAAATGCAATTGATGTAGAATCTTCTAGATTTATAAGAAAGTTTGTTTTGAACGAAAATATTACAAAAGGAACTACAATTATAATATCTTCTCATTATTTATGGGAAGTTGAACAATTAGCTACAAATGTAGGAATAATAGTTGATGGGAGAATTGTGATTAAAGACAGTATTGATAAGATATATGAAAAATTTGATTCTAAAATAAATATATATGAACTTACCTTTAGAAAAGGAGATCATCCAAAGGTGCTTGAAAGGCTCAAAAGCTTACCCGATGTTATTTCAATTAAACTTGTTTCTGAAGAAAAAATAATTGTAGAAACTAAAAACCCTTATTTTTCTTTAGATGAAGTAGAAGTATCACAAACTAAATTGCGACCAACTTTAGAAGATATATATTCTTATATAATTGAAAATTAATATAATTTGAGGAATGATTAGCAGTGCTTATCAGATTGGAAGATGTTTCACATAATTATGGGGATTTTTATTTGTTTTATGATGTGAATTTGGTTATAAATCCCAGTGATAGAATAGCACTAATTGGAAAAAACGGTGCTGGTAAGACAACTTTACTTAATATTATCTATGGGGATACCGAACCTATTGAAGGTCAAGTAATAAGAAAAAATAATTTAAACATTTCTATCCTTAGACAATATCGCGTTGATGGCAAAAATTTAAGTATTTACGATTTCATAAAAGAGGCAGTTTTAGAAGATTATTCTGATTATATAGTTGACAGAATTACAAGGAGTTTACTTGTGGGCGTTGGTTTTTCCGAAGACCAATGGGATAGGCAAGTTTCTAGTTTGAGTGGGGGAGAATTAACCAGATTATCTTTAGCAAGGACTTTGTCTGGCAAGAACGATTTATTGTTGTTAGACGAGCCAACTAATCATCTGGATTTATATTCAATAGAATGGCTAATAAATTACCTAAGAAATTACAAGGGAGCTATGGTTATAGTATCTCATGATAGGGTATTTTTGAAAGAGCTTTGTAATAGGTATTGGGAAATAAACAATTCACGAATATGGGAATTCAAAGGAACATATGACGAATATATTTCCTCTCGAGAGATCTATATAAACTCAATTAATGCTCGCCGAAATAATTTACAAAAAGAAATTCAAAGGTTGGAAAAGATGATTCAAAGGTATAGAACATGGGGAACTGAAAAGATGATGAAACAAGCTGTAATAAGAGAAAGAAAATTAAATGAGTTAAAAAAAGAATATGAAGAAATCGAAAACATTGAACAAGAAAAAGAAATTGAAATAAAAATTCCCGAACCACCAAAAACTGGATACAAAGTAATAGAGGTTAAGAATCTTTCTTTCTCGTATGATAAGATGCAAAAATTATTGAATAACATTTCATTTGAATTATATGAAGGAGAAAAATTAGCAATTTTAGGGAAAAATGGTTGTGGAAAGACTACTCTTTTAAAAATATTGATGGGAGAAATAAGTTCTTATTCTGGAAAAATAGAATGGGGATATAATATAAAAGTGGGATATTTAGATCAAGTTGTTATGGAACTCTCTGATGATATGGATGTTTTGGGTGAAACATGGCAATTGGTGCAAGATTGGAAAGATTTTGAAGTCAGAAAATATTTAGGCAGATTTGGATTTTATGGTGATGAAGTTTTTAAGAAAGTGAAAGAATTATCCGGTGGAGAACTGACAAGACTAGCATTAGCCAAGATTCTACTTGAAAGACCTAATGTTTTAATTTTAGATGAACCAACAAATAATCTAGACGTTTTGACAATTCAATCACTTGAAAAGACCCTCAAAGAGTATAAAGGTGCTATAATTTTTGTTTCTCATGATGAATGCTTTATAAAAAATATAGCAGATAAATTTTTATTGATTGACAATGAAGAGTGTATCGAATCTAAAAATCTTGACAATATTTTAGATAATATTAGAAGTTCTTCTTTTAAATTACAAAAGAAAAAAGCGCAAAATGAAACTTACAAAGAAAGAAATAGAATAAAAAATAGGATAAAAAGTTTAAATGATCAACTTTTATCTGTAAGAACCCAAGCTTGGGCATTATTCAAAAGCTTAGATAGGATCGAGGCTAAACTTTTTGAATTTGGAGACGATTATAATAAAATAATAGAGTTAATGGAAGAAAAAAATGAATTAGAACAAAAGTTATTGGTTTTAGAAAAAATGGAAAAAGAAATTATAGATGAATTAGATGCACTAGAAAAAAATAAAAATTTTATATAAATATAATAAAATACATTAAATTTATATAAACAATAAATCGGAGGATAAAAAGATTATGAGGGGTATCTATTCAGATCAAACAAGTTTTTATCTTTCACCCGAAGAACCTGAGATAGGGGATCTTGTTACTGTTAGATTAAGAATACCAAAATATTTAGGTAAGAGTTTAGGAAAAGTTATTTTTATGCCTGAGAAAAACGTCAAAAGGTATCAACATAAATCAATGAAGTTTTATAAAGAAACTGATTATTATTGTTTTTTTGAAAGTACTTTTAATATGCCAGACAGGATTTTAAAATACCATTTTGAAATAAATTTATTGGAAAAGAAAAAAAACATCGTTTATGATGCGATGGGAGTTGTTGAGAACAGCAGGCCAATAATAGATTTTACTTTAATAGCTGGGGTTAAAATCCCAAAGTGGGCACAAGGCTCTGTTTATTACCAGATTTTTGTTGACAGATTTTATAATGCTGATGAAACTAATGATCCTGTAAACAATGAATATCGATATGACGGGCAGGTTGTGGTTAAAAAAGATTGGGAAACACTTCCTCATCCTAAAAATGGACACAGAGAGTTTTATGGGGGAGATTTAAAAGGTGTTTTAGAAAAACTTGATTATTTGGAAGATTTAGGGATAGAAACGATTTATTTAAATCCAATCTTTGTTTCTCCTAGTCCTCATAAATATGATACTCAAGATTATGAACATATAGACCCACATTTTGGAGTTATCATCGAGGATACTGAAGATTTAACAGAAAAATATAAAGTTAGAACAACTTCTGAAATTAATCTAATTAAAAGTGATGAACTATTTCAGAAATTAGTAGAAGAGTGCCATAGAAGGAATATAAAGGTTGTTTTAGACGGTGTGTTTAATCATTGTGGTTCTTTTCATAAATGGATTGATGAGATGAATCTTTATGGAGATGGTGCTTTAAATAATGAATCTTCACCATATAGAAGATATTTTTATTGGAATTCAAAAAAAAAGTATGAAGGTTGGTGGGGGTACAGGACCCTTCCCAAATTGAATTATGGAAATATTAATTTATGGAAATATATAGCTGATATTGGTAAAAAGTGGGTAAGCGAGCCCTTCAATGTAGATGGATGGAGATTGGATGTAGCTGATGATTTAGGAAAATCTTTCGAAATGAATACCTCTTTTTGGAGGTTTTTCTACAAAATAGTGAAAAAGGTAAATCCTGACGCGGTAATATTTGCAGAAATATATAAGTCTCCGCTTCCATGGTTGGAAAGACAATGCTGGGATTCAATAATGAATTATATAACTTGTATGGATCCGATTAGTTACTTTTTAACAGGAATGGAAAAACATAACGACTACTTAAAACCAGAGTTATTAAAAAATTCTAATTACTTAGTCAATACTGTAAGATGGGCTCTGTCGCAATTGCCAATGAACAGCAAATTTATTGCGTTAAATCAATTGAGTAATCATGATCATTCAAGATGGATAACAAGAACAACTCAAAAAGTTGGTAGATTAGGCCTAAGAACACATGAAGAAGCTATTGAGGGAAGAGACTTAGAAGTTTTTAAGATAGGACTTGTAATGATGTTTACAATACCGGGATCGCCTGGCTTGTATTATGGCGACGAAATAGGACTTGCAGGATGGACCGATCCTGATAATAGAAGGCCTTATCCGTGGGGAAAAGAAACTGAAGAAAGCAAAGAAATATTTGATTTTACAAAGGAATTAATTAAAATCTACAAGACTACACCTTGTCTACGAAAAGGTTCGTTCGATTTTATCGACTGGAAAGAAGGATATGTGGCTTATGCTTCTTGGAACGAAGATGAAAATGTTGTAACAATAATAAACAGGGAAGAAAAAGTAATTGAAGCCGAAATTCCTGTTTGGTTGTTAGATAAGAAAGAAGGACAAACAGAAATTCTTTTCTCGACAAAAGAAGTGAATTTAGAAGATGAATATTTTAGTGAAGGTATAAAAAATTTAAAAATCCCAGAAAAGACAGCTATTATTATAAAAGTAAATTAAAGACTTTTTAGAAGTACCATTTTAGAGAAAAAGGTTCTCCACTAATTTTTTCAAACAATTCTTCATATTTATACAATCCAGAAGGTTTGATAACTTCCTCTATCAAAAATCCAATAAATTCTGTAGGTTTTTCAGAGATGTTTTCGACGTTTTGCTTTTCGCAAAATACCTTTCTTAACATTTCACACGTAACATCTCCCATAAAATAGTTATGCATATATATAGGATGCGTAGTATAATGAATTCTGTAACCAAAAGGAGGTTCTTCTTCTAAAGGTTTATCTCCAAATAAATCTTCATAAACCCTAAAATATAAGTTATAAATGTCCTCTAAAGAAAAAATTTCGTTTCTATATAATTCATGATCGAAAAAAATGTTTCCTATAAATTTTAAATAACTCAGTTTTTCGTATTCTTTTATTTTTTCAAACTCTTCTTCTACTTCTTTGTTAAAGAAGTTTATATAAAATAATTTGTCATATATAAAACTTCCAAATAGATTTGCTATACCTTCAGTAATAATGCCGCTTATTCCTTTATTTAGTATTATTTCATTTGGATCTTGTAGGAATGAGTGAATTGCATGTCCACTTTCGTGTAAAAGGGTTTTATATTCGGAATAGCGATTTTTAACGTTTGCCAAAACTCTTGAATCTTCACCAGTTTTTATTCGAAAATTGTATCCCCATTCAGATTTGTTTCTTCTTGGGAAAATATCATAAGTTATATTAAAATTGTCTAGATTAATTCCGAAGTTTAGGAAGAATTCTCTTAAGATATTGTAATAATCTGTCATGTCAACTTTTTTGTTTAAAGAAGGAGCTATTATAGATTTTAAGTATTCCTCATCCCAAGGTTTCAACTCGTTCATATTTAAATATCTTTTGGCAAGCTCGTTCCTTTTATTATTTAGTATATCTATATAGCTTCTTAATTCATCTTTCCACCCTTCAAATATATTTGAGCTTAGCTCATCTCTTTTCAGCATATATTCTACAAAATCCCTTGAACCTTCAGCTTTTGCCAATTCTTTTCTTAGATTTATGAGTTCAATAAATCCGTTATCAATCAAAACTTTATTTATTTGATTTCTCGAAAAATAAGCTTTTTTCTTAGGTTTCTATCTTCATTAGTCAACATTTGATCTATTTCTACTGAAGTTACTTCTTTGCCATCTATCTTAAATCTAAAGGTATTAAGTATCATAGAGAGTTCATTGGTTTTTTGCCTTATTTGGAGGTTTAGCTCGTTTATTTTCTTATTTTTATGAAACGGTTCAAAGATCTTGTATGCTATTTCTATCTTTCGTTTATCAACAGTGTTTAATTCTTTTTCTTTATGCTCACATATGATTTTAAAATTTTCCTCATCTTCTAAGAAAGTAGCTATGTCTTGATAAGCTTGTTCAATTCCTAAATCAAAACCTGTAGTATACTGTGTCCAACCTAACTTACTTGCCTTAATTTCTTTCTTATTTAGTTCTTGAAATAAGTTAACAACTTGATTAATAAACACTAGAAACACCTCTTTTTTAAGTAATTATTAATGTGATAAATTCATAAAATTTCTATACATTTTACTAAAAAATGTTTAAGAACCCCGTCACCACAACAAGTTATAACAACTTACAACAATTTTTCTATTATATAAAAACCCTTGTATCTGCTAGCATTACCCTATATATTCTTTCTATGAATAGGTTTTCTTCGATTTTTTGATTTGATGAAATTTTATAACTACAATGATTATAAAGAAGAAAGTATGGAAATCTACTTTTTTTCATCTAACATAAAAAATAAAGAATTTCCCGTAGTCATAAATACGGAAAATTCTAACCTCCTTTTCTTCTATACTCATGGTAACTAATTATACCATAAGGTATTTCTTAAATACTTAGAAACTTTTGAAAGAAAATTTTCGAAAAAATAGGGTTTTTAATTTAGAAGGGTTTACAGTATAGCTCCCTTAACTCAACCGTCAGAAATCATCTCCAAAGTTGAAAATTCTACGGGAAATTTGATAGGTCTTCTTTCTTTTGCAGATTTATAGATTCCTAAAACAGCTTCAACAGCTTTTTGACCCTCGGTGCCATTTATATAAGGTTCTTTGTTGTCATTGATTGATTCATAAAAGTCTTTATATAGTGGAATATGACCACTACCATAAACAGTATCAGGATCAGGTAAGTTTTGAAAGGGATGTCCTTCTTGGTCAGGAAACCTCCAATATTTGATTTTATTTACAGCTAATCCTCCAATAACTACAGTACCTTTTTCTCCAAAGATTGACAAAGTTTCTTCTAAATTCTTAGGGTAAACATTTGCCGAGCCTTCTATTAAACCGATAGATCCGTTTTTAAATTTGATTATGGCACTTCCAAAATCTTCCGCTTCTATATAAGGATGAGTAAAATTTTTTATCACACCGTATATTTCTTCAATTTCGGAATTCATATTCCATATTAGCAAATCAATATTGTGCGTGCACTGATTCATTAGGGTACCCCCATCATCTTTCCAAGTACCTCTCCATTTTGCCTGCTCGTAATAAGTCTTGTCTCTATTCCATCTTATTGAAGCTTGACCATGGAGAATCTTACCAAAAGCATTTTGTTCAACTTTTTTTCTTAATTCCTGAATTGGAAGGTTAAACCTATTCTGAAAACAGACGGCTAACTTTAAATTATTGCTTTTTGCCTCTCTGATCATTTCTTTAGTATGTTTTGTTGACAGGGCCATAGGTTTTTCTACTAAAACATGCTTGTTATTTATTAAAGCTTCCATACTAATTTCATAATGATTTCCGCTTTCTGTAGCTATGCTTACTGCATCTATATCTTTTCTTTTTAAAAGTTTTTTGTAGTCAATATATATCTCTGGTTTTTTTAAACCTGCATTTTCTATTTTTTTTGCAAATTCTTCTGCTTTTTCTTCGACTAAATCACAAGCAGCAACTGTTTCTATGAAATCAGAATTTTTTATTAAGGCCTCAGAATGTTTTTGCTGAGCTATTCTTCCACAACCTATTACCGCCATTCTTAACATTGCAGCACCTTCCATATATAGACTAAATTTTGTTTTAAATTAAAAAGATTTTTTCAGGATATTTATCTTTTATATGTTTAGTTGCATTTCTTGTATCAAAAATTACAACGGCATTTTCAGCTACAAATTCATAATTTACTTTTTTATGACCCGTAGTAATTATAACAGCATCACTTTCTTTTAATAATTTTTCCGTTAAATCTTCAGTTGTATATAATTTATCTTTATACTTAAATTGTTTAACATACGGATCGTGTATTTTTATGTTGGCCTTTTTTGTCTCTAATATTTCTAGAATTTTTAAAGCAGGGGATTCACGCAAATCATCTATATCATTTTTATAACTAACACCCAACATTAAGATTTTCGCCCCATTTAAGCATTTTTTATTGTTATTTAAAATATCCATTAACCGTTCAACCACATATTCAGGCATATAATCATTGATTTCCCCAGCTAGTTCAATAAGTCTAGTATGATAATCGTATTCTCTTGCTTTGTAAGTTAAATAAAAAGGATCTATTGGAATGCAGTGTCCACCAACGCCAGGTCCAGGGTAGAACGGCATAAATCCAAAAGGTTTTGTTGCAGCTGCATCTATTACCTGCCAAATATTTATATCCATTTTTTTAGCGAGGATTGCCATTTCGTTAACGAAAGCTATATTTACTATCCTGAAAGCAT
Organism: Thermotogota bacterium; assembly: GCA_029780115.1. Lineage (GTDB taxonomy): Bacteria > Thermotogota > Thermotogae > Petrotogales > Petrotogaceae > Defluviitoga. The sequence goes on from JAKOZG010000004.1 coordinate 165,623, forward strand.
TTTCTAGGATTTTTGACATTTCAGCTTCTTTAGGAGAGGAAACTGTAAAAACTTCTGCATTTAAAACCCTTTCGTATAATGATTTTGCATACATAGTGCATTTTTCTGTAACACCACCAACTACTTTTGGGGTATTTTTTGTTTTGTAGACTAAATTACCTGGGTCCACTCTTTCAGGACTAAAAGCTAAAAAGAAGTCTTTTCCTACTTTGTAACCATTTTGCTCCAATATTGGTAGCATCACCTCTTCTGTGGTACCAGGGTAAGTGGTACTTTCTAAAACTATTAAAGTATCTTTTTTCATTCTTTTAGCAACTTCATTAGTTGAATTAATTACAAAACTCAAGTCAGGTTGCTTGTATTTATTGAGTGGGGTTGGAACACAAATCATTATTGCATCACATTCCCTTATTCTATCATAATCAGTTGTTGCACTTAATTTTCCTTCTCTAACTAAATCTTCAAGTTCTGCAGTGACTACATCTCCTATATAATTTATCCCTTTATTAACTTTATCTACTTTTTCTTTTTGAACGTCGAACCCTAGAACGGTATATCCTGCTTTGGCTTTTTCTACTGCTAGAGGTAATCCAACATAACCTAAACCTATTACTCCAATCTTAGCTGTTTTATTTTGAATTTTTTCTAGTAAAGCCATTGCTTTTTACCCCCTTTGTCCTATTTAATAAGAATTAAAAACTAGCATAAAACTCCTTTATTTTTCTAACAACATATTCTTGTTCGTACCTGGTTAACTCTGGAAACATAGGTAAAGCTAGTGTTGTTCGTGTAGCTTTTTCTGTTATTGGAAAATCACCTTCTTTATATCCAAGATTTTCAAAACATTTTTGAAGATGTAAACCCAACGGATAGTAAATCCCAGTTTCAATTCCATTTTCTTTAAGAAATTTCTTCAATTTGTCACGTTCTTCCTCGTTTTTTACTGAAATTACATATTGATGGTAAACATGAACTCGATTATCAAAATATTTTGGATAGTTTATATATTTATCCAAGCCTTTTTCTTCAAAAAACTTGTTATAATATTGAGCCTTTTTTATTCTTCTTTCAATGTAATAATCTAAGTTTTTTAATTTTATACGTAATATAGCTGCTTGTACCTCATCCAAACGAGAATTGTATCCCACCTCGTCATGGTAATATTTTTTAGAGGCCCCGTGAACCCTTAGTTTTCTAACTCGATCAGCTAACTTTTCATTATTTGTAACAACTAAGCCTCCATCACCATATCCGCCAAGGTTTTTTGTAGGGAAAAAAGAAAATGCATTTAGGTCTCCGACCGTTCCGCTACACTTTTTGTCTCCACTTGAGTAATACCAAACAGATCCTATAGATTGAGCACAATCTTCAATAATAGTTACTTTATAATTATTTTTTATATTTTCTAATCTTTCTAAATCAACTGTCTTACCAAAAAGGTGTACAGGAATTATACCTTTTATACGTTCTTTCTTAGGGTGAGTTTTGAGAACTTTTTCTACTTGATCCAAGTCTATATTAAAAAAGTCTTCTTCTATATCTACAAATATCGGAGTTGCTTGATTTAAAACTATAGAACTAGCGGTTGCAAAAAAGGTATATGGTGTAGTAATAACGTAATCTCCTTTTTTTATATCAAGTGCTTGAACTGAAAGCCTTAGAGCATCTGAACCATTTGCTACGCTTATAGCATTTTTTACTCCAAGATAATTAGATACCTCTTTTTCAAACATTTTGACGTTGCTTCCCATTATTACATTACCGGATGTAAAAACAGCATCTAAATTTTTAAGCACGTCTTTTTTTATTTTTTTGTATTGACGAGTTAAATCAAAAAGAGGAACTTGCATTTTTTCCTCCATTAGTTTTGCTCCCCCTTCCTTAACAAGATATTTCCTTCTTCATCTATTTGAAAAACGTACAATTTTTCTAAATTTCTTTCTAAAGCATTATTTAAAATTTTTTCAGAATGTCTAAAAGAAGCAATTATTAATGCATCATAAGTTATTTCCTTAGCTTTTTCCGGAGGATATATATCTATACCCTTCAACTGATCACCTTGTTTTGAGACAGAGTCATCCAGAAAGCCGACAACATTAACATTTTCGCTTTTTAAAATTTTTAAAACAATACCCCCAACTACGCCAGCACCATACAACAATATGTTCTCAAGTTTATCCTTTTTTAGGGTATGTAGAACTTTTTTAAATGATTCTTTTGTATCAAAATACAATTCTGAAACTTCATCGACAAAACTTACTGTAAGGAATTGCAACCTTTTTATTCCTTGTTCAGTTAGTTCATAACTCATATTCCTTTTATTTTCCCCACATTTTAGTATATAACCCTTCTCCTCAAAATCCTTTAAATATTTATTTACCATGGACGGAACAATGCCAACATTTTTTGAAATTTTATCCTGAGAAATATCATTATCTTCAGAAATTAATTTTAATATCATCATTTCCCTAAAATTTGGAGAGGGATTAAAAAATGTATATTTTTCAATATTTAACATGAATATATCACCCCAAAACTTTAATTCACTCACTAAGTGAATAATTTATTTCATTATAACATTTCTTATATTTAATGTCAAGTTTTTAAATTTCTTTTTAATAAAAACTATAAAAAACCTAGAGAATATTCTCTAGGTTTTTATACGTTATCTGATTTATTTACAAAAAAATTATCCAAAAAGTTTTTTAGCAATTTCTGCAACACGTCTTCCCTGCGTTTTAGCAATCTCAAGTTCAATTATATTGGGAGAGTTATCTTCTGATTTAATTATTGCAGAAGCACCATATGGTGATCCGCCATGAACGCTAGAATTATCACTTAATGAGGGTAAAGTGAAAGGTAGCCCTACAATTATCATCCCATGATGTAACAATGTAGTGTAAAAACTCAAGATAGTTGATTCTTGCCCTCCATGTTGTGTGCTAGTAGTTGTAAAAACACTTCCAATTTTTCCAACCAATTCTCCTCTACTCCATAATCCTCCTGTCGTATCTAAAAACTGTCTCATTTGAGCAGCCATCATTCCAAACCTTGTAGGAGTTCCAAATATTATAGCATCAGCTTGTGTTAAAGAATCTAAAGTGGCAATAGGAAGGTGTTTAAAGGCTTCTTGGGCTTTTTTTGCGCCCGATTTTATTAAGATATCTTCTGGAACAGTTTCTTGAACTCTATAAATATCGACTTCGACACCCTCTATTTCTCTAGCCCCCTGGGCTTCTGCTTCTGCCAATTTGTATGTATGACCGTACATACTGTAAAAAATTATACTTATTCTTGCCATAAAGTAACCTCCTTTAATCGAGATAAATTTTGTCTCTTTTATGATAACATTAATATTTTAAAAATATTTAAAATATATAATAATTAATGAACATACCTTAGTAAACGATTAAGGAGGAAATTTACAATGAAAGCACTTTATCTTAAAAGTGATAATTGTCCGGTCTGTAAGGACTTTTTACCTAAGTTTATTCTCATTTGCGATGAGTACAATATACCTCATGAGATTGTAGATGTATCTAACAGTCAAAAAGAGTCTGGTCAAATGCTGGTTTTTTCTGTTCCAACCATTATTTTCTTAAATAAAGAAAATCAGGAATTAATAAGGTTTTCAAGTTATTTTGGAGGATATGAGATTAGAAACTTTTTAGATAGATACTATTCAACTGACTAAGAATTATTCAGAAAAGTTTAAAAGTATTGCTAAAAAAAGCTGCTTAAAGCAGCTTTTATTTTGGTTGATTCATAAATTTTGCGACATATTTTGATCATTCATCGTAGTTGGTTTCCGTGTTGGTAAATCCACTGATATCGTACTTAACTACACGTCCACTTTATTTATATTATCCTTTTAATCCGGTAAAAGTGATTCCTTTGATGAAGTATTTTTGGGTGAATAAAAATACTATTATTAATGGTAGAATGACTATGACTGAACCAGCCATTTGCATCGCGATGTTTTCCGTATATTGACCTCCAAGAACAGAAACAGCTACCGGTAAAGTGTACATACTTTCATCTGTTGCTATAATTAAGGGCCATAGAAAATTGTTCCAAGAACCTGTAAAAGTGAATATAGTTATAGCTGCCATAGCTGGTTTAGACAAGGGAATAATAACTTTGAAAAATATCCACCCTTCATTAGCCCCATCCATTTTCGCGGCTTCTATTAACTCATCTGGTATTCCACTAATAAATTGCCTCATGAAAAATATATTAAATGCATTTGCTATTGCTGGTAAGATTAAGCCCCAATAAGTATTCAGTAAACTTAGTTTAGTTAACAATAAGAAAACAGGAATCATAGTGATTTGCCCAGGAACCATAACTGTTCCCAGAACTAAAAGAAATAAAGTATTTTTATTTTTAAAGTTAAATTTTGCAAATCCGTAACCAGCCATAGTTGCTAATAAGACTGATAAAAAGGTTGTGGAAAGAGAAACTACTACAGAATTTAAGAACGGTCTACCAAAATTCATTTGTTGAAATAGATCTTTATAATTTTTTAAAGTTGGATTTTTGGGAATCCACCTAGGTGGAAAGATAAAAATTTCACCTGGTCCTTTGAAAGAGGTTGAAAGCATCCATGCAAAGGGGATCACCGAAATTAATAACCAAATTATTAATATTAAATGTACAACAATTTGTTCAATAGGTGATACTTTTACTTTTCGCATAAATAAGCACGCTCCTATCTAGTTGAATTGCATTTATGCTTCAATATTTTTGCCAACTTTCATTTGGATAAAAGTTAAAGCAAATATCATTATGAATAGCACGAAAGCTATAGAAGAAGCATATCCCAATTTAAAAAATCTAAACCCTTGTCTATAAAGATACAAAACTATTGATAAAGTAGAATCTAAAGGTCCTCCACCCGTTAACATATAAGGTTCTTCAAATAATTGAAGATAACCTATAATAGTCATAACAGTTACAAAAAATATTGTTGGTCGTAGTGAAGGAATAGTTACATGTAAAAACTGTTGGAATCTTGAAGCTCCATCTAATTCAGCTGCTTCATATAAATAATCTGGAATGTTTTGCAAACCTGCTATAAAAAGAATTATATTGTATCCAACTGCTTTCCACACTACAAGCATTATCACGGAAGGCATAGCCCATGCAGGATCACCTAGCCAATTTGGTCCTTTAATCCCTAATAATCCTAGAAACCAATTAATTAAACCGTAATCTGGATTCAGCATCCAAGACCATACAATAGCGATTGCGACGGTGTTTGTAATAGAAGGTAGATAAAAACTAACTTTGAAGAAGTTCTTAAAATAAGTAGCTTCCCTGTTAATAAGAGCTGCAAAACTTAAAGCTAAAATTATTGTCAAAGGCATCGCAACTACTAATGCATATAAAGTATTAAGTAATGCCCTCCAAAAAAGAGGATCTTTCATTAAATTAATATAATTCTGAAAACCTATAAAACTGGCGTTACTCCAATTGTATATAGCAAATACATTAAAATCAGTAAAGCTGAGAGTAAGAGAAACTATTATTGGTATTAACATAAAAATAAGCAGTAAAATTATTGAAGGACCTATAAAAGTAATTATTGCTTTTAACGGAGTTTTCAATTTGATCTCTCCTTGCTCGTTTAATTTCCAAAAAACCCCTCTCCGCTTTTGAAAAGAGGGGTTTAGATTATATATTACCTAAGTATCTTTTCGATATCTTTTTTCAGATCTTTAGCTGCTCCTTCGGGAGTTTTTCTACCATATATAGCTTCTTCAACTCGTCTATCTATAGAGACAGAAATTTCTTGAAATTCTGGTCTATTTATCGGTGCCTTGGCATCGAACAATTGTTCACCAAAAAGTGCAATCATTGGATCAGCTTGTAATATTGGGTTATTCCATGCTTCTATAGAAGCTGGAAGTGAATTTACTAATTGATACCACTTTACCTGTATATCCGGTCTTGAAAGAAATTCGATGAATTTCCAGGCTCCTTCTTTATTTTTTGAATCTTTGAATATTACCAGGTCGCTTCCTCCCATAAAAGAAGTTCTAGTTTTCTTTTTTGGCATCAAAGCAACATTCCATTTGCCCTCTATTTGAGGAATTTGTTCTCTGATCATACTTACCATCCAGGGACCAGAAAAAAACATAGGTGTATCTCCTGTAGCAAAATCTTGAAACAGATTTCCTCCTCCACCAAGAGGAGCAAGTTTTTCGGTAAAAAATCTTGTGTAGTATTCAAACGCTTCAACGAACTCTGGTTGATCTACGATCACATTTCCTTTACTATCTAGTATATCTCCACCATTTTGCCAAACAAATGGTAATAGAATTTGGTAATTGTCTTGAGGCTGATATAAGGTTATACCATATTTACCTTTTTGAGCCAATTTTTTAGCAACATCATACAATTCATCCCAATCTTGTGGGGCATGATCGCATCCAACTTCTGATAATAAATCAGTCCTGTAATATAGTACTCTAGTATCAACATACCAAGGAATGCCAAGGAGCTTTCCATCAACCTTTCCAGTTTCCCATGAACCTCTAAAGAAAGCTTCCTCTTTTACAATTTTTGAGTTTTTAACATACGGATCAAGGTTTTCAAATGCTCCCATACTACCAAATGGAGCCATCCATGTAGTTCCCATCTGTGCTACATCAGGGACCTGTCTTCCAGCAATTCCAGTCAAAATTTTATCATATGCATTTGCCCAGGGAATAGCTTGTATATTAACTTCATACTCAGGATATTCTTCCATGAATAGTTGCGCTAACTTATCTAGACTTTTCGCTTCTTCACCCATTGCCCAAATAGTTATTTTTGTTGTTCCAAAACCTAAGGCAACAATTAACACTAAAATACTAAAAATAGTGAATCTTTTTTTCATGCCATTCCACCTCCTAATAGTATTCTATTTAACTCACTTTAGGAATTCTTAAACTTGTGTTTTATCCAGACGAACTAGCCCTCCTCATTGGAAATAATGGAGGCGTATATTGAGTTTTCTCAAAAATGATTTATTTTTCTTCTTACTACTTTAATTCTATCATTCCCCAATTTTGTGGATTAGCCCAAATATCGGGTAGTGGGTTCCATGAAATGATATTTTCTCTAACGTATGCTCCAAGAGAAGCATCTTTTTTGTTCGAATTATGTATGGTATGGCTAAAACCCAGTTTGAGATTTGGTTGGGGATTTGTTATTCCTAGATATTCAAAAGGATTCTTCAATTCTATTATGTATCCATAATCAGTTCTACTTGAAGCAACTTCGACGTTTGGTGCAGTTTTAGATATAGGTCCAGGATTAGAATCTTCATGTCTTACAGCCTGTACTTTTCCTTCTGTATCAAAGGGAAGAATAGCTATTTTAAATAATCCGGCATTAGAACCTGCTATGCTGGGATTTATGTAGAACTCAACAGAGTCTGTTCTGTAGTATCCGCCTACATCATCTGGAGAAATATTTATTACAACATACTCATCATACACCTCTGCAGCAATATACAAGTTTTCGTCATCCCACGCAACTGAAAAATAACTATGTAATATTTGGGTTCTTTTATCAACAGGCTTAATACCACCAGCAGGTACATTCATGTCTTCTGTTACTGCATATCTAGGAATATTTTCCCATTCGGTTAATTTGCCATCGATCTTTACGTTAGAAATTCTTGGAGCTTCTGCTAATTTTTCCTCTGCGCTTGTAAGAAGTCTCTTATACTCTTCAACGTACCAAGGGGTAACAGCGTAATCTGATAATTTGTCAATGAATCCTATTTCATCCAACGCTTTTGGTACATTTTCATTACTCATAAACAGGTTCCATATCAAACCGGACCTATAATTTTCAATCATCAAAATTATATCTCCTTGATCTATTCCAATGTATTGATTAGAGAACCATACTTCATCAATATTAAAGGCACTATAAAAACCGTATTCTCCCCATACTAAAGCTCCGTACTTTGACAACATTCCTCTAATAGCATTGACAGAGAGATCGAAGGTAAAAGGTATTGACGATATAGAAGCGTATGGAGCAACTGTTCCATCATGGTTTCCTTCAGATGCACCGTAGGCTTTGTATCCTGCAGGGCCATCAGAGGCGCTTAAACCCCATATATCCATATCGTAGGTTCGATATTTAAACCTATTTTGAACAGCAAATAACCAATTATATCTAGTTGCTGCTTCCGCATTATTAAAGTAGTTAGCGTATTTATCCTCTTTGTTTCTGAAATCTACCCAAATATTAGGATATTGATAGACAAACAAAGTTTCTTGGGGTAGATATATGTAAGTATCATTTTTAACTGGCCTGAATATTTTGTCCCACGATGCAGCAGGTATTGGGAAAGTTGGAGAACCGATTGCTAAAACATATGCAAGCAATCCTTCGTTAAATGAATCCCATCTTGCTCCCAAGAAACCCGCTTCGGGCTTCCAACCCATTGATAAAGTTTCTTCTCCATCTAACATCCACTGCCAATTTACATTTTCGTATAATTTGTTTGCAAGAGTTTCAACTTCTGTACCTTTGAAGTAGGCTCCTGATGTTAGGGCTCCAGCAACAAGTATTGCAGTATCTATTGAAGAGATCTCACTATTCAAAGCTCTTTTACCACTATTCATGTCTACAAAATGGTAGAAGAAACCATTTAATCCCTCTACCTTTCCTTCAACAAAAGTTTTTAACGTTGTTAATGCTCTTTCATAACCTTGTTCATAAGAAATCCAACCTCTTTCTATTCCAACTGGTATAGCAGAAAGTCCCATTCCTACTGCTGCGATACTTGATGGTGAATCTTTTGTGCTTCTATCTTTTATCAAACCGTTTTGAGAGTTTGCTTCATTCCAAAAATACAAAAAAGCCCTTTTTTGTATTTCTTCTAGTAGTGGTTCATCTTCTAGAGTTAGTAAATTTTCTATTTCTTCTTTAATGGAAGCAGGAACAGCAGCTAAAAGCTCATCAATTGTTAGTTTTGTTAATTTTTCCACGTATATTCCATCAGCATAAAAAGGCTCAGTCAAAGGAACTTTTACATTGTTTTCATCGAAGCCAGCAAAAGCTAAATAGATCATGTATTTGTTTTCTTCTTTTAAATTACTCATATCTCCTGCAATATTATAAGAAACTTTGTTCCATCCGTTACTGACAGGTGTTTCAGAAAAAACCCCACCTACCCATTCCCAACCAGAGGTAATATCGGCCAAACCTAAAAAGAACATCGAAGGTTTTATTTTATTTTCTTTTGGTATATAAACATTAATGGTAACTTTGTTTCTTCCAGACCATAAGGATACTTTTTCTCCAGAAAGTTCTATGGCTATTTTTGTTTCTATTGCTTCTCCATTGGGGATGACTTTCATAGCATATAAGCCTTGCGCAGCTAAATCTTTGGCCAATTCAAACTTTGCTCCTGTATTATCGTTTCCAAAAGTATTTATTTCTTCTTGTGTGTCCATAGACCAAATATACACTCTTTCAACCTCGGGTTCCTTAGAATCAAGAGCAATTAAGTTATCTACGTAGAAAGGATCTTTCATTGGAATGTTTGTTACTCCTTGAGTGTGAATAAAGGAAAAATATAGCATATATTTTCCTTCTGGATTTATGTCTCGCATTTTTTCGGATAATCTATATTCGATAACATTCCATCCATCTTTTGGTTCTGTTTCAGAGAATATTCCATCAACCCATTCCCAACCTTGACTAATATCAGCCATACCTAAGAAAAATCTGTTTGGTTTTAAAGATGAATCAGGATTAGTGTAAATAGCTAATTTTAGTATGTCATGTCCTTTCCACCTGTTTAATGTTTCTCCAGATAATTCAAATGCCATCTTTGTCTCAGCTGAATTTCCTGAAGGGATAACTATTGTAGACAATTTTCCTTCATAGACAAACCTGCTGCTTAGTTCAAAAGATGTACCAGTATTATCATCGTTTAAACCGATGGTTGATTCAAAGTCATGTATTATAACCTGTGGGAAAACAGCTAAACTGAAAAGTAACAACATAGTTACTAATAAAAACCTTTCCTTGTTCATACATACAGACCTCCTTTATTGATTTTTAATAAACCTATTTTTTAAAAATAAACCTCTACATTTAAAACTTCTTCTTTGAAATCTTGTGGATTTAAAATGTCACTTTCTAACTTTTTACCATTTACTAAAATCTGTTTTTGATTTGATTTTTTATAGGTAATGTTTAAAATTTTTCCTCTGAAAAATCTCTTAACCATAACTTCATCCCATTCTTTCGGTAGCATTGGATCTATACTCAAACCCTTCCAGTTTGCTTTTATACCTAAAATTCCTTCGATTCCCACAATGGTATACCATGCAGCAGAACCTGTGTACCAAGTCCAACCACCTCTTCCAAAGTAAGGAGAGTCAGGGCCATCTACATTGCCGGGAGTTACATAAGGTTCTACAAGATATTTTTCAGGATCCATGCCTCTATAGACTGGCATGAAGCTCTTATATATGTTGTAGGTATCTGGATCTTTCATTTTTGCTGCGGCTAAAATTGCCCAAGTCCCGGCGTGAGTATATAATCCCCCATTTTCTCTTACACCTGGTGCGTATCTTGTTAAGTATCCTATTTCTGGATCGGGGGTTTTATACGCAGGTTGGAATAAAAGGGGACCATAATCTTTAAACAAAAATTTTTTGATAGATTGATATGCAATGTTTTTTCGCTCTTTATTTGCAGTATCGTTTATAATTGCCCAGGTCTGTGCATTTAAAAATATTTTCCCTTCCTCACAATTTTTGCTTCCCAATGGTTCACCATTATCTTTATAGGCTCTTATGTACCATTCTCCATCCCAAGCATATTTATTGATATTTTCTTTTAGTTTTTCAGCCTGTTTCAAAAATCTTGCCTCATTTTTTGGATCCCCCATTTTTTGGCATACGTATGAAAACTCTTGAAGTATTCCATAAAGGAAATGTCCTAGCCAGATACTTTCTCCTTTTCCTTCAGTTCCCACAGCATTCATTCCATCGTTCCAATCACCATCACCTATTAAAGGCAAGCCCCGATCACTTAATCTCTCTAGATTATAATTTATAGCTTTAACACAGTGTTCGTATATCGTTGCCTCTCCACCATCTAAAAAGCTAACAATTTCTTCGAGAAATTCAAAATCATTTGTTTCTTTTAAATATCTAACAGTTACAAAAACAAGCCACAATCTGTTGTCAGATATATTATTTTTAAGACCGATTTCAGAAATAGGATGCCACCAATGCAGAACACTTCCATCACTATATTGATGTGCAGCATGAAGTTTTATTTGATTTTTAGTTTTTTCAGGATCTATATATAAGAATATTTGGCTGTCTTGCAACTGATCTCTAAAACCATATGCTCCCCCAGTTTGATAATAAGCAGTTCTACCCCATAATCTTCCAGAAATTGCTTGATACTTAAGCCATCTATTGATCAAAAAGTTGAAACCTTTATCAGGCGTTTCAACGGTCAATTTAGAAAACATTTCATCCCACATTTTTTTAACTTTTTCTAATTCATTGCTTACGTTTTTTTCATTTTGATATTTTTTAATTAGAGAAGTTAAATTTTCCTTTTCATCTGTTTTTTTAACTGCTCCCAGTAAAAATATTAAAGTTTTTTCCTCTCCTGGTTCTAGAGAAATCTCATTTTTTAAGCTCGCTATAGAATCTTCCCATTTTCCAAAGGTGTTAGATAATTTACCAGTTGAAACAGCTTGAGGATTAAATAGTGAATTGTATCTACCTAAAAAACTTTCTTTTGATCCTTCTGCTCCACTTACCTTTTCATTAACAGCATGAAAAGCTGTATATTCCCAACTTCTATTCCAATTTTGTCCTTTTTCATTAGGTATTTCCCACATTCTTTTTTCAGCAATAATGCAATTTAAATCACTTAAGAAGGAGGTTTCGATAAAGGTTTTGTGGAATTCTCGGTGCCAGTCAGGTGCCACACCGAGATTCCACTCTATATATGTAAAAGTAGATAATTTTCTTCTTTTTTTTGAATCATTTCTTACATTTAATAGCCATATCTCGATTGGCTCATCTTTTGCAACAAACATTGTAAGTTCCGTTTCAATGTCGAAATATCTTGTTTCAAATATTGTATAGCCTTGTCCATGTCTTACTTTAAAATTTTGTGGCTTTTTACACATGGGTTTCCAACTTGGAGACCAAATTTCTCCGCTTTCTTCATCTCTGATGTAAATATATTTTCCCCATTCATCTTTGATTAAATCTTGTTCCCATCGAGTAATTCTATTTAGACTAGCGTGTGTTCTCCAACTATAACCAGAGCCTGCTTGAGATATTACAAAACCATAATCACCATTTGAAATTACATTGATCCAAGGTTTTGGAGTTTGAGGTGTTGTTATTATGTACTCCTTACCGTCAGAAGTGAAAAAACCATACTCTGTTTCAAACACTTTTAGAACCTCCTATTCTTTTATTAGAAATAACTTAAGCGGTTAAGTTTCAAAACAAAAAATAATATACCTACTTCAACGATTTACAAGAGCTTCTTTTAATTAGTTTAGTTTTTAACAAAAAGTTCTTTCGTTCAATATTTTCTCCGTTTATTAAACGTAGCAAAATTTCTGTAGCTTTTTTTCCCATTTCGTAAATCGGTTGCATCACAGTTGTCAAAGGAGGATCTATTATTGAACTTGCTTCTATATTATCAAAACCTACAATGGATACATCTTCTGGGACTTTTAATCCTTTTTCTTTCAAAGCTCTTACTGCTCCAATAGCCATTTGGTCGTTTGAGGAAAAAATGGCCGTAAATTCTTCTCTTTTTTCAAGCAATCTTTTTGTTGCTTTGTAACCACCTTCCCTCGTAAAATCGCCTTTTTCAATGAGTAAGGGATTAAATTCAATCGAGTTTGCTGTTAAAGCTTTTAAAAATCCCATGAATCTAGCTTTTGAGTCCCAGGCTGCTTCATGACCCTCTAAAAAAGCTATTTTTTCATGTCCTAATGAAATGAGGTATTCGGTTGCTTCGAAAGCACCAGTTTCATTATCAACTACTACAGTATATATATCTTCGTCTTTGGTAGGATAATCAATGAACACGAAGGGAATACCCTCGTTTTTTAGAAAATCAACAAAATTATCTTTAATATAATAAGCCATGATGATAAGTCCGTCTACCATACTACTGTTTATCAATCCTATAACGCGTCGTTCTTTTTCTTCTTCGCCATGAGTTGTATATAGATTTAATAGGTAATTATGCTTATTAGAAGTTTTTTCAACGCCTCTAATAATATTGGCATAGAACATATCAGAAACGTCTGGTATAACAAGACCTATAAAATGAGTTTTTTCACCTGCTAAGCCCCGTGCAGCAGAGTTTGGAACATAATTGCAATCTTCTATTATTTTTTTAATCTTTAGGCGAAGTTCTTCACTGACCCCAGGTTTGTCATTTAAGACATATGAAACAGTTGCTTTGGATACACCAGCTAATTTTGCAATATCTTCGATAGTTAATTTTGTATTCTTAGGTTTTTTTTGCGGCACTTGGAGTCCTCCAATTTCAAAAATATTATTTTTTCTTAACCGCTTCACTTTAATTATAATCATAATTATATAAAAATAAAAGTTTGATTAGAACCAATTAGAAGTAAATAAAGACAAATAAAATTGATTATCTACAAAAAGCTGACATGATCTAATTAATAAAATATGAAGAAAAAGTGTGATAAAATTTTATTGTTCATAGCTAAAGTGATATAGACACTTTAGAAATAGAAAAAATTTTAAAAATAAGATTTTGAATTTAAGCAGGTTCTGGGTAGTAGCCCCTTTCTTCTCCATCTTGTTAAAAATTAAATATAGATTGCATTGATAGAATTTAAATTTGACCCAGTTTCAAGGTGAAGAAACATTGTTCGATGAAAAGAATAAATTCTATAATAATTAATAAAAATGATTCTTGTAATTTCAAGATGCCTATGAAGCTATAATAAAAGGAGAGTATTTCAAAATGATATTTAAAAATGAGATAGTAAAAAAAGTTAGTGAGTTGATAGTTGAGAAGAATTGTATAATTAACGAGGAAGTAAAGGTTTTTTTAGATGAATATAGAGGCCCTTTTTCTAAAGTATTGAAAGAAAATTACAAAATCGCCCATGATGAAGGGCTGCCACTTTGCCAAGATACAGGTTTAGTAGAATTTTTTGTTTTTATTGGTAATGAAGTAAAACTTGAGGAACCGATAAAAGATACGTTGAATGAAATCGTAGAGACAGTTTACATCCATAATCCTTTTAGATACTCTATTGTAGCTGATCCGCTTTTTGAAAGAAAAAACACACAAAACAACACTCCAGCCGTTGTTCATGTCTTTGAAACCCCTGGAAATAAATTGGAAATAAGGTTTTTGATCAAAGGAGGAGGTAGCGAGAATCTTTCAAGGTTATATATGATGAGACCTTCTTCAAATATTGAAAATTTCAAGAGAGCTGTTATAGAACACATAAAAGAAAATGGAGCTAAAGGTTGTCCGCCTTTGCATGTAGGTATCGGCGTTGGAGGAACTTCTGATATGGCCATGGTTTTATCAAAATTAGCTCTGACTAAAGACTTTAAAGAAAGAAATTCCGATCCAAAATATGCTAACTTAGAAACAGAATTAGTGAGAGAATTAAATGAATTAAAAATAGGATTTCAAGGACTAGGTAAAGGCGTTTCTGTATTTTCTGTTCATATAGAGGTTTCACCCACACATATAGCAACCCTCCCTCTTGGTATTGCTGCCGATTGTTATCTTTGCAGAAAAGGTGTGATTGAATTTGAAGATCGATGAGATAAGGAAATTTAAAGTTGGGGAAACTATAAAATACTACGGAGAATTAATAGTAATGCGTGATGCAGCACAAAGAAGATTAAGAGAATTGATTGCGGGTAGTAAAGAACTACCCATATATTTGGGAGGGAAGATAGTCTTTTATGCTGGACCAGCAAAGCCACCAAAGAATTCGAAAATAGGTGCCATAGGTCCTACAACAAGTGAAAGAATGGATGAATTTCTTGAAATGTTATATTATCTTGGGGTAATTGCTACAATTGGAAAAGGGAAAAGATCTGATCTTGCAGTAGAACTTTGTAAAAAATATCAAAGAGTTTATTTTATAGCACCAAGTGGGGCTGCAGCCTATCTTTCAAAGTGTGTAATAAATGCAGAAGTAATAGCTTTTTTTGAATTGGGTCCAGAGGCAATTTATAGAATTGAAGTTAGAGACTTCCCGCTGATGGTTGCAATAGATAGTTTAGGAAATCAAATATTTTAAATATATAGAAATTCTAATATAAAAAATAAAAAGCTTCGGTAATAGTATATTTAATAAATTATTACTGAAGCTTTTTAAACGTTTTTTTATTTTTTTGTAAAAAACTTTTCTATTTTCCTTGACTTCTTGCTTCAGAAACAAGTGGTTTTCTACCTTTTGATTTTCGTTTAAACGTTTCTAATATTACTTGAGATTCTTCGAAAGGAACAGATAAAAAAGAGAAATTTTCTAATACTTGTATATTTCTGATGTTCTTTTTATTTACTCCTGTTTCTTTCTCAATAAATTCGGCGAGTTTTCTCGGAGATATATCGTCATTATTCCCTAGTGCTACAAACAATCTCTTTTTTTTAAGAGCAGAGCTTCTATCAACCTTTTTGATTTCTTCATATTTTTTTGTATCCAAATTATCTTTAAGAAAATACTTTAAAATGCCTGAAATTATTATTTCTGACGTTTCTTGAGTTTCTTCTAAAATTCTTTGAGCTAATACTTTATAGATATTTTCTACATTTTCACATGAAGCGATCAGTTCATCTATAATTTTTTCAATTTTAGCATTAATAATTTCTGAGGTATCTGGAATTTCTTCTTCTTTTATGTCAGAACCCACAGCATTACGTATATATAAGAATTTTCTAAATTCTCTGGGAGTGACAAAAGTTATTGCAGTCCCATCATTTCCAGCTCTTGCTGTTCTTCCAATACGATGTACATAGTTTTCTGGGTTTTGGGGAAGTGAATAATTAATCACGTATTTTAGGTTGTCTATATCGATTCCGCGTGCTGCAACATCTGTAGCAATTAGTATTTTTGTTTTCTTGTCCTTGAACTTGTTCAAAATTCTTTCTCTTTGAAATTGCGAAACATCGCCGTTTAAAACTTCCACGTCGTAACCTTTTTCTCGTAATTTACTCGCGACTTCTTCTGATTGCACTTTTGTGTTTGTGAAAACCAGCCCATAAAAGTCATCATCTAGATCAATTAATCTAATAAGGAGATTAATTTTATCTCTTTCCTCAACTTTATAGTAGACTTGTCTAGCATTTTTAACTGTTAAATTTTCTTTACTATCTTTGATTGTAGAAATTATTTCAAATTCTCCCATATATTTTTTTGCTAATGAAATAATTCGTGGAGGAATTGTTGCCGAAAACATAAGTACTTTTTTCTTTTCATTAGTTTTTGAAATAATAAACTCAACATCTTCTATGAAGCCCATGTCTAACATTTCATCAGCTTCATCTATAATTAAATATTCGATATTACTGATGTCTAAAATTCCTCTGTTTATATGGTCAATAATACGACCTGGGGTACCAACTACAATATCAACATGTTTTTTTAAAGTTTTAATTTGTTGGTTAATTGAAACTCCACCATATATGGGAGTGACCTTAAGTTTTTTATTTCCTTTTAGGGAATTTAGTTCTTCACATATTTGAAGGGCTAGTTCTCTAGTAGGGGTTAATACAAGTGCCTGAACATGATCAATTCTCTCTTTGAGTTTTTCAATCATAGGTATACCAAAAGCTGCTGTTTTTCCGGTTCCTGTTTGGGCCTGTCCGATTACATTGCTTTTACCTGATAAAAGAAAGGGAATTACCATTTTTTGAATGGGGGTTGGTTCTTTGTACCCTTTGTTCAAGATTGCGTGTAATGTCGATTCGGAAAGGCCCATGTTTTGGAATGTTTCCATACTCCGTAACTCCTTTTAGTTCATAAATTGAGAATGGGCCTTTAACAAACTTCTCCAACACATTATAACACAATTTTTCTTTATTAGGAATTACGTGTTTATAAAAACTTTTTTACATATTGATGTAAAGTTATTTTGTTTAGCAACGGCCATGAAAAATTTATCAGGGGAAATTCATCAATTCGTGGTATAATTTGTTTGAAGATGGTTTTTACTAAATGTGAGGTGAACTTTTTATGAAAGGTTTTTTAGAAATTTTTTTCCCTTTTGCTTTAATTATCGTTCTTTTAGGATTTTCATTCAGTAAAGCTCCAAAAACTTCCCACAAGCCATCGGATCTTTCCACCCAAATTCCTTCTTTTTCTGAAGATGAAGAAAATCTTTTTGAAGTCACTTTTATAATTGTCTCGGTTCCAGATAATACACCAGAAAATGCGACAATTTATATGATGGGCAATTTTAACAATTGGTTAGTTGGAGATGAAACTTATAGATTTGAAAGGATGGAAGATGGTACTTACCAGTTAATAGTTAAAATGCCTCCAAACACTGAAATATTATATAAATATAACTTGGGATATTATGATTTCATTGAGAAAGATTATTCTGGAAATGAAAGAGAAAACAGAAAGTATAAATTTGAATATAACAGAGATATAGTACGTGATGAGATAGAAAGTTGGTAGGAGGATGAATAAGACAAATGAAAAAAGCTTACTTGCTAGATTTAAAAAGCGATCATTTTGATGAAGTAGTGGATTTCATCTTTCCTCTCTATGCAGAAAATCCGTTAGATTTTTTGTTTATAGCTCCCTCAGGATTTTATGCCAAACAAGTAGCAGAAAAGGTAGCTTCGAAAACCGATAAAACCATCAATAGAAATGCTTTTATGGTTATAAATCAATATGTTACTGAAATGCTTAAATTTTATGAGCCCGATGCTATCATTTTAGATAGGGATTTTTTGAAAGTTTATTTGGAACATGAAATTATGGATTTGATAGAAAAAGAAAAAAAAGACGAAGAATTTTCTCAGTACTTGAACGTAATAGCTAATTCCCAAAAATCTGTGGAATATTTATTAGATATTTTCGAAAAAAAGTGGGAAATCTCAAGAGTCCAAGATGAGAAAATTGTTTCGAATTCTGAAGAGTATAAAATTCTAAACGATTCGATAGACGTTAATTCTAATTTATATAAATTATATAACAAATTAGAAAAAAGTTTAGAAGACATTCTCTCCACTAAATTTGATATGTCTATTAAATACCAAAGAAATTATGATCCTGTGAGTGTTTATAAATGGTTCTATGAAATATTTCCTGAAATCCTAAAAAATGAAGGAAAAAGATATTTAGGAAAAAATGTTATAATTTCTGGCTTTTTTGATATATCACCCATTGTAAAAAAAACGTTTAAGGTACTTTTTAAACTTTTTGAAGAAGTACATTTTATAACTTGGATTGATATTCAAGATAGAGCTTTTGAATCTGTTAGAAATATACACACTTTTCTCAAAGAAGAAGATTTCATTTTCGATAAAAAGTGTAGTAAAAAGAATTTGAAAGAAGTCTATGAAAACACAAAAATAAACTTTTTCCCTGTGCATAATGAAATTTCTGAGATTGAGTATGTTTCTAAAGATATAAAAAGAAAGTTAATTAATGAATCTCTTTCTCCTAATGATTTTGGAATTGTTGTTCCAAATATTTCATCAGCAAAGTTGTTATCAGATTATTTAGATGAGATAAAAATTCCAAATAGATTGAAAAATGACATACCCTTAGCCGAAAGTCAGATGGTACTTATTTTACTTCAACCAATTAAAACATTAGTGAAAGGCTGCGAAGTTGAAGACTTATTGGCGATGGTAGAGGGTGGATATGGTGACAGAACCGAATTAACAATAGAACAGATTGAATATTATTTAAAAAAGTTTAATTTATTTTATGATATTCATAAATCTTCTCTGAAGCAAAGAAGAGCAAAATGGATGAATGCAATAGAATTCGAAATAGACAAGAGAGATTCCCTGGTGAATTGCACCGAAGAAACAGAAAGAATACAATTAGAGCGAGATGAAATATTAGAATTAAAAAAATGCTTTGAAAATGTTTTTAATTTATTATTAATGATTGAAGAAATTATTAAAGCTAAAAAAAGCTTTACGATTTCAGATTATAGAGAATTAGTCATTAAATGGATAGAAAATGGTAACATAGATTTTAAAATTATAGAAAAGTATTCTGGTGTAAACTTAATTGAAAGTGAAATAAATGCCGTTAAGACTTTTGAAGCATTATTATTAAAGGTCGAAAAAAGTTTAGAAAAGATTATCAAAGAAGATCAAAAAATAAGTCTAGACAAGTTTTATAAGATTATTTCTTCCCTTATTCAAGTAGATACTTTTAGAGAAACAGAAAGGTATGCAAATTGTGTGGAAATAATGAGTATCGATGACTCTAGGTTTGTAGAAAAGAAGTATAAATATTTTATCCATTTTACAGAGGATAATTATCCATCTATAAAAGTTAATCCTTTTCTTACTTCAATGGATAGTGCTAGTATTCCGATGGCAAAATTATCGGAAAAAATAAGTAGAAGAAACCTTTTTATTTCTATGATATTTGCGGAAAAAATAATGTTTACATATGCAAAGGCTCAACTAAATGGAGATCCAGTGGTTCCTTCACCCTATGAAAAGGAAATTAGGCAAAGTTTCAAAAACGTTTATTATTCAGAAGAATTTTTATTACAAAAAGGTAATCTACCAAGAGATTCCAGTAATATATTTTCTGAAAACGAAGCAATTATCTATTATCTTATAAATAACAAGAAGGAATTACTTCCTGAACAGTTTTTAGTTACAAGTAAAAGATTTGTTAATCAAATAAAAGACCACTCATGGGATTTACCTAATAAAACAGAATTGGGAAAGTTAAGTCATACAAAGATTTCCACTTATGTAGATTGTCCTTTCAAATACTATCTTAGCTATGTTATTCATTTAAAAGGGGATAAAAAATTCGAAAAATTTTTTGAAGGGCTTATAAAACATAGGACTTTGAAGGAACTATTTGATGTAAATGGGGAAAAAATAGATTATCAAATGATGTCGCAAAAGCGTTTAAATGAAGATGAATTAAGAGATGAAATTAAATCAATCTTGGAATATGTTTGGGATGATTATGTAGATGATTTTCTCTATTCATATCAAGCAATAAAAGAAGTAAATATTGAAGAATTTGTTGAAGATTTGTATGTTACAATTGAAACACTTTTAGACGATTATATTTATATTGATAAGAATAAAACACTTACCTTCAGTGAAGTGCTAGAAACGGAAGTAAAAGTGAAAACTAATATAGATATAGGAATATTCGAAAATACAGAATTAGAAACTCGAATCGATAGAATAGACCTTCTAAATGGTAACTACATGTACCTTTTAGATGAATTTGACAATGAATTACTTCCTGGTACTTATTCAATAGTTGATTATAAAAACTCAAAAAGTTTCCAAAGCGAACAACTTCTTATTTACTATTTATCCCTAATAAATTCACAAGAATGGAAGAAAAAGTTATCTAATTCTGATGTGTTTCTAAAATTTCACGTGACAAAAAAAGATAACGTTAATAAAAAATTTATAAAGATCCAGAAAGACAAAATTATTTATCGCAAATCAGGGAGAAGTGTTAAATACGTCTCCTTTGATTTTAAAGAATTCGAAGTGTGGTTAGAAAAGATTTTGAAAAGTATCAATCAATCTCAATTTACACCTATTGCTTATAAGAAAAAAGAAATTAAAAGATTTTTTAAAGAAATGCGTGAAAAATACGACTGTGCAGATTCCGAAGAAAGTGACTACAATTGTTTTATTTCTAATTCTTACTGTGAATTTGAAAGCTTATGTAGGTTATTAACCTACAAGGAAAATTTTAGAGTATAATTTAAAAAAATATTGTTTATTTAAATTTATTATGATAAAATAGCAAGGTATTAGTATCTTCATTTTATATAAAATATAAATGTAGTATTATGACAATTAAGTATAATGATTTGGGAGGATACAAAATGGAAAATGTAAAGTTAGAAAATGAATTAACTTTTGAAGATATAATAAAAATCTTCAAAAAGAGATTTTGGTGGTTCTTTCTAACAGTTATAGTGACTGTTCTGATAGCTCTAGTATATCTTTTTACTACTACTCCTATATATGAGGCAAGTACCACATTGAAAGTGGGTTCATCTCAACAAGGTTCTCTTATTGACATATTTGGCTCCCAAATTTCTTCAGGTTCTTCAAAAATATCAACCGAGATAGAACTTATAAAAAGTAGAAGGAACCTAGAAAAAGTAGTTGATAATTTAAGTTTAGTTGAGTATTTTAAAGAAAAATCAGAGAATCCAGAAAAAGTTACAGAAAATGGGGTAATTAAAAGTATAAGTGAGATGATAACTGTTTCTCCCGTAAAAGATACTAACATAGTTAAAATTTCTGTACAAAGTGAGGATCCAGAACTCGCAAGAAGAGTCGCTGACGAACTAGCTGTAGTTTACAACGACTTGTTAAAAAGTTTATCTCAAAATGAATATACTGCAAGAAGGAAATTTATAGAAGAACAAATACCAAAAGCTGAAATTGAGTTAAATGTAGCCCAAGACAATTTGAGAAAGTTTAAGGAAGAAAATAATGTTTTTTTATTAAATGAAGAAGCCAAGGCTATATTACAGTTTTTAGTCTCTTACGACCAGCAAATTAACACTTATCAAGTACAAAAAGAACAGTCAAGAGTAAGAATAGAAGCTATTAATGATTTACTAAAAAATATAGATCAAGAAATTATATCTTCTGAGACTATCTCTATAAATCCTGTTGTCAGTAATTTAAGAAATCAAATAGTTAATATACAAGTTCAATTAGCAGGCATTGAGGGAACAAAATCGGCCAATGATCCAGAAGTATTAAAGTTAAAAGAACAATTATTTCAAGCTCAAGAAATGCTAAAGAAAGAAATAAATACGATAGTAACCTCACAGTTAAAAACTATAAATCCACAATACAGTAGTCTATACTCTCAATTGATAGGAGAACAAGCAAATTTACAAGTAGTTCAAGGTACAATACAAGCGTTAACTTCAATTAGGGATACGTATCAATCAGAATTGGTGAAACTTCCTGCGCTTGAACAAAAACTTATGGATTATGAAAGGGAAGTTAAAGTGAAAGAAAATCTTTATGTGCTTCTACTTGAAAAATTGGAAGAGGCGAAGATTGCCGAAGCGGGAGTTATTGGAACTGCAGATATTATTGATTTAGCGTTTGTTTCGCCAACCCCTGTTAAACCTAACAAAACCTTAACGGTTGCAATAAGTGGAGTTTTAGGTATATTTTTAGGGATACTAGTAGTATTTTTAATAGAATATATGGATAAAAAGCTTAAGGATGATAATGAACTTAAATCAATTGTAAAGGGTGTCCCAATTTTAGGTAGAATTCCTCACTTCGAGATTGATCAAGAGTCTGGAGAACTTCCAGTTCTTAAAGATCCTGTTTCACCAATTTCTGAAGCTTACAAAATGCTTGCGACAAACATTGTCTTTTCCAGTGCGAAAGAACCGAATACCATTTGTTTTTCTAGTGCAGGTCCAAGTGAAGGAAAGACAATCACTGCCGCTAATGTATCAATTTTTTACGCACAGAACGGGAAAAAGACTTTACTCCTGGATGCAGATATGAGAAGGCCACGAGTTGATAGGATTATGAAAATAAAGGATAGAAATTTAGGATTAGTCAACTATTTAATGAAAAGAGTTCCATTAGAAAAAGTTTTATTCAAACCTGTTGAAAGCCTTCCTAACTTTGATGTATTACCTGCAGGTGTTTTACCTCCAAATCCAACGTCTCTTTTAACATCGGATGAATTTATAAAATTATTACACACCCTTAAGGAACGTTATGAAAAGATAATCATAGATTTACCCCCCATTATGGTTGCTCCTGATGCTCAAATTGTGTCAAGATATTCGGATGGGTTAATTTTAGTTACTCGTTACAATAACACTTTAAAACCAACTTTGAAAGCAGCCTATGAAAATATTGTTTCTTCGGAGGTTAAATTGTTAGGGACAGTTATTGTTGATATTGATGAAAAGGCTTCAAATTATTATTACTACTATTACTACTATTATTATTCAGATGATGGTAAGAAAGTTAAAAAGCGAAAAAGAACTGATACTATACGCAAAAATTGAATTACATCCAATTTTAAGGAAACAGTAGAAGGAAGATGAAATGAATGTTTATTGATATACATAACCATCTTCTACCAGGAGTAGATGATGGCGTTAAAAAAGTTGAAGATACAATAAAAGAGCTTAAAAGATACAAAGAGTATGGAGTATCCCATGTTATTTTTACGCCTCATATAAACAATCCTTCTGTTAGTAATAACATTAAAGAAATAAAAAATACTTATATTAAATTAAAAAAACATATAGAAAATGAAACTGGAATAGTTACTTACTTAGCTTCAGAATTATATTTAGTTCCAGAATATAAAGAATTCATTCCTTTCAATGATTCTTTTGTATTGATTGAATTTCCAACACGTGTTTTTCCTGTTTATACATTGGATGCAATATTTAATCTACAATTAGAGGGTTATGAAGTAATACTTGTTCATGTTGAACGTTATAGATGGTTATTTGAAAATAAAAAGCTCATTCAACGAATGAAGGAAATGAACGTCTATTTCCAAGTTAACTTTGAAGGGATTAATACTGAAGAAGGGAAATTTTATTTAGAAAAAAATTTAGTAGACTTTTTAGCAACTGATAATCATGGAACAGACAATAGAAAAGAAGTGGACTTAAGTTTATTTTCAAAGTACTCTAATATTACCAAAAAAGCAATTGAAATATTGGAAATTAAGTCACCTGAGAAACTTTAGGGGTGATTAGGACGAAGTTAGAATTAATGATTAAAGAAGAATTTGAAATATATAAAAATAAAATGTATGATGAATATGCCAAAGTGTTAGCTGAAAATCTGCTGTTGCCTTATCATGAAGCTCTGGCAAGGGCGGAGACACAAATAGATAATATTTGTGGAGATGATGAAAAAAATGTAGGAAAAAATCATGCCTATAATATTATAAACGACGAGAATGAACATGTTGGAAGAATGTGGGTTTTCATCAATAATGATCGAAAAAAAGCCTTTATTTATGATATTAGAATTTTTCCAAAATATTTAAGAAAAGGCTATGCAATGGGAGCTATAAAAGAATTAGAAAAAAAGTTAAAAAATGATAAGGTGAAAAATATAGGATTAAACGTTTTCGCAAGTAATAAAGCTGCTTATAATCTTTATAGAAAAGCAGGTTTTATCGAAACATACATAATTCTTGTTAAAGGATTTGATAATCAGAGAGTTGTTACTCTTCCAAAATACTTAAAAATCCTGCAAGGTTGCTTTGAGAGATTAAATTATCGAGTAGTTGCAATCGAAATGAAAAAGAAGATAAAATAAATAAAAACCTCCTTAAAAGGAGGTTTTTTATTTTAAAACTTTTTAGAATTCAACCCCTGCAAAAATTTTAAATTTGGGTTTGAATGAGTTTTTATAATCTTCTTTGTAACTATCAACTATTGTTGGTTTTGCAAACAATATATCTGCTCCTACTTTCATATCTAGATTTTGTACTTCAAAGGCAGCTCCTGCCCCGCCACCAAATGCTATTGCAGATTTAACTAATTTTTTTTCACCTAAACCAAAAGAATAATTAAATAACCCTTCAACAAATACATCGACTGGAAGTTCAGGTAAGAAAGGATTTAGACCTTGTCTGTAACCAACGTTCAATGTGATATCCATTTGAGTTAATTTGTCTTCCTCATTAGCTCCAACAGGGAAGTAATAATCAAATGCGCCACCTAATACTAAAGCTCCACCTTCAACAAAACCTAAATCTTCATACAAATAGTTTGCACCCATGCTTAAACCGTTGAAAGATACGCTGTCCGTAGCTGTGCCACTTGCAGCAACTGAAGCATGAACATATCCGACTGTTACTTCAAATGCTGCAAAACTAAAAACAGCTAAAAGTGCAATTACTAAAGTTACTACTACCTTTTTCATATATACCCCTCCTTCTGAGATATTTTTTTAAATCGTACTTAAATTACCTTTCCGAATGATCCTCTAAATAGTATTTTATCACATTCTATCATATAGTTTTTTAATTGAATATTAAGAAAAGATAAATATATTTGGTTTTATTTCAATAATTTTAGGTAAAAAATTGTTAAAAGAGAAAATGTTTAAGTTAAAAATGCTTTTATAATCATAATCATTTAAGAAAACTTTTTTGATAACTTTTGAGTAATCATTTTTAAAGAACTTCATATCCATAATATTGTTGTTTTGGGATGTTTCGGCATCAACGTTTGCCGCTCTTAACTGATTAAATAAGGATTTTCCATTTTTTAAATAGTACCAATGATAATTTTCTCGAAAATAGTTGTCTTTTATTTTATCCAATTCTTGTTTATAATCCTTTTGAGGAAATATATTATAATCCCTTATAATAATATCCTTCTCCTTTTCTTTATTCATACCTAGGATGTCTAAAAATTTCAGAGAACCTTCATTGTTCAATAAAACAGGTTGTATGCACACGTTGTTATTTAAAATGACATTATTTGTTCCATACGCAAATGTTGAAACAATAAATAGCATAAAGATTAAAAATGTAACAAGGAACTTTGTTTTTTTCATCATTATCCCACCTCCTTAAATAGGCAGTTACTAAAAACTTATCAAATGCTTATTTTTAACATATTCGGTACTTATATCTATTTGTGGAGCACGCTGTCATATACCCCCTAAGATTCAAATCTTTTTAGAAAAATTTTATTATGAGATTCTATAAATATTTATTACTTGTAGTTTATGATAAAAAATCAGTCTTAAAATTTGATTAAAGAAATATATGGCAATAATTATACTTTTCTATAACCGCACATTAGCTCCTAAAATAAAGGTGTTAACTTTCCTTTTAATTATTATAGTTACACTTATAAATTAAAAGGAAAATTAACACCTAAACAATAACAATCTTAAAGAAATGAATTAATTAACGGTTTATTTTAATCTTTTGATTACTTCTTCGTATGTAGGTATAGAAGATTGAGCCCCTTTTCTTGTTACAGAAATTCCAGCTGCAACATTAGCAAATTTCAAGCTTTCAATAAAATCATGAGTTATTTCAAAGTAGACTGAAAAAGCTCCATTAAAAACATCACCTGCAGCAGTTGTATCGATTGTTTTTACCTCTAAAGCTTTTATATATCCAGAATTTTCTTTGTTGTCTATGTAAAAGCAACCTTTTTCGCCTAATTTTATGATTAAATTATCAACTTTTGTACGTCTTTTAAAAGCTAAAGCTTTCCTTTCAAAATCTTGGTTTTCAGAAATATTTAATTTGTCACATAAAAATTTGAATTCGGTCTCGTTTGGAGTTAAAAAATCTACTTTTTCCAACAAAGCTACATTTGTATTTGCAACCGGTGCAGGATCATAAACAATTTTGATTCCACTTTTGTTCAACCTTAAAATTGCATGCTCAACACTTTCTATAGGAATTTCATTTTGTAGTAAACAAATATCTATTTTTTCTTCGTATTTGTTTAGAAACAAATTTATCTTATCTTTATCAACTTTATCATTAGCACCTGTAAATAAAATAATCCTGTTTTCTCCACTTTTTTCTACTTCAATAAAAGCTCTTCCCGTCTTTTCGTTTTTTTCGATGTAATATCCTTGAATATTGTAATTCTTAAAGTTTTCAGATATTTCTTTTCCGTATTCATCTTCCCCCAAACATGTACAGAAATATACATTGTTGTTTGAAAGTTTTGCAATAGAAATAGCCTGATTTGCACCTTTGCCTCCGAAATAAAAGTCTAAAGAATTCGCTTTTTGAGTTTCTCCAGGAAGCGTCAGATGTTCAACATTAAAAACTATATCCATATTACTGCTACCTATTACAGCAATCAATTGTCAAATCCCTCCCAATGTGCTTTTAGAGTAAGTCAAAAGCTTTTAATGTAACAGGTGGGGAAAAATCCCCACCCCTTAAATCTTACTTTGTCACTAGCTGTAGATCAACAGGGAAATAGATAGTTCCTGTTTGCAAAAATTCGTAGGCTTTTTCAACTGCCAACTCGCCCATTCGATAAGGTTGTTGAGCAATAGTAGCACTTAATTCTCCTCTTTTCACTGATTCTAAAGCATCGGGAGTGGCATCAAATCCAACTACTATTATATCTTTCAATTTTCCAGCAGCTTTTATAGCCTCAATAGCTCCAAGTGCCATTTCATCGTTATGTGCAAAAACAGCGTTAATGTCAGGATGAGCTTGAAGTAAATTTTCCATTACTGTTAGTCCTTCGGCTCTGTTGTAATTAGCAGTTTGCCTTGCAACGACTTGGATGCCTGGATATTTTTCTATTACCTCATTAAAACCTTTTCCTCTATCTCTTGCAGAAGATGTTCCAGGAATACCAACTAGTTCAATTACTTTTCCTTTTCCTCCTAATTTTTCAGCAATGTATTCACCGGCGAGTCTTCCTCCTGCTACGTTGTCTGAAGCTATATGTAACAATACTTTTCCACCACTTGCACCCCTATCTACAGTTATTACCGGAATTTTAGCTACATTAGCTTCTTCTATAGCGGCTACAACGGCATCACTATCAGTTGGATTAATTAAGAGGATATCTACCTTTTGCCCTATTAAGTCTTCTACGTCATTCAATTGTTTTGCAGAATCATCCCGTGCATCTACGACTTTTATATCGACTCCTAATTCTTTTGCTTTATCTTTAGCTCCATTTGCAAGATCCACAAAGAAAGGGTTGTTTAAAGTTGATACAGAAAGTCCTAGAGTGAAAGCGAAACTTAAAGATGTGACTAATAATGCTAAGATACTGAGTAACACTACCTTTTTCATTTTACTGCACCTCCTCTTTAGATATAATTTAGTTACAAGAACACAGTTTAATTTTCATCGTTGGAATTTATGATTTATATTAATTTATTTTATGAGTAAAGACTTTCCAAAAAAATTTCTAAAGATCCATTAATAAAAAATTACGCGTTAATCCGATCTTTCTAAAAGAACCGCAAGTAAGATTATTACACCCTTTACTAAATCTTGATAAAATGGAGATATATTCATTAAATTCATTCCATTGTTGATAGTTCCTAATAACAAAGCTCCAAATAAAGTTCCCAAAACTCCTCCACTTCCTCCAGAAAGGCTAGCACCTCCAAGTACCACTGTTGCAATTGCATCAAGTTCGTATCCTTGCCCAAAAGTAGGTTGGGCACTATTTAATCTTGCAGTTAAAATCATGGCACTAACCGCTGCAAATAATCCACTAATTGTATAAACAATTATTTTATATCTTTCCACATTTACACCACTAAGTTTTGTAGCTTCTTCATTACCACCTATAGCGTAAATGTACAGTCCTAGTTTGGTCTTTTTCAATAGGTACAAAACAAGGAAAAATATACCGAACATGATTATAACAGGAACAGGTATACCTAAAATATCTCCTCTACCTATGAATCTAAAATTATTAGGGAAAATCGAGATGGGAATTCCTTGCGTATAAGCTAGGGTTAAACTTCTACCAATTGCCATAGTTGCTAAAGTTACTATAAAAGGTTGAATTTTCCCTTTAGAAATTACAACGCCGTTAAATAGTCCCATAATAGCACCTATCAATAAACCTACTATTATCCCTAATAAAACCTTTCCTCCTTTAACGATAGAAGCCATTACAACAGCGCTAAATGCAAAGATAGAACCTACAGAAAGGTCAATTCCTCCACTTATTATTACCAAAGTCATTCCAAAACCCAAAATTGCTGTGATTGAAACTTGTCTTAGTACATTAACAATGTTGGAAATATTGAAAAAACTCTCGGTGAAGATGGAAAGTATAATAAACAAGACTATAAATCCAACTAAAGCAGGGTTTTTTCTCATAAAAGTTAGGATCTTAGACATTTTCAACCAACCCCGTACCTGCTTTTAAAATTCTCTCAGGTGTAATTTCTCCTTTTTCTAATATTTCAATCATTTTACCTCTATGCATTACCATGACTCTATCACATAGCCCAGTTATTTCCGGGATTTCAGAAGTCACCAATATCACCCCTATACCGCTATTTGCTAAATTATTTATAAGTTTATACACTTCAATTTTTGCTCCAACGTCTATTCCTCTTGTGGGTTCGACTAATATCGCAACTTTAGGTTTTTTTAAGAGAAACTTTGCAAGAACAACTTTTTGTTGATTTCCCCCAGAGAGATTTTTCACTTTTTGATGTTCTCCCGAAACTTTAATATTATAATCTTTTATTTGTTTTTTCGTTGTTTCTGTAGCCTTTTTCCATTTAATGTTCAAGGAAGGAGCGAATATATCACAATTGGGAAGGGTTATATTTTGAACTACATCTAAGAGAAGAACAAGACCCTGTGATTTTCTATCTTCAGGGACAAGAACAATCCCTGCTTTAAGAGCTTGTTGTGGACTTTTAAGTTCTAATAAGGGTTGCTTATCTATTATAAATTTTTTAAATTTTGTTCTATATACCCCATATAAACCTAGAGCTAATTCTGATTTTCCACACCCAACAAGCCCCGTTATTCCAAAAATTTCTCCTTTTTTCACATTAAAAGAAACGGGAGCTACATACCCAATTACTTCAAAATCTTCAACTTCTAATATAATTTCATCTTGAACTTTATTGTATTTAGGGAACATTTCTTTTATTTCTCGGCCTACCATCATTTTGACAAGTTCTTCACTACTAATTTCTTCAATGTTTTTTGTTCCTATTAGTTTTCCATCTCTTAAAACAGTAACTCTATCTGCAATTTGATAAACTTCTCCTAATTTATGAGTGATGAAAATAATAGATATACCCTTTTCTTTAAGTTCTTTCATTATTTCGAAAAGGATTTGTGTTTCGTGTTCAGAAATAGTAGCTGTAGGTTCATCCATGACTATAATTTTTGCGTTAGAAGATATAGCTTTGGCAATCTCTACTAACTGTTTTTCGGAGACATTTAATTTAGAAACTTTTGTTTGCGGGTCTATCTCAAATCCTAGCATTTGAAGATACTTTTTTGATTCTTCAACCATCTTATGAAAATTTAAATTTAGAGGGCTCCCAAATTCTTTTCCTAGAAATATATTTTCAGCAATTGAAAGATTTTCTGCAAGCATTAATTCTTGATGAATAATGGCAATGCCATGTCTTTTGGCGTCTAAAGGAGAATTAAATTCAACCTTTTTACCGTTTAAGAAGATTTCTCCACTATCAGGCTTATAAATTCCTCCTAATATTTTAATTAAAGTGCTCTTTCCTGCTCCGTTTTCTCCTACCAAGGCATGAATTTCATTTTCTTTCAGATTAAAAGATACTTTATCAAGAGCCACTACCCCTGGAAAAGTTTTGGTTATTTCTTTCATTTCTAACAACATTAGAAGATCACTCCTGAAATTAACATAATATTTGAAAAAGACGTACATTCGCCGGTTCTAATAAAATATTTGGACATTTTGGCCTTTTCTTTAAAATTTTCGTGAGGGATTTTTACAATTTCTAGACCCTGAAATAATTTAATTACTCCATTGTAATTGTTGATGTTTTTATGCTCCATTTCTTCGGCTATGACTACTTTTTCTACTGCTAATTCTTTTAATAAAACTTCTATCGTTTCCAAAAAACCTGGTTTTCCTTTATCCAAAACAATATCTGCATATTCAATACCTTTGGGGATAGGATAACCCATGTCAACAACACTAATTATATCTTTATGACCAAGTGATGCTATAAAAGCTGATATTTTAGAGTTAAAGATCCCAGTTTTTTTCATGGTTTTTATCTCCTTCTCGTGCTTTCTCTAACTACAAGTTGATTTTGAAAAAGTTTTACAGGCATGTAATCATCTTTTTTTATAAGTAATCTGTATATTATTTCAGCAGCGACTTTTCCCATTTCATATATTGGTTGACTAACAGTTGTTAATGCGGGAGAAAACATCTTGCTAAACATTATGTCATCATATCCAGTTACACTTACATCCTCGGGGACTTTTATCTTTCGTTCCTTGAAACTTTCTACAACCCCATAGGCAATCAGATCATTTGAACAGACGACTACATCGGGTATTTTTTTAATTTTCTTTCCATTGATTAGACCAGATTTGTAAGTATATTCACCTTCCAAGAGTTCATACTCAACATTATATTTTTTGGTGAAATCTTCAAAAGCTCTTAACCTTTCGAAGGCACTAAATATTTCTTTTTTCCCGCTGATGAAAACGTATTTTTTGTGATTCGTAGAATATAAATAATTTAAAAGATCTTCCATTCCCTTGTAATGGTTTGAAGACACATAAGAAAATCGGTTGTCCTTTATCACTCTATCTATAAAAACTATAGGAATATTTATTTGATTAAATTTGTCAATATGGTCACCAATACCAGAATATAATATTCCATCAACTTTTTTTTCTGCTAGAATATTAAACAATTTTTCTTCTTGATCAACAGCATTATCCGAGTTACAAATTATTACTGAATAACCTTTTGATCTAAGATAATCCTCAGCACCTCTAACAAGCGTTGCAAAAAATGGGTTAGCAATATTAGGTATTATTATTCCTATGGTATCTGTATATCCCACCCTTAGACTTCTTGCAAGAGCATCTGGGTAATAATTTAATTTGTCGATCGCCTTTAGAACCTTTTCTTTTGTTTGTTTTTTTACAGGAGAGGAACCATTTATCACTCTTGAAACTGTTGAAATAGACACCCCGGCTTCTTTAGCAATATCTTTAATGGTTATTTTATCAGGCATACAAACCACCTTGTTAATTTTTTAAAGCAAACGTTTTCATAAATAATTCCACAAAATAAACGCTTTTTCTTGTTTTTCCGTTTTTTCTGTTAAATCTATCTTGCAAACGTTTTCCTTTACTATTATTAGTTTAACATTTCTAAAAAAGATTTGCAAATCTTATTGTGAATAATTACAGGTAGTTGACAAGAGTTAATAACGTTTAAACTCAAATTTCTTTTATTTTCTCAACTTCTTTCTTTGCAGATCTTGTACTTTTTTCTTTATAAACACTATAAATAAAAAGGGCAAGTATAGTGACGATGTAAGGAATCATAGATGTAATTTGAGATGGGATATTTATATTTTGTAAACTAAAAGCAGCGCTTTCAAAAAAACCAAATATTAAAGACATGAGTAATATTCCAAGAGGTCTTCCACGCACTAGCACGATAATTGCCAAAGAAATCCAGCCTCGACCATTTGACATGTTTTCACTGAACAAGGTTACATAGCCAAGAGATAAAAAAGTACCTGCTGCTGCTGAGAAAATACCAGAAAGTAAGATAGAACTAAATTTTATTTTTTCCGGATTAATTCCTAGGGAACGAGCTGTTTCTTGATCTTCGCCCGTTGCCCTAAGTCTAAGACCAAATTTAGTATGAAAAATTATAAAATCGACGAAGAAAGCTAAAATGATTGCTATATAGACAATGAATGGATGTTTATTTAATATATTTGAAACGACAGGAATTTTATTTAGGCCAGGAATATCCCAGGTTGGTAGAGACTTAATTTGTGGAGATATGAAAGCTCCTTTAACGTTGAACAAATTTCTCAAAAGATATGTAGTTCCTCCAAGAGCTAGCATATTCATTCCAATACCTGTCAAGAATTCGTCTGTTTTTAATAAGATTGCAAAAAGTGAAAATATTAGAGAGGCTACGACTCCGGAAATTAATGCAAATAGAAATCCCATCACCCAACTTTGAAAGTAAAAACTTCCTAAAACACCGAAGAATGCCCCTATTAACATCATTCCTTCCATAGAAATATTGAAAACATTTGCATAAAAAGTAAAAGTACCTCCCAAAGCTGAAAGGAGAATAGGAGTGGCACTACTAAAGCTATCTCTTATTATTGAAATTAATATGTTATTCATGAGCTTTCACAACCTTTTGAGTTTTTGAGTAAGCTTTTATCTTGTCTCCGTAATAAGAAAAAACACTTCTAGTTGAGACGACTAGTAAAACAATGGTAGCTTGAAGGACCATGATAAACTCTGAAGGGATAGAAGCTTCAAATTCCATTCCAACTCCACCTGATTTTAAGAAACCAAAAAATAAAGAAAAGAACGAAGTTTCGAGTATCCCATTAGCACCAACTATGGAGAGCATTACACCATCCCATCCATAATTAGCACCTATACCTTTAATAAACCTATGTTGTGTGCCTCCCAGAATAAGTAAAGCTCCAGCGAGGCCACTAAGAAAACCAGTATAAAACATAACCCACATCAAATTTTGTTCATTGTCACAACCACCTATTCTAGAAAAATCGGGATTATGTCCCATCATTCTCCATTCATATCCTTTTTTAAAATATTTAACAACAAAATAAGATATCAAAACAACAAAAATTGCGATGAAAAAGCTAGAATTCAGGTATTTAAAAGAAGGGAGAAAGTATTCTTTTTTTATCATCTTTGTAGCAGGAACATATGACTTTTTATCTAGGAAAGGATAGGTAGCTAAATATAGAGTTAAGTAATCAGCTATAAAATTGAGCATCAAAGTCGTTAGCATTTCGTCCATTTTATATAACTTTTTAAGTATACCCGCAATTGAAGCGTAAAGACCGCCTATGATTCCAGAAAGTATTAAAATGGTAATTATTCCAAACCAACCAGGAAAGGGAAGATAATATCCCAATAGAGCAGCGCTTAAAGCTCCAATTATTAGTTGTCCAGGCTGTCCAAGATTATTCACATTAGAACTAAATGCAATTGCTGCTGCTATACCCGTTAATATTAAAGGGGTAGAGTTGTTAAGTGTTGAAGTTATAGAAAACCACGAACCTAACCCGTAATCGTATAGGGCTTTATAGGCGTTAATAGGGGAATTCCCTTGGATTTTTATTAATAATGCTCCAACCAGCAAAGAGAATATTATTCCAATAATTCCGGTAAGAATTTTATTTAAGCTTTTCATTCTTTTCCCCCCAACATATACTCTCCAACTTCTTCTTTACTATGAACTGTTGGATCTAACTCTACTACAATTTTCCCATTTCTTATTACATAAACTCTGTCGCTTAAAGATAAAAGTTCGTCTAAATCGGCAGAAATTAATAAGATAGCTTTTCCTTTTTCTCTCATCTTTAGTATAACGTTGTGTACATATTCGATTGATCCAACATCTAAACCTCGTGTAGGCTGATCAAGAAGCAAAAAAGGCGCATCAAGACTAAATTCTCTAGCCAAAATTACTTTCTGTTGATTACCTCCAGAGAGGTGTTTAGGCATATCATTAATTCCTCTTGCAACAATGTTGTATTGATTCAAAAGGTTATTTGAAAGAACCTTTGCCTTTGTCCAATTTATAAAGTATTTAAAGCTACTCAATTTATTGCCGAGATGGTGTGTCATAGAAAGATTTTCTGTTAAAGTTGCAGTTAAAGCCAAACCATATTTTTTCCTATCTGAAGGAATATAACTAATTAAAAACCTTCTTTCTTTAATCTCACTATTTGTAATTTCATTTTTGTCTATATATATTTTTCCATTGAGTGATTGAGATTCTCCAATGATAGTTTGGACCAGTTCAAGTTGACCATTTCCCTCAATACCCGCTAATCCAACTATTTCTCCAGCCCTCACATATATATTTATATCTTGCAAAAATTTGTGTTTAGACTGCTTGAAATCCACTGTGAGATTTTCAGTTTTTAAGATGATTTGTCCAGGTTCAATTGGTTTTTTAGTTACAGATAAGATAACTTCTTTTCCGACCATCATTTTAGCAAGATTACTTTTTGTAAGATTTTTATTTTCTATTGAAGATACTATCCTTCCGCTTCGCATTATGGTTATTCTATCGGAAATTTCTAAGACTTCATCCAATTTATGACTTATAAAAATAATAGTTTTTCCCATTTCCTTCATACTTTTAATTTCTGTAAACAGTTGTTCAGTTTCTTGAGGTGTTAAAACTGCAGTTGGTTCATCAAAGATGAGTATGTCTACTTTCCTATAGAGTAATTTTAAAATTTCGACTTTTTGTCTAGCTGCTACAGAAAGATCAGAAGTAACGGCGTTTAAATCTAAATCAAATCCATATCTTTTAGTTAATTCTTCTAATTCATTTATAGCTTCCTCTTTGTTAATAACTCCAAATTTTTTGGTTCTTTCCATTCCTAAAATCACGTTTTCATATACCTTGAAAGATGGAATCAACATAAATTCTTGGTGAACCATGCCTATTCCAAAGTTTATAGCATCGCTGGGACTGTTAATTTTTACCTCATTCCCATTTATGTATACCTGTCCACTTGATGGATGTACTAATCCATATAATATTTTCATCAAAGTGCTTTTTCCCGCACCATTCTCTCCAATCAAGGAATGAATTTCTCCCTTTTGCAGGGAGAAATTCACCTCTTCTAATGCAATAACATCTGGGGGATAAACTTTGTAAATATTTTTCATTTCTATGTAAGACATATGAAATCTCCTTTATGGATGACTATTCTCTATATTCTTTAACAGTAATTTTCCCTTCAATAACGTCCTTTTGTATTCCCAATATCTTTTCAACAGTCTCATTTGGAAGTATTTGATAGGTATACTCATCTATTGCTAATCCAACTGCACCTTCTTTTAAACCGAGTTTGTATAGTGTGCCTGGTTTATAAGTTCCATCTATTATTTGCTTGAATACAAACTCTATTGATTTTCCTACTTCTTTTAACATACTTGTAATGACATGGCCAGGTGCTAGTGAGTTTTGGTTTGAGTCTACACCAATGGCATATTTTCCTACTTCTTGAGCTGCTTGGATAACCCCAGCTCCCGTTAAACTCGCAATTTGAAATATGACATCTACTCCTTGAGAGTAGAGTTGCAGTGCTGCTTGTTTTCCTTTAACAGGGTCATCCCAGGTACCTACATAAATAGTCTTTACTTGAATTTCTGGATCTATGTATTTTGCACCTTGATCATATCCATAAACAAAAGATCTTATTACAATATCGTCATCCCCACCAACTGCTCCAATTAGTTTTTCGGGATTTATCCCTGGCAGTTCAGTCATAGAAGTAACTATTCCTGCAACTACACCGGCCATAAAAGAACCTTCCTCTTCTATAAAATCAACGTTTGAAATAATTTCTTTATCGTCTTCGACAACAGTGTCAATGTTTACAAATATTTTGTTTGGGAACATTTCTGCTATTGACTTTAGTTCTTCTTCAAAACCATATGAAATAACAAAAACCACGTCAGCCCATCTTGCTGCAGTCATTAAACTTGGGTAATATAATGATGGATCAAAATTGCATTCCATCAGCTTTGTCTCGACCCCATAATCTTTTTCTAAATTTTTGATACCTTCATAACCAGAATCATAAAAGGACTGATCTCCTAAAGAACCATTGATCACGTAAGCCACCTTTTTTGGAGCTGCAAAAATTGTAAATGTAAATAAAACAACCAAACAAAAAATAGTAAAAAACCTTTTCATACTATAACCTCCTTCTTCAATTTTATGGATCGTAACTAACTGTAGAAATTTTAAACCATTAATTTTATAAAAGTTGCAGTTTTAAAAAATGTTTCTTAATTAAAAGACGCTCATTTAGAGTTTCTCTTCGATTTTCGGTAGACCTACCGAAAGAGAGTAGAAGATGTTGCCTAGAACCCGTTTGAATTCATTTTTTTAGTATCTACGATTTAAATCTTATTATGTTAGAAATCCTAAGAACATGATTTACCTTGTTTTTTACATTAAAGGAAGACAGATGTCTCCATATCAAAAAACCAGGGATTGCTCTTGGGTTTTTTGAAGAATTTTGAAGATAGTAATTACCTCATACTCTAGTTACTTAAAGTATTTTAATTTCTTGTGGCCAAGAGTTTGGTAAAATTTCAAGAGAATTATAATCATTATGACTGGTGTTACAATCTAACTTCACTTTCATTTTAATTATCTTCTTAACAAATACTTTAAAATATCAGGTGATATTTGTTAGTTCATATGTCCATTCTGCCAGATCAGATATCTTCATTTTTTTGAAAAAAGGGAGATATGTTTCTAAACAGTTTTTTAAAGGATTAGACCAGTGGTTAGGCAAATTTTGCTTACCGTATATAATTCCTAAAATTGTACCGATTTCACCTGCATTACAGTCTACGTCATATCCAAAAGAGGCAACAATTTTCATTGATTCATCAAAATTACCCTCTCCAAACCATAAAGAAGTTATTACAGCCGCAGTGTTTGGGTAAAGATGAACCCAATTATAACTTTCGAAATCGTTTTCTACTTTTCTTAAAACTGTAAGCCAATTGCTCGTTTCTTGGCAGTATTTTATCACATCAAGTACAATTTTGTTAAATTCTGTATTTTTTGGAATATATTGCAAGGATTCTATTATAATTTTTTTAGGATCGTTTAGAACAAAGGCTAAAGAGGTCATTACTGCAGAGTGTATCCCACCATATATGCCATTCCCACTGTGTGAGACTTGAGAATCAA
The DNA here is from genome assembly GCA_029780115.1 of Thermotogota bacterium. Taxonomy (GTDB): domain Bacteria; phylum Thermotogota; class Thermotogae; order Petrotogales; family Petrotogaceae; genus Defluviitoga. The sequence continues at coordinate 203,329 of JAKOZG010000004.1, forward strand.
TGAATGCAAGCTTTGCAGCCTTATACGGATCACCAGGGGCGATTAATCCTTGAACCATACATCGCATTTGGGCACCAATCCATTCTTGGAACGGATTATGAAAATATCCAGAGACTGGCGGAAAAATTCCTCTCTTAATATTCTCAAGAGCTATTAATTCTGCACTCCATCCAAAAGGAATGTAGCTAATCCAATTTTTTGCAATGTCGATAGAAGATATTTCTTTTTTCTTTTCTTCACATGTTTTTAAGAAGATTAATTCGTAAGTTACATCGTCATTTAAAGTAGACACCTCTCCAATATAATGACCTAATTCATCCCCATAAACTTGCTCTAGAGCATCATGAGTGTATCCTTCCAATCTTGTACCCATAGAACCGCCTGCAAGTTGTCCAAGCCATCCACCATGAATTTTATCTTTTAGATCAACATTGTTGGAGGGAGTGAATTTTGTTTGAGGAAAAGATTTGGAAATCTCTTCCCATTTTAAAGGTCTACTATAATTGTGAAAACTATGACTTTCTATGATTGGAGCGTTGTCGAGCAAATAAAATATTTCGCTGATTATAGCTTTTAACTTTGGGTAGTCACCAGTCGTTAGATATTGGAATCCTTTTTCTAATAAGATTTCTGCTTTTGAAACATCTCTCCCCATGTTTTCAACTGATTGGACAGCTCCAACAATCATCGATTCTGGAGCATCGGAACCAGGTACATTGCTTTCCCAAAAAGCTAACAGTAAATCGTCGGGAAATATGCTTAATTCTTGCATCTTTTCCCAATTTTCTTCGCTTAATTTTGATGGTTTAGCGTTTTTTCTTCTTTTTAATTCATTTTCCCATGCTTTCATTTAAACTTCTCCTTGCTCTAATTTTAAGTAAAAAATTCACAAACGTGGAATTGGTACATTATATAATTTTTTCCCCGGTTTTTCATTATAAAAAGGACGCGTACACCATGAGCAACCCGATGTCTTCATAGCTTCTTCGTTATTTATTTCAAACTGGGGAAACTTCATTATATTTCCGTTTGAATCAAAAGAGAAGATATCTTTGGTAACATTGAAGTGTTCAATTATGTAGTGGACGTATTGAATTTTTCTGTATCTTTCTAAACTAGGGCTAGAATAGCTTTCTAATTTTGTGCCTTTAATAGGAGTGAAAGCAAATAAGCTAACAATTATTCCATACTTATTCATTTTTAATAATGTATCAACAATATCTTCATCACTTTCGCCTAATCCAACAATTATATGAGTAGCTATTTTTCCTGGAAATTCTTTTGAAATTGCTATCAAAAAATCTTCAAGATATTTAAAGCTACCACCCTTAATTTCTCTAAAAAGTTTTTCATTAGCTGCATCTAGTGCAATTCCAACAGTATCTACTAAATATTTTTTGAAAAGAAATCTTACTTCTTCAATATTTTTTGGTCTTATTGAGACAGAAACTTTTATATTCTTATCTTTAAGAAAATTTAGCACGTAATCTAATTCCGCCCAATAATCTGAGGAAGAAACCACCTGAATGCAAATCCTCTTGAATTTGTTTGCATTAAAGTTGTTAACAAATTCTTCCAAAGTTATCTTTGGCCACTTTACTCTAGACAAGAGATCTGCTTTGCTGTCAGACTCTTGTGCTTTTGAACAAAAAGAACAATTATACATGCATTTTTCACCAATTAGAATGTAGGCAGTATAATTATCAGCGTTAATTTTACCTTTTTTTAAGTTCATTTCAATTGCTGTGGCATATGAGACCCTCAATATTTTGATCCTCCATTTATTTAGATATATACAAGAAGTCATACCCATCATGTTCAAAGATATAAATGGTAGCTTCAGTAGTTATTATGGTGTCTTTGATTTCACATCTTTGTAAAAATTCTTCCAAAGGAAGCGCATATATTTCTTCCACTTCATTTATAAGATCAAGAGCTTCTTTTATTTCAACATTTTTAATATTTCTATATCTGACTATTTGACCTACATAATGATAAGAAAGTATAGAAAAAATAATTATAGGAACCATAATAATGAAAGTTAATATAATTTTCATATTAAAAGGCCCCTAGTAAAACAGCTATTAAAATTATTAAAAGTATCGCTATAATAGAAAATCCACCAATGATAATAACATCAAAAGAACTTATTTTACGGCGATCATAAAAACTATTGTCTTTCTGTAAATTATCGAATAAATCGCCAATTACTTTTTGTTCTTTATTTTCTTGGGCATCACGTGCTTTTCTTAAAATTTGTATTTTATTCTGGTCTATTGCTATTTTTAAATCTTGGTGTACTATTGTTTTTCCTATTCCATGTCTTCCCAAATCTATTTTTAAAAATAAATAACTCGTTGAAGGAATTAATTCTTTAGAAATGACTTTTCCTTCTAAAATATTACCCGGATCTTCCCTATTTTCTTCTTTCTCCCTATCTATTTCTAGAACTATTATAGGTTCACCTACATCTAGTTTTATCACAGGGTAACCTTCTACTGGATCAATTATTGGGAAAACTTCTTTAGCATTTTTAACATCTGGTCTATTAAGATACTCTTCAAAACCTTTTTCACCTTTTTCTTTTACAGCAGATATCCATGTCAAATCTTTATAATCAAATTTTTGTGCTACTAGTTTTATTTTTGTCTCGCCCGCCCACTCACTTAATATGTCATTTATTAAAGACTTCAGAACATATACATCATTTTCCTCAACGGCTAAAAAAATTTTTGTTCCTACAATTTCAAAATTCATTTTTCTTAAAACGCTATAAAAATAAGCTTTAAATTGAGTCAGGGTATAATTGTCCTTTTCTTTAGACAACTGGTAATAGAGCATATCAACGTCTGATTTAAATTCAAGATAGTCTTTAGTAATATCAGGAATTTCGAATTCTTTTAGTTGACTTCTGTTTAATACCACAACATTGAATTGAGGGCTTTGCCCTTTTTTCCCAAATATATATCCAACATAGGTTTCTCCAGTTAAGTTAGACGCAGCTATAAATTTAACAGCATAGAAGTCCATATGTTTATTCTCCTTATTTATAATCAGAGAAATCAAACTAGGGAAGTTATATTTTATTGTTTGATAATGCCTTCGCCACTTTTTATTTCTTTTATATTATATTCTGAAAGATCGATATAGTTATCAATAGAGCAATTTTTCCCTATTTCCACCCCATCTGGAATTTTGGTGTTAAATCCAATAACTGTAATTTCAGAATTGTATATTTTTTTGTCAATTTTTGATTCGGCAAATTTTCCAACGCCAATTTTGACCGATTTACCTATAAAAGTGTTTTCTGCTATTATCGATTTTTCAATATATGAATTTTTGTCGACAAAAACATGATTCATCAGCACAGAATCTTTTACAACCGCCCCTTCTGCAATAGTAACTCCTTGAAAAATAACCGAGTTTTCAACTGTTCCATAAATTTCGCTACCTTCACTAGTGATGCTTTTAATTACTTCGGATGAGTTTGCTATAAAAGCCGGTGGCAGTTCTTCTGACTGGGTATAAATTTTCCAACTTTCATCATGTAAATCTAGAAAGGGTAGAGGAGCTAGTAATTCTAAATTGCTATCTAAATATGATTGAATTGTTCCGACATCTCTCCAATATCCTTCAAAGTTAAAGGCATAAAGTTTGGCTTTCTCTTCCAAAATTTTAGGAATAATGTTCTTCCCAAAATCATGATCAGAATTTGGATCTTGTGAATCTTCTATTAAAACATTTTTCAAGAATTTCCAGGTAAACACATAAATTCCTAAAGAAGCTAGGGTTCCTTTAGGATTTTTGGGTTTTTCTTGGAATTCTACTATCTTGTTAAAAGGATCTGTAACCATTATGCCAAATCTTTGAGCTTCTGAAACAGGTACTTCCATGCAAGCTATTGTACAATCGGCATTTCTTTCTATATGGTAATCAATCATATTGTTGTAATCCATTTTGTAAATATGATCTCCTGAAAGAACAACCAGAAAATCCGGTCTATATCTATCCAGAAATTCCATATTTTGATAAATTGCATCGGCTGTTCCCCTGTACCAAGATGTTCCAGATCTACTTAGATATGGTGGCAATATATGAAGCCCTCCGCCTTTGATATCAAGATCCCATGGTTTTCCAATTCCTAAATGTTCTACTAATCGATGAGGCATATATTGAGTAGCCACTCCTACTGTGTTAATGCCAGAATTAACACAGTTACTTAATGTAAAATCGATCATTCTGTATTTTCCACCGAAAGGAACAGCGGGTTTTGCTAAAGTATTTGTAAGGATTCCTAATCTTTTTCCTTGGCCACCGGCTAAAATAACGCCAATAACTTTCATATAAATCCCTCCATTTTTAGATAATCGCGCCCTTCTCTATCAAGCTTATTTCATCACCTATACATTCTAGTCTTTTGCCAGATCTAACCCTTACATTTTTATCAATAATTGTTTTTCTAATTATTCCTCCTTCTTCTACTACACTTCCTTGTAAAACTATTGAATCTTCTATTACTGCACCAGCTCCTACAAAGATATCTCTAGAAAGTATGGAGTTTTTAACTACTCCATTTATTATACAACCATCTGCAATAAAAGAATTTTTAATTTGAGCATTAATATTAATTTTTGGAGGGGCTGAGTCACGAAGTTTTGTGTATATGGTTCTATCAGGATTATAAAACAGCTCGTCTCTTATTTCTTTTTTTAATATATCCATATTTGTATCATAATATTCCTTAACAGATTTTTTAATATTTCGCCAGTAATTATTGAAATCATAAGAAAAAACTCGAAGTTTTGAAAGGTTTGGGATAATTATGTCTAATAAGAGATCATACTTTCCATCAGGGACATTAGCATATAGCAGTTCCATCAAAAAAGCTTTATTCATAAAATAAACTCCTAAAAAGATTTTGTCTGAGTGTTGCTTAGGAACTTTTTCATATATCTTTAGCACTCTGTTGTTCTCATCAGTAACAACTTGACCATAATCGCTTAATTTTGTACCTTTATCTATAGTTCTCGTTAATAGAGTAATATCAGCGCCATTTCTAACATGAAACTTGAATAGATCTCTGTAGTCCATATTGTAAATATGATCTCCAGAACCAATTAACACAAAATCTTCCGAAGATCTTCTTAAGTAAGTTAAATTTTGAAAAAGCGCATCCGCAGTTCCTTCATAATGCATTTTGGGATTTTCAGGGCTCATAAAAGGTTGAAGAATAAAAAGTCCTCCTCGTTTTCTATCGAGATTCCATTCCTTACCACTTCCCAAATGATCCATTAAAGACCTAGGATTATATTGAGTTAATACTCCTACGTTAATTATTCCAGAATTAACCATATTACTTAAAGTGAAGTCAATTGCTCTATACTTTCCGAAAACTGGTACAGCGGCACTTGTTCTTTTAATAGTCAATTTATCAAGGTTGTCTTCACTTGAACCAGATAATATTAGCCCCATGACTCTCATCTTTTTCACCTCTTTTCCTTTAACATGTAAATATTTTACTTAGCTAGGCTAGCAAACACTTATCCAAATATCATGTTCTTAAACTTCATCCGTGTCGTATAAGACAAAATTAACCCTTGAAATTACAGAAGACTTATGCCTTGTAAACCGCCTTTAAGTAAGGTAATTTACTTGTTACTAGCATTGAGATCATGAGCAAAGATTGACTTATAGTTCGTTTTCGCCTATTAATGAATAGTTGACAATCTCTTGCTCATCAAAAAAAATACGCCATTCTCTTTCTGCATTTTCTCTTGAATCAGAAGCATGAACTATATTTTTTGTTATAGTTAAACCAAATTTTCCCCTAATACTCCCCACATCAGCTTCTAAAGGATCAGTGGCTCCATTTATTTGTCTTACAGCTTGTACAGCATTTGGACCTCGAACTATCATAACAATAACAGGACCAGACAAAATAAAGTCTACTAGAGATGGATAAAAATCCTTTTTTTCATGTTCTTGATATAAAGCTTGTGCTTGAGATTCTTTCATCTGAATAATTTTTAAAGCCACTATTTTTAATCCTTTATTTTCATATTTTTCAATAATTCTTCCAATCAATCCTCTTTTTATGGCATTAGGTTTAATCATAACAAATTGATTTTCTATCAAGATTATTCCTCCTTGTTGACGTATGTTTTTTTACTTTGTAAATCCTAAGAATTTTCATCAATACTTAGCGCTATCTTTTAACAAACAGTAGGAAGAGGTTACACTTTATTGTTTTTGTTATATGGTTATTTAAACTCAAAGTCTTTTTTCTAACAATATTATACACGATAAATAAAGATAGATTATAAGATGTTTTAAGAATTACTCCTCCCTCAAAGCTTCTACGAGATTGATTTTTGCCGCTCGTTGAGATGAGATAAAGCTAAACAAGATGGAAACAAGGGTGTTTGTAACAAATGCGATTAAGAAAGTACTTGGTAGTATTTTTATTGGTAAATAATTAACATAAAATAAATCTTGAGGTAGAGGAATTTTCAATAATATCAGAAATAAACAGGTAATTATGCCAAGAATATCTCCAATAAAAAAGCCTATTAATGAAATTAAAAAAGATTCGATAACAAATATAAGAGATATCTCTCTTTTATTCAGACCTAAAGCTCTTAAAATTCCTATTGTTCTTTTCCTTGTAAATACAGAAAAAGACACAGCATTTGAAACACTAAATCCAGATATTAAAATTATAAAAAAAGTGATAATAAAAGCGAATAAACTGTCTAATTGTACAGCTTTTAACAATGTTTCATTGGATTCTTCCCAAGTTAGAGCGGAATAATTATTTAAATATTTCTGCTTAAATTGTTTCGATTTTTTTGGATTATTTAAAAATATACCAGTATAACTCAACATTTTTGGATCAATGTTTGGATTTTCATGAAGTATTAAATTAGAGTCATAAACTTGAACACCTGAATTAAAAATACCTGACACGATATATTCTTGGGTAAAAGGTAAGAACTTATCTATAGTTATTAAAATTAATTTATGTCCAATGTCTACTTCTAAATTTTCTGATAATTTCTTACCAATTATTAATCCACTTGTATCCGAACTTTCAGTTAAAAAGTTTTTGTAAAAAGAAATATCATTTGTTTCAAATAATTGAGAGAAAAAAAGCTGATTTTTGTTAAAAATTGCCGTCCCGGTAATTTTAAAATGAATTAGAGAGGATACTTCTGGCAAATTTTGATCATAGTATCCGTAAACTACTACATGAGGATAAAAGAATGTAATAGAATCAACTAGAACACTACTAAATCCGTTTATTATTGAACTCACAACTATTAAACCCCACACTCCTATGGACATAGCTATAAGAGAAAATTTGAAGTGGCTTTTTGATCTTTTGAAAAACGATTTAGCTAGCATAAAAACAACATTTAAATTCTTTTTACCATCTGTCATTCAGTACCACCAAAACATCATAGTCAAGAGTATTAATGAGATTGTCCGCAATAAACTTAATTAATTCAAAATATTTTATTTTATCTGTTACTTCTACAAATTCTGTTTTATATGTTTTTTCAAGGTCTTTCATTACTTTTTCTTTTTTTTCTTCATCTAAATTTTTAAAAAAAACATAACAGTGGTCACTACTCAAAAGGTCAAACTTTTCATCCAGAACCTTTATCTGGTAACCTGGGCTTGTCCATGTGGAAAAAACAAAGGTGTAAAAGTTATAGACGCTACTTTTAAAGTTTTTAGTAAATAAAATCCAAATTTTTGATTCTTGTGTTGTTTCTTCTATTTCGAAAGTAGAGAGTTTTCGCTGCAAATCACTAATTTTCGAATTGTCAACAATTATATAATTATCAACAATTTGATATGGAAATTGAATAAAATTTAAGGTAGCATCTTTGCCGTACGCATATAAGAATAACAACTCATTTAATTCAAAGGTATTAATAGTATTTTTTAACACAAGATCAGCAGCCTCAGATAATTTTATTACATTAGCTTTTTTAGCCTCTTCCATTAAAGCAAATATAGCGTTTTTCTGTCTCTCTATTCTACCAAGATCACCCAAATCGTCTCTGTATCTAACATATGCTAGTAGTTCTTCTCCAGTTAATTGGTTGTTTCCTTTTTTAAAATCTATATACAAGTTTTGATGATAATCTTGATATTGCATATCCTTTTCTAGATAGATATCAACAGGTCCTAGAAGATTACCTATTTCTTTAAATATAGAATAATCAAATATTATGTAATCTTGTATAGGAACCTTAGTTAATTTTTCTATTTCTCTCTTTAAGGTTTCTATACCATGAGTTTCATATATAGAATTTATTTTTCTTTCTTTGCCATCAATATTAACTATTAAATCTCTTGGAATAGATAAAAGAAGAATTTTTCCTTTGTTTAAACCTGCTAGAATAATTACATCTGTTCGGACTGTGTTTTCTAAATCTTCATCTCTTCCTAAGACTAAAAAATAGTAAGGGAGATCAATAGATTTTTCTCTACCCTTTATATTTAAAAAAAATGGTGCTATAAAGCTAACAACTAAGAAAAATAGCAAAACAAAAGAAAAAATATGTACAATAACGGTTTTCAAATCTTTTTTCACTCCAGAATTTCTTTGATTCTTAGAAAAGCATCAGGGTTTGCATATTTTCTTTCAATACTTTGAGCTCCAATATTTACTATTATGGGTTGATTTAAAAGTGTAGGTATAGTTAACTTATCGTAGTTTGTTATAGCATATTGTGAAAAACCTTTAATAAGTGCAACGAATCCTTCTTCATCAAGATTAGTATTTCTATCATACTCCTTAACGGTTTTAACGTAGCTTTTATAACTGAATACTTTCCAAAATGAAATTTTATTGGTCTTTAGAGAATTAAATAGACCATCAATACCTTGCATACTACTTCCACTCAATTTGTTTGTTAACTCATTAGCCAAAGCATCATTTAAATAAAAGTGATAGTTAAAGTTAGAATTTAATTCAAACAATTTAAGAAAATCAGTTGTAGCTTTTTCCAAATTATTTGAAGTCAAAGTTATGTACGGTCCTGGGAAAGTAGTACCGTTTTCTACTTTTAGGATCATTATTTTTCTATTGTTGTTTAAGATTCTCACGTAATATAAGTCGTCATTGTATGAAATAGTATAAGTTATCTTATCAGATGTTATAACAGGCGAAGATGTAAGATTTTTATATTTATAAAACATAAATCCAAAAAAAGCTGCTACTGCAACGATAATTATTATAAAAATTAACCAAGTTTTACCTCTTTTTTTACTTTTACCACCAACATAAACATTAGCCACAAATTACACCTCCGTAGTTATTGATATTAAGCTATATTATACACGTTTTTTCAAGTTAGTTTAGTACTATTTTCTGGTTAGATTTTAACCATGCAAATTAAGATTCATACATTAACACCTTTGTTATACTATATGTTTTCTGATTAAGGGCATACTAGCACATCTAGGTCCTCCTCTACCTCTTGAGAGCTCACTTGAAGGTATCGTGAAAACCTGTATTCCCGTTTTTTCCATCTCTTTATTTGTAATATAATTTCTATCATAAGCTATTACTTTTCCAGGCTCAATAGCTAAACAATTTGAGCCATCATTCCATTGTTCTCTGTGGGAAGCAATGATATCCCCTCCGCCACATTTTATCAGATGTACATGATCCAAATTTAAATGGTCTTTCAATATTTCTTCTAAAGGTTTTTCCTGTTCCTGGAAATCAAAACCTTTGTCTGTTTTAAAAATAGTAAATGTTTTTAAGTCTCCTCTCAAATTTGCGTGAACAAGGAATTTATCATAATCAACCATGGTGAATATTGTATCTAAATGCATATATGCTCTATTATGAGGAATTATAAAAGCTATTATTTTTTCAAAGGAATCCTTCTCTTCTTCAAAAAATCTTTTTGCTAGGATTTCTACTGCCTCAGGAGAAGTTCTTTGAGAAATTCCTATTGCAAGAGTTTTTTCATTTAGAATTAGTATATCTCCTCCTTCAATAGAATATGGAAATTCTTTCTCATAGTAAAACTCTACTCCCTCGAAATCCGTATGATATTTCAGTATATATTCCATCAACATAACCTCTCTTCGTCTAGCTCCTGTTTTCATTCTATTTACACAAGCGCCCTTTCCTACAATAGCAACAGGATCTCTTTGAAAATAAAGATTTGGCATGGGATTTAGGAAGAAAGGCAATTCTATATCAACCCTTCTTACTCGTAAAGAGAAAATATTCTTTTTAATATCTAATTCATCCGTTCTAACCCCGGCTATTATTTTATTAATCATTTCTTTTGTTTCTAGTGATAGTAGATAATCTTTTAATAATTCAAAAATAAATTTATTTTTTATATCAGAAAAATCTAAAAATTCGTCTAAAAATTGATTTTTAAGACGATCTTCTGCAAGAGTCTCCTCCAATAATTTTGAAAGGTACAAAACTTCAGCACCATTATCTTCTAAAATTTTTGCAAAGTAATCATGTTCTTCTTGAGCTTTTTTTAAGAAAGGTATATCATCAAACAATAAGTCTGATAGATAAAAAGGGGCTAAATTTTCTAATTCTTTGCCAGGCCTATGTAAAAGTACCTTTTCTAATTTCCCTATTTCAGAATATACAGAAAGATCCATGATACTTTTTCACCACCAAATATTTTTTCAAGTGCTATAAAACGTGTATTTAATTAATTATACTACGAAATGTAGGAAAATGCATTACAAAAAAATAAAGCTTCGTCTTAAATGTGAAGCTTTATTTAAAGATTTTTTATTTTAAAATAGGAGATAATTAATTGATATTTTATTCCTTAAACTACTTTATATTTCTTTAGGATAATAAGTATTACATCCACGGTTATACCAAACAAAACTATATAAATATAAATATCTCCCTGGGTGTCTGTTAAATATTTTAAGATTTAAGAACTTTTCCTCAAAAATTTCTATATTTCTAAAGTGTTAAAAATTTTTTCTTTACGTAAATATTGTTTATCATTTTATTTTTATTGAATAAACTCCATAAGGAGACAAAGTTAATTTATTTTTATTAATTTGATTTTCACCAATCGATAATAATTCCTTTCCATTTTGGAGAAAAATCGAGCTTTTCGATGATTTTAAGTTGTAATAGGTTATAATTTCATTTAATTGGTCATAAGCGCTTAATTCTACCACATTTTGGTCAAATTTCAATACTTTAATTTTGGATGTTTCTATCCAAGGGTTAGTCTTTCTAAATGAAATTAAAGATTTAACTGTATTCAAAATAGAATTAAATTCCATAGTTTGTTCTTCTACAGATGTTCCTGAGTAGGGAGGATTGAATTTGCAACCCTTCCATTCAGTTTGACCAATACCAAAACCATTTTCGTACCACTGAAAAGGTTCTTGGCTATCTTCGGTGTAATTGACGTCGATAGGAACACCTTTCATACCTATTTCTTCACCATAAAAAATAAAAGGAACACCAGGTAAAGTATAAATCATAGTCAGGCCCAATTTTACTTTTTCTTCATCTTTTAAATCTGAAATAATTCTTGTCATGTCATGATTTGTTAAGAAGTTTCCAGAAACGGATTGAACTTCACCGTTTGGTAAATATTCCGGCATACATTTTTCTAACGTTTCTACGAATTTCTTAGTGCTTTCACTTTTTAGAGTCATTTTTATATCTTCTGCCAAAGGAAAATTGAATCCTATATCAAAAATGCCTTCGTACTTTCTTACTATCTCAGGGGAGTCCCAAACTTCACTTATTACTACTGCATTTTCATTTATTGATTTAATATAAGAAACCATTTCCTTCCAAAATTCAACATTTTTTTCATGTTGATATTTAAATCTCATATTTTCCGTATCAAAGTCGAAGATGTGTTTTGCAGCGTCCAATCTGAAACCGTCGAAACCCACATCTAACCAAAATTTGAAAATTTTTTTCATTTCGTTCCATAATTCTCTTCTTTCAAAATTAAGGTCAGGTGAAGCTGGACCAAATATTCCATAAAAGTACTTGTTTCCTATTCGATACCAAATTTTGCTGTCGTCCCAATGCCTTTTTTCGTTTATATCTGCTTTCTCATTAGCCCAAATAAACCAATTTTTATAAGGCTCTTCTCCTTTTAAAGCTTTCTGAAACCATTCTGAGGTTACTGCTACATGATTTATTGGAAGATCAAGTATAAACTTCAAACCTTTTTTATGCCCTTCATCCAAAGTTTCTTGTAAATCTTTTAAAGTACCATAGACTGGATTAACTTTGTAAAAATTAGAGATTGTATAACCGTGGAAGGCAGGAGACATAAGAATTGGTAATAACCACACATGGTCAATTCCTAATTCACAAATATAATCAATTTTTTGCTTTAATCCCTGAAAATCTCCTAATCCATCACCATTAGAGTCATAAAAGGATCTTAAATACAATTCATAAAAATTCATAATAATTCAGGCCTCCTTATTTTTTCAAGGTTCTTAATTTACACCTCAGTAAAATTATCTTTTTAATGACTAATCACACTAATTCCTAATTCTTACAAGTTTTACTTCAATTATCTTTGGAATAATTTTCAACGGCTTCTATGAAAGCTGGAAAAAGTGGGTGCGGCTTACCTACTTTGGATTTAAATTCTGGGTGATATTGTACTCCTATAAAAAAAGGATGATTTTTAAGTTCGATTGCCTCTACAAAATCTGACATAGCAGCGATAGTGATCTTGTCAAAGTTATTTGTTGATTTTTCAAATATTTCTGGGAACTTTTCGTAGTTAACAACGTGTTTGTGTCTATGTCTTTCAAAAATGGTATTTTCTGGGTATATATTGTAAAGTTTTGTATTGGGTAAAATATCGATTTTGTGGGCACCTAGCCTCATTTTGTTGTATTCATATTCGTTGTCTTTATTTGAAAGATTATAAATTTTTTCAATTAAATCCACCACAGGATAGGGAGTGTTTTCATCAAACTCGGTAGAATTAGCTCCCACCAAACCCTTAACATTCCTTGCAAATTCAATTACCATCAACTGCATGCCTAAACTAATTCCTAGAATAGGTACTTTATGTTCCCTCGCATATTTTATAGCTTTTATTTTACCCTCAATTGCTCTCTTGCCAAAACCTCCTGGAATGATAATTCCACTATATTTTTTTAAGAATATTTTAAGATTTTCTTCCTCCATTTCTTCTAATTCATCTGCATTTATAATGTCTGGTCTGTTAACTCCGCTTAAAAAAATGCTTTCCATTATGCTTTTGTGAGCATCATCAGTTCCTGTGTATTTAGAGATTAAGGCTATTCTTAGGTTCTTGAAGGTTTTTGGTGATTTCAATTTAATGTTTTCGCGACAGCTCTTATTTGTTGGAAGCCCTAATTTATTAGAAATCAGAAAAGGTAAATTTTTTTTGTTTAACTCTTCAGGAACTTCGTAAACGTTATTTAAATCTGGAAGGTTAATTACAAACTCGAGAGGTACTCCCCCAAAGAGCGCTATTTTTTCTAAACTCGGTAAGTCTATTTCTTTCTCTGTTCTTACCAAAATCATATCAGGTTGGATACCTATCCTTCTTAGAAGTTGGATAGATTGTTGTGTCGGCTTGGTTTTAAATTCGTTTGTTACATTAAGGTAGGGAACAAAAGTTACATGAATAAACAGAAAATTTTCTCTACCTTTTTCAAAAGATAATTCTCTTACAGCCTCCAAAAATATTTCTCCTTCAATGTCTCCAACAGTTCCTCCTACTTCTACGAGTAATATTTCAGAATCAATCTCTTCTATTCTTTCTTTTATACGCCCAGTTACATGTGGAACCATTTGAACAGTGGCTCCTAAATATTTTCCTTCTCTTTCTTTTTCTATCACAGATTTGTATACTTGTCCAGCAGTCATATTGTTAAATCTTTTCATGTCTATGCCTAAAAATCTTTCATAATGACCAAGATCAAGATCGGCCTCATAACCATCTTCAGTGACAAAAATTTCCCCGTGTTGATTAGGGTTCATATTTCCTGCATCAACATTTAAGTAAGGATCGATTTTTAAAGAATTTACTTCTAATCCAAATTCCTTTAAAAGTCTTCCTATAGCAGCAGAGGTAACACCTTTTCCAATTCCGCTTAGAACTCCACCTGTAACAATTATATATTTTTTTGCACTCATATTTTTAGGTTCTCTCCTTTCTTAGAAGTAGATAAATTATATGCTTTTTATGTTCTAAAAATATTCTTTAATTTTTCGTTTCTAAAGAAGATAAAACATATATAGTTAGTTTTTCTATGTTTTTATGGAAATTTATCGAAACACTTCTCTACTGTACTGTATTTTAATATTATATTTAAAATAAATTAAATAGGGCATCACCTTGTACCCTACTAAAATTTAGAACTTATTCTTAGAAACTCTTTATTTCAAAAGTAGCTGAAAATATAGAACATACAAAATTGATCAAAAAATAAGGGGGAGCAAGAGCTCCCCTCTCTGGGTTAATCTTCGTCGTCTATGTTTAGTTTTTCAGCTAAGATATTAACGGCATCTTCGACCGTTTGAATTTTTTCCAACTCTTCATCTTCTATTGTTATTCCAAATTCAGATTCAAATGCCATGATCAAATCAACCAATTCCAATGAATCGGCATCTAAATCATCTGTGAAAGATGCATCAACAGTAACATCGTCTTCATCAACACTCAATGTATCTACGATAATTTCTTTTACCTTTCCGAATAATTCATCTCTTGTCATAACTAATACCTCCTCTTTGATCAATTATAAAATTCGAGTTAATTATAATTAGTTAAATAAGTTTTGTCAAGTTAATAATTTTCTAAAAAGTAAAATTTATATAAAATTTTGTATATTAACTAGAATTTGTTTAGTAATTATTCAAATTATTATTTTAAAATTGAAGTCTCTAATTATTTTTGTTGTTTATTATGTTGTTTATTATATGATATAATAATAAAGGTATATTTTGCTTTTTTTAATTATTTTTTCAAGATCTTAAAAATTGGCAAATTTTAGAAGAGGGATATACAATTTTAACAGATAAGAGTATTAAATAATAATGTAATCTGTAATTTGTAGAAAATAAAAGGAGATTTGAGTATATAAACATATAATTATGAGTTTTGAGAGAGAAAGGAAATATAGAATAAAAAATCAAGAAGCATTTAATAGAGTAGTTTCCCAAAATCTTAGGAAAAGCCTAATTATTCAATGGTATGACAACTTTGGTGTGAGAACAAGATTAGAAAAAGTTGATGGTGAAGAGATATGGACTTTAAACTTCAAAAAAGAAATCGAAAAAGGTTTAAGACAAGAAAAAGAAAAAATAATTAATAAAAACATGGTTAATCCAGAATCTTTAAAAAACCAAAAATTGGTAATGAAATTTAGATATTTTCTAAATTATGATCCAGAAATAGTAGTAGACGAATTACTAAATCCCTGCAACTGTATTAATTATAAAAAGGATTTAAAAGAAATAAAGTATTTATTGGAAATTGAAGAAAAAACTAAAAATGTTGATTTAGATGGTTATTTAAGAAATTTCCTTGGGTCATTGTATTTAGAATTGGAAGATTTAACCTATAAAGAGGGTTATAATAATACAGATTTTGCAGGAGAATATATTTGTGAATGGGAGACTTTTTGGAAAAATATTAATTCAAATACGTGGTGTGAAGTTTCAAAAAATTTTTTTGGGAGGAAAAACGGTAGCTAATGGGAAAGCTTTATATAGTGGGTACACCAATAGGTAACTTAGAAGATATAACTTATAGAGCCCTTAAAATATTAAAAACAGCGGATCTGGTTATAGCTGAAGATAAAAGAATTACTTTAAAACTTATCAATCATTATAACTTAGGGAAAAAAGAATTATTTACATTTAATGAAATAAATTCTGAAAGACTTTTAAATGAGGCTATTACCCTTGTTAAAAAGCATGATCTCACAGCGTTAGTCAGTGATGCAGGAATGCCATCTGTTTCAGACCCTGGCGCAAACCTAATTGAAGAATGTTGGAAAGAAGGTATTGAAATCGACATAGCACCTGGCCCGTCTGCAGTTACAACAGCTTTAGCATTAAGTGGGTTTCGAGCTTCGAAATTTCTTTTTTTGGGTTTTTTACCAAGGGATAAAAAATTGAGAAGGCTTTTAAGGGAGTTAAATGAAAAAGAGATAGAAAGCACAATAGTTTTTTTTGAGTCTCCAAATCGTATAATAAAAACTTTGAAAGAAATTAAGGATCATATGGGCAATGTTGAATTATTTGTGGCTAGAGAGATGACCAAATTACATCAAGAATTTTTTAGAGGAAATGTCGATCAAGCAATAAAATTCTTTGAATCTAAAGACAGAGTGAAGGGAGAATTAACAGTTGTTATTTCACCAACAAAATGAATTTAAATTTGAATCAATACAAGAACTTATTGAATATCTCAACTCCATTTTTGTAAGTTCTCCAATGTATGGGCAAGAGATAGAGGTAATAGGTGACGTAACTCATGCTAAATACAGTAAAAAGGGCGATTTATACATTGAATTATCTCAGAAAGTAAGAAATTCAAATTATTCTATAACAGTGTTTTTCAATCAATCGTCGGTTCCTTATCTTCTTGAACACTGTGAACTTAAATCTGAAAAAGAGCTTACAAACAAAAGATGGAAGTTTGGGGGAATAGTTAATTTTTGGAAAAGAGAAGCTAAATATGTGGTTCATGGAACATATGTAATACCTCTTGGAGATTCAGAAATAGAAAAGAAAAGAAGGGAAATATTAAAAGTACTCGAGAAAAACGGACTTTTAAGAAAAGTAGAGCATGAATTAACTGAATTAGAGCCTATTAAAAAAATAGCGGTTGTCTCATCACCAACAGCTGCAGGTTTTGGTGATTTCTTAAAAAACATAAATCATGCCAGATTTATTCCTGTAGTACATTTATATCCTGCCCCCATGCAAGGAGTTAATACTGTTCCTGGTATCAAATATGCTTTAGGAGCTATATTGAAATCAAAAATAGATTATGATATTGTTGTTATTATCAGAGGAGGAGGCTCTAAAAGCGATTTGATGTATTTTGATGATTTAGAACTGGCATATTTAATTGCAAGATTTAATGAAAAAATACCAGTTGTAGTAGGAATAGGTCATGAACAAGATAGAACAATTCCTGATTATGTGAGTTGGAAAAGTTATTCTACTCCCACAGAAGTTTCAAGAGATATCGTTAATCAAATTAATTACTATGTAGATAAAATTGAATTTCTTGAAAAAGATGTGATGATGTATTTTAACGGGATTTATTCAAGAACAGAAAGTTTAATTTCCTTTAATACTGTAAACAATTTAAAATATTATATCAATCAAGATATAATGAATTGTTTTAGAAAACTTGATGATAACTATTTAAAATATAATAAGCAGATAAAATTAATTTTTGAATATACCGAAAAAAGTATTGATATTAACAAATTAGAAAGTACCGCAAATTTGTTGAATTTTTTATTAAAAAATTTCTTAAAAGATATCGAAACTTTTCAAACGAATATTCTTACAGGAATGAAGAATAAAATTGACAAACTAGATAATTCTCTAATAAATATTTTTCAACGGTTAACTGAATCAAGTCCCTTTGCGGCCTTTTTATATAATGGAGTATTAATAAAAAAAGATGAAGAGATTGTTGATTCTGTTTCTAGTCTGAATGAGGGTGAACAAGTGAGTCTTATTTTTAAAGACGGACGTGCAGATTCAAGTATAGACAAAATTTATAAATGGTGAAAGTAACAAGTCCTTTAAAATTTTAAGAACGACTATGTAAAGAAATAAATTAAGAAGGTGGCAAGATGAAAGATATAATTAATCTTACTGAAGAAGAAATAAAAGAGTTGAGTTTCAAGCAACAATTAGAATTATTGGAAAGAATAAATGACTACTTTCAAAACGAAAGAGAAGATATTGATATAGAAGATGCTCTTCATATTTATAAAAAAGCTTTAGAAATATTAACTTATGCAAGAAAAAAGTTAGTTACTTTAAAAGAAGAAAAAATAAGAATAGACGAACAATACGAGAAAATTAAAAGTCAATTTACTGATATGTAGTTTTCACGGAGAGTTTACTTAAAAATATAAATAATTAACGGATTAAAAATTTATTCATCAAAACATAATATTCTTTTTGTATAATGAAAATGTATAAAAAAGTAGAGGAGGAAAAATATGTTTGTTTCAGTTGGTAAAGGTGTGTATATTCCGACTGAAAGAATACACTCCATTGTTCCAGCTAATTTAATTCAGTTTTCAAAAATTAAAAAGATTTATCAAGGTATCGATGTAATAACGCAGTTTGAAAACGAAGATGATGGGACTATAAAGGGTTCAACAAGCTTAATAGATGCCACATATGGAAAAGGAGTTAAGACAGTTATTTATATGGATAGTGGACAAATAGTTTTAACACCTCTTACTGCAGATAAAGTAATAGAAAAAGTAAGAAAAGGAAGGCGATAAAATGGCTATACCTTTACCAGTAGTTATTGAAACTGAAGGAAGATATGAACGAGCGTACGATATATATTCTAGACTATTAAAAGATAGGATAGTTTTCTTGGGCTTTGTGATAAATGATGATGTAGCAAATCTAATAATAGCCCAGCTTCTTTTTTTAGAATCCCAAGATCCTGACAAAGATATTTCTTTGTACATTAATTCTCCTGGAGGGTCTGTTACCGCTGGCTTGGCAATATACGATACAATGATGTATGTTAAACCTGATATTTCAACTATATGTATAGGGCAGGCGGCTTCGATGGGTGCAGTTTTGTTGGCAGCCGGATCGAAAGGAAAACGATATTCTTTACCAAATTCAAGAATTATGATACATCAACCATGGGGTGGAGCAGAAGGTTCGGCGGCAGACATCCAAATACATGCTCGTGAAATTCTAAGAATAAGGAATGATCTCAACAATATACTAAGTACTCATACAGGTCAACCTTTCGAAAAAATTGAAAGAGATACGGATAGAGATTTCTTTATGAATGCACAAGAAGCTTTAAATTACGGCCTTATAGACAAAGTAATATCCACCAAAGGTGAAACTACAGAAAATTCTCAAAAAAAGTGAGGTAAGCATTAGTCTTTTTAAAATAAAAAAGAGGGCGCCGAACCACTGCGTCCTCCTTTTTCTTAAACATTTTGGAGGGTTATTTGAAATGGCCAACTTAACTCCAATGATTAAGCAATATCTTCAAATAAAAGAGGAGTATAAAGATTCAATATTGCTTTTTCGGTTGGGAGATTTTTATGAAACTTTTTTTGAAGATGCTCAAAAGGTTAGTGAAACGCTTCAAATAGTTTTAACAAAGAGAAATGGTCATCCAATGGCAGGTATACCTTACCATGCTCTTGATAATTATTTAAAAAAGTTATTAGACAATGGATATAAAGTAGCTATATGTGAACAGGTGGAAGATCCACAAAGCGCTAAAGGAATTATTGAAAGAAAAGTTACGAGGGTATTGACGCCGGGAACAATAGTAGACGATAGCATGATAGATGAGTTTAATAGATTTTCTACTTTGATATCAAAAAATGAGGATAGCTACATTCTAGCGGTTTTTGATTTTTCTACAGGTGAATTTTACTTAGATACTTTTGATTTTACTGATAATGAACTTCTAGATTTTATTTATTCTTTTGGATTTGTACAGATTCTCTTATCAAAAAAAGTTGAATTTTTATATAAAGAAATAAAAGATATGTTTCCAAATATGTATGTAGAGGTATTGGAAGAATGGTATTTTTCTAGTAACTTCAAGGATCACTTAAAGAATACATACAAAGTTTTTAGTCTTGATTATATGGATTATAATGAGGAAGAACTAAAAGTAGCAGACGCAGTTTTAAAATATCTAGAACTTACTCAGTTCTCTAAAATTAAACATATGAAAATTCCAAAACGTTTTAAGACAAGAGAATATATGCTTTTGGATTCAAACACGATAGAAAATTTGGGAATTTTGCCGTCTTCGTCAACCAAGGGAAAAACACTCTATGATATCCTCAAGTTCACAAAAACCAGTATGGGAAATAGAAAATTGAGAGATTTTATTATAACTCCTTTACTAAATAAAGAACAAATTGAGCTAAGACTAAATTATGTAGAATCTCTAAAAAACGATCATCTTTTAATGGAAGAATTAAAAGAATATTTGTCTCATGTAAAAGACTTAGAAAGAATTTCTTCTAGGATATCCTTACATAAAGCCACACCTCGGGATTTAATAGCATTGAAAGATTCTTTGGAAATATTCCCTTATATTATTGAATCAGTGAAAACAAATCCGGGAATTAATAACTTTTTCGATGGAATAGATACCTTACACGAGGTTAAGGAATTAATAGAAAAGTCTATATATGAAGAACCTTCTACAGACGTAGGCAGTGGAGGGGTTATAAAAGAAGGAGTACATGGCGAACTAGATGAATATAGAAATATATTAAAAAACATTGATAAGATTCTCACAGAAATTGAAAAAAGAGAAAAAGAATTGACGAAGATTAATAGTTTAAAAGTTGGCAGGAATAAAGTCTACGGTTTTTATATTGAAATACCTAAAACTCAATTAGCAAAAGTCCCACAACATTATACTAGAAAACAAACATTGGTTAATACCGAAAGGTTTACTATTGAAGAATTACGTCAAATAGAACAGAAATTAACGTTAGCAGAAGATAGAATAAAAGCTATAGAAAAAGAATTATTTGATAAAATCTTATTAGAACTAGAAAAATACGTAACCAAAATAAATGAATTAGCAGATAGAATAGCCGAACTTGATGTTTTTAGATCTTTTGCCCAAGCAAGTGTGAAATACAATTATACACGGCCTAAAATGTTGGAGGAATCAAGAGAAGCAAAAATAATTAACGGCAGGCATCCTGTAGTAGAACGTTTTGTAAGTAATTTTATTCCAAATGATTTAATATTTGATCAAGATAAATTCTACATAATTTTAACAGGTCCAAATATGAGTGGAAAATCAACTTACGTTAGACAAGCTGGAATTATCAGTATAATGGCTCAAATTGGATGTTTTGTTCCTGCTGAAAAGGCAGAACTTCCAATTTATGATGGAATATTTACTAGAATAGGAGCCCGAGATGATATTGTAACAGGAAAATCAACTTTTTTGGTAGAAATGTTGGAAATGTCTACAATAATAAGTAGGGCAACTGAAAGAAGTTTAGTTTTGCTGGATGAAGTTGGAAGAGGGACAAGTACTTTAGACGGAATTTCTGTGGCCTGGGCAATATCCGAATATTTATTTCAGGTAAAAAAATGCAATACTATTTTTGCAACGCATTACACTGAACTAACTTATATGTCTTACATCTATAATGAAGTGGTAGCCAAAAGAATAAAAGTAAAAGAAACAATGGAAGGTGTAATTTTTTTGCATAAAATAGAAGATGGCACAAGTGATAACAGTTATGGAATTGAAATTGCAAGATTGGCGGGATTTCCTGCGGAAATTGTAGAAAGAGCAAAAGAGGTACTCGAACAATTATCTGATAGAGCAGACCTTGAAAATAAATTAAAAAAGGTTAAAAACATCAAAAAGAAGAGCTATAAGGTTCAAGAAAATCAGTTAAAAATGTTTTGATTTGTGATATAATTTTTAAGAACCATATGATTCTGAATTGCATTGGATTTGTGATAACAAGTATAATTAATAAAAAATTTTCAAAGTAATTGTTTGTTTCTTTTGAAAATATCAAAAAGGAGGTTGGTGGCATGCCACTTACTGAACAAAATGATTACGGTACAATTAGTATTTCTGAAAATGTTTTAAAAGATATGGTTTATAAAACAGTTGAAAAATATTTAAAAGAAGAGAGAATATTCAATGAAAAAATTCAAAAAGACACCCAAAAGAGTGTGAAAGTTTCGGTAAATGATGATACAAGTGTTAGTGTATCTTTAAAAATTCCGGCAAAATACGGAGAGAACATCGTAGAATATTCTAAAAGGGTTCAAAGAAAAATAAAAGAGGAGCTAGAAAAGCTAGCTCAAGTATACGTTTCAAACATTGACATTACGATTGAAACTATAGCTAAACCAGAGGAAATTGAAGAAGAGTATGAAGAATTTATGGAAGAATATATGGAAGAAGAGGTAGAAGAAGAGGAAGAAGAAAGGGAAGAGATAAAAGAAGAAAAGGCAGAAGATTATTCAAACGAAGAAGCAGAGGAGAAAGACGAAAAAAATGAATGATTCTGTTTTTCAAAAAAGATTAATGAGGAAGATAGTATTTGAGAGCCTTTTTCAAATGGATATAAACGACTCAACTTTAGATGAAATACTTTTTACTTTAGAAAAGCTTAATGAGCAAGTTAATTTAGGAAAAGAATACTATGAAGAAGCAAAAAAGTATGTGACAGAAATTTATAATAAAAAATCTTTTTATGATTCATTGATAGACAAATATTCTAAAGGGTGGCCCGTTGAAAGAATTGGAAATGTTGAAAAAACAGCTATGAGGATCTGTGTTTACGAACTTTTAAATAAAAAGGATATCCCTGTAAAAGTAATTTTAAACGAGGCTGTAGAATTAACAAAAACTTATTCATCACAGAAATCTGCAAGTTTTGTAAATGGAGTTATTAATAAAATAGCACGTTCTCAAGCATTGCTCACTTAGAGAGCAAAGGTTTCTTGCTAACAAATATATAGTAGCGGGAAAGGAGGAAGTGAGATTTTTATTAGGTAAAAATCTCATTATATTGCGATGGAAACAGATATTCCTCTTTATAAAATGCTTAATAATATGAGTTATGAAGAATTAGAAGAATTAGCTAAAGAAATAAGAAAATATATATATACAGTAATATCCAATAACAGCGGCCACCTTGCATCTAATTTGGGAATAGTAGAATTAACTTTAGCATTGTATAGAGTATTTGACCCTTTTGAAGATGTAATAATATGGGATACTAGTCATCAAAGTTATGTCCATAAACTTCTAACAGGTAGATGGAAAGAATTTAAAAATATTAGGAAAAAAGAAGGTATAAGTGGATACACTAATATTTTTGAATCAAGTGCTGATAAGTTTGGTGCAGGTCATGCTGGTACAGCAATAGCAGCGACGTTAGGTTTCTTCTTGTCTGATAAAGTCAAGCATAGAAAAAGAAACATAATAGCTGTCGTTGGAGACGGAGCTTTGGGATGCGGAATGACTCTTGAGTCCTTAAATCAGTTGAACTATCAAGGTGCAAATGTTAAGATCGTTTTGAATGATAATGAGATGGCTATATCAAAAAATGTTGGCGCTTTATCACAGCTTCTTAACAAATTTAGGGTAAAGAAAGAATATACAGAAACCAAGAAAGTATTAAAAAGCTCTTTAGAGGATTCTCAAGTAGGAAAAGATTTTGAGAATCTTTTGAAAAAATTTAGGGATGCTTTAAAATATGTGGTTTATTCTTCTCCTGCTGCTTTTTTTGAGGATATGGGAATAAAATATTATGGACCAGTGGAAGGTCACGATATAAAAAAACTAGAAGAATATTTTAATTTTATGAAAGATTATGATGAAGGACCAATTATACTGCACGTACTTACAAAGAAAGGAAAGGGCTTTGAAAAGATAGAAAATGCTCCAGTTAAATACCACGGAGTATCAAAAAAAGAAGATAAAATTTCCTATAGTAAAATTGTAGGTCACACGCTTGCTTCTCTTAAAAGCTTTGAATTTATAGCGTTTACAGCTGCAATGTCATCTGGTACGGGCCTTGATATCTTGCAAGAGGTTGCTCCCGAAAAAGTTGTTGATTTGGGGATAACAGAGGCAAGTGTGGTGACTACTGCGGCAGCCGTTTCATTAGGAGGAGTTTTATCGATTGTTGATATATATTCTACGTTTATGCAAAGAGCTTTCGATTCGTTAATTCATGATGTTGCCTTACAGAATGCACCTGTTTTGCTTTTGCTTGATAGAGCGGGGTTGGTTGGCGAAGATGGCCCTACTCACCATGGTGTCTTTGATATTTCTTATAGTAGACTAATTCCTAATGTTGAAATTTGGGCTCCTTTAGATGCCCAAGACTTAGCCGATATGATTTATACGTCAGTTATTCAAGGGTTAAAAAAACCTAGGTTTATTCGTTTTCCTAGAGATGGTGAAAAAATTGATATATCAGAAGTAATAGAAAATCTCAAAATAGTAGATGGAGAGTGGAGATTTTTAAAAAAGTCAGATTCTGATATTTATGTTCTTGCAGTTGGAACCATTTCTCAAACTGTTAAGAAAGCTTTATCTGAATATGATCTAAATATAATAGGTGTTCGCAGCGTTAAACCGTTAGACGATTTTGTCATGAAAACATTGAAAGAAAAAGCAAAGTATATACTTGTATTTGAAGAAGGTAGCTTAAAAGGTGGTTTCAATGAAGAAATATACAAGTTACGAGATAAACATATATTTGCCTTTGGTATAAAAGATGAATTTATTTCACACGGTACCCGTGAAGAGCAACTTCGAGAATGTGGTTTAGATGTAGAATCTATAAGAGAGAACTTCGAAGAAATATTTAATCAGTTAGATATCGATGACAAGATTTTAAAGAGAAGGTGAAAATAAATTGTTTAAAAAAATGCTTATACCATTTTTAATGTTCTTGGTTTTGACTGGAATTTCAGTATATGCTTTTGAATTTTCTTTAACCCCTTCTTATTCGTATACTTTAAGTAAAGATGAAGAAAAAGTTGATTACTTTGGGGTCAGAATGAGTTTTCTCATTCCTACCGAAGATAATAAAATGATAAATTATGGCCCATATTTTGGATTATTTTACAATTATAAACTTTTTGATCAGGGGCGAGTGCATGAAAGTACAGGTATTTCACTGGGGCTTCATATGAAGTACTGTGCGGATATTATACAAGATCTTTTTTTCGTAATTTCTGCTTATGGTGGAGTACATACTGAAGATCTTTTCAAAAATTTTAACACAGAAATAGCAGTTAACGGAGGTTTAGGATTTAAGAATTATTATTTCACTGTAGGCTACGAAACAAGGTATTATCTGGGCAGTTTTACTGTAAATTATTTACCTATTACATTAGGGGTGAGTTTTCAATTTTAGAAAAAGCTCGGAAAGATTTAGAAATAAATGATATTATAAAAATAATATCCACATATTCAAATACAAAATATGGAAAAGATTTCTTGTTATATAATACAGAATTTTACTATAATTTTGAGGACCTAGAAAAAGAAATAAAAATTTCTAACCTATTCTTAGATTTGGTAATGGAGGGTAAAGTCAAAGAATTATATGGAATTAATTATATATCTAATATTTTGGAAAAGGTCGAAAAACAAGAAAGTTTGGAAGGAATAGAGTTTCGTAATATAGGTGAATTTTTAGAATTTTCCAATAAAATTTATCAGTATTATTCTAAAGTAGATGAATTATTAGCTGAAAAGATAAGATATTTTGATCCATTAAATGAAATCCGTGAGAAATTATTAAAGGTTTTTGCTCAAGATGGGAATATTAAAGATGAAGCTACAGTTGAATTGAAAAATATTAGGAAAGGTATATCTATAGTTAAAAATCAAATCAACATCGAATTTAACCGGATAAAAAACAGGTATTATAAATATCTTTCTATAGATCAACCTATAGAAAGAAACGATAGAATTTGTGTTGCAGTTAAATCAGAAAACAGAAATCAAATTAAAGGAATATCTGTAGGAAAATCAGATTCAGGCTCAA
This sequence comes from Thermotogota bacterium, assembly GCA_029780115.1. GTDB lineage: Bacteria > Thermotogota > Thermotogae > Petrotogales > Petrotogaceae > Defluviitoga. Next base: position 229,141 of record JAKOZG010000004.1, read on the forward strand.
CAATTTTTATAGAACCAGAAAGTTTGATAGAGTTAAATGAAAGATATATTGATTTGGTAAGTGATGAAAGACTCGAAATCAACAGGATTATCTCTTTACTAACTTTTGAGCTTCAAAGAAATATCAATAAACTTAAACAAGATGTAGCTATAATTTCATATATAGATTCAAATATTGCAAAAGTTAAATATGCTAAAGCAAATAATGCTATATTTGTTCTTCCAAACAGAACTTCCCGAAACGTAAAATTGAAAGAACTTCGTCATCCATTAATAGATAAAGAAAAGGTAGTGCCCATAGATGTTGAACTCAACAGAAACGGAATGATAATAACTGGTCCCAATACAGGAGGAAAAACAGTTACTTTGAAATCAATTGGAGTTGCTTTCTTTATGTCTCATGCGGCATTACCGGTATTGTCTATAACCGCTGAGATTCCTTATATAAATAATATATATACAGATATAGGTGATCAGCAGAATATCGCTGAAAATCTTAGTACCTTTTCAGCTCATCTAGTTAACATAAAAAAAATCTTGGATGAGGCAAATGAAAATTCTTTAGTATTAATTGATGAGTTAGGAACTGGTACAGATCCTATAGAAGGGGCCGCTTTAAGTAAAGCAATATTAAAGTATCTTCTTGATAAAGGGCCATTAATCTTTGCAACTTCTCATCTTTCTGAAATAAAAGTTTATTCCTTAGAGGAAGCAAGACTTCTTTCTGCTTCCATGTCTTTTGATAGTGAAACTCTTCAACCCACTTATAAATTATTAGTGGGAGTACCAGGTGCTTCACATGCAATAGAAATTGCTCATAGATTGGGAATAAATTCTCAAGTAATTCAAGAGGCGTATAATAATTTAGATAAAGGATATGCACAAAATGAAAAAATTTTAAGACAATTGACCTTAATGCATAAAGAGTACGAGGAAAGTTTGGTTATACAAAAACAAGCAGAAGAAAAAGCTTTAAAGCTCAAAAAAGAATATGATGAAAAAGTAGAAAAATTAAGAAAAAAAGAACTAGAGGATATAGATAGAGAGATTTGGAAAATAAAAGAAGAACTTAAAAAGATAAAAAATGAAGTTCAAAAAATCATATCGGAAATAAAAATTGCTGTTGAAGGAAATGATTTAGAAGCAATGCAAGTCAAACTTCAGCAAATTGAAAAATTAACTTTACAATTAGACAGTGTTGGGAAACAACTAGTTTATGAAAAATCGAAAAACAATATGTCTAATTTACATTTGAATGTAGGTATGGTTGTTAAAGTCCCTGGGAATTTAGTGGGCGAAATAAAAAAAATTGAAGGTTCAAAGGTAACGGTACAACTTAAAGATTCTCCTATTCAAATAACTTATAGCCCCAAAGATATTGAGCTTTTAGGTAAGGAGAATGAAGAAACTATAAAAACAAATGTTCAAGTGAAGATTGAAAAAAAAGAACTAGTTAATCCTGAATTGGATATTAGGGGATTAACTGTGAATGAAGCTATTCCAGAAATAAAAAGATTTATCGACGAGCTAATTGCAGCTGGTATCACAGAGGGAAGAATAATTCATGGAAAAGGGTCAGGAAAATTAGCTCTAGGGGTTTGGGAATACTTAAGAAATTCTTCCATTGTAAAAGATTTTAAGATAGCGAAAACTGAAGAAGGCGGGACAGGGGTAACGGTGATAGAATTATGATAGGAATCGATACTTGTCCTGTTTAAGATGTACGGGTAGGAGGGTGTTAAAATGGTTTTTGGCCTTGACATTGGGACTAGAACTATAGTAGGAATTTTAGCTTCTTATGATGAAATTAACGAAAAGATAGTTGTTCATCATTCCCATGAAGTAGAACATGAAAACCGAGCAATGATAGATGGTCAAATTCATGATGTTGCAAGAGTAGCAAAAGGAGTAGAAAAAGTAAAGAAAGCTTTGGAAGAAAAGAGCGGGAAAAAATTAAACGAAGTTGCCATAGCGATTGCGGGAAGATTTCTTATCTCTTCGACAGGAGCTTGTTCACTAAATGTTTCCGAGTATGGTTACTTGAATAAAGAGTTAATAAACAAGATGGAAGTAGAGGCAGTCAAAACAGCAGCAGAAAAATTACAATATCCTCAAAATATGTATTGTGTAGGTTATTCTGTACTTTATTATAGCTTAGATAACCAATGGATAAAACACCTTGAAGGGCAAAAAGGTAATCTGGTAAAGGTTAAAGTTTTGGCCGCTTTTCTTCCAAGTAGCGTTGTTGAAGCAATGTTATCTGTACTTGACAGAGTTAACCTTAAACCCATTCATATAACTCTGGAACCAATAGCAGCTACAAGTTTGGTTGTACCAGAAGATTTGAGAAATCTAAACATTGCTATGATTGATATAGGTGCTGGAACTAGTGACATAGCTATTTCTGATAAGGGTATAATAACTGCTTACGGGATGGTTCCAAAGGCTGGTGATGAAATAAGTGATGCGATCTCTGAAAGTCTTTTGGTAGACTTCAAAACTGCGGAATATATAAAAAAACAACTTAGTGTAAAAGAAATTATATCTTACTATGATATTTTAGATAACCTACAAACTATTTCTAAAGAAGAAATAATTCGGTTGATAACTCCGGTTATAGAAGATATTTCTGAAAAAATTGCTAAGGAAATTATAAACCTTAATGGAAAACCTCCAATCGCGGTTATGATAGTTGGCGGTGGAGGAAAGGTACCTTTATTAACAACGAAACTAGCAGAGAAGTTAGGTATACCAAGTAATAGAGTTTCCCTAAAAACCTTAAAGAATGTAGACAATATTTTTTTTGAGAATGAAAAATTGGAAGATAGTGAATATATAACTCCGCTAGGTATTGTGAATGTTGCATTAAAAAGACAAGGTAGTGTATTTACTGAAGTAAAAGTGAATAATCAAAAGGTTGATATGCTCATGATAGGAAAGGATATAACAATTCTCCAAGTATTGCTTCAAGCAGGATATTCTTTAGATAGATTGGTAAGTACTCCCTCTCTTGCTATAGCCTTTGAATTAAATGGAAAACTTCAAATAAAGCGTGGAAATTTTGGTAAAAAAGCAAGAATATTCAAAAACGGAGAACCTGCAGACTTACATTCTGCAGTAAATCCAGGGGACGTTATAGAAATTGAAGAGCCACAAGAAGCCGAACCTATAATTTTGAGAGTTAAAGAAGTAGTAAGACCTATAGAATTTTATTTAAATGGAGTTCCTAAAAGTGTGTACCCAATAATAATAAAAAATGGTGTTAAGGTCGAAAACTTAGAAGAACTGATACACGATGGGGATGAAATACAAACACAATCTCCTACTCTCGAACAAGTTTTTAGAGATTATAACGAAGTTTTTTATTTTACAATAAACAATCTGCCTTATGAAATAGTGGTCGGAACAGCTATTACGAAAAACGACGAAATTTTGGATAACAGCTATAGAATTCAAGAAGGGGATCTTTTAAAGACTCAAATTATGGAGCTTCCTAAGATCAAAGATTTTTTAGACATAGAAACAGAAAAAATGAAAGTTTACTTAAATGATGAAGAAGTGTTACTAGAAAGAGAAGAAATAATAGTTACTTGTAATGGAAACTTAGTGGATGTAAATCAAGAGATAAAAAATGGATCAAATTACACAGTTAGAAAAGTAAGAAAGGATGCCAAGTTAATTGATGTTTTGTCTAGATTCTCTTTTAATTTAGAAGAGATCAAATCTTACGAAATTTATATAGATGATCAAAGAGTTGAAAGCTTTCTCCAACAGATAACTCCTGGCGTTAACGTGAGGTTGATAATCAATGATTAGGGGAATTGGGATCGATATAATTAAAATAGATAGAATAAATGAAGACCATATAAAAAAAATACTCTCTGCTAAAGAAAAGGAAATATATGAAGGGTTTAAAGGCACCAAAAGGAAAAGAGAATATGCAGCAGGTAGATTTGCTGCCAAAGAAGCGATAACAAAATGTTTTAAGAGATTTATACCTTATTCAGAAATCACGATTTTAAATGGGAAGAATGGTGACCCATATGTAGAGGAATCTTCATTAAAGTATATATTTAGTAAATTTGGCGGAGACGGCGAAATATATATAACGCTCTCCCACGAGAGAGATTATGCAGTGGCAGCTGCTATCGTAATTGACAAGGTTGATAAATGAATTTATTAGGTTATTTTAAATTGAAATATTCTATAACAGCGTTCTTTATTATTTCTGCGAAAGTATTAATGTACTGTTCCGATGAAAACTTTTTCTCCACCTCAGGATTGCTTATAAACTCCATTTCAAACAAAACAGCTGGACATCTAGTATAGGCTAAAACAGCAAACTCATCCTTATAAACTCCTCTAAACCTTATACCGTTTCCATTGATATAACTGCCTAAGATTTTTGCAAAATTTTCACTTTGCTTTAGACTATTTCCTTTATCACTAACCCAAGTTTGAATTATATTTTTATCAACGTTCATATCTAAATTTTCACGATAAGCTATTCTTCGGGCGTAAGCATTTTCAGAAAAATCAAAATAGTAGACTTCCGATCCAGAAACTGTTTTATCTGAAGGATAATCATTCATATGTAGACTAATGAATAAATCAGCACCTTTTTCGTTTGAAAACATAGCTCTATCATGTAAGTCAACATAAACGTCACTGGTTCTAGTGAGATAAACATTTATACTATATGGGTTCAACAATTCTTGTACCTTTTTTGCAACTGCCAAAGTGATATCTTTTTCGAACAACTTCGTTGGTCCAACAGCTCCTGAATCTATACCTCCATGACCAGGGTCTAATACTAAAACTGGTAAACTTATATTTTCTTCAAAAGTTAAATCAAGTATTATTCTGTTATCTTCAAAAATCTCGTTTAACTCTGCAGTATTATTTAACTTTATCTGTATCCACACTTCTGTTGGAGAATAATGATAAGCTTTAATAAAGCTAATTTTGTTTTTATATTCTTCATAAATATAGGAATCAGCTACTTCTGCACCTCTTATTTTCAAAAGATATCCAGATCTGTTAACTAAAGGATAAACTCCTATTTCCTCAGGAGTTGATGAAAGTTCAATTATAATTCTCGCGTCAGTTTTTTGGATAATTGTTGTAATAGAAGTAACTCGAGCTAAAGGAATATTTAAATATATTGACATATCGTTAGAAATTAATTCTAAATTCATTACTTTAGCCATTAATTCTGAAGTTAAAAATATTTTTCCATTTTTAATTTTTAAATCGTTTGGGTAAAAACTTAAGGACTCACTACTGTTTAAAATAGCTAAACTATTTTGTGGAAAGATAAATACGTTCCATTTTTCTCCTCTGATGTAAATTAGAGTAGAATTAAATACTTCTATTGATCTATTTGCATGTTTTGCAATAACTTCCAGATCAATGTAAGTACTTCCGTTTTCCTCAAAATAAGAGCTCGCATCTAGTTCTCTCCACTGAAAGAATACATTCTTTGAAAAAATAGATGAAAAACAAAAAAGAACAAAACCGATAAGAAAAAACTTTTTAAAATTTCGATTTAAAGAATTCATACCTTTCGCCCTCTTGACCCATTTGAATTAGATAGCAACTCGACAATTTTTTCAGGAATTTTATAATTAGGAAGTATATAATCTGCATATCCTTCTTCTGCTACTACTTTTGGCATCCCATACACTACGCAAGTTTCTTTAGCTTCTGAAATTACCTTGCCACCATAATGCTTTATTTTAAAAGCGCCTTTTGAACCGTCTCGTCCCATTCCAGTTAAAATTACAGCGATGCTATTTTCTTTATATATTTCTGCAGCTAAGTCAAAAGTAAAGTCAGCAGCTGGTCTTACATTATTTATTTTTTCGCTTTTATCAAGAAATATTCTGACCTTGTATTCGTCATTTTTTAAACCAAGATGAAAATCTCCAGGAGCTATATAAACAATATTCTTTTGAAGAATTTCACCATCCTCTGCTTCCTTTACTCTTAAATTAGATATTTTGTCTAACCTATCAGCTAGAGATTTTGTGAAGCCTGGTGGCATATGTTGGATAATGATGACTGGAGCGTTTAAATTCTCAGGTAGTTGAGGTATTATAACGTCTAAAGATCTAGGGCCACCAGTTGAACTTGCAATTAAAACAATTTTTTGGCCAACTATATCAAAGTTTAATCTTCTTTTTGTTTTCCTTCTAGGGATGAATTGAACAGTAGTGAGTTTATCAACAGGAACCTTCATACTTTCTCTAATTTTATTTAAAAGTTCATCTTGAACGTCTCTGAAAGTCCAAGAGGTACTACCCGCAGGTTTCTGTATAAAATCGAATGCACCTTTTTCAAGGCATTCAATAGTGATATCGGCTTCTTTAGAAGTTAAACTGCTTACCATGATTATTCTTGTAGGAGATTTTTTCATGACTTCTGTTAAAACTTCTAAACCATTTTTTTTAGGCATTTCTATATCCAGAGTTACAACATCTGGCTTTAAAGAGAGAATTTTTTCTATCGCTTCCTCTCCGTCTTTTGCAAAACCAACAACTTTCATGTCGGGTTGTTGGTCAATTATATCTTTCAATACCATTCTCATAAATGCAGAATCATCTACAATAAGGACTTTTATTGGATCCAAAGGAAGTTTCCTCCTTTTTGAAACAAAATAGCAAAAATACTACAGGGTAACTGGCATAAATTTAAAATTTATCCTTTTTCTTCTAAAAAATCATTTTTATTGTCCGATCAATTTTTATTTTTGTGTAAAATACCTATTACGTTTAATATTAAAAGAAAAATTATCGCTATTATTATACCATATTTAGGAGGTAAATCGAACAGCGCTCGACCAAATATTATTATGCCAATTATTACTGCAAAAATTGAGGTTATTAGTACAGTTGCAGCTGAAATATCTTTTATTTTTTTTATTTTTGAATTATAAGAAGGATTGATAAAATCGAGTAACTTTTCAACAACCGTATTTAGCAATTCCATAACTAAAACAAACATTACTACAAATATCAGGAAGACAAACTCCGCTGTAGAGAGGTCACAAAAAAAAGCGATTATTAAAACAACTAAGCCTATCAAACTCTGTATTCGAAAATTTCTTTCTGTTTTATATACAGTTATTAATCCTTTAAAAGCATAGGAAAAACTTTGTCTTAAAGAACTTTGCTTATGCGATGTTTTGTTTTTATCGTTGTTATTCATAACCTCTTCCTAACCTCTCAATTTTTTCATAAAATTTAAGAGGATACCTTTTTTCTATCAATGAATATCCAATTCTTACTGCTTTTTCGTCTATATCTCGATAGTTTGTAGCAACGTTTTCTCTTACAGTTTCAATTAATATATCTTCAGAAACAAGCTGAGTAACAGAACATAATACTCCCAAACTTATCATATTTGCAACATTTATATTTGATAATTCTTCTAAAGCAATTTTGGATGCAGGGACTTTTATAATTTTTCTTGTTATCCTTGTAATATATGGGGGAAGTTTTTCAACAAATTTTTCATCATAGAATAAAATACTATTTCTTTTAAGTTTCTCTATATGATTAGAACCAATACCATGCATTAAATACAAGATGTCAAAACTATCAGCAAGAGGATAATCAATAGGTTCTATATCAAATAATGTGTCGCAATAGGAGATGCCTCCACGAACTTGTGCTCCATAATGTTGAGATTGAGCTACCCAATATCCTTCCTTAACCAAAGCTTTTGCGAGAATAGAACCCATTAAGATGATTCCCTGTCCAGCTTCTCCAACCATTCTAGTTGCTATTGGTATTGAAAAGGAAAGACTCATCTTTTTGACACCTCCCCTAATGACAGTTCTTTTTTCAAATTATCATATTTTTCGTTGTAGCTTTCTTTTTCAATATTAATAAATTCGCCGATGATAATTTTATTTTCTAATTCATTTTTATCCATCTTTTCGGCCCTGCTTATAGTCACAGAATTTTCTTTGAAATATTGGAGCATTTGAGTGGGCTTTGACATTTTGTTATATCTTCCAAAGTATGTATGACAATTGGTTATAACTTCTACGACAGACATTCCCTTATGTTTAAGAGCATTTTCAATATATTTTGTAGTTAACATGTAATGGAAAACGGTGGACCTAGCTACATAGGTTGCGCCTGCTGTTATAGCTAAATTTACTGGATCTAAAGGTTCCTCGAGATTTCCATAAGGAGCTGTTGTAGCCCATCCGTGAGTTGGGGTAGTGGGAGAATATTGCCCCCCAGTCATACCATAAATATTATTGTTGAAAATAATAACAGTTAAATCCATATTTCTTCTACAGGCATGTAAAAAATGATTACCTCCAATTGCTAATAAGTCACCATCACCTCCCATTACAATTACATCAAAATCAGGTTTAGCAAGTTTAACCCCTGTAGCAAAAGGGATAGCTCGACCATGTAAGGTATGTAGAGTATTAAAATCAAGATAACCTGTAATTCTTGAAGAACAACCAATTCCAGAAACTACGGCGACTTTATTTTTATCCAAATTGAGATTGTTCGCCGCCTCTAAAAAGCTTTTCATAATAATGCCATTTCCACAGCCAGGACACCAAATATGTGTCATCCTATCTTGCCTTAAATATTGAAAATACTTATCTAAAGGCATTTTAATTCACCTCTTTAATTTAATTAAAATTAAATCACTTTTGTTTCAATTCCACATGTTTCGAAAAAAAGATTGGCCAGTGAATCAGGATAACTTTCTCTAAAATAGACCTTTTTTATTCCTGCGTTTATAATCAATCTTGCACATATAGAACAAGGCTGATGAGTTACATACATGCTAGAATTTTCAGTTCTAATACCAAATTTAGCTGCTTGCATTAAAGCATTTTGTTCAGCATGGAGTCCATAGCATATCTCTTGATATTCTCCGCTTTTAATATTTAGGTCATCTCTTATACACCCAATTTCATCGCAATGTGGAAATCCCGAAGGAGGTTGATTATATCCTGTCGCAAGTATTCTTTTGTCTTTTACAATTATTGCTCCTACTTTCCTATGAGAGCAGGTAGACCTTTTGCTTACTAATAAAGCAACATCCATAAAGTAGTCGTCCCAATCACTTCTACTTTTTGAGTCCTGTTTTGAGATCTTTTTATTTTTTAGATATAGATCAACTTCTTCTTTTTTTTCCAAAAGCTTTCCCCCTCCTTAATGCTTTTTTAAAAGCTTTGATATTCGAGAATTACAATATTCGTACTTTATTGTTTTTATTTTTATGACTTAAGTTTAAAAATTTTATTAAATAGTTTTTTTTACTAATTTTGATTTTAAAAAAAGCAAAGACTGATACTATTTAGCTACCTTAAATTAGAAACTTCAGAGATGTATATCTAACATTTTTTCAAAAACATACCTAGAATAATCCAAACCTTTTTTTGATAATTTTATACAATCATCTATACACAGGTAACTTTTTAGATTGATCTTTAAACTTTGCACTACTTCATCTGTTAATTTTTTCCCGAATCTATCAACCAATGAATCATAGCTAATTCCTTTGAAGAGTCTTAAACCCATAAAAAGTGTTTCTAATAATTCCTGAAATTGATCGTTTTTATTTTTGTATTCATAAGGAAATATTCCTTGATCAATAAGTTTTATATACTTATTCAGAGAAGAGGTATTAACATATCTAAAATGATCAATATGTCCTCCAGCAGATACTCCAAGCCCCAAATAATCTAGATTGTTCCAATACAACTTGTTATGCTTGGATTCTTTGTTTAACAAGGCCCAACTCGAGATTTCATAATGTTTATAATTAAGATTATCTAAGAAATCATAAATCAAATCTAGTTGATCCGCTAAAAAATCATCATCCGGAAGAACCATTTTTCCATTATCAAGCAAGGATTTTAAAGGAGTTTTATGAGAAGCATCAAATAAATAATAAGAAACATGAGATGGTTGTGAGTTTTGTATAAAATGCAAATTTTCTCTGATGGTGCTTGTAGTTTCACCTGGCAACCCAAGAATAAAATCTACATTAATATTATCAAAATATTTTTTTGTGAGTTTAAAAGCGTGAATTCCTTCGTCATAATTATGAATTCTTCCAACAGTCTTCAATATATTATTTGATGTACTTTGAAATCCAATTGAAATTCGATTTATTCCTATATCCTTATAGAAACTAAGCTTTTCTTTGTTAATACTATCCGGATTTACCTCTATAGTGAATTCCTCTAAAGAATTAATATCAAAATTATTTTTTAAAGTTAGAAAAATGTTTTCAATCAAGTTTGTTTTAATTATGGAAGGGGTACCCCCACCGAAGTAAATAGTTTTAACTTTTCTATTCTTTAGTTTTTTGCTTTTTAAAATAATTTCTTTTTTAAGTGCGTTCAGATAAACTTCTATTAGATTTAAATCTGTGAAAGATGTATAATCACAGTATAGGCACCTTTTTTTACAGAAAGGGAAATGGACATAGATCCCTAATTCTTTACAGTTCAAGAAAAATAGCTCCTCCTTCATTATTTAAAAGTAAAAAAAATGGGAAACGGACATTCTCGTTAAAAAGATAAAATTCATAAAATACCTCTTCACCAAAAGCAAATCTAGAACCAACATGTAAATTTTGTTTAAGTATATTAAGAGGAACAGACACAGCTATTTGGGGATATATATTTTTTTTAATAATAGAAAATCCCATGTCTACAGAATCAACATAATAACTATCAAAATGTATCAATGGCAACGAAAGGTAAAACCCACGAGAATAACCTACAGAAAACGGTATTTTAAATGGTCTGTATAACAAAGAATCAACTTTTAAGAAATTGAAATCATTACCTTTTAGAAACAAAATATTTCCTATTGAATAGGAAGGTATATTAAATTTTCCTAAAGTTATATTGTAAAAGTTATGTGACAATTTTTTACTTTCTAGTCGTTGAAAATTCTTTAAAGAAAGAACACCAAAATAACTTTTTTCTAGCATATATTCATAACCTACACCAAAGTTTTCATTATATACTGGAAGATCTATATAAGCTTTAAACAAACTTTCGCCTGTTTTTAATTTTATAGTTCTATTCAAGATCACACTTTCTGTGTAAAGAGTTGTGTAATTATAATATCGTAATTCAATCCCTATTCCTTCAAACTCAGACGAAAAAAAAGCTAAGTTTAAACCACTAGTGTCTAAATTAGGTTTTATAGGAGTATAATTAACAAAAGTAAAAGAAATTATCGAAATTATTGTTAAAGCAAAACAAAATACAATTTTTTTCAAATTCGATTCCTCCTACTCTTTTTCCAATAATTCTAGGAGTATTTCATTAGTTTTCTGGGGATTGGCTTTTCCTTTTGTTTTTTTCATTACTTCACCAACAAAGAAACCCAGCAATTTTTTCTTGCCATTTTTGTATTTTTCAACCTCTTCAGGATTTTCTTTTATTATTTCTTCAATTATTTTTCTTAATTCAGATTCGTCGTCTATCTGCTCTAGCCCTTTTTCTTTTACTATATCCTTTGGACTTTTTCCCGTTTTATAAATTTCAGGGAATATATCTTTTAATATTTTAGAGGAAATTTTATTTGAGTCCATTAATTCTTTTAATTCTCCAAAAAACTCTGGCTTTATCTTAAGGTTTTCTATTTCGTCATCATTTTCTTTCAATTCTCGTAACAGATCGGTCATGATTAAATTGCTCACAAATTTGGCATCTTTTGCGTGTTTCACACATTTTTCAAAAAAATCTGCTAATTCCTTGTCAGAAGTTAGTATTTCAGCATCATATTGAGGTAGATCGTATTGAATCATGAACCTTTTAGCTTTTTCTTCTGGCATCTCTGTGATTGTAGAACGTATATGATCTATAAATTCATCGGTTAATATCAATGGAGGCAAATCAGGTTCTGGGAAATATCTGTAATCTACATCGTCTTCTTTAGTTCTCATAGGAAACGTTTCTTTTCGAGTAGAATCCCACCCTCTTGTTTCTTGTATCATCTTGATATTAGCTTCTAAATTTTTTATCAATCTTTCTTGCTCAAACTCGAGAGCTTTTTCTACAAACTTAAATGAATTTATATTCTTTATTTCGACTCTTTTGCTCGTTTGATTGTTTTCTAAATTTACTATCGAAATGTTTGCATCACATCTAAGTGCCCCTTTTTCCATATCTCCAGTTGAAATTTCTGCATATCTCAACAAGTTTCTTAATTTTTCCATAAACATCCTAGCTTCACTTGGAGATTCTATATCAGGTTCTGTAACTATTTCTAGCAAAGGAATACCGGACCTATTAAAATCAAGGAAACTTTCTTGGGCGGTGGATATTTGATCTCCTTCGTGAAACATCTTTGCAGTATCTTCCTCTAAATGCATTCTTTTAATTCTAATTTTTTTCCCTTCTATAGTTATGTATCCGTTACTAACAATCGGGAAAAAATGTTGGGTAATTTGGTAATTTTTAGCTAAATCCGGATAAAAATAATTTTTTCTATCAAATCTAGAAAATTTATTTATTGTCCCATTAAAGATTAATCCAGCTTTAACCGCGAGTTTTACAGCTTCTTCGTTTAATGCGGGTAAAGTTCCAGGATGACCAGTACAAATCGGACATATATTTTGGTTTGGAATGGAATTAAAATGATCCGTACTACAAGAACAAAAAGCTTTTGTTTTAGTTAATAATTGAGTGTGTATTTCAAGTCCAATTATCGTTTTATACATTTTTTTCAAACTCCTTTTTGGCACTTTCGTGAAATGTATTTGCAATAGCTAGAAGTTCTTCATCCTTCATTTGCCTTCCAATGAATTGAATACCAAAAGGAAGTCCTTCGATTAAACCAAAAGGAATATTTATAGCAGGAAGCCCTGCCAAGTTAGCTGGTATAGTAAATGTGTCCATAAGATAATATTCAAGTGGGTTGAATTTTTCGCCCATATAAGGAGGAATTGACGGTGATGTTGGTGTCATCATTACATCATATTCATCCAGAATATTATACAATTTATCACTTATAATGCGCCTAACTTTTAAAGCTTTGGAATAGTACTTACTATAATAATCAGCAGATAAATTAAAAGTACCCATAATGATTCGTCTTTTTACTTCAATTCCAAAGCCGATTTCCCTTGTGGTTCTATACATATCATTCAAACCTAACGAGGCATTTCTAAAACCGTATCTAACACCATCAAATCTAGCAAGATTTGAAGAAGCTTCTGAAGGAGCTATAATATAATAAACAGCTACAGAATATTCTAATTCCGGAATATCAATAACTTCAACTTTTGAACCTTTCGCCTTTAGAAAATCAACGGCCTCGTTGAAACTATTTTTAATAGATATGTTGAGATCTGTGTCATAGACTATTTTTGGAATGCAAATTTTAATATCTGATAAATCTCTTTCCAAATTGCTTGTAAGATCAACAGTATGACTAAGAGTGGTTGGATCGTTTTTATCTTTTCCTTTTATGATTTCAACAACTAAACTGACGTCTTTTACTGAATTAGATAAAATTCCTATCTGATCTAAAGATGAAGCAAAAGAAGTAACTCCGTATCGTGAAATCATGCCATAGGATGGTTTAAAGCCAACAACCCCACAAAAAGAAGCGGGTAGTCTAACAGAGCCACCGGTATCCGTACCTAATGAAAAAGGAACATATCCTGCACCAACCGCTGCAGCAGATCCTCCACTGCTTCCTCCAGATACTCTGCTAAGATCTTTAGGATTTCTTACAGGACCAAAGTATGAATTTTCATTGGTATTTCCCATTGCGAACTCATCCATGTTTGTTTTCCCAATTAAAGAAAACCCTGCTTCTAAAAGTTTTTGAACTGCAGTGGCAGTGTATGGAGAAATATAGTTTTCTAAAATTTTAGATGCATTAGTAGTTTTTGTTCCTTTAACTAATATATTATCTTTAACTAAGAATGGTATACCAAAATATTTACCATTCTTGTTTCCTACAACCTTTTCAATTCTTAAAACAGAATTAATAATTTTGTCCATTTCTATAATTTTTTGGATACTTTCTTCTATTATATTTCTCCCTATTGTTTCTTCAATGGTCAAAAAACTCACCTCATTTTTAATAGTTGCTTAAGTACTTAAAAACTTAGAACCCTGATTTAACTTTTATTATAGAAAGTGTGATTTTGTTAAGTATCGCTACACTTAGATAATTAAATAGGTAATATTCTCATCACTTTTAATTAATTAAGTCTTGTAAAGGTTTTAGGCACTCCCTGCAATACTTTTTAATTTCAAACTTTATCTTTCCAAATCACAAGATCTTTCATTAGATGAAAATGTAATAACGAAAATCAAAAATTATTAACATAACAAAGCTAATAAGGATCAAGCCATACGCAATATAAGATAGAATCTTCCAAACTTGATAACTGGTCTTTGTAAGTCTTATGGGAGTGAGCCAACCGAACGTGAAACCTACTGCTAATCCACCCAAGTGTGCAAAGTTGTTTATATTCGCTCCTGGTAAAAATCCCCAAATGATATTTATCAAGATAATAGGAAGAAGAGCGGTTCCAGTTATAGGTTTGAGTATTACAGGTGTGTCACGTCTAAACCCAGCACCAAATAGTAAACCTATTAAGCCAAAGATTGCACCTGAAGCTCCCACTGATATAGCATATGGTATAAACAAATGAGTTAAGATATTTCCAAAAACTCCTGACAAAAGATATATTGTTATAAATCGTGCTGGACCATACGTTCTTTCAACAAGGTTTCCTACATAAAATAAAGCTATCATATTGAAAAATATATGAAACAGCCCACCATGCACAAACATAGAAGTGATGAGTCTGAACCATTCTCCCATTGAAATCAAATTACCTATTTGGGCTCCAAAAAGTATATATATCCTAGGGCTAGAAAATGCTTTAAGTCCACCAAACAAAAACATCAAAACAAATATTATTACATTGATCATTATTAAAAAACTTGTAATGCTTCTGCGTCTCATTTTTTTCTTCCTTTCGTATGGTTTATTTTTTGAATTTATTTTTCACGAAGTGTTATTTTTTTCTTCCCTAATTGTTCTAACATTTTTCGTTCTACCTTATTTACTTCTTCGTCTGTCAAAGTTTTAATTTGAGATCGATATACGATGGATACAGTTATACTTATGTAATCTGGTGCTATGTTTTTACCTTTATAAACATCAAAAATTTTGTATTCTTCAATTATTTCTCCTGCATTTTCAATGATCTGACTAATTTCTTTAAATTCAATATTCAAAGGAACTAAAAATGCATATTCTCTCCTTATTGCAGGAAAGTCAAATCTTCTCACAATTTTTTTAATTTCTTTTTTATTTTCATATAAAAAGTCTAAGTTAATCTCACAAATATAAACTGGGTCTTTTATTTCATAAAGATCTTCAGCAATCTGAGGATCTAATAAACCAATGTATCCTATTTTGTTATCATTTAGATGCACATCTGCGCTTTGAGATCTCATTAAACCTTTTAAAGAACTTCTTGTGTAATCTAGTTTTAGGTTAAATTCATCAGCGACGTTTTCTAATGCACCCTTCACCGTGTAGAAAGAGACAAGCCTTTTGTCAGTGAAGTCTTCGTCATTTTCTCTTCCAATGGCTACAAAAGCTAAATTTGTAAATTCTTTAGCTCCGGTAGGACTTGTGTCGTCTTTCTTAAAAACTTTATCTATTTCAAAGAGCTTTATATCCTTTTTTTGATTTCTGAAATTGTAAGATGCGGAATCCAAAACTCCGTAAATAAGTTTTGAAGAGATATATTCATATTCTGAGGAGAGAGGATTTATAATTTTTAAATCAAGGCTTTCGTCCATCCACATTCTCCTTGCGCTGTTAAGCGGGAATGTTTTTGCCTCATGATAGCCGTTGGAGAGCATTATGTCCCCAACTCTTTCTTTAAAAGTAACAAATTCTCCTCTGGTTCCTATTAATCCTTTTGTAAAGGGGAAACTTGAAGGAATATTTGAATAACCATAAATTCTTCCCACTTCTTCAACCAAATCTATCTCCTGTGTTATATCAGGTCTGTTTGTTGGAACTAAAATCTCCCATCCTTCTGATAGTGGGTTAAATTTAAAATTTAATTTGTTAAAAATCTGAGAAACGACATCTTTTTCAATACTTATTCCTAATCTTCTATCTAAATAGTTCTTTCTTAGTAATATTTTTTGTTCGGCAATTATTTCAGGATAAACGTCTGTAATGAAAGTAGATACTTCTCCCCCAGCTAATTCGGTAAGTAATTTTATCAATCTACCCATAACTATTTCTGTATCGTTAGGGTCAACTCCACGTTCAAATCTATAGGAAGAGTCAGACACTATCTTGTGGTAACTAGAGGAAAGCCTAATATTAATCGGATCAAAGTATGCTACCTCTAAAAGTATTGATGTAGTATTTTCATTTATGCCACTCAGTTCTCCCCCCATAATACCTCCAAGAGCCAGTATGTTTTTGCCGTCTGTTATAAGTGTTTCTTCTCCCATCATAGTGTATTCTTTACCATCTAATAGAAATACCTTTTCTCCTGGAAGCGCTTTTCTTATAATTATTTTGTTATCAATAAGATCTAAATCAAAGGCATGTATAGGATGACCAGTTTCTAGCATTACATAATTAGTAATATCAACAACATTATTAATACTTCTAATACCTGCACTTCCCAGCCTTTTAATAAGCCATAAAGGAGAGGGTCCAACTTTTATATTTGTTATCGTAGCTGCCATATATCTTTTACATTTATCGTATTTTATCTCAACCGGAAAACCATGTCCTTTTTTAATTTCAGTGTAATCAAACATACCGAAATCTTTTCCACAATCTATTGCTTGTAATTCTTTAGCAATTCCTATATAGGAGAGCAGATCGGGCCTATTTGGTAGAATTTCCAAATCAATTATTTCGTCTGCCAACTTGAAGTAATCAATGAAGTCTGTTCCTACTTCAACATCGTCTATTATTCTATATATTTTTTCTGCCTCTTCTGATATACCTAATTCCTTTAGAGAACACATCATTCCTTGAGAAACTACACCTTTAAAAGCTTTTTCTTCAATTTTAGTTCCATCGTTTAAAACAGCTCCTGGAATCGCTACAGGAACTTTATCCCCAATCTTTACAGTCAGATCAGCGGTTACTAAAATTATATCTTCTTTCCCAATATCAACTTTACATATTAGAAGATTCTCGATTTCGGGATGATCCTCTATTTTTTTAATTTGACCCACCATTATATTTGAAAGTTTATCTCTAACTTTTTCATAAGTTTCGACATCTGTAGTGTGTAATTTAAGTTCTCTTACTAATTCATGAATCTCTTTATTTATTGTTATATATTCATTTAACCATTCTAATGATATTTTCATTGTTTGCCTCCAAAATTAATTTTTATAAGATTTAATCTAGAGTTATTCTTCCTTAAGGAAGCGCTAAAATTCGATGAATCTTATGTCGTTTTTATAGAATTCCCTCATTTCAGGGACATTATATTTTAATAAGGCGACTCTTTCTATGCCCATACCAAACGCAAAACCTTCCCAAATGTCTGGATCATAATTTACGCTTTTGAAGACATTAGGATGAACCAATCCGGCCCCTAATATTTCAATCCATCCAGAATTTTTGCAAATATTACAGCCTTTTCCTTCACAAAAAATGCAACTTATGTCTACCTCAAAGCTGGGTTCAGTGAAAGGAAAATAGCTTGGCCTCAGAAGAATAGCGACCTTGTCACCAAAAAGTTTTTTAGCTAAATATTCAAGATACATCTTAATATGTGCAACTGAAACATTTTTATCAACAAATAACCCTTCAACTTGATGAAATACCGGAGAATGGGTTGCGTCAAGTTCATCTTTTCTATACACTCTGCCTGGGGATATTATTGCCAAGGGAGGTTTATTTGATAACATAGTTCTTATTTGAACTGGAGAAGTGTGAGTCCTTAATAGATATTTTTTATCGTTAGATAAATAAAATGTATCCTGCATTTCTCTTGCAGGATGCCATTCGGGTGTATTGAGGGCATCAAAATTATACCAAGAATTTTCTATTTCAGGTCCTTCAGCAACAGAAAATCCCATACCAATAAAAATTTCTTCAATTTCCCTTATAGTTTTACTTATCAAGCTAGGTTTTCCAATTTTTCTTGGAGAGCCTGGAATTGTTACGTCAATCCAACTTTCTTTCTCTTTCAAAATCTTTTCTTTTTCTTTTAATTCATTCAGTTTTTCTTCAAATATTTCTTCAATTATATTTTTCAATTCGTTTATTTTTTTCCCATATTGTTTTTTTTGTTCTTCATTAAGATTTTTTAAATTTTTCATTAAAGATTTGATCATTCCATTTTTACCTAAATATTTTGATTTAAGATTTTGATAGCTCTGATAATCAGTTATTTTTTCTAATTCATTTTTCAAATCTTTAGTGATTTCTTCAAAGTCTTTTATAGTATGATTCATTTAATTCCTCCTATGTTTTTGATTCTATATTATATTAAAATTAATCTTCTTTTCAATTATAAGCTTTATATCTTTGAAATGTTATCACAAAAATGTTATCATAGTATACATAACGATTATATCAATTTTTTACTAAAAAATGATATAATACTGCAAATTCAAAAAATCAAGATTTATAATAAAAAGACGATAATTTATTAAAAGAAATTTGTAATTTTATAAAATTCAAGATAAAAGTTGTGGCTCGAAGCTATACTTTTATTTTCAATTATTTAGATAAGATTAATGTTCAGTATAGCAGAGCCTTTTATTTTTTTTAGTTGGTATTAATAGGTTGTTAATTTTCAAATTTGAACCATACTTTTTTAATATTAGTATGTCTGATCATTATTGTATTTTGATAACACCTTAAACATTGACAAGATATTATTAGGTTTTTAAAGTATATTAATTTCATTCAGAGGAGGAATCATTAAATGAAACTATCTACCTATACCACTCTTATTGAGATCTTGATAGTAGTTTTGCTCACTTTCTCTCTACTGTTTGTTTCGATTAATGTTAATAAAAGTTCTACATCAGAATTGCTTGATTTGACATATTCAAAACAGCTTGAGGGAGCAATTAATGTTTTTAAAGAGTATATCAATCAAAGTTATGGAGAATTAAAGTTGATAAATGGTGTTTTAGTTGACAAAGATGGTATTCCTGTAAAAGAAAGATATGAGGCTGTCGATAAGATTAGTAATCATATGAACATTGTAGCAACCATATTTCAAATTCAGGGTAACGATTTTGTTCGTATATCAACATCGATAAAAAATAAAGATGGAACAAGGGCAGTTGGAACTTTCCTTGGAAAAGATAGTGCTGCCTATAATTATATAATTCAAAAACAAAGATACTTGGGTGAAGCAAAAATACTTAATAATAATTATATAACAGTCTATGAACCGCTATTAGATGAAAACAGTAATTTGATAGGTGTTCTTTTTGTTGGTATATCAATGGAAGAATTTAACAATTTAATTTCCCAAAACGATGCATTTTTTTTCAGACGATTTCTAATTTTTGCCCTTATAATTTCGATAGCCACTATTATTCTATCTTATTTTTTAATAAAAGATGTACTTATTAAACCTTTCGGTCATATCTCAGAAATCGTTTCAAAAACCTCTGAAGGTGATTTAAATTTCAAAACTAACGTAACATTTAAAGCAAAAGAATTTGTGGCTTTAAAGACTGCTTTAGAGAAGATGCAAAATGATTTAGCTCGTTTAGTTTCTGATATATCAGGAAAATCTGATCAAATACATAATTTATCTCAAAATTTAGCAGGTACTTCTCAAGAACTCAGCTCAACAACAGAAGAATTTTCTTCTCAGATGGAAGAAATTAACAGATCTGCTCAGAATGCTTCTTCGTCTATACAGGAGGTAACAGCTGGAGTAGAAGAGGTATCTGGAAGTGCTCAGAATGTATCTAAATCAGCTATGGATTTGGCTCAAAGGGCTGAAATAGTTGATAATGCGGCTAAGGAAGGCGAAGAAGCTGTAAAGTCTATAGTTGAAATTATTCTTCAAACTAAAGAAAAAGCTAGTATTACTCAACAAGCTGTAAAGAGCCTATCTCAAAAAGCTAGAAATATAGGGGAAATAATTGAAGCAATAAATTCTATAACAGAACAAACAAACCTCTTGGCTTTAAATGCAGCTATAGAAGCGGCTCGAGCTGGAGATGCAGGAAAAGGTTTTGCGGTGGTTGCAGATGAGATAAGAAAGCTAGCAGAAGAAAGCAAAAAAGCCACCGATAAAATAGGATTAATGTTAGATCAGATACAAGATGGTGCTCTACAAGCAAATTCTGCTACAGATGATACAGTAAAAGTAGTGGATGAGGCTAGTGAACGTTCCATTTTAGTAAAAGAAAGGTTTTCGAATATATTAAAAGAAATAGAAAGTATTAATTCAATGATTGAAAGTTTAGTAGCAAGTGCACAGGAACAGAATGCTGCAGCCCAAGAAATGAATAGTGCAATGAACACAGCCACTGTTTCTATAATGAACATAGCTCAACAGATTGAAGAAATGACACAAGCAATCAAACAACAGGCAGATATGAGTCAAAACGTTAACAATTTAAGTGAAGAGTTAAGAATTATAGCAGAAGATTTGGTAGAGCAAATAAAATATTTTAAGTTGTAAAGTTTTATCAAACACATGAATAGTAGGAGAACGATAAGTTTTTTATCCTACCCTTAGTTCTTTATAATTTCAACGTTGTTAAAGTTTCACTCCAAATTTATAAAGTTATTTCCAAGATTCAAATTTTTAACATTATGATTTATATTGCTGAATTCAGAAACTGATTCTTTTTCACTAATAACTTTGTATAGTTCTGATTTGTTTAAATCTATCTCAATGCCTTTTTCGTTGAGAACTTTGTCGACGGTCTTTTCTAACAGCTCTTTTGAATCAGTTATTACAAAAACACTTCCTTCTTTTTTATAATCTTCAACAAAGAATGCAACATTATCTAATTCCTCAGATACTATTTCATCTTTTGCAGCTCCTATAAATATTAAATGACGCCTTTTAGGTTTCTTTTTCAAGATGTTACAGATGGTATCATTCCAAATTTCAGGTACAACCATATGAGTAAACGACCTACCTATCCAGTTTGTTCCATTTGCGATTAATCCATTTATTGTTACTTTTTTTGCATATTTTTCTGGTTCACAGATTAGTTTGAAAAAATATTTTGTCATCAACTTCGGTTCACTAGTGTAGATTCCGACTGCTTGACCTTTTTCTAATCTTACTGATGGGAAAGATATTAAAGGTTCTACTATGTCTAAAATAAAACCTTCAGAAGGAGTTTCTTTAATCATTTTGTACACCTCTATTGCTTAGAGAATTTCTAATACTAGCAACTATTTCTTTAGTTTCAAATTTTTTAACTTGAGATAGATCGATAGTTGTAAAAGTATCATTTCCAAGATATATAGCTGGTTGTGATTCTTTTAAAATATTTTTAGAGGGATGAACGGCTAAAACTTTTCCTACAACAAAATCATGATCCCCTGTTTCAAAGATATTTTCTAGTTTACACTCCATTGAAAAGTATGCTTCTTCAACATAGGGACTTTGAACTATCTCTGAATCCTTTAATTTCAATGAAATAGCTGATACCTTATCGCCCTCTCTACCTGAAATTCTGCCTAATTTCACTGCTAAATCACTTTTTTCTAGAGACAAAAAAGATACTGTAAACTCTTCTTCTTTTAAGATCAATTGGTAAGTATATCTATTTTTCCGGATAGAAAATCCAAATAAGGGTGGATTTGAAGATAAAGGAGTTGACCATGCTACGGTCATCGAATTAACGCGCGAAACACTCTTAACGGTTATTAAGCAGACAGGTAATGCTACATTTTCACTAAATCTATTGCAATAATCCATAATGATACCTCCCGTTAGAATTATACCACATTGATTTGGTTTTTTGCTTTATGAGAATACTGAAAAACTAAGCAAAAAACAAAAGGGCTTTAAGCCCTTTTGTTCTCCATATGAATTAATTTATCTAAACAAATTAAAAAATTAAAATTTGAATCCAGCTTTTATCATTGCATCCTTAACTGCTTCCATCCACATATTTGAACTGCCTGTAGCACCAGTATATGTGTCAACTGGAATTGTTCCCTTTTCTAAAATTCTTTGTGCGATAACTACTTTTGCTTCATGGAAAGGTTCCCATGGATAAGTATCTTCTGTTTTAGGTTCTCCGGTGTTATAAATGTCCCTATATTCATTTAGTATTACATCAACTATCTTACCATCTTTTACAACAATTATCGCATTAGCCCTGTCGTTTCTTTCAGAAACTTGTGAATGCCCTACATAGGTTCCATCTATTACACCATCAAATCCTTCTGCCCTTTTTAAAGCTCTTTCAACAGCTTGAATAGCCATTTCAGAAGAATGTGTTGCACCCGTATAAGTATCTATGTTAGTACCGTTTGCCTTAATAAATCTTTTTGGTAGTTCTTCCATTGCCTCATGCCATGGTTGCCATGGATAAGATTCATCTTTCGCTAATCCAGTTGTGTTGATAATTTCTTCCAGCTTGACATCAACAATTTTTCCTTTTTCAATAGTTACAACAGCTTTTGTGTAAGTTCTATCACTTGGATCCGAATAACCAACATATGTCCCGTCTTTCCACGAATTATTCGATTTTCCAAAGAGAGCGGCAAAACTCATTGATACCGTTAAAACAACGATTAAAACTAATGCTAGTACTCTTTTTTTGTTCATTCACTCTCGACCTCCTTTTATTTGTGCATTATTTAACAATAAAAATTGAATTATTTATATCACTTTTTAAACTTCTTTTCTAATCTTTATCCTACAATAATTTTATCAAAACTTTGAAGAGGAGTCAAGAACTTTTGCTTTTCTAGTGTATATAAGATATGTACATTTATAAAATTTTATTGTATTATTAGTTAATTTTATAAAATTAGTAAAATAGAGAGATCTATAAAAGTTCAAATAAAATGATATAATAAATAGTAACTAACAGGCTTAAAAAACATGAAATGCAATAGATAAGGAGCATAAAATGGTTGAGTTAATAGCGTTATGTACATCAGGGTTGGAAGCAGCACCTTCTTTTGAAATAAAAGCTTACGGATATAAAATAATCGACTCGGTGTCGGGCAAAGTAAAATTTTTAGCCCCTCTTGAAGATGTTCCGCTTATATTAAATAGTTTTAGAACGGTTGACAGGATATTGATAAAAGTAGGAGAATTCGAAGTTACCAATTTTGATGATCTTTTTGATAAGGTTTACAATCTTAATTGGAAAGATTATATAGAGAAAAGAGGTAAAGTAGTTATTGAAAAAGTTAAGATAACAAACTCTATTTTATCTGCAACTGGAGCAGTAGCTTCAATAATTAAAAAATCAATTTATGAAAAACTAAAAAATAGCTATAAATGTAAAATTTGGGAAGAAAATGAGATAGTTTATCCCATTTGTGTATATTTAAAGGATAATCTAGCAACAATCGCTCTTGATACAGTACATAAGGGATCACTTGCTAAAAGAGGTTATCGAATTAAACATGTACCTACATCACTTCGAGAAACGATTGCAGCTAGCATGATCCTTCTTTCCAGATGGGATGCTTCTAAGATATTAATAGATCCTTTTTGTGGTTCAGGAACAATTCCCATTGAAGCTGCATTATTGGCTAGTGGCAAGACATTAAAGAGAGAGTATATATGTGAAAAATGGGAAATGTTTAAAGATTTGAAGCAAAATTTTTATCCATCTAGGGAACAAAAAGAAATAGATTACAAAATTTATGGCTACGACAAAAGTTACAACGCTATATCTATCGCAAAAGAAAATGCAGCTTTAGCCGGAGTTAATATACATCTTGAAAAAAAAGTTATGGAATCGCTCAGTCCATCAAATGATATAATTTATTTTGTTTCAAACTTGCCGTATGGCATAAAAGAAAAAGACAATATAGCTGATACTTACCAAAAAATGAGGTACCTATTAAGGGCTTTTCCAAACGGAAAGTTTTATTTTATTACTCCTGAATCTAAATTTGAAGATTATTTTGGTAGGAAAGCGAACAAAAAATTCAGATTTCAAAACAGTGGCATTTGGGTTTGGTTCTATATGTTTTATGAATAAGTTTTAAGCCTAAATATTTGAAAAACTAAGTTAAGGGAGGGGCAACATGAATTTGGAAGATTATGTAGTTGAAAAAACTAAAAAAGCTAAAGAAATTTCCGGGGAATTTTCTTTAATTTCTGATTCATGTAGAAAAGATATTTTGAATAAAATAGCAAGTGAATTAAGAAATAACAGTAATTATATTTTATTAGAAAACCAAAAAGACGTATCCTCAGCCAAAGAGAAAGGAATTTCTAAAGCATTACTTGATAGGCTTAAATTGAATGAGGAACGAGTGTTTAGTATTTCAAAAAGTGTTGAAAAGGTAGCAAATTTGTCTAGTACCTTAGGTAACATTGTAAAAATGTGGAAG
Organism: Thermotogota bacterium; assembly: GCA_029780115.1. Lineage (GTDB taxonomy): Bacteria > Thermotogota > Thermotogae > Petrotogales > Petrotogaceae > Defluviitoga. Next base: position 253,697 of record JAKOZG010000004.1, read on the forward strand.
AGACCAAATGGTTTAATGATAGGTAAAATGGTAGTCCCGCTAGGTGTAATTGCCATAATCTATGAGGCTCGTCCAAACGTTACAGTTGATGCGGCTGCTCTTTGTATAAAGTCTGGCAATACAATAGTGTTAAGAGGAGGATCTGAAGCTATTAATTCAAACAAAGCCTTAGTGAATGTTATACATTCAGCAATTGAAAAAGCAGGATTTTCAAAAGAAATCGTCCAATTTTTTGATGTAACTGATAGAAAAGTTGTTGATGAATTAATAAAATTATATCAATATGTAGATGTATTAATTCCTCGTGGAGGACCTTCTCTAATTAATTATATTATAGAAAATTCTAGAATACCTGTAATACAAACTGGAGCAGGTAACTGTCATATATATGTGGATAAATATGCTGATATTAATAAGGCTCTAAAAATAGTAGAAAACGCTAAGGTAAGCAGACCTTCAGTTTGTAATGCAGTAGAAACTATCCTTGTACATAATAGTGTAGCCGAAGAATTTCTTGAAAAGTTATACGAAATTTTAAAGAATGAAGTTGAATTAAGAGGCTGTGAAAAAACCTTAGAAATTTTACCTCAAATAAAACCGGCATCGAATGATGATTGGACAACAGAATATTTAGATTACATTCTTGCTATAAAAATTGTCAAAGATATTGAAAATGCAATTCAACATATAAATACTTATGGTTCAAAACATTCTGATGCAATAATAACTGAAGATTATCCCACTATCATAAAATTTTTAAACGAAATTGATTCCGCCGCAGTGTATGTGAACGCTTCCACTAGATTCACTGATGGAGAAGAATTTGGCTTTGGAGCAGAGATAGGTATTAGTACCCAAAAATTACATGTTAGAGGCCCTGTTGGTGTAGAAGATCTTACTACATATAAATACATAATTTTAGGTAATGGGCAGGTTAGATAAAAATGTATAAGAAATTATGCATAATTGGTTTGGGAAAAATGGGAAGTACTTTAGCAAAGGGATTAATTAACGCTGGTATTTTAAAAAAAGAACAAATAATAGGCACTGATATATCAGTAGAAAATTTCGAGATGAATCCTGTTTATTGCAGTATTGAAACTCTAAATGACAACATTAAGGCAGTCCAGCAGTGTGATATCGTTTTACTATCAGTTAAACCCCAGGTAATTGATAAAGTTTTAAAAGAAATAAGCTCTTTTTGTAAGGAGAAGATCGTTATTTCCATAGCAGCTGGGATAACTATTAATCATTTAGAAAGGGCTTTACCTTCATCCACGAAGATAATCCGAGCTATGCCAAACACTCCAATATTAGTTGGAGAAGGTGTAATAGCAATAAGCAAAAACAAAAATGTTTCTGATGATGAATTAGACATGGTTAAAAGCATTTTAGAAAGTGTTGGAAAAGTATATGTAGTAGAGGAAGAATTGATGGACGTTATTACGGCTTTGAGTGGTAGTGGGCCAGCTTATGTCTACATTATTATTGAAGCATTGGCAGATGGAGGGGTTTTAATGGGGCTACCAAGGAATCTTTCACTTGAACTTGCTACAAGGACAGTTTTAGGATCTGCGAAGATGGTTTTAGAAAGTGACAAGCATCCTGGAGAATTAAAAGACATGGTTACTTCACCGGCGGGTACAGCTATTAGGGGAATTGAGGTATTAGAAAGTCGTGGTATTCGTGGAACAATTATGGATGCAGTAAAAGAGGCAACAAAAAGGTCACAAGAAATAAATTCCCAAAGAGGTGTTAACTTTGATAGATAGATACTCATTGAGCCCTATTAAAGATATCTGGACATTAGAAGCTCAATATAAAAGATGGTTGGAGGTCGAGCTAGCAGTCATTGAAGCCTTTGAAGAATTAAGTATTGTACCTAGTGGGACAGCTCAAGAAGTAAGACAAAAAGCTAAGATTGATGTAGATGAAATTTTAGAAAAGGAAAAAATAGTTGATCATGACGTAATAGCCTTTATACAAGTTGTCACCGAAGATATGGGGGATGTTGCCAGATATTTTCATATGGGTCTAACTTCTTCAGATGTAGTAGATACAGCTAATGCACTAGCAATTAAAAGAGCTGGGCAGCTAATAGAAAATGAACTAGAAAGGTATATAATTTCGTTGAAAAAGTTAGCTTTGCGTCATAAATATACTGTAATTGTTGGTAGAACTCATGGAGTCCATGCAGAACCAACTTCTTTTGGTTTGAAGATTTTGAGTTTTGTAGCTGAGGCTGAAAGAAATAAAGAAAGATTAAAACAAACTATCGGTAATATCTCACAAGGTAAAATTAGTGGTGCTGTGGGGAATTACGCTAATTTAGATCCTCAAGTAGAACAGATTGCTTTAAAAAAACTAGATCTTTATCCTTGTAAAGTTTCAACGCAAGTGGTTCCTAGAGATCTTCATGCTGAATTTTTTAGTATTTTGGCTTTAATAGGAGCTTCTATTGAGAGATTTGCTGTCGAAATAAGGCATCTTCAAAAAACAGAAGTATTGGAAGTGGAAGAACCGTTTAGAAAAGGGCAGAGAGGTTCTTCTGCAATGCCTCATAAGAAAAATCCTATTTTATGTGAGCGATTAACTGGTATGTCTAGAATGTTGAGATCTTACGTTACGGCTGCTTATGAAAGTATTTCGTTGTGGCATGAAAGGGACATTTCACATTCTTCAGTCGAAAGAGTGTTTATGCCCGATGCTACTATTTTAGCTTTTTATATGTTAAATAAAGCTGATTACTTAGCAAGTAACTTGGTAGTTCATGAAGATACAATGAAAGCAAACATAGAAAAATCATATAATCTAGTGTATTCCCAAAGGGTGCTTTTAAAACTTGTTGAAAAGGGTTTTAGTAGAGAAAAAGCTTATGAATTGGTTCAAGAGTGTGCAATGAAAGCTTGGGATCAAAAAGAGGATTTTAAAAAAATACTTTCTCATAACCCACAAATTATGGATAATTTCTCACAGGAAGAATTTGATGATTTGTTTTCTCCTCAATACTATCTAAGGAATATTAATGAAGTATTTAATAGATTTGATTTTAGTGCAGTTGAAACAGCCAATTTGTGAAGGAAGGAGGAAGGCGTGTTGTTTTCATTTGCTTAAATAATAAACAGGGCGCCAAAATATTATGAAAAAACTTAAATTAGATGATTTCTCAATAAAAATACCGGATCTAAAGATAGAAAATACTCAAGAAATAAAAATAGGTTCTTATCAAGATTATACGATTCAAAAAGGAGCATGTGAAATTATTGATTTTGCCTTGAGAAGTTCAAATAATTCAAATAATATATTTGTAGTAGGTCCTACAGGGAGTGGTAGAAGAAGCATGACTCGCAAAATTGTAGAAAAGATAGCATTAAGTCAAAAAACTCCCCCTGATATAATGTATGTGTTTAATTTTGTCGAAGAAAGAAAACCAAAGCTATTACGATTGCCTGCGGGAGAAGGAAAAAAGTTTAAATCTGAGTTGCAAAATATCATTGATTCGTCCGTCCAAGTATTAAACAAGACAATGTCTACGGAAGAATTTCAAGATCGTTTGAGTTCTTTGGAAAGAGAATATAACTCTCAAAGAGAAAAATTATGGTCCGATTTGAGAAAAGAAGCTCAAAGTTTGGGGTTCATACTAGAAGCCTCACAAAGAGGTATTATAAGTGTTCCTATCTTCGATGGGAAAAGGCTTACTCCACAAGAGTTTGAACAACTCCCAGCTGAAATAAAAGAGCAGTTTAGAAAGAATTCTGAAAAATTAATGCAATTGATAGAAAGAACCATGTCACGTATAACTCAATTAGACAAAGAATACTGGGAAGAGGTTAAAAATTTAAGAAGGTATTGGGCAACCTTTAGTTTGAGTAAACTTTTTGAGCCATTAGAGAAAAAGTATTTAAAATATTCTGATGTTTTTGAATACCTTCAACTTTTAAAAGAAGACATGGCTTTACATCTCTCACAGTTAACTTCTGATAATCAAAACATTATCAGAGCACTCAAGGAAAAAAGGTATGCAGTTAATGTTTTAGTAGATAATTCTTACCTTCAAGGTGCCCCACTAATGGAAGAAGATAATCCAACTTTTTCAAATCTAGTTGGAAGAATAGAGTATTACTCGCAAATGGGATTTCTTCAGACTGATTTTACTATGATAAAGCCGGGTGCCTTTCATAAAGCAAATGGTGGATATCTAATTATGGAAGCGGAGAAAGTTCTCAGGAAGCCGTATTCCTGGGAAGTTCTGAAGCGTGTTTTGACCGAGAATGAGATAAAGATTGAAAATATTCAAGCTGCTGAGGGTTATTCCAGTGTAGAAACTTTAGAGCCAGAACCTTTACCTTTAAATATTAGAGTAATTCTAATTGGAGAAGAATGGGTATACACAATGATGAGAGCATACGATAGTGAATTTGAAAAATTATTTCCAATAAAATCACAATTTGACTATGAAGTAGAATTAAATGATGAAAATATAAATAAATTTCTGGCATTCTTAAGCAATGCTGTTCAAGAAAACAATCTCTCCCATATAACAAAAGATGGAGTAGAAGAGATAATAAAACATGCATGCAGAATGAATGGCAGCAACAAAAAAATATCTTTAAAATTGGGTGAGATAAAGAATCTTTTAGTTGACGCTTATAATTTTTCACGTAAAATTCCAGGCAATTATTATATCAATTCTAAAAATATAAAAGATGCAATAGATTTTAAGGAAAAGATGTTTTCTTTTCATAGAAACAAAATTTTCGAAGCTATTAGAAATGAGAAGATAGATATAAAAGTTGATGGTTATGAAGTTGGTCAAATTAATGGTCTGACTGTACTTGACACGATAGATTTTTCTTTTGGACATCCTGTAAAGATCACTGCTAAGAGTTATAGGTCATCCTCGGAAAAGATAATAAATATACATCGCGATATAGATTTAAGTGGGAAAATATATAAAAAATCTTCTTTGGTAATAGAAAACTATTTTAAACACAAATTTTCTAGGTTTATTCAAAGTGGTTTTGGTGTGTCTTTAAATTTTGAACAAGTATACTCTGTTATAGAAGGAGATAGTGCAACTGTAGCCGAAACTCTTGCTTTAATGTCCTCAATAGCAAACGTTCCTTTAAAACAAAACATAGCTATTACAGCTTCTATGAATCAAAGCGGAGAAGTTTTGCCTGTTGGTGGAATAACCGAGAAGATAGAAGGTTTTTACCAAGCTTGTAAAAATATTGTTTTTACAGGAAATCAGGGTGTAATCATACCTGCTAAAAATATAGACAATATTGTTTTAAAGGATGAAATTAAAAAAGATATAGAGGATGAAAATTTTCATATTTGGACTATTAACAACATAGATGAAGCGGTAGAATTAATGACTGATTATAAGGCTGGAAAAACAAACGAAAAAGGAGAATATGAAGAAGGAACGTTTTATTATTATGTGTGTGAAAATTTAAAAGAACTAGCAAAAGAAGAAAAAGAAGAAAAAAATGAATGAAAGAATGAATAAATAAGGAAATAAAATAGCTGCCGGTTGATGCAAAATCTAACCCGCAGCTATTTTATCAAATATTATAGATTTCTGTATATTTATTTGTTATATAATCGACAAAATATTTTGGATTAAGTTTTTCCCCAGTTACCCTATAAATAAGTTCTTGTGGTTCAACCATTTTGCCATATTGGTGAATATTATCTTTTAACCAGTTTATAATTGATGTTGCCTCACCTTTTTCAAGATCGGATGAATAACTCGGTATATCTTGTTTTAATTTGGAAAATAATTGAGCTGCGTACAAGTTACCCAACATGTACGATGGAAAATACCCAAACGAACCATTAGACCAATGGACATCTTGTAAAACACCAAGAGAATTATTTGGAGGAACTATTCCTAGATATTCTTTCATTTTGTCATTCCAAATTAAAGGTAATTCTTTAGTGGTGATTTTATCGTTAATCAAAGCTTCTTCTATTTCAAATCTCAGCATTATATGAAAATTATAAGTTACTTCGTCTGCTTCTGTTCTTAATAAACTTCTCTCGACTATATTTACTCCTTTATAAAGATCTTTACTGGATAAACCTTTAAAAGAATTAAATATTAATTTAATTCTTGTTGAAAAATAGTTCCAGAAAGGAAGACTTCTTCCTATAATATTTTCCCAAAACCTTGATTGTGACTCATGAATAGCCATAGAAGCCCCTTCATCTAAAGGAGTTTCAAAAAAAACGGCTGGAATGTTTAATTCATAAAGAGCATGTCCACATTCGTGAATGGTAGAAAACAAAGAATATCTAAGGTCTTCAGTACTGTATTTTGTTGTAATTCTTACATCCCTAGGGCCTATTTTTGTTGTGAAAGGATGTACAGAAGTATCTAATCTTCCGGAACTAAAATCGAAATTCATAAATTTTAGTGCTTCTAATGATAATTCTTTTTGTTTGTTCATATCAAAATTGCCTTTGTAAAAATCATCACGTGGTTCTTTTCCTTCTTCAAGTAGTTTATTCAAAAAAAGTATGAGATTTTCTTTTAAGTATGCAATGATTTCAGAAACTTCGGTAGTTTTTAGACCAGGTTCATATAAATCTAGTAATGCATCATACCTGTTCTTTTCATAACCTAACGAATCAGCTTCTTCTTTTACTAACCTTATGATTTCATCTAAATAAGGTTGAAAGATACTAAAATCATCGTTTTCTTTTGCTTGTTTCCAGGCTAAGTTTGCGTTAGCTGTCGTTTCTGCTAAATTTCTGACTAGTTTTGCTGGGATTTTTTTAATTTTTTCAAATTCTTTGTCTGCCACCTTTATTAAGGCTTTGTCAGTTTCATTAAGATCTCTTAAAATATTTTCTTGGGCAAAATAGGCTAGAAACTCTGCCATTTTATTCGAAACAAAAAGATTGTAACGCATTTCTGATAGTTCAGCTAAAGCTTTAGATCTATAATATACTGACTTATCTGGGGCATAAGTTTCAAGATCCCAATAAATAAGTGAAAGTGCTTGTTCATATCGTGAAATTTTAGCAAGATACTCCTTAAAATTATCGATTTTTTCCATGTTATAACCTCCATAATTTTATGACATAAAAGATTAACTTACCTAATTATAACAGTTTCCTTTACAAACATAAAACTTTTAAATTTTGATAAATTAGATAATTTGTTGTATAATTCTTATAAGCGATTTTATCGATAATTTATAAATTATGAGATTCTAAGATAATATATAAGTTATTTTGGAACTATCACAAATGATTTCTAAAGTTGTTTTAATGTAGAAACCTATTTATAGATTAGGATAAATGTGATGATTAATTTTAAAATAGCACCCTTGAAATCTGAAATAATCAGGGTTAATAAAAATATTTTTTAGCAAATTATCATTAATCTTATGAGAATATGTTGTTTTAAATAAACTCTAAATAGGTTATTGTAATTTACTAATAGAGCTTTTGAAATACAAGAAGAGGAAAGGAGCTTTTTGAAGGTCGATAAAGTTAGTTTAATTTCTTTACATTCGACTTTGATAAAATGAATATAACGGGTAGAGACACTTTTGCCATAGTAAACATCGATAAATATTTAGAAAATTTAAACTTTTTGGGTTCTTACACAAACGCTAAAATCATGCCGGTTGTAAAGGCTGATGCTTATGGGCATGGTATGATAGCTTTAGCTAGGGAGGCCTTGAAAGAAGGCAATAATATGTTTGCTGTAGCCTTTTTGGAAGAAGCTTTGGAATTATTAGATAATGGTATGTTGTGTAATATTCTCATTTTTAATTATTTTAACCCTAAAGATTTTAAAAATATAGTGGATTATTCAAATTATTTGAAGCCAACAATAACATCAATTGATTTTTTAGAAAAAGCTTGTGATATACTAGGAAAAGATATAAGCAAATTTAAATTTCATTTAAATATTGATACAGGGATAAATAGGATAGGGATAAAAGAAAAAGAATTGCCTACATTAACAAAATTGATAAAAGATCATCATATCAAGATTGAAGGAGTTTATTCCCATTTTGCAACTGCTGACGAAAAAGATGGTTTTGTAGAAGATCAATTTAACAAATATTTAGAGTTGCTAAATTTTATCCTTGATCAAGGAATTGACATAAAAACAAGACATATAGCTAATAGTGCAGGTCTTCTTTTTTTCCCTCAATACTCTTTGGATTATGTGAGACCAGGAATTGCTACTTTTGGCATGCAGCCGTCGAATTTGGATAATATTGAAGAACTAAAACCAATTATGGAGTTCAAAAGTGTAATAGTTAAAGTGAATGAACTGAATTCTGGTGAAAGTGTTGGTTACGGTAGAACTTTTGTAGCAACAAAAAAAATGAAAACTGCTATTATCCCTGTAGGATATGCTGATGGGTATTTTAGGAATCTGTCAAACAAAGCCGAGGTATTGATTAAAGGTAAAAAATGTCGTTTGTTAGGAAACATTTCTATGGATCAAATGGTTGTTGATGTTAGTGAAATAGATGCAAATGTTGGAGATGAAGTAGTATTGATAGGACAACAAGAAGATCAAAGAATTACTGTTGAAGAACTTGCCCAAAAAGCTGGAACGATTAATTACGAAATTACCTCTAAGATAACCAAGAGAGTACCAAGAATTTACATCAGAGGAGGAAAGTGTCTTGTGTGACAACTATTCCTTGGGTGATATTTTAAGAGGAAAAATTGACAGTTATAACATCGATCCTAATAGCAAAGAAAAAATTAATCAAGTTAAATTGATTTCGGAACTTAAACCTAACGAAGAAGTAGAAGTAGAAGGTAAAGTTATCAGTAAGAGGCTTCAAAAGACCAAATCTGATAAAGCATTTTTGCTAATCACTTTAGTGGATAAGAGTCAATCAATTAGGGCCGTTGATTGGTATTATCCAGAAGAAAATAATAATAAAATCCAAGTGGGAGATGTCATAAAAGTAAAGGGGAAAACTGTTTTTTTTGAAAATAGGATCCAAATAAATGTTGTCAACGATATTGATTCTATCGAGATATTAAATCCTCTTGAAGTTAATCCTGAAAAATATTTAAGAAATTCTCAAACTGAACTAATAGCTTTGACCCACAAATTAGAAAATTATATTTCACAAGTGAAAAATACAGGAATTAAAGCGCTGCTGAAATCAATATTTATAGAAAACAATTCTATTAGAGAAATGTTTTTAACTTCTCCAGCAGCCATCGAGGTACACCATGCATATCCTAATGGATTAATTGAACATAGTTTAAAGGTTACGGAATTATCTTTATGTTTATACGAAGCCTATTGTGAACAAGATGTTTACATTAATAGAGATGTAATAATTGCTGGCTCCTTATTACACGATATAGGAAAAATTGAGGAATATATTATCACACCAACTGGCATAGAAAAAACTGAGCAAGGAGAATTGATGGGTCATATACCTTTAGGTGCAAAACTGATTTATGAAGAATCAAAAAAGATAGAAGAAAAAATTGAAAAAGAAGATATCGAACATATCATTCATATAATTTTGTCTCATCATGGTGAAATTGAGTATGGAAGTCCAGTTGTACCTAAGACTTTGGAAGCAATGATAGTAAATTTCAGTGATAATATTGATTCTAAGATAGCTCGTGCAAAAGAAAACATTAAAAATACGCTTCAGATAAACGAAAACTCCACTTGGAGCGAATATGATAGAAGACTTGATAGAAAAATAAAAATTGAAAAATACACTGATTAAACTTAGTTTTAGTTTTGCAGGGAGGTAAATGAATGGCAAAAAAGAATAATGAAAAAACAAAAGACAAAAACAAAAAGAACAATTCTTATAATGGAAATATTAAATATGTAGTGATAGTTGAGTCTCCTTCAAAAGCAAAAACAATAGAAAAATACCTTGGAAAAGAGTATAAGGTTATTGCCTCAAAAGGACATGTTAGAGATTTACCAGAGAAAGAGTTTGGAGTGGATATTGAAAATAACTTTGAACCGGAATTTCAAATAATTCCAAACAAAGAAAAAGTAATCAAAGACATACAAAAAGAAACGAAGGACAAAAAAGTTTTGTTAGCTTCTGATATGGATAGGGAAGGAGAAGCAATAGCTTGGCATATTGCTCAATTATTGGATCTTGATCCTAAGGAAAAAAACAGGATAGTATTTTCAGAAATTACAAAAAATGCAATTTTAAATTCTGTAGAAAATCCTAGAAGTCTTGATTTAAATAAAGTAGATGCTCAGATTGCAAGAAGAATTTTAGATAGGATAGTTGGATATAAGATCTCCCCTTTGGTATGGGAGGCTCTCAAAAATTATAATACAAGTGCTGGAAGAGTTCAATCGGCAGCCTTAAAGTTGATAATAGACAGAGAAAGAAAGATATTTACTTTTAAGCCAAAAAAGTATTTTAAAATATTTTTAGACCATAAAGGATTAATAATTCCATTAACAAAAGAAAACGGTAAGACATTAAAACCAGAATCTGTTAATGAAAAAAAGAAAAATGAAATTTTTGAATACTTAAAAGACAAAAAATTAAAAGTTACCGCCATAGAAGAAAATGAAACTTTTAAAAGTCCTCCTTATCCTTTTATCACAAGTACAATGCAGCAAAGTGCTGTATCAACATTTGGATGGAGTTCTAGTAAGGTAATGAAAATTGCCCAAGATTTATATGAAGGGATAGAGACCCCTGAGGGAAGAACTGCGTTTATAACTTATATGAGGACCGATTCAACAAGAATTTCTGAGGTGGCCAAAAGATCTGCTTCAGAATATTTGGAAAAGAAATTTGGAAAACAATATGTAGGAAATTATGTAAACAAAGGTAAAAAGTCAAATGTACAAGATGCACATGAAGCTATCAGGCCAACAGATGTAGCAATAAATCCAGAAAAAGCAAAAAAACTAATTTCAGGAGATCATTTAAAATTATACACCTTGATTTGGAATAGATTTATGGCGTCTCAATCTGCGCCTGCAAAATATCAAGAAAAAAAATACATAATAGAGGATGAGACCTTGAAATATTCGTTTGAAATAACGTCCAAGAAGTGTCTTTTTGACGGATTTGAAAAGTTTTGGAAGTCATCAAATGGAGAAAATTATTTTGAGTTAGACACAAATGAAGAGATAACCTTTGAAGAACTTAAATGTGAAGAAAAGGAAACAAATCCCCCGAATAGATATACCGAAGCGACTCTAATTAAGGAACTTGAAGCTAAAAAGATAGGAAGACCTTCTACTTATGCAACAATAATATTGACTTTACTTGATAGAAAGTATGTAGTAAAAATTGATAAAAATTCACTAAGACCGACGACAACTGGTTTTGTTGTTACTGATTTCTTAGAAAAATTTTTTCCTGATATCGTTGATGTAAAATTCACAGCTAGAATGGAAAAAGATCTAGATCAGATAGAAGAAGGGAAAAACAATAGTAAAAAGGTTTTAGAAGATTTTTATATTGAGTTTGAAAAATTTCTTGAACGTGCTACAAAAGAAATTAAAAATGGAGAATTAGAATTAAATTATGAAAGCGATGTTCCTTGTAAAAAATGCGAAAAAATGATGAAATTAAATTTTGGTAGATTTGGCTTATATCTTTCATGTGAGGAATGTAAAGAAACGTTAAAAATTCCATTAGAATCTTTTGGTGTTACTATAAATAATAAATTGTATATCAAAGAATTTTTAGAAACCAGCTTAAAAGTAAACGGAGAGAATAATAAAATAGGCGAAAAATGTCCGATGTGTGATGGAGATTTAATATTAAAAAATGGAAGGTATGGGGAATTCATTGCTTGTAGTAATTATCCAAAATGTACATTTACCAAAAATGTAACTGCAAGGGGAAATTGTCCAAATTGCGGAGGTGTAATAGAAAAATTAAGAAGCAAAAAAGGAAGAATATATTATAAATGTACTTCTTGTGGTGAAATGTATTGGGATGAACCTTCAGAGTATAAATGTCCTCAATGCGAAAGCACACTATTTTATAAAGTTAATAAAGGAAAAGAAAAACTATATTGTGAAAAAGATAAGAAATATTTCGAACTTGAAAAACTTAAAAAATAAGAAAAGGAGAAGTAAAAGGTGATAATTCCTATTGTTGCTGGTGGGAAATCTTTAGAACGAGAGGTTTCTTTTAGGAGTGCAAAAAACATTGAGAAGAGTCTTAGAAATCTAGGGTTTGATACTTTGATTTTAGATCCAATTGACAAAGACTTTATAGACCAAATTAAAAACTATTCCTTTGTCTTTAATATTGTTCATGGTGATTTTGGTGAAGATGGGAGACTTCCATCTCTTTTTGAAATTTTAGGTATTGATTATACATGTTCAAATCCTGAGACATCTTACATAACTTATGATAAGTATGTATTTTTTCTCTTTTTTAAAGATTATTTAAAAATGCCTAAAACATTTCTGACAAACGATTTTATACCTCCTCCTTTTGAATTTCCTTTGGTTATCAAACCTAGAAAAAGTGGTTCAAGTAAAGGTGTTTATATAATACACGATATGAAGGAGTATAATCTCTATTTAAAACAAGACTTGTTAGATTTTGAAGATATTTTGATTCAGGAATACATAAAAGGAAAAGAGATCACCATTTCTTTTGTTCAGGAAGATGAAGAATTTATACTTTTACCTTTATTACAGATTATTCCGAAAAAAGAATTTTATGATTATGAAGCTAAGTATACAACTGGTTTAACCGATTTAAAACCATGGCTATTTCCTCCAGAAAAAATAAGAAAACAAGTGGATAGAATTGGAGCGATAATTACAAATTTAATAGCCTTGAAAGATATGTTTAGAGTTGATGCAATCATAAACAATAATGATGATGTTTATGTATTAGAGGTTAATACAATACCTGGTATGACAGATTTAAGTGACCTGCCAACTTCTGCAAAAGCTATTGATATAGAATTTGAAGACATCGTCAGGACTATCTTGAGCAACCATTCTATTTCTTTAAAAGAATCTAAGCAGAGAGAAAGTAGCTTATAAGTTAATAAAATATCAAAAATCATGGTGAGAATTAGTTGAATAAGATGTCTGATAACTTTAAAATGGCAAGATAACGATCTGTTTTTAGAAGGCAGAGTACTAAATGAATAAAAATTTTTTTGGGATGTCAAAATAGAAAGGGTTAGGGAGCGAAGTTATTCTCTTTAGATATGGGTATTAAAGATGTCAAACGAATCTTTAGTTGATATAGAAGATTAAAAGGTAGTAGGTATTTTTTAAAAGACTAAATCTGAATCGTTCACAAACATATACTTTTGAATTTCTAAGACGCCATTAAACGAATAGTTTGTAAGGAGGAATAAAAAATGCAGTTTCAGGGTACTACAATATTAGGCGTGAGAAGGAACGGTAAAACGGTTATAGGGGGAGATGGACAGGTTACTATGGGAGAAACTGTTTTTAAGGGAAACGCTAGAAAGGTGAGAAGAATAGGAGAAGGAAAAGTAATATCAGGTTTTGCGGGTTCTGTAGCAGATGCCTTAGCATTATATGAGAGGTTTGAAACAAAGTACAAATCTTCTAATGGAAATTTAATTAGGGCTGCCGTAGATCTAACAAAAGAATGGAGAATGGATAAGGTATTGAGACGATTAGAAGCTTTGTTACTTGTTGCGGATAAAGAAAATATGTTATTAATTTCTGGAAATGGTGAAGTTTTGGAACCCCAAGAAGATGCTATAGCTATAGGTTCTGGAGGACCTTATGCATATGCTGCTGCAATTGCACTTCTGAGGAATACTGACTTGGATGCTGAAGAGATAGTTAGGCAATCATTACAAATAGCAGGTCAAATTTGCATATATTCGAACGAAAATATTGTTTTGGAGATTATAGAATGAAAGAGTATGTATTTGCAGTACCTACAAATTTAGTTAATCAAATAATTATTACAAATACGAATTTCATTAAATTGAAATTTTCCGAATTTTCAAAGATCATAGAATATGGAGATTTTTTTGAAAGAAATAAGATAGAAAATGACTCATCTTTTAAACAAATAATCCCATATACAGTTTTTAAAAATAGAGATAGCAAATATTTGGTATTAAAGAGAACCGAAAAACAAGGAGAAAAAAGGCTCCATAACATGATTTCTTTGGGCATCGGCGGTCATATAAACGAAAAAGATAAAGGGTTTTCAAAAGAACAAACATTTTTTAATGGAATGGAAAGAGAAATAAACGAAGAAATATGGCTTTCTAATCCAGCAAAATATGTTTACAGAGGAATCATACGAGATAATTCTGAAGATGTTTCTAATGTACATTTAGGAATCCTTTTTGAAGGTTACGTGAAACATGCTGAAATAAAGGAAGTAGACAACTTTCACAGTGCTTGGCTCACAAAAAGTGAAATAGAAAAGTTAAAAGACGCAAAATTAGAAACTTGGGCTAAAATTGCTTTAGAAAATATATAATTCATCCCCTTTTTATGCTGAAGGGGATGTTTTTATTTTTATTGAATAATTTTTATTTATGTAATAATTTTTACCCATTTTTCCCTACTTTTATTCTAGGATCTAAAAACCCATATATTAAGTCCAATAATATCATACCCACTATGTATATTAGAGTGGTTATTGAGAGATTACCTAGAAGTACTGGTATATCGTTTTGTTGTACTGCAGCCCAATACAAAGTTCCCATGCCCGGCCAACTAAATATACCTTCAAATATCAATGCACCAGAAAAAGAATTTAACAAAGATAAAACAGACATTGTTAATAAAGGGGGAGCGGAAGTTCTTAATGCATGTCCATATAAAACGGATTTTTCAGGTATTCCACGAGCTCTAGCTGACATTATATAATCTTCTTGTAAATTCACTAAAACTATATTCCTTGTCAAATAAGCTCTTCCCCAGAAACGTATAAGAACGAGTGTCATTACAGGTAAAAACATGTGGTACAACACATCCCCAACCCTTTTTAAAAAGGTTTCTGGAGGAGGAACACTGAGTATTCCACTAGAGGGGAAAAAAGGAAAAATGAATGCGAAAAGCATGATCATAACTAATCCAACCCACCATGTAGGGAGCCCATAGCATACCATAGTGATTATTGAAGTTGTCTTATCCATGTATCCTCCAACTTTTTGTGCTTTTCTTATTCCTAACCGTATTCCAAGAAAAATATCTATAATTGTGGCCAAAGTAAAGAGAAGCAAAGTGTTTGGGACCCTTTCTAATACTATTTTAAAAACATCAGTTTCCCCTTTAAAAGACCGAATCACCATAGATTGTCCGTAATTAAAGGTTAGGGTATCAATCCATCTAGAAAAAATCATGGGAATTATTGGTTCTTTTAAAAGATATATGTTACTCACTGCAAACATTATGTTAAAAAGAACCGAATATATAAAAATAATTACAACATAAATTACAATTCCCATCAATATTCTTTTAAAAGCATATCTACAATACATTAAATTAACCACCTTCATATGGTTTAATACTACAAAATACAATAATAAGTTATTTTTTATGTCTCAAAAATGAGATAAGGATAACAACAAATTATTTTAAAAACCCCACAAAAGTGGGGTTTTTATTTAATATTTTGTACTTTCTAATTTATTTCTTTGTGTAGATAACAAGCCACATAGTGCCCGTCATTTGAATTTTCTTCAAGTTCTGGGTCATTATCACTTTCATAACAAATTGGTTTGGCGTACAAACATCTTGTATGGAATCTGCATCCTTGAGGTATATTAGAGGCTGATGGGATTTCTCCTTTAATAGGAATATCTTTAATAATATTTTCTTTACCAGCGATTGGTTCAGGAACAGCAGCTATTAGGGCTTTTGTATACGGATGTAAAGGATTTTCTATAATTTCGTCAGAAGTACCTAATTCCACAATTCTTCCAAGATACATTACAGCAATTCTGTCACAAAAGTATCTCGCAGTAGAGAGATCATGAGTAATATAGAGATAAGTTAAATTCAATCTCTCTTGAACTTCTTTCATCATGTGCAAAATTTCTGCTCTTGTAGAAAGATCGATCATAGAAACGGGTTCGTCAGCTATAATTAGATCTGGAGAAAGCACTAAAGTTCTCGCGGTAGCTACTCTCTGCCTTTGGCCACCGCTTAACATATGTGGAAACCTATCTAAAAACTCGTCTGGAGGAGTCAATTTAACTTCTTCGAGAGCTTTTACAGCTAATTGTTCCATTTCCGCGTGATTTTTGGTTTTTTCATGAATAATTAAAGGTTCGTACAATACGTCCCTAACCCTAAATCGTGGATTCATTGATGCATATGGATCTTGAAAAACCATCTGGACATCTTCTTTATATTTCTTTATATCTTTGGCGGAAGATAAAGAAGAAATATCAACCCCCTTGAAGATAATCTGTCCCGCGGTTAGTTCTTCTAATTTCATAATTAAACGGCCAGTCGTAGTTTTTCCACATCCCGACTCACCAATGAGCGCAAAAATTTCTCCTTTTTTAATGTCAAAACTTATGCCATCTACAGCTTTCACCCATTTTCTTTTGCCTTTAAAAACTTCTGCAATGCTTCTTCTTAGAGGAAACCATTTTTTTAAATTTTTTACACTTAAAATTATTTCATCATTCATCGTAACACCTCCAACATGCAACAAAATGCTCCGGTTCGATTTCTCTTAAAGGAGGTTCATTTAAACTACATTTATCAAAAACAACGGGACAACGTTCATGGAACCTGCATCCAGTTGGAGGATTTAGAAGATCGGGAGGAGTACCAGGTATAAATGCTAATTCTTCTACTTTTTCTCGTAGCTTTGGAGTAGCTCCTAAAAGGCCTTTTGTGTATGGATGAGAAGGTCCTTGCCGACCATATATTTGACTATTGGTTCCGATTTCTGCTATTTTACCAGCATACATCACCATTATTCTATCTGCAACTTCTGCTTCTGTTGCTAAATCATGTGTGATAAATATAAAAGAAAGGTTTAGTTCATGTTTTAATTTTTTTAGCAAATTTATTATTTGTGCTTGAACTACAACGTCCAAAGCTGTTGTGGGTTCGTCTGCGACGATAATTTTTGGTTCAAGAAAAAGAGCTGTAGCTATAACAACCCTTTGTTTCATTCCTCCAGAAAGTTCATGAGGATATCTTCTTAAGACATCATCAGACAAACCAACATAATTTAAATATTTTTTAATTATTTCAAGAGCTTGTTCTTCTTCCATTTCACGATGATTTAAGAGAGTTTCTAACATTTGCTTTTTTATGCTATATACTGGAGTTAAGCTATTCATAGCACCTTGAAATATCATGGATATTTTCGACCATCTAATTCTTTTACGTAACTCATTTTCATCTAAAGGAACAATATTTTCATTATCTATTATAATTTCTCCATCTACTATTCTCCCCGGAGGGCTAGGCATTCTTAAAAGGCCCATGCCTAAGGTGGTTTTTCCACATCCCGACTCACCAACTAAACCAAGTGTTTCTCCTTCTTTTAGAGTAAAGCTCACATCATCCAAAGCTTTGACAACACCTTTACGCGTATAATAGTATATTTTTAAATTATTAACAGCTAAAACATCGCTCATTTTTATCTACCTCGTTCTTAGTTTTGGATTTAGGATTGTGTCCATTGCAAAACCAATAAATGCAAAAGTCATTCCTATAAGGGCTATGGCAATACCTGGTGGAACTACCCACCACCACAGTCCATTTGTAACGGCTCCTCCGTTCATTGCGTCATGAAGGATTTGGCCCCATGTTACTATAGTAGCATCGCCCAAACCAAGCAAACTTACCGATGCTTCATAAAGTATAGCACTTGGTACATTTAACGCCATACTAGCAAATGAGTATGGGATTAAAATAGGTACCATATGCTTAAAAATTATTCGGGCATGTGATGCACCCAAAGCCTTAGCAGCTTCTACATACGTTTCTTCTTTTATTTGCAAAGCCATGCTTCTTACAGTCTTTACAGGACCTACCCAAAAAAACAAACACATCATAATTATTAGTGACCAAATGCTAGGTTTAAATATAGCAGCCAAAACTATTAAAACTGGGAGTAAAGGAATATTTGCAAAAATTTCCCAAATTCTTTGCATTACGGAATCGACAATTCCTCCATAATAAGCGGAAACAACACCATAAATGACCCCTACTGTAACAGAAATAGCAGAAGTCAGGAGTCCGATAAAAAGAGCCCATTTAGTGCCAGCTATTAAACCACTCCAAATATCTCTTTTTGCGTTATCTGTACCTAAGATACCTGACACTGCGCCAGACAAGACTAGTTTTGGTTCCTCAATAATTGTATCTGCAGAGGTTTTTATTATGTTAACTTTAAATTTATACGTGCCCTTCAAAGGTTGAGGGTTTGAGAGAATTGTCTCATTTGCTTGAGCAAAAAGCACGTTATTTACTTTTACGCTTTGAACTGAGGAATTCTGGTATTTTTTAGCAAAGCTTTGAACAGGATTTTTTGCTTCAGTACCAATCGCGACTCTAAAATCTTTCCATGATGGAGAACTAAAATTTTTGTTTACTAAATTTAAAACATTACCATCAGGTCGTTCTAAAACGATGTTTAAAGTAAAAGATCCTTTATATCTTCCTCTATAAATCAAATCTATAGGTGGAACATCATAACGATAATCATATTCTATTACAGATGTCATCAAAGTCATAGTAGGAGACATTATATTTTCTTCAAAATTTATATCATCTATGTAGGTAGTAGGGGTATAATCTTTTTTACTAAACCAGTTAATCCACGCTGGAGGCGCATTTCTGGGATTATCTTCCCAGTAGGTTATATCTCTCCATCGTGTAGAAGCTTCTGGAAAAGGAATCAAAAAACTTTCAAATATCGTTACTAAAATTGCAATCACGAGAAAAATTATTCCTATAATCCCAAATTTAATTTGTTTAAATTCATTCCAGAAATCAACTAGCTGCATTTTTAGTCTACTGGATGATTTTTTAGGTTTTTTTTCAGCACTCACGCTTTCCCACCTACTTTTATTCTAGGATCCAGGAATCCATAGATTAAATCTAAAACCACAATACCCGCAATATATATTAGGGTAGTTATTGAAAGGTTGCCTAAAAGTACGGGTATATCATTTTGCTGTACAGCGGCCCAATATAAGTTTCCCATGCCTGGCCAACTAAATATACCCTCAAAAATGAGCGCTCCTGAAAAAGAGCCTAACAAGGATAAAAGCGACATTGTTAAAATTGGAGGAGCAGACGTTCTTAAAGCATGCCCATATAAAACAGACCTTTCAGGTAACCCACGAGCTCTTGCAGACATAATAAAATCTTCTTGTAAATTTCCTAAAACTATGTTTCTTGTCAAATAAGCTCGTCCCCAAAATCCAATAAAAACAAGCGTGATTACTGGTAAAGCCATGTGATACAGTAAATCAACAAATTTTGCAAAAAAAGTTTCAGGTGGTGGAACGCTACTTAAGCCTCCAGAAGGAAATATGGGTATAGAGAAGGCGAAAAGCATTATCATAACCATTCCAAACCACCACGACGGCAATCCATAAACCGCCATAGTTGCTATTGAAGTGGTTTTGTCCATAATGCCACCAGCTTTTTGAGCTTTTTTAATTCCTAACCAAACTCCTAATAATATATCTAAAATTATAGATGTTGTAAATAGGATCAACGTGTTAGGTATTCTTTCAACAACAATCTTTATAACATCGGTTTCTCCTTTAAAAGATCTCATGATAGTTGATTTGCCGTAATTAAAGGTTAAAGTATCTATAGCTCTCCAGAAAACTCTCGAAAGTAAAGGGTCGTCAAGGTGATATAAATCCCTAAGTTCTCTAATTCTTCTTTCTCTGTATTCTAATAAATATTGAGGGTCCGTTCCAACTTGAGACATCTTTAACATTTCTCCATTGACTTGTTCAATTATTTGTCCATTTAGTGTTTCTTCCATTACAGTATTGAAAAGGAAGGAATAAATAAAAATGATTATTACATAAATAATAATACCCATAAGGATCCTTCTTATAGCATATCTCCAATACATAAAATCGATCACCTCTTATCAATTACGAGCTCTTTAAAAACAGGCTTCCCCTTATCGGGGAGCCTGTGAAAAAAGAATTATTAAATTGAACTCACTTTAATTACTTCTCTTAATACTAGTAAACAATTATTGTAGTTGAATAGGTTGATGGGATAGCCCCTTCTGATTTAGCTGCCACTGCCACTGAATATGTGCCTGGTTCTAATTTTGCAAGGACACTACCAGGTATAATTGCCACAAATCTACCTGGAGATTCAACTTCTGCTTTGAATGTCATTGTCGCTTCACCCGGTATTATTAATGAAACTTCAACGTCACCCTCGGAAGCGGGTGTGAATGTATCATAAGGATAAAGAACTTCTGACACATTAATATATACAGGAAGGTCTAAACCACCCATTGCTGCAAACGCAAGATCCACACTATCAACATTCAATCTTACTGTTTCAAAGAATGTGTTCCAATAGCCCCTTTCGAAAGGATATCTCTCATCTCTTACAGCGGTTAATTCCACATAACGAGCAACCGGATCATATTTTGACATGTAGAATGGTCCACTTCCAATATAAGCATGACCATATTTGTTAACAAAATCAAGCGCAGTTTGATATCTCTGTACAGCTTCTTCTGGAGTTACAAGGTCTTTAATATAGACAGGAACGTATTTTTCGTTAATCATCTTTTGAAGTTCAGCTTTTATATCTCCAACACATACGGGTTCAATAACATCGACTTCATAGACATTTCCCTTAACAGCAGTAGCTGAGAACGTGTACTCTCTTCCCGAAACTCCTCCATGCTCGACTAACCTAGTTAGAGCTTCGACGATCTCCCAAGATACTCCTATAGGTTGCCCTGATTGAGAAACTGACCAACCTGGTGCTCCCCAAGATGCTAGATACATTTCATCAACAGGGAAGTTATAGTTAAACCAAACAGTTATAGAACCATCTGGATTAACTTTTCTAGCAACTTCTACCTCTAAACCTGGTTTTGCAGAAGCTGAATAAGTAGGATCATATCTGGTATCTCCAGAACCAGAATCTACTGATAAATCCCAGGCGTAAGCGGGAGCATACATATAATCGGTTAAGCTTATTGAGATTCCATGATTCCAAACGCTATGTATTAAATCATACGTACATACACTTATAGATTTTTTCCCAGGACCAACAGGGACCCATTTTTTTGTATCAAGATCAACTTTTATGGCATCTTCGGGTACTTCAATTAAACCAACAAGTTCACCGTTTTCATCTACGTCAAATTTTGTCTCTAAAGTTTCAAGTCTTGGTATTACAGTCGCTGGTATAATATCAGCCGATGCCGGACTTTCAAACATTCCACGTTCATACATCGGTGCAGCAATATTGATAGAGAAAACATCATTGAATCCACTCGTTCCTACAGGATCCCATGCACTCATAAATAGAGCACCTAACGCAGAATGTTGAGTAACTCTTAGTATTCTATCCTTTGTATCTGCTGTAAGTATAGACCATTCATTTAAGCCATCTCCTAAGCCATACACCATTCTTCTATTGAAGCGATCTTTGTTGGCTAGGAAGAATTGATCTTGATATGAAATGTAAATTCTTACAGCATCTTCTAATCCAAGTTCTGTAGCTCTTAGAATAGCATCCCAGTATTCTTCTTCTGTTTTAAATTGTCCCGTGTAAACCTTTTGAGTAAGATAATCGATTTCGTCTTGTACATAATTCCAGTGGGTTGGTTCCTGACCACCAGGCATGTTAGCATACCAAGGTGCATACATTTGACAAACAATATGATGCCAATACTTTCTAGTGGCTCCTGCGCCCCATCCTTCAGTGTAGATATGCCATTCAAGATCGGCAGGATTTGAATAATAAGCGATCTGTATTGCAGTTCTATCTCTTTCTAATCTATCTACTTTTATTCCAGCTTTTTCTATCTGATCTGCAATGTATCTTCCAGCTTTAAGCCTTCCTTCAGGGTCATCTACACGAATCAAGAACTTTAATGTGACTGGTTCTCCGTCAAAGGTCCACCATTGACCACTCTTAACCAATCTACCCTTGTTTTCTGGAAGATTAGCTGCTTCGTTCATAGCTTTTTCGATCATTTCGAGGGCTAAATCCTCGTTTCCTTCAGGTGTAAAACCCATTTTTGCGGCCAGCTGAACATATGGTTCAGTGCCTGGTTGCCCTGGAGTAGCCATTACATGCATTACTCCTCCGGCACCTTGTTGAATTTCATCAACAATGTATTGTTTGTTTATTAGAAAGTTCATTGCAAATCTAACTTCTCGAATTGCCAAAGGATTGAAGTATTCTTTACCTCCAACGTTTACTGTATATGGTGCCTCATTTGGAACTGGATTAAATAGCAAGGACCAAGAACCGGATGGAATCGAGTAAACATCTAGTTTGTCTAGAGTGGATTTTGGCAAGGAATAAACTAGGGGTGCATCTACCGAGGTAAGGAATACATCGACGTTACCAGCTGCGACATCTTGGATAGCAATATCTTCTTGCATTCTTACATCAAAATATACCTTATCTGGCATAGGCCCCTTCTCTGCAAAAATTAAAGCAGAGAGCACACACATCAACACGACTAGCACAGTATTCACTTTTTTCATAGAATCCCTCCTTTTAAAATTGTATTTCTTCTGTCTTTTGAAATTAACTTTTTGATATATGTAGTTATAAAGAAATTTATTTCAAAAGACTTTTTATCCCCTTTACCCAAACTTCATAGTATCCTTGGGTATTTATGCAAAAAACTATTATAAAATTAAAACTTTCTCACAAATAATACATAGTTATTATATTATTTTATAAAATTTACTGTTCATGTAAAAATATTTAATAAGATTAAAGAAAAAAATCTTTGATTAAAATACCTTTATTATTTTTTATATTACTAAAAAAGCTGTTTCTATTAAGACATTTTAATTTAGTTTACTTTAGATATTCACATAAACCGTTACTATTATAATACATTTTTCTTTAGGTTGTCAAGTAAATAAGTTAAATTATATAGTCATATCATTCAAAATGTCTGTAGACTACGATATAATCCAATATTACAAGTAAAAACAGACAAATTAAAAAGCAAGTAACTAACAACTATTGGTTCTTATAAATTAAAAAAATTTTAGTTAAACTAATTTAAGTTAAAAGGTAAAATCATTTTTCAAAAATATTTTTTTTGATCTTTCCATAGTTGAACTAATCTTTCCTTTATCTTTTTTTCATAGCCAACCTCTTTCGGGTAAAAAAATTGGATTTTTTCGTAATTTTCTGGCATGTAACTTTCTCTAACAAAACCTCCATAATCATGCGGATATTTATAATCAACGCCAAATCCCTGCTTTACCATTTTTTTATTGAGTGGATTAATTAATTTTTTAGGGAGTTCAAAGTTAGTTTTGTTTATGAAATCTTTAGCCTTTGAATAAGCTAAGTAAGCAGAATTGGATTTTGGGCAAGCACATAAATATAAAGTTGCTTCAGATAAGGGAAGATAACATTCTGGATAACCAATATGCTCCGTAGCTATCATTGCTGATACAGCAATGTTTAGAGCGTTTGGATCTGCAAGACCAACATCTTCTGCAGCAAGAATAACCATTCTTCTAGCTATATATAGTGGATCTTCTCCACTTTCAAGCATATAAGCAAGATACAAAATGGCAGCATCTGGATCACTTCCCCTCACACTTTTAATGTATGCAGAAATAAAACTATATTTTGCATCTTTATTATAGCTTAATTTAAAACCTGTAAAATCAGAGAGAAATTGTAGATCTATTTCGTTTATAGAAGCTTCCTTAGCAGTTTCTATTAAATTGATTATTCTTCGAAGGTCTTTTCCAGCATAATCCACAAGAGCCTTTTTTGCCTCATCGGTTATATTTATATCTTTGTAATAATCTTTAATTCTTTCAAATAACATTTCATAATCTTTTTCCGATAATTCCTGTGTTTTAAAGATTAAAACCCTAGAAAGCAATGAGGGATTTATGCTTATAGCGGGGTTTTCTGTTGTAGCTCCAATTAGAGTAAGAGCTCCTGTTTCAATACTTAATAAAAGTGTATCTTGTTCAGCTTTGTTTAATCTGTGAATTTCATCAACAAATAAAAGTTTTGGCTTAGAAAAAAGATTATCTTCTTTTTCAATTATACTTTTAATAGTTTTCTTACCCTCTAGAGCACCTGAAATAGTATATATATCATAAAAGTCTTTAATTTCGTTTAGTAAAGCTTTAACAATGGTAGATTTACCTGTTCCGGGTTCCCCATATATGATAAAAGACCTAACTTTTTTATTTTTTACCCAGGTCTTGAGTACTTCTTTCAATTTCTCATTTCCTAAAATTTCATCAATGTTTTTGGGGCGTATTTTTTCATACAGAGGTTCTATACCATTCAATAGTATTTTTCACTCCTTCTTTTAAATTGAATGAAGGTTGCCAGTTTAAAATCCGTTTGGCTTTTTCATTTGAAAGCACACTTACCTCTAAATCTCCAGGCCTTTTCGGTTGATATATAGGAGATTTTTTGTAGTTAGTTTCTTCTTTCATTATTTTAAAAAGCTCGTTTATACTTGTTGCTTCATTACATGAGATATTTAATATTTCGTTATCAGCATTGTTTATGGATAAAATGTTAGCTTCGACAACGTCATAAACATGAATAAAATCTCTTATCTGTTCCCCATTTCCGTAGATTTCAACTTCTTGGTTCTTTAGCATGTTTTCTGTGAATATTGCAACTACACCTGCTTCGCCTTTAGGAGTTTGTTTAGGCCCATAAACATTAGAATATCTTAATATTGTATAATTCAGTGAAAATTCTTTTGAAAAAAATTTTATGTAATGTTCACAAGCTAATTTGGAAATAGCGTATGGACTTATTGGATTTGGACAAAAATCTTCCGTTGTAGGTATAGGAGCATTCTCCCCATAGATTGCTCCACCAGATGAAGAAAATATTATCTTTTTAACTCCATATTTAGAAGATAAGGACAATATATTTAAAGTACCCATAATGTTTATTTCTGCATCTTTTTTTGGGTTATCGACAGATTCTGGTACAGAAATTTGAGCTGCTAGATGAAAAACATAGTCAAAATGATGAGTTTCAAAAATGATTTCTAGGACTTTGTAGTCCCTAATATCTTGATGATAAAATAAAGCTAAAGGAGACAACAAATTTATCTTACCAGTTGAAAGATCGTCCACTACCACTACTGAATGGCCTTCTTCTACTAATCTATCGACTAAATTTGAACCAATAAACCCAGCCCCACCGGTTACAAGTATTTTGTATTTGTTTTTGTCAGACATGATTACCTCCTATATTTTATTGATTTGGTCACTTTAGAAATTTTAAAACATGCATTTATAAATTCAAAATCTTATTTTTCAAAAATCTTCATATCTAAAGTGCCTATTTATTAATTTTCTTCTCAAACATTATTATAACATTTATTTAATTTATTATAGAATTTATATTCTAATTAGATATTCGATCACTTCAAAGTTGAATCTAATCTAAATTATATTTGAATCTCTGGATTTTAATCGAGGTGATGGAGGTGTGTCCTACCCCCCTAAACAACTATTAAAACTTAAGAATTTGTCTTCATTTTATCAGAACACAAATTGGGGGATTGTACCTTTCTGCCATGTTTCCAAATTCGAAATCCTCACTTTAAGAAACAATTTTTTCTAAAAGATATAAACAATTAACACTGATTGAAAATATTAATGTTAAAAATTTCTAGAAACAATACTAATTTTGTGTTATAATTACTTAATAATTGTTAATAATATCGGGAATTGTTATATGTAAAAAAAAAAAGAGTTTAATTTTTATCAATTTATATCTTGGAGTGTGTTTTCATGGATGCATTAGAGTTTGAAAATAGAGTCAAGAAAATAGATGAAGTTTACAGAAGTCTAAATATTTATTCTCCTAATAAATCTCACCTTCCAACTCATGCAAGTGTTTTTTTATTGGCAACATGTCCAGCTAAAAATGGATATAGAATTGTAGAGCTAGGCAGTGGTGTTGGACATGTTTGTTTAGCTTTATCAAAATTAACAGAAAGTAGTCAAATTTATGGTATTGAAGTTCAAGAAGAATTATTTGCATGGTCTTTAAATAATAAGCAAATCAATTGTAATAAAAATGTTGAGTTTTATAATTTAAACGTTAAAGATGTAAAAAAATTTTTCAACACCGAATTTGCTGATTTAGTTATCTCAAATCCTCCACATTATTTTGATGGATTAAAAAGTGAGCGAGAAGACAGAAGAATGGCTAGATCTGCAGATAACTTAGCGTTGTTAGAAGATTTTTTCTACGCTGCTAAATATCTTTTAAAAAATAAAAGCTTGGGTTGTTTTGTAATACACCCAGCAATTTTATCAGACGTTTTTATTATCTTAGAAAGAAACAATCTTGAACCTCAGCAAATGTATATAGGATATGGAAATAGAAATAAAGAAGCTCAACTGATTTCTTTAATTTTTAGAAAGAACGGCGGAAGGAATTTAGTGATTCATCCCCCAATATTCTTAGATACAATTAAATAAATTTTTGAAAATTACGAATTTGATTTTGAAAAGTATCCAGAAAGAATTGTCGATATCCTACTGAAGTGGCGTTAGTTAAAACTTTTGGTGTATATTCTTTGACAACTGGCCCTGGCATCCATGGACATCTACCATATCCTTTTCAATCTCACGTTCTCGTAGATGTCAGATCAATAAATAAGATTGAGATCGGATTTAGAACCACAAGCTTTGGCAGAATCACTTCTTATGTATACGTTGACAAAGAAGCTCTAATGATTACAGGAGGCCAAAATATCATAAGTATCGAAGACATTGTTCAATATAGAGTCAATGATCCTGTTGCATATCCTTTTAATGTAATTCAAGGATATGATTTAGTTAAATTCACTTCCGAAAATGTTTTGCGAGAAATGGTCGCGTTATTAGAGTTAGAAAAAGTATTAACGACAGAAAGGGATAAAGTATCTATAAAAATCTTTTAAGGAGGAGGACTTCAAACTGAACGTTTTAGATATGATAACTCTCAAAGAGGCATATAAGAAAACCAATCAAGAATTAATAGAACTTGTAGATACTGAAAGATTACCTATAGTTTTTAAAGAAGATTTTGAAGAAAAAAAGAGAGCTATTTTAAAAAAATTGAACAATGTAAAAGATTTAAAAATTTTGACTTATTGGGATGAAGCATATCCAGATCTCCTAAAAGAAACAAACGATCCTCCCGTTGTTATTTACTATTTAGGCGATATTTCTTTAATGAAAAGTAAAAAAGTTTCGATCGTTGGAACTCGAAAACCAACTAGTTATGGGAAAATGATTTGTGAGAAGATAGCTCATACACTCGACAGTTATACTGTTGTCAGTGGATTGGCTTATGGTATAGATTCCATTGCACATTTGAATTCAAAAAAAACAATCGCTGTTTTAGGAAATGGAATAGATATAATTTACCCTAAATCAAATGAGAATTTATACACTAAAATAAAAAATGAAGGATTAGTTATTTCAGAATACTTTCCCGGGACTCATCCGGCAAAATACACATTCCCTTATAGAAATAGAATAATAGCAGGACTTTCAGAAAAAACAATTGTAGTGGAAGCTTCAAAAAAAAGTGGTTCGCTTATTACTGCTAGATATGCTCTTGACTACGGAAGAGAAGTTTTGGCAGTACCTGGGGATATTACCCGCTTAAATTCTTACGGAACGAATTACTTAATATATAATGGAGCTACTCCTATTATTTCTTCTGAACAACTCAGAGAAATATTTGGAATAAACAACGGTTTTGTTAACACTGCTAATACATCAAAAGATAAAAGTTCTTTTATAGAACAAAATATACTTAAATTAATAGCTGATGGAAAGGATAATTTAGATTTAATTTGTGATTCTTTAAGCGATGATGTATCCTTAATTTTATCAACAATAATGAAAATGGAAATAGAGGGAAAAATTGTACAAGAAAATGGAGTTTACTATATTTTTAAAGAAGGAGAGTGATCCCATGCCAATATTAACAGACGATGAGATTAAAATGTTAATAAATGCAGAGTGCCATGATCCTTTTATCTATCTTGGTTTAAGAAAATTAAACGAAAAAAATTTAGTAGTAAGAACTATACAACCTTTTGCGGAAGAAGCATATTTGTTGGCTAAAGAGAAAAAAATCAAGTTAGATAAAATACATCCTAATGGGCTTTTTGAAAAGAAGATAGAAGGTGAAGAATTTTTTGATTATGAATTTGAATATGTGTCTAAAGATGGTAATAAATGGAGAACTATGGATCCTTATTCTTTTTTGCCCGTTATTTCTGAATACGATAGATATTTGTTTAACGAGGGAAACCACTATAAAATTTACGAAAAATTAGGTGCACATCCTCTGCAAATAAAAGGTGTCAATGGGGTGTTATTTGCGACATGGGCCCCAAATGCTAAAAGGGTTAGTGTTGTGGGCAATTTTAATAATTGGGATGGTAGAGTTCACCAAATGAGGGTGCTTGGATCATCTGGAATTTGGGAAATTTTCATTCCGGGTGTAGTGGAAGGAGATTTGTACAAATTTGAAATTAAAACTCAAAGTGGAGAATTACTTATAAAAACGGATCCATATGGGACCTATTTTGAAGTTCGACCCAACACAGCTGCGATAGTCTACGATGTAAATGACAAGCATAAGTGGCAAGATAAGAAGTGGATGGAACAAAGAAAAGACGTGAATTGGTTTGAAGAACCAATGACTATTTATGAAGTTCATTTGGGATCATGGGCTCGAAAAGATGGAAATGAGTTTTTAACTTATAGAGAGTTAGCTGATAAATTGGTAAAACATGTTAAACAACATAATTTTACACATATCGAATTGCTTCCGATAGCTGAACATCCTTTAGACATTTCGTGGGGTTATCAAGTGACTGGATATTTTGCTCCCACAAGCCGATTTGGCAAACCTGAAGATTTCATGTATTTTGTTGACGTTATGCATCAAAATGGTATAGGAGTTTTTGTAGATTGGGTTCCTGGACATTTTCCAAAAGATGCATTTGCTTTAGGTAGATTTGATGGAACTGCTTTGTATGAACATCTGGATCCTAGACTTGGAGAACATAAAGATTGGGGAACATATATCTTTAATTATGGAAGACATGAAGTGAAAAACTTTTTGTTATCAAACGCTTTGTTTTGGCTCGAAAAATATCATGTAGATGGATTAAGGGTAGATGCTGTTGCTTCGATGATTTATTTAGATTATAGCAGAAAAGATGGTGAGTGGATTCCTAATAAATATGGAGGAAGAGAAAATTTAGAAGCAATCGATTTTTTAAAGCATCTGAATACAGTTACTTACCAGTATTTTCCAGGAATATTAACAATAGCAGAAGAATCTACAGCCTTCCCAGGAATAACAAAGCCTGTTCATTTTGGTGGGTTGGGCTTTTCTTATAAATGGAATATGGGATGGATGAATGACACTTTACGATATTTCAGCAAAGATCCTATATTTAGAAAATATCATCAAAATGATCTAACTTTTTCATTACTTTATGCCTTTTCAGAAAATTTTATACTTTCTATATCGCATGATGAAGTGGTTCATGGAAAAAGGTCTCTTTTAGAAAAAATGCCGGGAGATGATTGGCAAAAATTTGCTAATCTCAGGTTATTTTATTCTTATATGTATGCTCATCCTGGTAAGAAGTTACTTTTTATGGGTTCTGAAATTGCTCAAAGAAAGGAATGGGATTGTTTACATAGTTTAGATTGGCATTTGCTACAATACGAACCCCATCAGAAAATTAGCTTATTTTTAAAAGATTTAAATAAAATTTATAAAGATCACAAATCTCTTTTTGAAGTAGATCATAGTTATGATGGCTTTGAATGGATAGATTTCAATGATACTGATAACAGTGTTATTTCATTTATAAGAAAATCTAAAAATGTTGAAGAGATAATGGTTTGCGTTTTTAATTTCACTCCTGTGCCAAGAGAAAATTATCGGATAGGAGTTCCAAAAAAGGGTGTTTATCAAGAAATATTAAATAGTGATTGGAAAGAATACTATGGCAGTGGGGTTGATAATCCCAGAGAAGTTTATTCACAAGATGTTCCCATGCATGGAAGAGAACAATCCGTTATCTTGACCTTGCCTCCATTGGCTGGAATGTATTTTAAATATGTAATAAAATAAATTTTTTCAAACAACAATATTGGAGAAGATTTAGCCATGGTTTTAAAAGCTTACGGAAAAGTTAATCTTTATCTCGATGTGCTAAGAAAAAGAAGCGACGGTTATCATGACATATTAACACTTTTTCAATCTATAAAAGAACATGATATTATTTTTGTAGATTTTGCTGAAAAAGAATTATTTGAGAGTCAGCCAAAATTGTCTATACCATGGGAAGCAAACATTTTAAAGAAAACTATAGAAGTGTTTAAAAGTCAAACAGGCATTCATGATTTTAACTTAAAAATAAAATTAATTAAAAAACTTCCAGTAGGAGGAGGATTAGGCGGTGGAAGTGCTGATTCCGCCGCCTTATTAAATTTTCTGTCTAAAAATTTTAATATACCAGAAGAAGATATTTTTGAAATAGCCAAAAAAATAGGAAGTGATGTTCCTTTTCTATTAAGAGGAGGGACAGCGATAGGAAGAGGAAGAGGAGAGATATTAGAGTTCTTGGAGCCATTGGAGATTAAGATAGAAATATATCCCATGTCAGCGAAATTAGAAACTAAAAAGATGTATGAACTCTTAGATCAACAATGGAAAGAAATAAAGCATCACGGAAATCCCTATCTTCTATACGATGCATTAAAAAACAAAAACGCTGAAGGTGCTAAAGAAAATGCCTTCAACGTTTTTGAACAAGTTGCTTTTAGGATTTTCCCACAGTTAGAATTACAAAAATTAGTTTTAGAAAAAGAAGAAGGCACTATTTTTGCTCTTATGAGCGGGTCAGGTAGCACTCTCTTTAGAGTTTATGAGTAAAAAATTATTTTAGATATTTTTAGATATATTGTCGGTCCAATTTATAGACAAAAGCTATGATTTCAGCAGCTATTTCATAAAGTTCGGGTGGTATTTCATCATTTAAATCAAGAGCATAGAAATCTTCTACCGCTTTTTCATTCTTAATAATAGGTATATTTTCTTTTTCAGCAATCTCCAGAATTCTTTGGGCTATAAGATTCATACCTTTTGCTACTACTTTTGGTGCATTATCTACTCCCCTTTTATATCGTAAAGCAACTGCTTTCTTTTTTTCCATTTATTTTCATCTCACTTTTAAAGATAAAAAATCTTTTAGGGTTTTAATCACATAATCAATGTCTTCTTTGGAAACCCAATAATTTGTTACAAATCTGAACATGCCGTTTTCAGGAGCGTTAATTTTTATACCTTTATCTAAAAAGAAGCTCACTATCTCATCTGCGTTACCAATATCTAAAGTAAAAAACACCATATTGATTTGGATATCATCTAAATTTACCGATACTTGTGGAATTTTACTTAATTCATTTCCTAAGTACTTTGCATTTTGATGATCTTCATACAATCGGCCTCTCATTTTCTCAAGAGCGATTAATCCTGCTGCAGCTAAGAAACCTACCTGTCTCATCCCTCCGCCCATCAACTTTCTCCTTTTCTTTGCCTTTTCCACAAACATTTTACTACCAGCGATTATGGAGCCAACAGGAGCGCATAAACCCTTAGACAAGCAGAACATTATAGAATCACAGTAATTAGTAATTTCTTTAGGATCAATATTTAAATAAGTTGCAGCATTAAATACCCTTGCTCCATCCAGGTGAACAGGAATATTGTTTTCTTTTGCTATTTCATATATCTCTTTCATATTTTCAAGAGGGATGACTCTGCCATTTGAATGGGCATTTTCTAGACATATTAACCCAGTTGAAGGAAAATGAATGTCTTGTTCACCTTTTCTAATTTTACTTCTAATTTCTTGAGGAGACATAACTCCCTTATCGCTCTTAAGGGTTCTTAATTGAACTCCAGCTATTACTGATGAAGCACCTACTTCGTGAATTACTATATGGCAACTATCATCTAGAATAACTTCATTACCTCTCTCACAGTGCGTAAAAATGCAAAGTTGGTTTCCAAAAGTGCCACTAGGAACAAATAGTGCAGCTTCTTTTCCCACGATTTTAGCCGCATAATCTTCTAACTTTTTAGCTGTTGGATCTTCATCGTATACATCATCGCCAACTTCTGCCTTATACATTGCTTCTCTCATTTCTTGAGTAGGTTGAGTTACTGTATCACTCCTGATATCAATATATTTCATCTGAAATTCACCTCTTTCTATACCCTAACGTTTATTGTTTTGTTCTATTTTACTCACAGGTTTTACTAAACGATTTATAATTTTGTCAGAAAAAGAAGTTAAAAGGATAACTAATATCATTAGAATTGCACCTATTAATTGAAAAGTTGTAAATTTTTCTTTAAGAAAGATAAAAGAAAATAATGAAGCAAAAATAGGTTCCCCAATAAAAATAAGAACTGTTGAATTAGAACCAACAACTTTTTGATATTTAACCTGAACAAAATTTACTAGGACTGTCGCAATTATAGATGTGTATAATGTGGTTACAATAATAGGTTGTGTCAATTTCCAATTAGAACTAAAGGAAAGTAACAAATTAACTAAAGCCGCAAAAATAAATTGATAAGCTAAGAGTGAGGTTTCTTGAACTATTTTAGAAAATTTTGTTATTAACACAATATGAAATGCAAATAAAATAGCCCCTATGAAGGTTAAGAAATCACCAATATTAAATCCATGAATACCTCCAAAAAGCATATAAGAACCAAGTAAAGACAAAGGAAAACATATCCATTGAACTAAATTAGGTTTTTCTCTTTCAATTAAAAAAGAAATTATTGGAGTAAAGGGAATGTATAAGGATGTGATAAACCCACTTTTAGAAGCATCTGTAAAATTAATTCCGTAAGTTTGAAGTGCATGGCCCAATCCCAGAATTACTCCAAGTATCATACCATATTTAAAAGACTGTTTTCTCCAAATGATTAAAGAAACAATTCCTGCTATCGCAAATCTAATAAACAAATATGGAAATGTATATTCATCAGTTAAAACAGCTTTATGAAGTGGGAATGTACTTCCCCATATTAGAGTGACTAAAAACAAGTTTATATATGCTTTGTATGTTTTTTGCAAGTATACACCTCCAAATCAAGTTGATACTATCGATAATAATGTCATAAAACTCTAAAGAATATTTGTTGTCACTGCTTATAGAGGCATTGATAATTATTTTAAAGGTTAAAATACTTTTTATCTTACCAAATATATTTTATCTTTTTCTTTATAATAATATTTATCGATTATATTTTACCATGTTTAGATTTTTTATTTTTCAAAGTATAAGAAGAAAATTTGAAACGCACCTATTGTACCCATCAAATCCATAATACATCGCAAAGAGATTAGGCAATTTTTTATTAAAATGATTCCTATAAAAAATGATATAAATGTTGCAAAATAAGTATTTTGTTGTATAATAGTAAAAAAGGAAAAGGGGGATTTTAACTTCAGATTAAAAAATCCGACGTTGGGTTTTGTAGAATCATTAGAAATGCCTGATTTCATTAGAAAATTTTCAGCCAAAGAAGAAGTAAAAATATGGGTTGGGACTGACAGCCATTCTAGAAATGGAAATGTTGTGTTCGCAACGGCTATTGTTATTTATAAAATAGGGAGTGGAGGTACTTATTTTTATTATCTTACCAAAGAAAACAAAAAATATGATATGTATACCAGGCTTATTAAAGAAACAGAACTAAGTTTAGAAACAGCAAAATATATTGAAGAAGAGCTAAAATTGAAAAAACCTGAAATACATTTGGATATAGGATTGAACGGGAAATCTAAAGAAATCTTTAATTCTCTAACTGGCTACGTAAAAGGACTTGGCTATGACTGCAAAACAAAACCTTACTCCTTTGCAGCAACAAATATTGCACACCTTTATACAAAATAAATAAGTGTTGATGAGATGTTTTTTGTTTTATCAATTTTTAATTTAATAATAACAGTTAGTTTGTTTCTAAAATGTAATTCAAAATTAACAAAACTTAAGGTGAATAATATTGATTATTTTTTAATAGTTTGATATAATTTGTCTACACAAGCTTGTGTAGACAAATTTGTATATAGTAAAATTTATTAATTTTAGAGGTATGGAACAATGGCGAATAATAAAGTACCTATTTATAAAATTATTGCAGATGAAATTACTTCTCGAATATATGAAGGAGAGTATCCCCTTAACTCATATCTTCCTTCAGAAAACGAATTGGCAGAAGAATTTCATGTAACAAGAACCACAATAAGAAAAGTTTTAGAAGTGTTAAAACATCAAGGAACAATAAAAAGTTATCCAGGACGTGGTTATAAGGTTCAATCTTTGTTGTGGGAACAAAGTTTACTTAAATTTTATAGTTTTGGTAGAAGTATAGCTACAAAAGTAGATAACTCTAAAACGAAATTAATTTCTATTAATAAAGTTGAAGGATTAGGAGATGTTGAAAAATTTGAACATTTGGAATTATGGGAGATAACAAGGATCGGGATGGTAGGAGAAATCCCTCTAATTTTGGAAACTTCTTATATACCATGCGATTATCTTAAAAAAATAGATAACAAAAAACTTCTTCAAACTAAATCTTTGTATGATTTACTGGAAAGAGAAGGAATCCGATGTGTCAGGGCAAAAGAATATTTAGAACCTGTCTTACCTTCTTTAGAAGCTCAAAAGTTATTGGAAGTAGAAGAAAATGTGCCTCTCTTTCAAACAACGCGATATACTTATGACTCGGATGATAGATTTGTAGAATTTAGAGAAAGTTTAATTAGAGCTGACTACTTCAAATTTTATACTGAATTAAATTTATAATAACAATTTCATTCCAACTAATTTAATTAAGTTTAAAAAGTATGATTATTTTCAATGGGGTTTTATATTATTTATCCCCTTTTTTTTATATAAAAAATTACTATACTATGAATGTTAGGGGACGATTCAATGACAAAAGAGAAAGAAAAAAATAAATTATTTAGCATGTTCTTTACTTTTTTGAAAATAGGCCTTTTCACTTTTGGCGGAGGTTACGCTATGATTCCACTGATGGAAAAGGAAATAGTTGATAACAATAAATGGTTAGAAAAGGAGAAGTTTACACAAACGGTTTCACTAACCCAAGCAATACCTGGATCTGTCTCGGTAAATTTATCCATTTTATTAGGATATAATATAGAAGGTGTCTTAGGAGCCATAGTTTCTGCCTTAGGCGTTATTTTACCTTCTTTTGTTATTATTTTATTAATTGCTCTTGCTCTTACAAATTTGGGAGAATTAGCTCTTTTAGAAAAAGCCTTTAGTGGAATAAGACCCGCTGTTGCTGCGTTTATTCTATACGCAGCTTTCAGTCTTTCAAAAAGTATCAATTGGTCAACAATTTTATTTATAATTTTTTTAACTTCTTTCTTCTTGACGACTGTTTTCAATGTAAATCCTATTTATATAATTGCTGGAGCTTTTATAATCGGTACCTTATCAAGCAGATTTAATAAAAGAAATAATTAACTACTAGAAAGAAAGGATTTTAACCATGCTTACTTTACTAAAATTATTTGGTACATTTTTTGAAATAGGATTATTTGGATTTGGTGGGGGATATGTGATAATTCCACTTATTCAAGAACATCTAGTAAAGAATAATTGGATGAGTATTGAAGAATTTTTAAATTTAGTGGCAATAGCTGAAGTAACCCCTGGTTCCATATCTGTTAATAGTGCCACTTATGTTGGCTATAAGGTTTATGGTGTTCTTGGCTCTGTAGTTGCAACTTTAGGAGTTATTTCACCTTCTTTAATTGTAGGACTCCTAATTGCCGCTTTTTTTAAAAATGGGACTGGTAACACACCACAAAATATACTTAAATTTTTAGCACCAGCAGTTATAGGGTTAATCCTGGGATCAGGTTTTACAATAGGTATTACAAATATTACCTCCTTAATTAATTTGTTGATTTTTGTAATAGTTTTATTGCTGTTAGTGTTTACAGATGTGAATCCAATAGTAATCATTATAGCAACAGCCTTAATTGGTATAGTTTTTGGATAAAAAATTAACCAACAATAACCTTAAGGGTTTGGGGCAAAATTTCAAAATGAAATGGTGCATGTCCCAGAGATTCTCCATCAACTTCTAAGTACAATTTTTCTTGCGAAAAGATTTTTATAGTCCTTGCTCTAAAAGTTTTCACAGAAGGATTTTTTATGAAAGATCCATTGTATATTTTTCTTAAGTTTTTTAAAATTACAAAAATTGATACATCTTCAACTACCGTCAAATCGAAAAGTCCATCATCATAAACAGCATTAGGTGTAAACATCATGCCACCACCGCTGTATTTACATATGCCAACATTTAAGGTTAATGCCATATTTTCAAAGACTATTTTTTCATCGGCAATTATTTGTACATTCGTAGGTCGGTATGAAAATAAAGTTTTAAGAAGATTCATAGAATAGGAGAGACTTGTAGCGAATCTTCCCCTTTTTTTATTTGCTTTATAAGTAACCTCTGCATCAAAACCCATTCCAGCAACATTTATGAAAAATCTTTCTTTTTCTTTTCCTTTTTGTATATATCTGACCTTACCAACATCTTGAAAAATATACTTTTCTTTTTTTAAAATGTTTACAGCCTCATTGTAATCTTCGGGAATACCTATTGTTTTACGCCAATCATTCCCTCGACCAGTACCTATTGAACCTACTGCAATTTCAGATGGTTCCACAAAATTTTGTCTTAAAATTGCATTGACAATTTCATTTAAAGTACCGTCTCCCCCTACAGAAACCAACTTTCTATATCCTTTTTCTATGCCTTTCATAGCTAAACTAAATCCATCAAAAGGTTTTTCTGTGAAAACATAGTCAAACTGAAGGTCGCCACTTTTTATTAGAAGAGGATAAATCTTTTTCTCCCAACTTTTTAAAGATTTTCCTCCACAAGCTTTTGGATTGACTATAAATAGAATTCTTTCGTCTTTCATGATTTATCATCCCACTTTTTAATCAGAATTTTTTAATTTCTTGACGATATATCTTTTAATAAATTAAAAATACCTTCTACCGTTAACACGCTACTAAAGGCTATGGTTCCAAGTTTTCCACCTACTCCTCCTAGACTGCAGTAACTGCATATAAAGAAAACAGGAACAACTAAAGAAGTAAAGGTAATTTTATAAAAATTTTCTCTCTTAATTGAACTCATTCCAGCAAATGTAGCAGCCATCATAAGAGAAGGTGAAATGTTTTTTAAATTGGGAAATAATACCGGTAATATTAAAGCACCCATCAAACTTATCAAAGCGGAAGATAAAACTACATCTTTTAAAAAAAAATTGTGCAATAAGTAAGTAGTTATTGTCCCAACAAAACTAATTAAGAATAATTCATATCCAATTTTATAATTAAAAGCGGGGTGGAGAAAAGTTAAATTGAAAAGTAAATAGGTAATAACCCACGAACTAAAAGCTATTGTCCCCAATTTTCCACCTGTCCCTACAAATATCTCTTTAGATAATTCATAAATAAATCCCGCAATTATACAAGCAGCACAAATATGATAAAAATTATGCGAAAAATCAGGAGAAATCATACCCACAAAAGCTCCGGTATATATAGGTAAAGAGTATTTAGGAAAAAAGATTGAGCCAATAATTCCAATTAAACTGGCTGCAATGATTGAGCCTTGATCTAGATATATGTTCAAGAAATAAGTTGAAAGTGCACCAACAATAACACTTACAAAAGACAGAAAATTGAAACCTGAATTAGACTTTGAAGATGTCTTTATAGATTTAAATTCAGCAACGAGAGCATACAAAATGCCAAAAACAAAAAACAGTAAAAGAAAAAAAGCTGTTAAACTAAACTTGAATGAAAAAATAATTGAAGAAATTACTAAATACAGCATCGATACACTTAATATAAAAAAAGAGACATATTTCATCCACATAAAAATCCCCCTTAAAATTTTTAGCACTTATGAGACAAAATAATTTTATCATAAATATTTTTTAGTTTATTATACTTATAAGAAAATAATTTTTTGTATTTGTTTATTGAATAAGAGTCTATATTCTTGGTATATTTTGTTTAAAAGCTAGCTATTTTTTATTGAGGCTTAAATACAGTATAATTAATTGAATAATGAAAATAAGAAAAAAGTAACGAGAATAATTGTTAGAGAAAATAAATTTAAATAATGAAAAATTTAAACAGGAGGATAATAAGTATGTTAGATAAGCTACAAAACATAACAAAAAATAAATTAGCGAACGGATTATGGTCAATAAGAAGAAACGAGGAAGTCTCAGTCTATCAAGTACAAGAGATGGATTATTTTGAAGATCATGAAAGAAAGTTTAAGCCAGACTTTGATGACTCAATAAAATGGGGAAAAATTTCAACCGGGCAAAGATGGGGAGGATACGATAAAATTTTTTGGTTTAAAGCGCAAATAAACTTCCCTGAACATTTAAAGGGAGGCAGATTTTTTTTAATGCCTTCACTTGCAAAGTCTAGTAATTTAGATGTGGTTCCTAATTATCCTGAGTCATTACTTTTCATTAATGGAGCAGCGGTACAAGGTATTGATAAATATCATAAAGGAATATTTTTGCCTCAAGAATTGCTAGAAAAGAAAACTTTTACCATACATATAAGGTCTTGGACACGATTGAGAGGAAAACTTGATTATACATTTTTTGGCTTGGAATTTTTTGTTGTTAACCCTGTTGCACAAAAATATTATTTCTTAGCAAAAAATGTCTTAGATACAATTGAAGAATTAGATAAAAATGATTTTGCCTATTCAAGATTGTTGGATATCTTGAATGATTCCTATAAAAAAATAGATTTCGCCTATCCTCGATCTCAAGAATACTATGATTCGATTACCCAAGCGTTTACAAGTCTTAGTGAAGGACTCAAAAAACTGGATTTTCTGAAAAGGGAGGTACCTACGATTGTTGTAACTGGACATTCCCATCTTGATATGGCATGGTTATGGAGGGTTCTTCATACTAGAGAAAAAGCACAAAGAACATTTGCAACTGTTTTAAACTTAATGGAAGAATATCCTGAATATACATTTATCCATTCTTCTCCATGCCTATATAAATATTTGAAAAAAGATTATCCGGAATTATACGAAAAGGTTAAAGAAAAAATAAAAGAAGGAAAATGGGAAGCAACAGGTGGCATGTGGGTTGAATCTGATTCCAATATATCACCTGGGGAATTTCTCATTAGGCAAATTTTATTTGGTAAGAGATTTTTAAGGGAAGAATTTGGTGCAGAATCTAAAGTTGTTTGGTTACCAGATGCTTTCGGATATACTTATTCTTTACCTCAGATAATCAAAAAATCGGGGATGAATTATTTTGCAACTACTAAAATAAGTTGGAACGAATTCAATCGGTTTCCATATGACACATTTTGGTGGAAAGGAACAGATGGAACAGAAATATTAGCTCATTTTATAACTACTCCAGATAAACACAGTTATTACTATACATACAATGGTATGCTAGAACCGTTTACTGTACAAGGCATATGGGACAACTACAAGCAAAAAGATATAAACGAAGAGCTGCTTTTAGTTTTTGGCTGGGGAGACGGTGGAGGAGGTCCAACGTTTGAAATGTTAGAAAACTATGAAGCCATGAAGCAAATTCCCGTGTTATACGATATTGAAATGGGAAGTGTGGAAAAATACTTTGAACGATTAGAAAAACGAATACAAAATGAAAATGTTCCTGTTTGGGACGACGAACTTTACTTTGAACTTCATAGAGGTACCTATACTTCTCAAGCTTTTATAAAAAGAGATAATAGAAAGTCAGAGGTTTTATATCACAACGCAGAATTCATAAATTCAGTTGCTAAGTCTTTGTTTGATGATTATGAATATCCTAAAGATTCATTAAATGAGGGATGGGAATTACTTCTCTTGAATCAATTTCACGATATTTTGCCAGGTTCTTCTATCAGAGAAGTATACGAGGATGCTCGAAAAGATTTTGAAAAAATAAAAGGAATTGCCAATAATGAAATACAGAAAGCAACCTCTTTGATTTCAAATCATATAAAAACCCAAGAGGATAGTGTTGTACTTTTTAATACTACAAATTTTGAAAGAGAAGAGCTTATTGAATTAGAAAATGGGAAAAAAGCTATAATAAAAGGTATACCTCCCCTAGGCTATAAAACTGTAAGTTTGTCTGAAATAGAAGAATCAAATCCAGAGAATGAAAAAATAAAGGTTAGCAGGGATATTATAGAAAACAAATTCTATATAATAGAATTTAATGAAAGAGGACAAATCAAGAGATTATATGATAAAGAAAATCAAAGAGAAGTATTAGAAGAAGGAAAATGTGGTAATGTATTACAAGCTTTTGAGGATAGACCATACTTTTTTGATGCTTGGGATATCTCGCCATATTTTAATGAAAAGATGAAGGAAGTTACAGATTTAGTGGAAGTAGAAGTAGAAGAAAGTGACAATTATAGAGGTATATTAAAATTTACCTGGAAATTTTATGAGTCAAAAATCGAACAAAGAGTTATAGTTTACAATCATTCAAGAAGGATAGATTTTGATACAAAAATTGATTGGAAAGAAAAGGAAATTCTTTTAAAGGCGGCATTTCCTGTTAATATTAGAAGTACAAAAGCAACTTATAATATCCAATTTGGTAATATAGAACGATCAACAACAAATAATACTAGTTATGATATTGCGAAATTTGAGGTTCCGGCACAAAAATGGGCAGATTTATCAGAAGGTAACTATGGTGTTTCTATCCTAAACGACTGTAAGTATGGTTATGATATAAAAGATAATATTATGAGAATAACTCTTTTAAGATCTCCGGTAGATCCAGATGAAACAGCTGATAGAACAGAACATAGATTTGTATATAGTCTTTTGCCTCATTATAAAACGTGGAGAGAAGCTCAGGTAATTGAAGAAGCATATAAACTTAATTATCCAGTTATTGTAGAAAAAACTGATATGAATAAAAAAGGAAAATTGCCCAACAGTTTTTCTTTCTTTAAAATTAGTGATTCTGATATAATAGTTGAGACTATTAAAAAGGCCGAAGATGATAATTCTATAATTATTAGAGTTTACGAAAGTAAAGGTAATAGAAAACAAGGTGTATCATTAACCTTCTATAAAAATATAAAAAATGCGTGGGAAACAAACTTAATTGAAGAAGAAGGAAAACAAATATCTTTTGAAGATAACAAGATAGTATTTAATATAAACCCATATGAAATAAAAACGTTTAAAGTAGATCTATAACAATTTTGCTTTTGAAATAGTTTATAAATTTCAAATGATACTTGTGTGTCTTCATTCAACATTTTAGGAGCTTCGAATAATGAAAAATTCAAAATTACGGGTATGCAGTTTTAACATACGTTATGACAATATATTAGATTTTGGAGAAAGATCATGGAAGCATCGAAGAGACAAAGTGGTCAGGCTGTTAAAGTATCATAATATGGATTTGATAGGATTTCAAGAAGTATTAAAAAATCAATTGGAATATTTAAGTGATTATTTAGATGAGTATGATTATGTTGGAGTCGGAAGAGAAGATGGCATAGATAAAGGAGAATTCGTTCCTATATTTTACAAGAAAGATAAATTCATACTAGAGAAATGGGGAACATTTTGGTTATCTGAAACTCCTGAAATAAAGGGGAGTATTGGTTGGGATGCAGCATGTGTAAGGATTACAACATGGGCTAAATTTACATTGAAAGATGTGAACAATTCTCTTCTTTTCTTCAATACTCATTTTGACCATTTTGGGCATAAAGCGATGTTAAACAGCGCCTATTTATTACTCGAAAAAGTTAAAAATATTGCTAAGGACGTTCCTGTAATTATAGTTGGGGATTTTAACAACACAGAAGACAGTTTAGTATATAAAATTTTAACTGAAAAAGCAGAAAAAGATTTGAGAATTACTGATTCAAAATATGTAAGTCTTAATGGCCATTATGGCTGTACTTTTAGTTTTCATGATTTTAAAGCGCCAAAAATCTTCAATAAACTAAAAAATTCAAATAGGAACGAAAACACACTACAACTTATAGACTATATTTTTGTAAAAAATTCTATAAAAGTTATAAATCATGGGATTTTGCCAGATAATTGTGACGGTATTTTTCCATCCGATCATATGCCTGTTATAGCTGATTTAGAGATTGTGTAAAATACCCCTGCTTAACTGCAGGGGATTATTAAATGTTGATTTTAAACATCAATCAAGTATTATTGGCGCTGATAGAGACTAAACTTTAGAAGAGGAAAGACATTCTAAACATAGGATTTTGAATTTATGAAGTTTACATGAGCGGAGCCCTCCTCTTCACCTTCTGCATAAATACCAAAAAAAGCTAAAATTTGAAGCATAAATAGAATTAAAGTTTCAGAATTTTTAAAGTGGATATTAATTTCATATTAGGAGGAAAATTTATGATACCAGTTCCTAAAAAGATCACTTTACTTGAAAGAATTTTTAAAATGCCTGATAGTGGAAAAATTCTAGCTTCAACAGATACTTTTAAGTTGGCAGGATTAGTAAAAGACATTTTTTTTGAAAAGAAGCTGGAGATAACAACCTATAATGATGGCACAGCAAAGATTCAACTTTTTGTTGATGAAAATGTAATAAATAACCCACAAGGTTACAAAATGAGGATTACTGAATCTAAAATCACTATTGTAGGTGGATCACATCAAGGATTATTTTATGGAATTCAAACGTTAAAACAACTATTTAGAGAGCATAGATACCAAATTCCTTCGATGATAATCGAAGATGAGCCTGATTTTTACAATCGTGGATTTATGTTAGATATAAGTCGAGATAGAGTGCCTACTATGGATACTCTTAAAAGTTTAATTGATGTTTTGGCTGAACTAAAATATAATCAATTTCAACTATATACAGAACATACCTTTGCTTATACTAATCACGAAATTGTATGGAAAGACTATTCTCCTTTGACTTCTCAGGATATTCTTGAACTTGATAATTATTGTAAAGAAAGATACATAGAATTAGTTCCAAATCAAAATTCTTTTGGACATATGGAAAAATGGTTAATTCATGATGAATATAAACATTTAGCTGAAGCACCAAATGGTTTTATCAAACCTTGGGGAGAAAAGTCGGGTCCTTTTTCGATATCGCCGGCAGTTCCTGAGTCCATAGAATTTGTAAATAGTTTATTTGAGGAGCTACTGCCTAATTTTACAAGTACAAAAGTAAACATAGGTGCAGATGAGACATTTGATTTAGGCTTAGGTCGATCTAAAGAACTTTGTGAAAAGTTTGGAAAAGGAAGAATATATTTAAACTTCTTGTTTGATATATATAAAATAATTAAAAAACATAATAAAACAATGATGTTTTGGGGAGATATAATAAAAAATTATCCAGAACTTGTAAAAGATCTTCCTGACGATGTTATTTCTTTAATCTGGGGATATGAAGCTAATCATCCATTTGAAGAAGAATGCTTGTTATTTGCAGAAAAAGGATTCACATTTTATGTTTGCCCTGGTACCTCTTCTTGGAATTCCTTTATTGGAAGAAGTGATAATGCTATCGAAAATATAGAGAATGCCATTATAAATGGGAAAAATCTTGGAGCAAGTGGGATTCTTCTTACTGATTGGGGC
This sequence comes from Thermotogota bacterium, assembly GCA_029780115.1. Lineage (GTDB taxonomy): Bacteria > Thermotogota > Thermotogae > Petrotogales > Petrotogaceae > Defluviitoga. The sequence goes on from JAKOZG010000004.1 coordinate 297,675, forward strand.
GATAATGGTCATCCTCAACATTTGCCTTTTTCGGTTATTGGTCTAGGGTATGCTTCAACGCTTGGATGGAATCTTTCAAATAAACCTTTGGTTAAAGAGTTTTTGAAAGATTTAAATGTGCATATTTTTCAGGTTAAAGATGATATAGCACAAATATTATACACTTTAGGAAATCTTTACAAAAACGCTGGAGTTCAGATTCACAATTCAAGTCCATATTTTCTAGCGCTCTTATTTCCGGAAAGGGTTATAGGTTCCAAAGAGATGTTAGATGTGAATGTTGAAGGAGTCAATAAATCAATAATCATAGCTAAAGAAACAATGCAAGAATTATCGAAAATGAGAGATAATACTGACAAAAAAATGTTAATAGATCAAATAATAAATAATGTTGAAATGGCTATCCTAGGAATGAAAATGCTGTTACTTATTAAAGAACACACGAATATTCTAAAAATTCCAGAAAATGAGTGGAAGATATTTAAAGAAGAATTAGATCATGTAATCAATGAATACCAAAAATTGTGGTTATCTGTAAATAGACCTGGGGGATTAGAAGATAGCACAAAAAAACTTACTAAAATTTTACAACTAAGATATAAATAAATCAGGCAGAGAATTATCTCCACCTGATTTATATATGATTAAAGCCACTCTCTTTCTAAATAATGAGTATGTAATAATTGTTGTGCCTTTTCGCTTCCTGGTTTTTCTAGGTATTCGTTGTAAAGTCTTAATATATAAGGATTTTCGTGGGACTTTCTTATTATTTTAGTTCTATCTATAACATTTAATGCATCTATTCTTTTTTTGATTACTTCAAAATTACCATGGTGATAAGGTTGACCTCCTCCTCCTACACAACCGCCAGGACAGGCCATAATTTCGATTAAATGAAGATCTATTTTTTTGTCTCTAATAGCTTCCAGCAATTTTCGAGCGTTTCCTAAACCATATGCTACCCCAATTTTAATAATTTGACCGTTAATGTCTACTTCTGCAACTCTTAAAGATTCATAACCGTGTAAAGCTTGGAACTCAACCGTTCTTAATTCTCTTCCAGTTAACCACTCATATGTGGTTCTTAAAGCTGCTTCTGCAACTCCACCTGTTCTTCCAAAGATTGCAGCTGCCCCAGTCGATTCTCCAAGAGGGTTGTCGTAAGACCTTTCTGGAACAGTTGTAAAATTAATTCCTGCCTCTTTTATCATTTTTGCTAGTTCTCTAGTTGTTAATACGTAATCAACATCTTTATAATCTGGGCTGGAGTTTATTTCTTTTCGAGAAGCTTCGTATTTTTTGGCTAAGCATGGCATAATAGATACTACTGTAATATTTTTAGGTTCCAGATTAGCCTTTTGGGCATAATAACTTTTTACTATAGCACCAAACATCTGTTGAGGAGATTTTGCAGAAGAAGGCATTTCTATTAAATCCGGGAATTGGTGTTCCAAAAACTTTATCCATCCTGGACAACATGAAGTCAGCATAGGTAGAAAACCGTCGTTTTCAAGTCTTTCTTTAAATTCTGTAGCTTCTTCAATTATAGTAAGATCTGCACCAAAGTTAGTATCGAAAACCTTGTCGAATCCTAGTAATTTTAATGCACCAACTAATTTTCCAGTAGAAATAGTTCCTGGCTCAAATCCAAACTCTTCTGCCAAGGCTACTCTGACAGCAGGTGCTGTCTGAACAACAACATGCTTTTTTTCGTTTACCAAATCTTTCCATACGTAGTCAATATATGAATCCTCTTCTAATGCACCTGTTGGACATACTGCAACACACTGACCACAGAAAGTACAAGCCGTTTCTTCTAAAGGCAAATCAAAAGTAGGTTTAATAACAGCGTTGAATCCCCTCTCTACAGCTGATAAAACTCCTACTGTTTGAAAATCATTGCACATTGTTTCACATCTTCTACACATTATACATTTATTAGGATCTCTTATAATTGCTGTGGAAATATCTTGTTTGTAGTTTGTTGTTTTTCCCATGAAAGGGTTTTTCACTATATTAAGTTCAGAAGCAATTCTTTGAAGGTCGCACTCACCATTTTTTGGGCATTGCAAACAATCTTGTGGATGGTCTGATAGAAGTAATTGAATAGCAGTTCTTCTAGCTTCAACTGCTTGTCTTGAAAGTGTGTTTATTCTTAATCCTTCCGAAACTGGTGTAGTACAAGCTGGAGCTAATGATTTTCTACCTTCTATTTCAACCATACAAACTCTACACGATGAAGGTTTATTTTCTATGTTAATATCCTTTAAATTTAAATAGCACAAAGTCGGTATGTAACCACCGAATTTTTGAACTGCAGTCAAAACAGTATCATTTTCAGAAGCTTCAAACTCATCTCCATTTATATAAATTTTGGGCATCTAAATATTACCTCCTGATTAAACAATTTTAATTGCATTAAATCTACAAGTAGAATAACAAGAACCACACTTAATACATTTTGTTTGGTCTATAAAATGAGGTTTCCTCAATTCGCCACTTATAGCTTGTGTAGGGCAAACTCTTGCACAAGCAGTGCATCCTTGACAGTTTTGTGGAATAACTTCATATCTGATTAAATTCTTACAAATACCTGCAGGACATACCCTGTCTAAGATATGAGCTTTGTACTCATCTTCAAAATACTTAAAAGTAGAAAGAACAGGGTTAGGTGCTGTTTGTCCCAATCCACATAACGAAGAATTTTTTATAACATTGGAGAGAGAAATCATTCTTTCCAAGTCCTCTAAATGGGCGTTTCCAGAAGTAATTTTTTCTAATATTTCTAACAGCCTGACATTACCAATTCTACAAGTTGTGCATTTTCCACAAGATTCATCAACTGTGAATTGAAGATAAAATTTTGCCACATCTACCATACATGTATCTTCGTCCATGACAATCATTCCGCCAGATCCCATCATTGATCCTAAATTTTGAAGACTATCATAATCTATTGGTGTATCGAGATATTCAATAGGAATACAACCGCCGGAAGGTCCCCCAGTCTGGACAGCCTTAAATTTTTTGTCTCCCTTAATTCCACCACCAATATCAAAAATAATTTCCCTTAAGGTTGTTCCCATGGGAACTTCTACTAAACCAACATTTTTTACGTCTCCAGCTAAAGCGAAAACTTTTGTGCCAGGGGAATTTTTAGTACCATATTGTCTGAACCAATCTGGGCCATTAAGTATTATAGGGGCAATATTAGCGAAAGTCTCAACATTATTTATTAAAGTAGGTTTTCCCCATAAACCACTTGTAGAAGGAAATGGTGGCTTATTTCTAGGTTCGCCTCGTGATCCTTCAATCGAATGAATTAAAGCTGTTTCTTCTCCACATACAAAGGCACCAGCACCCAACCTAATTTCTATGTCAAAAGAAAAACTGGTTCCTAGAATATTTTCTCCAAGCAATCCAAATTCTTTTGCCTGACAAATAGCATTTTTTAATCTTTCAACTGCTAGAGGATATTCTGCTCTGATATAAATAATACCTTTTTTTGCTCCTACGGCATAACCTCCAATAGTCATTCCTTCAAGAACGGAATGAGGATCTCCCTCCAAAATAGATCTGTCCATAAAAGCACCAGGGTCTCCTTCGTCGGCGTTGCATATAACATATTTTTCATCGCCTTTTGCTTGCATAGTAAATTTCCATTTTAAACCAGTTGGAAAACCCCCTCCACCTCTGCCTCGTAAGTTAGAAGAAGAAATAATATCAATCACTTCTTCCCTCGTCGACTCAAGAGCTTTTGCTAGCGCTAAATAACCATCGTTTTTTAAATAATCTTCTATATTTTCCGGATTAATATTTCCAGCGTTTCGTAATACAATACGTATTTGTTCACACATTATTTTACCTCCACTTATATAACTAATTCTATTTTTGATATTATGAAATGCTAGTAGCTAATTTATTATTTAGATAAATTCTAAATTTTTAACGCAATTTGCTTTCTTTCTTCTTTTTAAAAGGGAAAGTAAGAGGGCTGCCGCCCTTGAACCCGCTTAAATTTAAAACTCAGCTTCTAAAGATTGACTACAAAACTATCTTATGAGTTTCATGGACAATAAGTTCTTTCACTATTTTTCCTTCCATTAAATGATTATAAACAATATCATGAACCTTAGATTTTGTTACAAAACCATATAATATAGGTTCTTTTCCTGGTTCATTAACTTCAACGGTAGGTTCGGCATAACAATATCCCAAGCATCCTGTTTTTATTACTTCTACGTTTTCTAGTTTAGTTTCATTAATAACTTTTAATAACTCATTAAAAGTTTCCTCTGCCCCAGAAGAGATTCCACAAGTTCCTAAGGCTACCTTCAAATAAGTAGTTTTATTTTCACTATCATTTTTTTTAAGAGTAGCTACCAAATTTCTTAATTCATCGATACTATTTAACTTAGACACAAAAGTTCCCTCCTATTTTATAAAGGTTTTAGATTAACATTTTTGAAAAAAGGTTCTTCATTGGGTAAGATTTCGCTGTGTTACATTTTAATTTCAAGGTATTATTATTCATAAAATCTATCTTCTTCTAAGGTTTTTATCTATTGATTTTCTTTACTTGTATATTCTCTAATAATTTTTCTAACATCTGAAACTTTTAGTCTCCCGTAAGTATCTTCACCAATTTTTACAACTGGAGCTAGACCACACGCACCCAAACATCTAACTGGATGAATTGAGAATAAACCATCTTCTGTAACTTCCTCTGGTTCAATATTTAAAAATTTTTTAAATTCATCATAAATTAAGTTTGCCCCCGCAACATAACAAGCGGTCCCCAGACAAATATTAATAGGATATTTTCCACGAGGTTTTGTAGAGAAAAAATTATAAAATGTAACTACTCCATATACTCTAGAGACGTGTATTTTTAGTTTCTGTGCAATGAGCTTCTGAACTTCTGTTGGAATATAACCTATATTTTCTTGTGCTTTATGAAGAATTTGAATGAGCAAGCTTTTTCTTTGTTCATCGGTATAACCCTCTACATCTATTGATTCAAGATATTCTCGGAATGTTTCTAATTTGTGTTCATAAACTTTTTCCATGAAAAGTTATCCTCCTTACTTAAAATAATAAGTTAAAAAATTCACTTAAAAAATATATAAATTTTCAAAAATTCTATCATACTTTTAAATAAAAAAGTTTAAAAAAATCTGAAAAGCTTATTACACTTTTTACTAAATATTATCTACTAAATTTTATGTATATTTCAATTGAATACAAAATTATTTTAAAATTTTTATTAATAACTATTTTTTAATAATTGATCCAAACACAACCTTTGTTTGTACTTTCCACACATTTTTCTATAAAACGCATGCCTTGAACACCATCTTCTACAGTTGGAAAATCCAAATCTGCAGAAGTTAAAATCTCACCTTGTTTTTTCTTATGAATTGCATTAACAAATTTATCATAGATTCTAGCAAAAGCTTCTACATATCCTTCTTGATGGCCACCTGGGGCAACATATTCTGTTTTTATAGAATCATTTATCTGATCGCTTCCTCGAGATATAATTTTAAATGGTTCATCGATTGTCGATAATTTTAGATAATTTGCATGTTCTTGAGACCATTCTATAGAACCTTTGGTACCGTATATACCAAAATTTAAGTTGTTTTCATGTCCAACGGCAATTTGTGATGTCCAATAGATACCTTTGGAATTATTATCATAATTTACAAGAATGGAGGCATTATCGTCAAGTCTATCTTCTTCTATGAATTTATCCATTCTAGCACATAAAGAATTTATCTTTAGACCGCTAACAAAAGATATCAAATTTTCAACATGAACTCCGATGTCTGCAACACAATTTGACAATCCAGAAATATTAGGATCTGATCTCCATTCATGACGTGGGATTTTACCCTTATAAGGAACTTTTGCCATCCATTCACTTATATACTGTGCATTTACAAATCGCACCTCACCAATTTTTCCGCTTTTTACTAGTTCTCTTGCATATCTAACCATTGAATAACCAGTATATGCATAAGAAACTGCGAAAAGTAAATCTTTTTCTTGTGCTAATTTTTGTAATTCTAATGCCTGATCCAACGTAACTGTTAAAGGTTTTTCGCACATGACATTTATTCCATTTTCCAGAAAACTTTTAGCAATCTCATAATGAGAATTGTTAGGAGTCACTATAACAACGAAATCTATTTTATCAGGTCTTTTTCCTTCTTCTTCTGCCATTTCAGCGTAATTTTTATATAATCTTTTTTCATCAAGCTTTAATTCTTTACCTGTAGCCAATGTATTTTTAATATTTCTGGAAAAAGAACCAGCTACTAATTCTGCCTTCCCATGAAGATTTAAAGCTTTTCGATGAATAGTTCCTATCTGAGATCCTCTTCCTCCACCAACCATTCCATAGATAATCTTTTTAGCCATGTTATGGCCTCCTTCAATCAAAATTTAACCCAAGAACTTCCTTTTTTAGTACTTTCTATACATTTTTCTATAAATTTCATGCCTCTTACACCAGCGATAACACTTTGAAAGTTCGAGTTATTGTTATTAATTTTCTTACCATTCTTTTTATTTATTAGATCTGTTATAAAAAGAGAATAAGTGTTTTTGAAGCCTGCATTTGTACCTTCTAAAATTTCTTCTTCTTTTTTTATTAGTTTTAGTGAATCTTCAAAGAAAATTTTTATAGTGTTTGCTTCTTGAAGATCCCATTTTAAAGTTCCTTTGGAACCATAAAGTGAAAAGTTAAAATTGTTTTTTTCTCCTATGGCTATCTGAGACATAAAATAAATTCCTCTTGAACCATCTTTAAAATTTACCATAACTATCGAATTATCTTCCAGCTTTCTTGATTTTACAAATGCATCTAATATTGCGCACAACGATTCGATTTCCTTTTCTGTTAAGTAAGAAATCATATTTTCCACATGACTTCCAATGTCAGCAGTTGTGTTAGCCAAACCACTTTGAGAAGGATCTAAACGCCACTGAGCTTGTTTATTTTCATTTTCCACAGGTTCGGCCAGCCATCCTTGAAGATACTGAGCATTTATCATTCTGATAGTTCCTATTTCGCCAGATTGAATCATTTTTTTTGCTTCTTGAATAATAGGAAAACCAGTATAAGAGTAAGTTACGCAGAATAGTAAATCCTGTTTATTTGCTAAATCTTTAAGTTCTTCGGCTTCTTTTAGAGAAGTAGTTAAAGGTTTTTCACAAACAACGTTTATTCCATTTTCTAGAAAAGCTTTAGCTATTTTGTAATGAGAGACATTTGGCGTTGCAATAACCACAAAATCTATCTTTGGCTTCTTCTTACTTTCTACTCTAATCATTTCTTGATAATCTTTGTACAGCCTTTCTCTTCTTATTTTCCACTCTTTGCCTGTCTGAAGTGTTTTCTTAAAATCTCTTGAAAAGCAACCACTAACAATTTTTGCCCTTCCATCTAGTAGGATAGCGTTTCTGTGAGATTCTCCAATCATAGAATCTATAGCTCCGCCTACCATTCCGTAGGTTAATTGAGTATCCATTGGTTTTTTCCTCCTAAGAATTGATGTTTTATACACTTTGGAAATTCAAAAATCTTTATTTTTAAAGGGTAATAATTGATGAGTTCTTTAACAAATTCGGTACTTGTACCGAGAGAAGATAAAGGGCTGCCGCCCTTATACCCGTATAAATCTAAAACCTTATTTTTGAAAATCTTTGTTTCTAAAGTGTGTATTTAGGTTAGTTTAATTATATAATATTTTATAGTGAAGGAAAAATATTTCTACTCCATTAATTTATTTTATTGATTTCATAAGGTGTTTCTTGATATACATAATAGTTTAACCAATTGCTAAACAATAAATAAGCGTGGCTTCTCCATTTTACTATTGGTTCCCCATTGGGATCATCATTAGGAAAATAATTTTTTGGAAGGGGTATATCTAGCCCTTTATTTAAATCTCTTTCATACTCTTTTTTCAAAATTACTGGATCGTATTCCGGATGGCCGGTTACAAATACTTGTCTTCCATCTACTTTTTCTATTAAGTATACTCCAGCGTCTACTGATTCAGAAATAATATTTAATTCAGTAATTGGTTCTATATCTTCTCTTTTTATTTCTGTATGTCTTGAATGAGGTGCCCAAAATATGTCATCAAAACCCCTTACCAATTTACAACTTATATCGTTTACTGAATGCTCAAAAACGCCAAATATTTTTTTATTAACAGGATATTTATTTATACCATAGTATAAATATAATCCTGCTTGGGCTCCCCAACAAAGGTGTAAAGTTGAAAAAACATTATTTTTAGACCATTTCATAACTTCTTTTAATTCTTCCCAATAATCTACTTCTTCAAAATCTAAAGTTTCAACAGGAGCGCCTGTAATAATCAATCCATCAATTTTTTTGTATTTAATTTCAGAAAACGTTGTATAAAAAGTCCTAAGGTATTCTTCTGAAGTATTTTTTGATTTGTGAGAGATCATTCTTAATAAAGAAACATTTACTTGTAAAGGTGTGTTTCCTATAAGTCTAAGGATTTGAGTTTCTGTGACAATTTTTGTGGGCATTAAGTTTAAGATTATAATTTCTAAAGGCCTAATGTCCTGATGTATAGCTCTTTCCTGAGACATTACGAAAACATTTTCTTTTTTTAATATTTCCCCAGCGGGTAGATTCGCTGGAATGTTTATGGGCATTTACTTCCATGCTCCCTTTGAGAGGTAGTAGCTTTGGTTAATGATAGGTTTATATCTTCTATTAAATCCTCTATATCTTCTAAACCCACAGATAGTCGAATCATATCCTCTGTAACGCCAGAAGCCAGCTGTTCCTCTTTAGTCAGTTGTTGGTGAGTAGTAGAAGCTGGATGAATAGCCAAAGATCTGGCATCTCCTACATTGGCAACGTGCTGAAAAAGTTCTAAATTTTCTATAAATTTTCTTCCTGCTTCTAACCCCCCCTTCAACCCGAAAGTTAAGATTCCTCCAAATCCGTTTTTCAAAAAATTCTTTGAATTATTATAAGTCTTATGATCCTCTAGTCCTGGATAATTAACCCAGTTAACCCTTGGATCATTTTGTAAATAATGAGCTATTTGTAAAGCGTTAAAACAATGCTTTTGCATCCTTAGACTTAAGGTCTCTAAGCCTTGTAATATCAAAAAGGAATTAAAAGGGCTGATTGTGCACCCTATATCTCTTAAAAATTGAGATCTAGCTTTTTGTATATAAGCGGCATTTCCAAATTTTTCGAAAAAGTTTACACCATGATATGATGGGTCTGGTTCACTTAACTCAGGAAATTTTCCATTGTTCCAATTAAAGTTACCACTGTCTACAATGATTCCACCAATACAAGTACCATGCCCGTTCATGTACTTGGTTAAAGAATGAATTACTATATCGGCGCCAAATTCAAAAGGTTTGCATAAATAAGGTGTTGCAAACGTATTATCGACAATTAACGGAATTCCATTTGTATGTGCTATTTTAGATATTTCTTCAAAATTTGGTACAGACAATTCTGGGTTGCCTATGGTTTCAACATACACTAACTTTGTTTTATTAGATATTTTTTCTTGTAAATCTTGAAGATCTGTAACATGAAAAGAATGTGTTGTTATGCCCAGTCTTCCTAATGTATTTTTAAATAGAGTGAAGGTACCTCCATATAGAGAGCTGCTGCACAAAATTTCATCTCCTGCTTTTGTAATATTTAAAACAGCGATAGTTTCAGCAGCTTGACCAGAGGCGGTAGCCAAAGCTCCTACTCCTCCCTCCAACGCGGCAACACGCTTTTCCAAAACTTCTGTAGTTGGATTTTCCATTCTTGTATAAATATTTCCACTCTCTTCTAAAGAAAAAAGTCTAACCGCATGATTGGTATCTTTAAATTTGTAAGAGGATGTTTGATAGATCGGAACAACATTTGAACCGGTTGTAAGATCTGAATTGTATCCGGCATGAATCATTAAAGTATCGAATTTGTAATTCTTTTTTGTCATATTTGTACCTCCTTAAAATTTGGTGAGGGCTACCGCCCTTTAACCCATTTAAATTAAAAACCTTATTTTAAAAATCTTTATTTCAAAATAGCATTAATTAGTTCTTTTTTACAGATTCGGTACCCGTAACAAGAAGAGTGAAGAGCTACCGCCCTTTAACCCGTTTAAATTTACAAATCATAAGTTTTTTTGAGTAATAAAAAAATAAAAACCTCTTTTTAAGATGAGAAGAGGTTTTTATTATTGTTTTTCCTCTCCTTATCTCTCAGAATTATTTCTGCAGGATTTGGCACCTTCGCATAATTTGATTTATGCAGGTTGCCGTGGCTTCATAGGGCCAGTCCCTCCACCACTCTTGATAAGGCGAAAATTATTAAATTAGGAAAATTCTAACATAATTTATAATTTTTGTCAAGTCAACTTATAAAATACGTAACAACTTAAAAAATGTTAACTTTATTTAGAAAAAGTGTTATTTTAAAATGTTATAATTACATAAAATTAATATTTCAGGTAATATAAATGTGAAAGGAGTTTTATAATGTCGTGGCTTATTCCGGTAATCATCTTTTTTGATCAGTTAACAAAAAAACTGGCAGAAACTTTTTTGATTCAAAGCCCTATAAAAATAGGTATATTTGAGTTGACTTACGTAGAGAATACTGGAGTAGCCTTTGGACTCTTTAGAGGGAAATCCTTTATACATGGAATTGTTGCAACTATAATCGCTGTATTTCTATGTTTTTTTAGAGAAAAATATTTAAAAGCTAATCATGAATACAATTTTTCTTTTGATTTAGGGATCTGTTTTATAATCAGCGGAGCTTTGGGGAATATTTTTGATAGGATTAGATTAGGGTATGTAGTAGATATTATATCGTGGCATAATTTTTCAGTGTTCAACGTTGCAGACATTTTTATAACGTGTGGTGGAATAGTCTTATTGTATCATTTAGTTCGGAGGAGTTTACATGGAAAAAATGATGTACAAAGTGAATAAAGTAGATGAACTGAAAAGATTAGACATATTTGTTTTAGAAAAATGTCCTATAAAAGTTTCTAGAAGTATAATTCAAGAATTGATAAGAAATGGAGCGGTTACAGTTAATGGAGGTATGAAAAAGACACATTATCTTGTTAAAGATGGAGACGAAGTTATTATATATCTTGATGATTTAAAAAGATTAATTAACAATAATGAACAAGTATCCATATTGCCAGAGAATATTCCTTTGGATATTTTATATGAAGATAAAGATATAATAGTTATCAACAAACCAGCAGGCCTTTTAGTACATCCAACTAATAAAATTAGAAGTGGAACTTTAGTTAATGCGTTAATGTATCACATCGAAGGTTTTGACAAAATTGGGGATGATCCAAGCCGACCGGGTATAGTTCATAGACTTGATAAAGATACTTCTGGAGTTTTAGTTGCAGCAAAAAACAATTATTCAAAAAGCAGTTTATCTGAACAATTTAAAGAAAGAAAAACAAAAAAGATATACTTAACCATTGTAAAAGGTTGTTTAAAAGAAAAAGAAGGTGAAATAGAGTTACCTTTAGGCAGGCATCCTACATTAAGGCAAAAAAGAGCAGTAGTTTTCAACGGAAAAGAAGCTGTAACTTTTTATAAAGTATTGAAAGAATTTGATGATCTAATATCCTTAGTTTGGGTACAACTCGAAACAGGGAGAACTCATCAAATAAGAGTTCATTTCAAACATATAGGGAACCCTGTTGTTGGTGACACTTTGTATGGGAAAAACAAATTTGAAAAGGATTTTGAAATTCCTATTGAAAGACAAATGCTGCATGCATTGAAGCTTGGATTTTACCATCCTCGAAGCGGAAAATGGTTGGAGTTTTTAGCTCCTTTACCAAAAGATTTTAAAAGAGTTTTAATAAATTTTAGTGATAACGTTGGGGGTCAGTAATTGAAAATTTTAGGACCTGTAAAGACTTCAAAATCGATAGGTAAGTCTTATCTTCAAATAAAAGATCTTTTTGTTTTAGCCGAAAAACATGGATTTAATTGCATAGTTTTATCTGAATCTCACCCAAAATCATGGGTGAGGTTTATTAGTCTTTGTGAAAAATATAAAATCAAACCCGTTATTTTGTATGAAACAAACCACAGAAAATTCCTTCTCAAAACTAATCAAGATATCAAACAAGCAATAATGTATTATAACAAATTGATTGACAATTTAAGCTTAAAGGAAGTAAGCTTAAATCTACCTTATGTGAGATATCCTGTTGAGGGATTAAAAAACATATTTAAAGACACTGAGTCGTTGTGTGTGAAAGAAGCATTAAAATATCAAAAGGATTTGTCTTTCCTAGGTTATGAAGATACTTATTATAATTTAAAAGAATACACTTTTAAAGAGTATCAGGTTAGAGGAAAAAGTTTATACGATTATTTACAAGAAGATGAAATGACCGATATAGAGAAGGAAAGATTGGCTTATGAGTTAAACACTGTCAAAAAGTTGGGAGTAGAAAATTATATATTAACGGTGAAGGAAATAGTAGATGCTGCAGCTAAAAAAGATATATTTATAGGCCCTGGAAGGGGATCAGCAGTAGGTTCTTTTTTGGTGTATAAATTAGGTATAACAAAGGTTAATCCATTGAAATATGGATTATTATTTGAGAGATTTCTAAATGAATACAGGCATGAGTTGCCTGATATAGATATAGATGTGGATGCTGAAAAAAGGAATGAACTTATCGCTACGTTACAAGAAAATATGGGTTTTTACAACGTGGCTCAAATACGAACATATTCTACGATGAAAATCAAATCTGCTTTAAAAAAAAGTGAAGAATTACTTGGTTATACTGCTGATCTTAAACTCTCAGTTCCAATTAGAGACAAAGAAAATTTAAAAATGCTAGCAAATTTTTCCAACAAAGAAAAGATTTTTTTTATTTTAGCCTATTATTTAGAGGGCTTAGAAACTGCTGAGTCAACTCATGCTGCAGGCCTGGTTATTTCAGATGAAGATCTTAGAACCTTTGCACCTTTAGAAGAAAGAAATATACCAATAATTGAGTGGGAAATGTCAGATTTGAAAAATATAGGCGTTGAAAAATTTGATATTCTTTCATTAGATACCTTATCTTTTTTAAAAAGGTTAGAAGCAAAAGAAGAATATGAAAATTTAAATGAACCTTTAAATTATAAGTATCTTTCACTGGGTTTAACTAAGGGAATATTTCAATTAGATTCTAGACTGGGGAAAAAACTTTCAAAGAAAATTAAACCAAAAAATTTTGAAGAATTGGTATTGTTGCTAGCCATAAACAGACCCGGTCCACTTGAGTCAGGAATGCTAGAACAATATTTAGAGAATGCTGCTCCTCAATATTTGAGGGATATCTTTCCAGAAACAAAAGGTGTTTTGGTTTATCAAGAACAGATCATGAAGCTATCACAAGTCTTAGGAGGATTTTCACCAGAAGAATCTGATTTATTAAGAAAAGCAATGTCAAAAAAAGAAAAAGAGAAAATTCTAAAGTTCAAAGATAAATTTATAAATAACGCATCAAAGAAAATAGGTTATGCTCAAGCAAATTTGTTATTTTCCCAGCTAGAAAATTTTGCTCAATATGCATTTAATAAATCCCACGCGGTTGCTTATGCACATATCTCATATTGGCTTATGGAAGTGAAGTTTAAAAACCCAAAAAAGTTTTTTTTGGAGTTAATTAAACTAAAGGGTTTAGACATAGATATAATTAATGAAGCCAAAATATTAGGGATAGAAGTAAGTTTGCCCGACATTAGATATCCGCATGGTCACATTGATAAATCACAAATTATTTTGCCACTATATAGTGTAAAAGGAATAGGGAAAAATATAGCCGACATTTTCATGGACTCTAATTTTCAAAGTTTAGAAGAGTTTTTTAATTTCTCTATATCCAAAAATCTTAACAGAAACATAGTTGAATTACTTATTAAATGTGGATCTTTAGATTATCTAGATAACAATAGAAAAAAGATTTTAAAAAATTTGTCAGAATTATTAAGGGGGAAAAACAAAGAACTTCAAGAAATTGGAAGGGTTTTGTTTGGAGAGAAAAAAGAAGAAACTTTTTCTGACGAAATTATAACTGTTCTGGAAGATTACGCAAATTATGAAGTAGAGACTTTAGGCTTTCCTATCTCACTTTTAAAGCAAAAAGGATTATCTGATACTTTAATAAAAAAATATTTAAATAACGAGAAAATTGTTTTTAATGGTTATGCATTTCGTGAATTTTTGGTGGATAATTCTGCTATAATGTATACTAAAATATATAACAGAACCCTGAAAAGAATAAAGAAGTTATTATAGCTTTAATAGAGGTGATAAATGAAGATAAATATATTGTCCATAGCCCATAAATATCCAGGGCAGGGTGTATATTCTGCTACAGAAGACCACATGTATTTGCTTGAAAAGTATAGTGATTACGAGATATATCAAAATAAGTTGTTTGGAAAATATGATATCTTACATATTCATACGATTAATCCAAAAAGCTTTTTCTCATTATTGTTCCATAAAAAAGAATCTTTTTGCGTTATAAGTGCTCATATTGTTCCAAATTCTTTAAAGGGTAGTTTAAAATTAAATAGATTTTGGCTATTTCTATTTAGAATATATCTCTGGAGTTTTTACAAAATTAGTGATGTTGTTTTAGCTGTAAGTGAAGAAACAAGAGAGGAACTTATAAATGATTTAAAAATTGAGCCAGAAAAAATTAAAGTGTTTCGAAATATTGTTAGAAAGGACCTGTTTTACACTAGTCAGAAAGATAAAGAATCTAAAAAAAAATTTTTAAGAAAAAAATATGGTTATTCTGTAAATGATTTTGTGGTTTTAGGAGCTGGACAAATTCAACCTAGAAAAGGCATTAGAGATTTCTTTGAAATGGCATCTGAATTAAAAGAAATGAAGTTTATTTGGGTTGGAGGTATGCCATTTCAAAAAATGACAGACGGTTATGAGGAAATGAATGAGTTAATTAATAATGCTCCTTCCAACTTGTTTTTTGCAGGAATAGTGAACAGAGAAAAAATGATTGATTTTTATAATATGGCCGATATATTTTTTCTTCCTTCCTTGCAAGAAACCTTTGGTTTAGTGGTTTTAGAAGCAGCAGGTAGCGGTTTACCAATTGTTTTGCGAGATTTGGAAGTATATAAAAAAATATTTAATTCTTGTTATCTATCAGGTACTTCTATTCAAGATTTTATGTTGATATTCAGAAAATTAAAAAATGATATAAATTTTTATAAGGAGTATGAAAGTAAGTCTTATAAGTTATTTGACATGTATAATGAAGAAAAAGCTTTTAGAGAATTAAAAAAAATTTATGAAGAAGGAGTTAATAGTAAAAAATAAGCAGTTAAAATTAAATAAAATACAAAGGTGAAGAACATGTCAGAAAAAATTGATAAAAAAGAAAAAGGAACTCTTAGTCGAAAAAAAATTATTATCAATATTATTTTAGTTGTTATAATAGGATTTGCAATAAACATAGTGATTTCTTTTTTCTCTGATTTTGAGGATACTGTAAGTGTCCTTAAAAATGTTAATATATCTGTCGTTTTAATATCTTTTTTAATTTTTTCTACTACTTACTTTATAGACTCCATTCGTCTATGTATAGTTACTTCAAGTTTTCAAAAGAAAATTAATTTCAAGGATGCTCTTAAAAATACTCTTTCATATTATTTTGTTTCTAACATAACTCCTATGACTAGTGGTGGACAGCCATATCAAATCTATCATCTTACTCAAATTGGTATAGAATCTACTCTAGCAACGAATATAGTTATGTCTAGATTTATTGAAAGTTTAATATTTTCAGGAGGAGTAATATTAATATTTCTGAAAAAAGTTATAAACGTTTTAGATAAAGTTGGTGTAGGAAGATATATAATTATAGCTGGAATAGTAGTATCAATGAGTTTGACTTCCCTATTAATCTTGGTTTTTGTTTATCCAAAACTTTTATATAAGATATTCAATTTTTTTATAAAGATTTGGCCCAAAAAAAATAAAACAAAAATGAAAGAACGGGCCTCTAAGTTGGAGAATTGGCTAGAAAATTTAAAAGATAGTATCCATTCATTATGGGTACAGAAAGCAAAAATTGTTGCATTCGATTTTATACTGGGTGGAGTGGTAACTTTCTTGCATTCTTTGGCTTTTTATGTGGCTTTGGCAGGGATAACAGGTGTAAAGTTTGGGATTTTTGATGTTTTTATACTTTTTATCATTATGAATTTTGTTGTTTATTATGTTCCAACACCAGGCTCTACAGGTGGAGTGGAAGCTTTTTACGGAATAGTATTATCTGGATTTATACAAAAAAAGTTTACATCTCCAGTTATTTTAATATGGAGATTTTCTACCTATTATTTGCAAATAGTTTTTGAAATATTGGTTTTATTTTTTATTAGAAATAACAAAAAAGACGAATAGTTAACTGCTAATTGTGAGCCCACCTCCTTATAGAAGTGAGTGAGTTTTGTCACTGATTAGGTTAAAGTTTAATGCACTTTTTATAAGATTTTTCTTAATTCTATAAGTTTTTCATCTCTCTCTAGAGATTTTAATCTTATTGTCTTGTTTTGCAAGTTATGAGCTGTGTTTATTTTTCTTACAGTTGCACTTTTTTTCCTCATTGTTAAGGTATGCGTAAACGCAAATCCTTTTACAAATTTTACACCCTCTAGAAGATCTCCATCAGTTATACCTGTGGCAGAAAAAATTATGTCTTCGCCATTTATAAGATCTTCGGTATAAAATATTTTTTCTGTGTCCCATCCTTTTTCAGAAATTAAATTTGCTTCAGTTACATCTCTTGGCCGTAATTTCATTTGTATTTCTCCATTAAGCGTATTTAATGCGCCAGCAGCTAAAATTCCTTCTAACGTTCCTCCAATCCCAACGTATATATCAACACCGCTATTTGGCATAGCTGTGGCGATAGCAGGTGTAATATCTCCGTCACTTATTAATTTGATCCTAGCCCCACTTTGGGTAATTTCCTCAATAATATCTTCATGTCTTTGTCTATTCAACAGCACAAAAGTGAGGTTGCTTGGAGGCACTTTTAAGGTTTCACATGCAATTCTTATATTTTCTTTCATGGATTTTCTAATGTCCAGTTTTCCTTTTAACTCTGGGCCAACCGCAAGTTTGTAAGAATAAAAAGTTGGAAGAACTTTTATTCCACCTTTTACCGTAGCTATAACAACACTTATAGCGTTAGGTAATCCGAATGTAGCTAATTTAACGCCATCTATCGGATCTACAGCTATGTCCATTTCTGGGAAGTCATTTTTCCAAGTTCCAACCTTTTCTCCTGTATAAAGCATTCCTGTGGAATCCTTGTCATATTTACTCATGACAATGTTTCCTTTAAAGTCAATATAGTCTAGCATGCCCCTCATGGCATCGATGGCTGCAGTTTTTATTTTTTCCATATTTCCACATCCCAAGTACAAACTACTTAATAGTGCGGATGCTTCGGTTACTCTGACCAAATCCATTGTTAGTTCAGGATAAATTATTTTATTCATAAATCCCCTCCTCTATCTCTCGGCTTGCTATGCCGAAGTTTAGTTATAGACTTGTCTAATAGCAAATGCTGATTAGTAAACAAAATCTTCCTTTTTGTAAAATAGAAAATCTAAATATTTTTGAAAATTAAAAATTATAAACGATATTTTTACATTTTTATTATATTATATTTTACTTTTTTTAAAAAATGAGAATATTTAAGATAATCGATTATTAGTTAGTGTTAAAGACAATTATTTGCGTTTAACCTTGCGTAAAGAATAATATACAAATCTTTATTTAGGGATATTTTTGAAAGAAAAATGTAAGTTTTA
Organism: Thermotogota bacterium; assembly: GCA_029780115.1. Classification (GTDB taxonomy): domain Bacteria; phylum Thermotogota; class Thermotogae; order Petrotogales; family Petrotogaceae; genus Defluviitoga. The sequence goes on from JAKOZG010000004.1 coordinate 315,594, forward strand.
ATTCAATATAATCATAATTCTATAAAATTATGATAGAATTTAGTTGGAGGTGGATAATTTATGGACATAAACGAATTAGAAAAAAAACTTACAATTCAAAAGAAGAATGTTTGGAGTAAAAGAGATTTTGAAACTATAGAAAGTTATACTTCGATGTATAAAGAGTTCATTAATTATTCAAAAACTGAAAGGCGTGCAATTAAATTTTCAGTCAAATTATTGGAAGAAAATGGTTTTAAACCGTTATCTTATTACGAAGAGAAGGGAAATATAGAATTAGGAGACAAGATTTATTTTGTTAATAGAGAAAAATCGTTGTTTGCTATCAAATATAATCAACCATTAACAAAAGGTATTAACCTAGTTGGAGCTCATATAGATTCTCCCAGGTTTGATCTCAAACCAGAACCACTAATAGAGGATGAAAGTATTGCTATGGCAAAAACCCATTATTACGGGGGAGTAAAAAAGTATCATTGGTTTAATATTCCCCTTGAATTACATGGTGTTATAGTAAAAAGTGACGGAAGTAAAATTGAAGTATCTATAGGGGATGACGAAAGCGATCCAGTGTTTGTGATTTCTGATTTGTTACCTCATCTTGATAAAGAACTTCCCAACAAAAAAATTTCTGAAGCATTTGATCCAGAGAAAATGAATTTAATTTTAGGAACCATTTCTATTACTTATGATGAAAGTAAAAAGGTTAGCAATCCGGTCAAATTAAATGTGTTGAAAATACTGTTTGAGAAATATGGGATAATTGAAGAAGATCTTGTTAGCGCTGAATTAGAAGCAGTGCCCGCTTTAAAAGCTCGAGATGTTGGGATAGATAGAAGTTTATTGGCATCTTATGGACATGATGATAGAGTATGTGCCTATACAGCTCTCACGGCCTTTATCGATTCTCAATCGTCTTTAAAGAGTCCAGCATTATTGTTGGTTGACAAAGAGGAGATAGGAAGCGATGGAAATACAGGTGCTAAAAATCATTTCTGGATCAGTGTTGTCAAAAAGATAATGCACTTGGCAAATGAACATAAAGTGTGCAATGTTATTGATGATGCCCTTTTTAATTCGACATTACTTTCTGCTGATGTATCTGCTGCAGTAGACCCAAATTACAAGGAGGCACATGATTTATCAAATGCTCCAAGATTAGGATATGGAATAACTTTAATGAAATATACTGGATCAGGAGGCAAATCAAGAACGAATGATGCTCATGCTGAATTATTAGCCAGGATCAGGAATCTTTTCAATCAAGAAGATATTTCTTGGCAGATAGGTGAACTAGGCAAGGTTGATAGAGGTGGCGGAGGTACTATAGCTCTCTTCTTTGCGGAAAAAGGGCTTGATGTTTTAGATGCTGGAGTTCCGCTTTTAGGTATGCACTCGCCTTATGAGATTGCATCAAAAGCGGACATTTATGAAACATATTTAGCGTATAGAACTTTTTTTGAGAAATTTGGAAAATGAAAATATTTATTGGTAATCCTTTAAACGCGTTGGAGTTTATTGATACTAATTTAATACTTTCAACTTCAGGTTGGTTATTAAATAACCAAGCCGATGTTGTTGGGATTTTAAACAAAGAGTATATAGAAATCTATATTGAAAACGAAAAAACTTATTTAAGCAAAGAAAATAGGTTTTTATATATACTGGATTTTTTAGTTACTTTTGGTTTTGATAAAGACGTTTTAAATTTTGATTTTTATTTTCTGAGTTTACTTAACAAAACTGATTTGATAATATTTTCGACCTATTTTTCTGAGAACGTTTTAAAAAAAGTGTTTATGATAATTCAATCTAATTTAAGAAAAGTTAATATTCCTACAATTGTTATTAATAGTATAGATAAAATTCCTAAAATTTTTTACATTGTCCCAAATTATCAAAATGATTTTTTGATTAAGGATTCTATTTATTTATACAGTGAATTTAAGAAAAAAGGACAATATTTTCAAACCTTTGGTAAGTACCTATTAGATTTAAAAGAAACGCTTAGTACTTTTAAAGTTACGGTGAGAAGATAAAATGTTTACTAGATTTTTATTGTCAAAATTTCACTATTGGGTATACAAGAAAGACATTTTTTCGTCTTTAGAAGCGTTAAGAGGGCACAAAAGAATAAGCAAAGATATTTTAGGGATATATATGATCCAAAATTTAAATCTTAAATCAATGATAAAATCCTTCACCAAAGGTTTAGGTGAAGGATTTTATGTATTTTTCTATTTCACACCAAGAAAAATCTTAAAACATAAAATTAAGACCATAACAGAAGTAACCAATATTTATGGAGTTCATTTTATCCTTTTTAGTAAAAATAGCGTTTTAAGAATTTTTGATAATGAGTGTTATTACATAGATTCGCATACACCTTTGAAAGAGCGAATTTTTAGTATAAGTTCCTCTAAAATTTCTTTTTTACTTCCCGAAGAAATAAATAATCCCGCTGTTATCATGACTCTTAAAATGCAAGATATAGATGTAGTATTTAGTGCAAATATCTCTTCTTATTTTAATCAAGACTTGTCAAACAATTTGATAGCTTACGTTATAACGAATAAAAACATTTATGTACCAGATCTTTTTGAAAAAAATGTAGTTTTGGAAAAAACGAACGAGAAGATAAAACTTGATCTAAAATATTTAAAGAGTATTAGAAATAATTATTTAGAAACTAATTATAAAGACCTAACTTTGATAAAATCGAAGTTAGACAGTATTCAGGTATAAAAAAGCAAAAATCAGCGTTCTTTCGAAATATTAACTCTTAAAAGATTTTTTTGGATTCGAGTTTCTAACTTCATCCTTTTAAATTTATCCTCTGTTATTCTTAGTTCCTCTTGAGCCCTTTCTAAGGCTCTGCGAGCAGCTTCGACATCTATATCTTCGGGTCTTTCAGCGGCCGTTGTAACAATAGTCATTTCATCTCCTGACATATTTAATACGCCGCCGTGAACTGCTAAAACTTCATATTCGTTTTCACTTTTTTTAACTCTAACTGGTGCTATTCTTAATTTAACAATGATGGGTAGTCGGTTAGTTAGAGTACCCATTCCACCTTCCACACTTTTAAATTCAGCATATTCAACGTCTTCTTCAACTTTTATACCTTCAGGAGTCACAATTCTAAACCTAAAGATGGTAAACACCTACCTTTACGAGAAAAATCAAGATTATAATTTTTTGGCTTTTTCTATAGCTTCCTCTATTGTTCCAACCATATAGAAGGCATTTTCAGGTAAGTGGTCATGTTTTCCTTCTAATATTTCCTTAAATCCTTTGATCGTATCTTCTAAAGTAACGTATTTTCCCGGATAATTAGTAAATCTTTCGGCAACAAAGAAAGGTTGAGTTAAAAATCTTTGAATTCTTCTTGCTCTGTTAACAGTTTTCCTGTCTTCCTCTGATAATTCTTCAATTCCTAGTATTGCAATGATGTCTTGCAAGTCTTCATATCTTTGAAGTACCTCTTTAACTTGTCTTGCTATTCTATAATGTTCTTCTCCAACAACGTTGGGATCAAGCATTTTAGAGGTTGATTCAAGAGGATCTACTGCTGGATATAAACCAAGCTCTGAAAGCTTTCTAGAAAGGTTCAAATTCGCGTCCAAATGGGCAAAAGTTGTTGCTGGTGCTGGGTCAGTAAAGTCATCTGCGGGTACGTAAATGGCCTGAACCGATGTTATTGAACCATCTTTTGTTGAAGTGATCCTTTCTTGCAATTGACCCATATCACTAGCAAGAGTAGGTTGATAACCAACCGCTGAAGGCATTCTTCCTAACAAAGCCGATACTTCAGAACCGGCTTGAACAAATCTAAAGATGTTGTCTATAAATAATAATACGTCTTTTTTCTCTTTGTCTCTAAAATATTCAGATATTGTAAGAGCAGTTAAGGGAACTCTAAACCTTGCGCCAGGTGGTTCATTCATTTGTCCAAATACAAGTACCGTGTTATCTATTACACCGCTTTGCAACATTTCTAACCAAAGATCATTTCCTTCTCTGGTACGTTCACCAACGCCTGCAAAAACAGATATACCTCGATGTTCCATAGCTATGTTTCTAATGAGTTCCATAACTAAAACAGTTTTTCCTACTCCAGCTCCCCCAAAAAATCCTATTTTCCCGCCCCTTGGAAAGGGAGCCAATAGATCTATACATTTAATCCCGGTTTCTAAAATTTCTATAGTAGTGTCTTGTTCAGTTAAAGTAGGAGGTTCTCTATGAATTGGCCAATATTCTTCAACTTCTATATCTCCTTTTTCATCTATAGGTTTTCCTAGAAGATTGAATAGCCTACCTAATGTTTTAGTTCCTACTGGTACTTTTATAGGGCCACCAGTATTAATTACCTCTTCACCTCTTCTAAGGCCGTCAGTAGAATCCATTGCAACGCACCTAACTGTATTATCTCCGATAAGTTGCTCTACTTCAAGTACTAATTCTTCATTATTATATTTATTTTTTACAATCAAAGCATCATAAACATTTGGTAATTGTCCAATGGGGAATTTAACATCCACCACAGGACCTATAATGCTTATTATAGTTCCTTTTTGCTCCTGCATTAAATTACCTCCTATTGCATTTTCGCCCCGCTAATAATTTCTATCAATTCCTGAGTAATAAGGGTTTGTCTTTGTTTGTTATACTCAAGTGTAAGTTCTTCAATTAATTCATAAGCATTATCAGTAGCATTTTTCATAGCATTCTGTCGAGCATGCAGCTCGCTCAACTTTGTTTCAAAAAGAAATCGATACAGTTTTGATAAAACATATAAGTACGCAGCGCTTTCAAAAACTTCTTCTTGAGAAGGTTCATATTCATATCTCTCATCAATCTCTAACAGTTCTTTTTTTATTGGTAGTAAATCAAAAGTTGCAGGCAATTGTACAAGTACATTTTTTAGCAGTCCGTAAAGTACTTTAACTTTAGTGATATTTTTTGCTCTCATAATTTCAAATAAATCTTCAATTAAAAACTCTGCATGATCGACTTTAGGAACATCATATAAATTTGTCCTACTAAGCAAAATGCCTTCATGCCTTAAGGCATAATATCCCTTTGCTCCAATAACTAGAAACCCTTTAAAATCTTCTATGGATTGCTTTAATCGTAAAGCTTCTCTCGCTAAGTCTGAAGGGAATGAACCTGCTAATCCCATATCAGGAGTAATCACCAAAACAAGTGTACCTTCAGTCTCTTGGGTATAAAAACTATTTTCAACAAAAGGAGATTTCTTCAAGATTCTTTCTGCGTAAAATGAAAAATCCTTTACTCCATCCCATTGTCTTTGTATTTTGTTAAGTCTGGCAGTTGCAACCATTTGCATTGCTTTGGTTATTTGCATAGTAGATTCTGTGGAATTTATTCTTTTTTTGATATTCCTCAAGTTGCCTCGACTCATTTAATTCACCACCGTCAATTCATTCGAATATTTTAAGGAATTTTGAAACGGCTTCATCAAGTTCTTTTTTTATATCGTCTGTAAGATCTTTAGTTTCTTTTATTTTATTTAAAGTTTGTGAATAATTTTCTTTTAAATAAGTTAAAAAATGTTTTTCAAATTTAGCAATCTTATCTGTAGGAAGTTGATCAATGTAACCTTCTGTGGCAACGTAAAGTACAGCTACTTGCTCCTCTAATTCCATTGGCGAATATTGAGGTTGTTTCATAAGTTCTGTCAATTTTTCACCTTTAGTAATTTGCTTTTTGGTAACTTCATCAAGGTCAGCGGTAAACTGTGCAAACGATTCAAGTTCCCTATATTGAGCTAAATCAAGTTTCAAAGAACCCGCAACCTGTTTCATAGCTTTTGTTTGAGCATCTCCTCCAACTCTTGATACGGATAACCCTATATTAACCGCAGGTCTAATTCCAGCATTAAAAAGCCCTGTTTCTAAATAAATCTGACCATCAGTAATAGAAATAACGTTAGTTGGAATATATGCTGAAATATCGTTAGCTTGAGTTTCTACAATTGGTAAAGCAGTTAAAGAACCGTTTCCATGTTTTTCATTTAGTCTACAAGCCCTTTCTAACAATCTAGAGTGCAAATAAAAGATATCTCCTGGATATGCTTCTCTTCCTGGTGGACGACGTAGCAATAAAGAGATCTCTCGATAAGCGGCAGCATGTTTTGATAGGTCATCAAAAACAACTAATGCGTCTTTGCCATTGAACATAAAATATTCTCCAATTGCAGTACCTGCGTAAGGGGCTAAATATTGTAACGAAGCAGGATCAGATGCATCTGCACTAACTACAACTGTGTATTCCATTGCTCCATATTTTTCTAAATTATCGATAGTTCTTGCTAATGCAGACGCTTTTTGTCCTATAGAAACATATATACAAAAAGCATCCTTTCCTTTTTGATTTATTATTGTATCAATTGCAATAGCAGTTTTGCCAGTCTGCCTGTCTCCTATTATCAATTCTCTTTGACCCCTTCCAATAGGTATCAAAGCATCTAATACTTTCAAACCTGTTTGCAAAGGGGTATCAACCGGTTTTCTTGTTACAACACCCATTGCTTTTCTTTCTATGGGATAAAATTCCTCTGATTTGATATCACCTTTACCATCAAGAGGAATGCCCAATGGGTTAACGACTCGACCTAAAAGTTTTTCACCGACTGGTACTTCTATTATTCTATTGGTTCTTACGACTTTGTCTCCTTCTTTAATATCTTTGTAATTGCCAAGAGTAATGATACCTACATTGTCAACCTCAAGGTTCATAGCAATACCGTAAACTTTATTTCCGTTAAAAGCCTCTATCTCAACCAATTCGTTTGACATCACATCTTTAAGGCCATATGCGATAACAATACCGTCACTGACCTGCATAACTAACCCTATTTCTTTTATTTCTCCACTTTCATAACTTTTAATACGTTCTTCTATAACTCTAGTTAATTCATCAGGATTAACCCTCAAAAATTTCACCTCCACCAGTTGGTGCATAGGCGGATTGTATATTATCCAGGAATCCTTTGACAGAATAGTCAAAAAATTTGTCCTCAATATACAATTGCATGCCGCCTATAAGTTCTTCTTCAAAGTCTACTACTAATTTGATGTTTTTCCCAGTGTTTTTTTGGAGAGTACTTTTAATTTCGTTTAAGACCTTTTTGGATACGTTTTTAGCTAAAATTAATTTTACTTCTATAGTTTCGTTCAGTTCTAAATTTTTCCTATACAATAGCTCTGTTATCAAGGGGATTAAATTAAGTCTTTTTTTCTGTACCAAAGTTTTAAGAAAATTAATATAAATTTCGTCTTCATAGTCAGAAACTTCTACAAGTTTGTTTACGACAAAATCTACTGGTAACAAAGGATTAAAAATAACGTCCTTAAATGATTCATTTTCTTCCATAATAGTACTTATTTCTCTAAATGCTTTTACATAGTTTTCAAGATGATTTATTTTAGCTTTTTGAGATAATATGTTTATTAAAGCTTCTGAATACTTAGAAGCAAGGAAATATGAGGGCTTCATTGAGATACTCCTTTATTCTGTAAACTTATTAAAGCTCTTTTTATTATTTCTTCATTCTTTTGTTTATCAACTTGCTCCTTTAATATCATAGAAGAAATACTTATAGCCATGGCTACAATTTGTGATTGTAATTCTTTCAAAGCTTTTGTTATAATTTCTTCTGATTCTTTTTCCGCTTTCTCGATTATGTATTTTCGTTGATTTTCAGCTTCTTCTTGAGCATTTTTTAAAATTAACTTGGCTTGTTCTTCAGCTTTCAGAATTATTTCTGTTCTAGTTTCCTCTATTTCTTGAAGCTGTTTGTCTAGTTCATTTTTCCTATTCTGTGCTTCCAAGCGAAGCTTTTCAGCTTCGCTCAGATTTTTTTCTACTTCTTGTTTTCTTTTATCAGTTATTTCGAAATATGGTTTATACAATAACTTGTACATCAATAACACAAAAAATATAAAACCTACCAAATTAACAATAGAAGTTAAATTAAAAGATAACATATCTACATACACCCCTTTAGGGATAATTTACTGTACAACAACTTTAAATTTTATGGAAGAACTAGTAATAATATAATTGATATAAGCAGACAATAAATACCAGTAGTTTCATCTATAGCATCTGCAAGGATCATGTTAGTTCTTATTGTACCACTCAATTCTGGTTGTCTAGCCATTGCTTCCATTGCAGCTGCTCCAATTTTACCTTCTCCGAAAGCTGGGCCTAAAGCTCCAATTCCCATACATAGCCCTGCTGCCAAAAACTTCGCTAAATAATACAAACCCCATCCTAAATACCCTCCGTTAGTAACCAAAGTTTCAAGCATAGTCTTTAAATCCATGGTTTCTCCTCCTTAAGATGTTTGCTTAGTATAAAAAAATTAACAAATTTATTTTAATATATTTAATTTTTAAAATTATTTCATTCTAGCAGTGAACCAATATAAACAATTGTTAGCAAAGAAAAAACAAAAGCTTGAATAAAACCAAAAAACCAACCGAAAATTGCCCACAAAAAAACGGGAAGAACAAAATACTTAACGATACTGCTTAAAATTAAAACCAACATACCTCCCCCCATTATATTACCAAATAACCTAAAAGAATGGGAAATAGGTTTTGCTATTTCGCTTATTATATTCAGTGGAAACATTATTGGATTAGGCTCGAAAAAAGATTTAAACCAGCTTGCAAATCCCTTAGATTTTATTGCAAAAACATGGCTAATTATTAAAACCATTATTGCATAAGTAAGGTTGACATTGAGATCAGAAGTTGGGGAATACCATACATCAGTGAATAGCTGAATATTTATCCCATTAGCTAGTGGAGTCACATTAATCCCAGGAATTCCACCTAAAACATTGGAAACCACTATATATAAAAATAAACTCATAGCAACTACAAAAGTAGGCCTCCGGAATTCTGGGTTTGGGACAACTTCTTCTGTTATTTGCCAAAATGAATCAAAGAAGGTTTCAACTGCTGCTTGAACTCTTCCTGGTATTCTTTCAAACTTTATTTTTCTTGCAATCAATATCAATATGATCATGATTGCGAAAGACATTATAAGGGTCATTGGGTTCAATTGACCAAAGAAACCACCTTTTCCGAAAGAGACAATCCATCTTTCTCCAATGCCTTCCATGTTCATTTCAAAGATGAACAGATTAATAATCCCTAAGCCTATATATAGTATAAAGAAAAAAATAATAAATTTTGAAACTCTATCTTTTGTCAACCAAACACCTCCTTTTTTGGTACAACCATATTTTTTAGTTACTTATAAGATAAATAAGAAGCTATCTTCATATTCATGATACCTAAAAAACTCAGCATAAGAGCCGATAGAGAGTTTAAAGCAGCTATACACAAAATTACAAAGTACAAAAGATATCTAATTAAAAATCCAAAAGAAAACTTTTTTGGTTTTGATTCTGGATTTATCTTTTTAATTTCTTCTGCTAAAGAAATGAATCCTATTATAGCGCCTAATCCTCCCCACAGAACCCATAAAGAGTGAAAAGAAAAAAAGAAAAAAAAGATAATAACTTCAATTATTAGAAGCACAATTGTTTTTTTTATCAGTTCCCTGAGTTTCTTTTTGAGTTCCGTCATTACTTTCTCCTTCTTTTGAGAATTCCTTTACAGCTGAATACAAGCCGGAAAGCACACCTAAAAACATGAAACCAGCCATCCAAAATCTTTGGCTAGTTAGAAGGTAGATAAAATATCCGATTAAAAGACCAACGAATATATTAGACAGTATTATAATAGCAAAATAAAAAATAATATTCAAGTTATGAAAAGAATTAAAATCTATTTTTTTCAAAATAAACTCCTCACTTTTAAATAACAAAAAATTTACATTTTAACCACAAACCATAAGTTATTATACTATTTATTTATTACTATTTCAATTTATAAGTTAATAGACATATTGTGTTTGTATAATGAAGGTTGACAATAATTGTACTATGACATTAGTTAAAGATTAAAAAATAATTCCCAAACTGAGCCCAAATTCTATAGAATTATTTTCTGGTTCCCAAACGTATTCAATATTTTCTCCTGATTTTTTTAAATATGCCAATGAAGATTTTTTAACGTGCCAATATCTTACGAAAAGCCGAGTGCATAAAATGATATTTTTTAAAGGAACATGAACAGATATATTGTTTTTTAAACCAAAACCCTGATCTTGAATATTTTTCACATCGCTATAAGCTGGATTAAAATCACTTAAATAACTATTTTGTAAGCCAAGAACGAACAAATCATATTCAAATTCATTATTCATAATAACATCTTTTTTTAAATTAACGCTTGTTTCTATGATTATTGGAAAATATAAATAATTAGATTCTCTTTTATAACCTAAATAACTAGCCCTTCCTAGCTCATCGATTAAATTTCTATAGCCCAATCCCAGAAATGGTGAAATAAAAATCTCCGAATTTAACGAAAATTGCTTACCAATTAGTTCTCTTATTTCAAACGTATAATCAGAAACATTGTTGAGTTTAACTGGATGACCGTCTGATGTTGAACCATCATAACTAATATCTCCATATGCAAATTTCCCTTCAACTTTGAATAAAAAATTAGAGTTGTAAAGAAAAGTAAGAGAAACCCCTTTCATTAACCCGTATTCTTTCATAAACAAATCATGATTGTCATTTACTTCCCAATAATTAAAATAAAAAAATTCAGGCTCCACCTTAACATAACTCGAATCAGAAAAAGAAACATCAGCCAGAACTATAGTTTGCATAAAGAATATTATAAAACAAATGCCAAAGAGAATTTTGACATTATAAGGGTTCGTTAAATTCATGAGAGTGAAAAAGTAAAACTTTTTTTCAAAACAATAGTTTGGCCTTTCTCTTGTTCAATTTTAGCTATAACTTCCCAATCTCCCTCAATTAGAATTTCTTCAATCTCAATACCAATTGAAGGATAAGTAAATGCTTGAGTAACCATTTCTCCTGGTGCAGGAGTTTTTAAAAAGAGCTCGATATATATTTTTTTTGCCTTTTCATCAACAAGAATATTGTTTAAACTCAAACTGTATCCTCCGGTTCTTTTCTCACCTGCACTTATACAAACTACAAATGGAGTTCCTTTGACAATTGTTGTTTGGTTATTGTTTTGCCTAATAACTATTTCAGCACCTTGAGTTCTTAAGTAACAACTAACAATTTTATAATTTTTCATAATAATAACCTCACTATTTTCAGATATCGTGTTATTATAGTTTCCATCTTCACCAATAATTTCAGGTGTGTAAGTTTGCTTAGGAGTATTTAACAATATTGCGCCTCCAATCAATGCTCCTGTTAACAATATAACTAGAATAACCTGGTTTCCACTCACAAAAATCCCTCCTTTCTGAAATCAAAATCTTATTTTTTAAAATTATTCATTTCTAAAATTATTGTAACTCACTTAATTATTTTATCATATAAAGATTGAAGCCTGATATTGGCTAAAAAAATTCCTAAATAAATAATAAATTGGGATCCGAAGATCCCAATTTATCGTTGAATGTAAAATATTAGATTAAAAGATAGTCCAAGGAACTCCTCCATATTCATCTATAAATCCATTTCCCTGTCCACTTATAGGTATATTAATAGGGATCTTTTTGTTGTTTATTGTTATTTCAGCCACTAAATTAAATGTGTCATTTCCAGAATATATATAAACCAAATAATAATAGCCACTTTCTTCTGTATAAGGTAATAAGTCTATTATCTTTGTCTCGTAGCTTTTTAAATTAAATGCTTCAATATCGTTAAGTTCATTGTCAACTAAATATATATCTAGATCACCTGTAAAAAGATCGTCACTTGTTAAAATAGCTTTGAATTGGGTCGTTTCAAATTCTTGAGTATAGGTTGTTGTGCCTTCTGAGAGAGGTTTTACAGTAACTTCATTGGTATATCTAAGCTCTTCTTGCATTCGATAATTTGGAGCAGATGCATAGAGATATTCAGGTCCTCCAATTTCAATATTGTATTCTCCCGGATCTATCCAAGAGAATAATTCGTAGCCTTCGTCATTAGTTTTTCCGTAATATCTTTTTCCAGTGTCATTATTTTCTAAAGTTAGGTTAACACCGGGTAAATAATAACCACCCTTTTTAGTTTTTGCTTCTACTTTTAGAATACCGCCCTCATACTCATCTGGATCAAGAGTAAGAGAATTCGCGGCATTTATTCTTCCATAGCCTGAAGCAGTATCATAACCTGGAGCATCGATGTCTTCTGCTCCTTCTTCTATCATCTTTCTTATTTGATAAACATCTGCATCTGGATATTTTTCTTTCAATAAAGCAGCTAATGCAGACACATATGGACATGACATAGAAGTACCTGCCCAATAGGCGTAAGGTTGTCTATCTACGCCTTCAGATGGTGCAAGGCCTTCAAATGGTGCAAGTCTTACTGGAATAGATGAAATTATGTTGTTACCTGGAGCTGCTACAGAGACATATTCTCCTCTTGAAGAAAAAGAAGTAACTTTATCTCCTGCATTACTTGCTGCAACGCCTATTACTCCAGTAAATGCAGATGGGTAATGCCAAAATTGATCAGTAGTATCGTTACCAGAAGATGCTACTACAACTACGTTATGCGTTAAAGCATAGTCAAAAGCATCTTTTAGGATGTTGGAATAGCCTCCACCGCCCCAACTGTTTGATAAGACGTCTGCTCCGTTATCTACAGCCCATACTATTCCGTCAGCAACTGCATAGTCACCCACGTAACTAGGTCTAAAGATTCTAATAGGCATAATTTTGGCATCTGGTGCTAATCCTGATATTCCTACACCATTATTTCTTTTAGCAGCTATTATTCCCGCTGTATGTGTACCGTGACCATCGGAATCGTAGTCTGCTGTGGGTTCAATTGTCCTTCTAAGATAAGGATCGTAACCTTGCACTAATTGACCTTCTAAATCAGGATGAGTGCCGTCAGTTCCGGTGTCTAATAAACCAACTACTACACCAGCTCCTGTTGCAGAAGTCCAAGCAGTTTCGGCTTCTAATAAGTCAAGAGCATATTGATATTTTATAAAGGGATCTGTAGTTTCTGGAGTGAGATTGTTATTAAGTTGCATGGAATTGTTTCTTTGAATTTGAGGGTCTTGGTCTTTAATTACAGGAATTAATCTTCTATCTGTATAATTTGGTTCTGCGTATCTTATTCCTTCTATGTTTTCTGACTTTAATATCTCTAAAGCTTTTGATACGTCTAAATCACCATCTAATTGTATTAGTACAGCCTTAAGCTCTGTAATTTCTTCTACAATATTTGCACCTTTGAGTCTTTCTAGCAATTCATCTTTTGCACTTTCATCTTCATATCCAACAACTAATTCATTATCGTTATATTTGCGGCCTTGAAGTTCTATAAATGTGGGAATATATGAATTGTAACCTGGAGAGTTGGAACTTGTTGGACTATCATTAACTCCACTATTAGAAGTCGGGTTTAAATTCACACAACCTGAAATTATAAAAATCAAAGAAACAACCAAAATAATTATTATTGAAAATCTTTTTTTCATTTTATCTTACCCCCTTTCTTAATTACCTGTGGTAAATTCATTATGCATTTCAGGCATTACTCCACCCAACGGATCTATACCCCAACCGTAGTCTATTGCTATAGAATATGCCACACTATCTGAATCATAAGATACAGCGTATGCGTAATCTACTCCCCAGTCATAGGTTTTACCAGGTTCTAATTCGATGTCTCCATATAAGTAAATTCCGTCTGATAAATATAAGAACCAAGTTAAATCTTCATATTCAGGGCTTCCTTCAATTCCTTTAAAAGTCACAGATACATCTGTTGCACCTTCTGTAATAAAGTCGTACGGGTAAACAGTACCCTCTTTCAAAATAACTGGGAAAATATTATTTTCACTTTGTGGTAAATCGTATATCCACATTGTATAGTAGAACTCAACAACAGATTCAGGAGAAGTTAACTCTTTTGTAGGTTCCCAAACAAAGGTTGGTTGTCTTGAAACGTCTGCTTCTCTATCTGCCGGTGACTTTAAATTCACATTGAAACTATCAAGAGGAACTACTGAACCCAATTTAACAAGTTCGCTTTCTTTAGTACCTCTATAAGAGCTCACAGCATACCATACTTCTTTTCCAACTTCGTTTTGTGCAGATGAATCTAAATAATAACCAGATCTTACAGTAGCTATTTTTCTATAATTAACTCCATCAAAAGATCTATAAACGTTATAGCCATCAGGGCGTACGACGTTTGGCCCAATTAATTCACTAATTGTGTCATAATCAAACCAGCTTATCTCTATCCATAAGTTAGTTCCTTTGGGAGCAGCTTCTATCCCTATACCAAAATTTTTTAACGGTTCAAAATCTTGTGGTAGGTTATTAGCACCATTAAAATCAAACTTATCAGAAACTATTTTTAATAGTTTATCGTTGTTATAAAATTCTACTCCTTGGTTTCTTGTATAAGCTACTATTCCAACATAACCTAGATCCACAGGACTAATAGGAACAAAAAGATTTTCCTCTACTTCTTCGACTTCTTTATTTATCGTAATATATTCTATTTTCTCTACTCTATTGTCATTGTAATCATAAAATACAACATATAAAGGAACTTCTCCATAAAAGGTAGATATATCCATAGTAAATGTAGCAGTTCGTGTGTCTGAAGCAAAATATCGCTCTCCTAAAAAGCTTGCTCCTGGAACACTCCCTATTTTCGCATAAATAGAACTCGGATGATTATCTGTCTCAACATCGATTCTCAATACGAAATTTTCTGTAATGTTGGTGATATCTAGCTCGTTACCTTGCAAGTCAAAAAAACTGAGAGTAACTTCAGGGAAGCTTTGAGAATCAGGGTCTGTAGATAATTCAGCAGTTCTTAATTGAACTTCTTTTACATTGTAGGCAAGGTCTTCGGTTTTTAAATCTTTGATTTCACTTAAAGCGTCTCCTTGTTTTTTCAATTCTACGTCTATCTTTTCAGGAAAACCTCTAACGTTAAAGGTTACTTGTCCATTTTCGTCTGTTACGCCTTGTGCCAAAACATCTTCCCCATTTTTGACAACAACAGTGGCTCCTTCAACTGCCGGACCTGTGTTATATTCAACAACAACAAATGAAGCCGGAATTGGCTCCAAAGAGCCTGTCGTGAAACTCCAAACATTACTTGTCGCCGTTTTTCCTTTTGGATCTTTTGCTACCACTTTCCAATAGTATGTTTTTTCCTCTTCAAGTTCCAAAGGTCCATAAGATTTCGTAGTTAAGTTTAACTCTTTAAGACGAGGATTACTGTCTTCACCAAAATATAAGTCAAATTTTAATGTGTCTTCATCAGGATCAGTAGCTTCCCAAGATAGAGTTACGTTTATTGGTACATTTGTAGCTCCGTCCAGTGGAAAAGGATTTGTGGGTTTATTAGGCGCTTTATTTAATATTGGCGCACAGGAAAACAGCATTAATACACAAACCAACGCAGTTAATACATAGTATAACTTTTTCATTCTAACTTCACCCCCATTATAACGTTTTGTGTTTTTCGAATGAAACTTACCATATACAAGCAAACAAAATTCTGCAGACTTACTCACATTTAATTAACTACTTGTTTTTATATTTCACCCACCTTTATTTAAAATATTGTTCTTGAAAGTAAAGCAAGTTAGTTTGATCTTTTTTGCACATAGTGAAACTGTAGAAAGAAAAAATATTGAAAACAATGTTAAATCCAATTATAAACAGGTTTAATTTAATACAAATTTTAGTGAGCGAATAAGTAAATTCAAAACATATTTTATTAAGGTAAATTTATTATATCATAAAAAATCGTTTTTATAACAATGTATTCATTTAATATTCATCTTATATGTAAAATTTACATTAGCATCGTAACAATAAATGTTTAGAAATTGTAAAGAAAAATCAAGGTAAAAAATCAATTTTATAGTATAATTTTTATGAACTAAAGCTTGAAGGGGATGCTTGTATGTCTAGAAAATTGCTTAAGAACGGTTATGTACTAGTTTGTGCCGATGACGTTGTTGAAAGGTTAGACGTTTTAATAAATGGTGATGAAATAGAAGATCTACTTTCTCCTGAAATTACACAAGAAATAGAAAACGAAAATATAGAGGAATATGATTTATCAGGCAAGCTAATAGTTCCGGGCTTTGTTAATATGCATACTCACTCTGTTATGTCTTACTTCAGAGGAATTGCGGATGATTCTTCTTTTGAAGAATGGTTGTTCAAAAAAATGTTGCCACGTGAAGATTTTTTGAAAAGCGATATGGCTTATTATGGTGCTGTAGTTTCTATTTTAGAGATGATTTCAAATGGTATAACAACTTTTGTTGATATGTATATGTTTACAGATGAAATTGCTAAGGCAGCTTATGATTTAGGTATAAGAGCATATATTTCTCGGGGAATTTCTTTTGATAATCAAGAAGGATGGAATAAAAGAGTAACAGAGAATATAAATACTTATGAAAAATTTAATGGTTTAGAAAACAGGATTTATGTTGGCTTTGGTCCACATGCCCCGTATAGTGTTCCGTTTGATAAGCTAAAAGAAATTGCAAAAATAGCCGAAAAATATGAGACTCATATTCAAATTCATTTATTGGAGTCTGAAAACGAGAAGAAGCAATATTCTTTAACCGATATAGAAAAAACTGGTTTATTTGAGTTACCAACAATAGCGGCTCATTGTGTACATGTGGATATCGATGATATAAAAGTGCTTTCTAGGAACGATGTTACTGTTGTGTATAATCCTACAAGCAATATGAAATTAGGAAATGGAATTGCTCCAATAGTGGATATTATCGATGAAAATGTTAATGTGACTTTTGGGACTGATGGATGTGCGAGCAATAATTCTTTGAATTTTTTTAATGAAATGAAGGTAGGAGCTATTTTACAAAAGAATAAATATGGACCTGATAAGTTAACAATCAAACAAGTTTTAAGAATGGCTTGGGAAAATGGAGGATTCGCCTTAGAAGAAAGATTAGGTCGGCTTGAACCAACTTTCAAAGCAGATTTAGTGGTACTAGATATTGATACACCTGAATTTTTACCTAAAGATATGGAAAGGATGAAGTCACACATTGTTTTTTCTGCTAATCCTAGAAATGTTGTTGGTACAATGGTTGCAGGTAAATGGTTGTATTACGATAAAAGGTTTTTAAATTTAAAGAACAAGGGGGAAATATATGAAAAATTTGAATATTTTTATAAAGAAGTTGAAAATAATTTTGGTAGCAGTAGTAATGATAAGTATTTCAACAACAGTGATAGCCAATTCAATTGAAGAGTTTGTAGAATTTTCCCCCAAGGGTTATGTAGATATAAATAGAGTTGTTATGAGGAATGGTAACGTTTTAGAAACTCCTGTACCTGAAGAAGGTGTGCATTTGCAAATAAGTTTCAAAAAAAATCGAGGTATTTACGAAGTTCATGTAATCTATTTCGAAAGTGTTTTTACTTTAATGAATTTTTGGTATAATTTTGTAGGTCATTATTCTGATAATTTTGTAGGTGTTTTTTCTGCTGTTCCTTTTATTTATGGGGAGTTCAATACTGAATATTCAAAGTTGCAAGTCAGTGCATGGTTTACGGGATATAATAATACGTTTTTTGCAGTTTACGGTCCCAAAAAAAGTGTAGTAAACGATTTGAAATTGAAATTAAACAAAAAGTAAGTAGGACGATTGGTCACGAGTAGGCATACACGGTCTATCTTGAGGAAAGTCTGGACTCTAAGGGTGGGGTGCTGGTTAATTGCCAGAAGGAGAGATCCTTGAATAGGGCCATAGAAACGGAAACCGCCGAAAGGCAAGGGTGGAAAGGTGGGGTAAGAGCCCACCAGTATCAGAGCGATCTGATAGCTTGGTAACCTCCACTTTGAGCAAGGTCAAGCAGGAAGGCCATAGGTGACCCGCCGAGAGAGAGCCTATCTCTCCGCCTTCCAGGTAGACCGCCTAGATAAATGATCAATAAGACAGAATCCGGCTTACAGTCCTACTTAATTAAAATAACCCCCAAAGATAAATCTCTTTGGGGGTTATAACTATAAGTTTATTATTCTTTTTCTGGGATTAGTTGCAGTATAGATAATTCTGCGCCATCGCCTCTACGATTCCCTATTTTCAGTATACGAGTATATCCGCCATCTCTATTTTGATATCTGGGAGCAATTTCATGTACTATTTTGTAGACAAGTTTTCTATCATTAAAATGCTTGTTTATTTCTCTATTTAAAGCCATTTTCTCTTCTGGAGATGTAGCAGCGTTTGCCTTTTTCGCCTTTGTGATTATGTTTTCGACTAAAGGTCTAACTTCTTTAGCTTTTGCAGTTGTTGTAATGATACTTTCAGATTCGAAAACGCTTCTAGCCAAATTGTTCAACATAGCTTTTCTATGAGAGGCGTATCTGTTTAGTTTATTTTTTTTAACTCTATGCCTCATCGAAGTCGTTCCCCCTTTCATCTTCATACAGTTTATCGTAATCAATGTCAAATTTTTCTTTGAGTTCTTTTCTTACTTCTTCCATAGATTTTTTACCGAAGTTTTTTATTTTTAGTAAATCTTCTGGTCTTTTTTTCAAAAGATCTCTTAAAGTATCTATTTTCTCTCTTTTCAAACAATTTTTAGCTCTTTTAGTTAAGTCTAAAGAATCTATAGGAGTATCTAGTAATTCTTTAGGAAAACCAAAGATATCTTCTTCTTCCTCTAGTTCTTCTCGCTCATCGTTTTCTTCAATGATTATTTCAGAGCTTTCTAATTCTTCCATTTTACCCTCTCTATTCCATAGTTGAGCAATAAAGTCAAAATGTTCCATCAATGTTTCGGTGGCTTCTTTTAGAGCTTCGTTTGGAGTGAGGTTTTTCTTAGTCCAAATCTCTAGTATTAGCTTATCATAGTCTGTTCTTCTACCAACTCGTATATTTTCGGTTAAATAGTTAACTTTAAGGACAGGACTAAAAACTCCGTCTATGAATATATATTCTATGTCACTTTGATAACTAAGTTCTTGAGCAGGTACAAAACCCTTTCCTGCTTGAGCATAGAGTTCAAAATCAACTTCCAGATCTTTATTAATATGAGCAATTATTAAATCTGGATTGGCAATTTCTATACTTGTTGGAGTTTTTATATCACCCGCTTTAATAACGTCCTTTGCTTTATATTTTTTCCTTAAGGTTAATAAAATAGGATAATCTATGTTTTTTAATTTTTCTAAGTTGTCTACTTTTAATTGAACTTTTTTTAAATTTAAGGAAATTTCTAGAATATCTTCTTTTATTCCATCTATAGTATCATATTCATGTAATTTTCCTGGAATTCTTAGACCGGTAATAGCCAAAGATGGAATAGATGATAAAAGAACTCTTCTCAAAGCATTTCCTATTGTTACCGCATAACCTTTTTCTAATGGATATAACTCGTATCTTGTATAATTATAATCGTTTTCTTCTCTCTTTTCTGCAATTCTAAATTTTTCTGGTTTAATTAATAACTCCATGTTTTCTCTGATCCAAAAGGGATTCAGAGGACACCTCCTTTCCTGCCTTCTCACGGCGAGGTGATATTATTTCTATTGGTAAAATAATGATTAAAATAATATTTATATTTGAAATAGTGTTATTTTGAATATAACTCTATAATATTGGTTAAATCAACTGGAACATCCATTTCTTCGATTTTAGGTATTCTATCAAAAGTACCTCTAAGATTTTCTAAGTCTACAGTAACCCAGGATGGGATGTTTCTGTACCCTTCTCTGACCAATTCTAAGCCGTCTCTAACTTGTTGTATATTTTTACTTCTTTCTTTTATCTGAATTACATCCCCCACTTTGACTCTGAAAGAAGGAATATCGACTTTCTTTCCATTAACCAAAACGTGACCATGTGTAATCATTTGTCTTGAAGTTCTTCTGTTTGGTGCAAAACCCATTTGAAAAACTACAGAGTCTAATCTTCTTTCTAAAAGCTGCATCAAAACTTCACCAGTTTCTCCACTTCTACTTCTCTCAGCTTCTTCAAAAGTATTTCTAAATTGTTTTTCCATAAGACCATACATTCTTTTTAAAGCTTGTTTTGATCTTAATTGCACACCATACTGGGTCAGTTTCTGTGGTTGTCTGCCATGTTGACCAGGTGGATAATTTCTTTTCCTTAAAGCAGATTTTTCTGTATAACTTCTTTTTCCTTTTAAATAAAGGTTCATATTTTCTCTTCTAGATAATTTTTCAACAGGACCTATGTATCTTGCCATTAATTTCTTCCCTCCTCATTAATTTAAAATCTCTTCTTTTTTGGTCTGCACCCGTTGTGAGGTATGGGTGTTACGTCTTTTATCGTTTCGACGTTTAGTCCTGCAGCTTGTAAAGCTCTTATTGCCGATTCCCTTCCGGAACCTGGTCCTTTTACATAAACGTCAACTCTTTTGACCCCAAGAGAAAGTGCTTCTTTAGCCAATCTGTCTGATGCAAGTTGTGCAGCATAAGGTGTTCCTTTTTTTGTTCCTTTAAATCCAACACTTCCACCACTAGACCAAGTTATAGGTCTTCCCTCTGTGTCGGTTAAAGTCAAAATTGTATTATTAAAGGTTGAGTGAATATGTACAATTGCTTTTTCGGGAGCAGCTTTTTTCTTTTTGCTCTTTTTTTGAACTCCTTTTTTTGCCATTTATTTGTAAACCTCCTTAAAAATTATTAATTCTTTAAAGGTCTTTTATTTTTTGAATTGATAATCTTTTTTCTTACGTTTGTTATTTTTAACCATGATTGGAATGGTATTAAGTCATCAAACTCTATCTCTTAAAAATAGCTACATTGTGGTTTCCCCCTGTTAAAATGTCCAGGAAAAGAATTAATATGAATATAATGATTGAATGGGTTATTTACATTTACCAAAAGCTTACAAATCTTTGTAAGTTCATTATAATTAAATAAATAAAAAGCTACTTTTTCTTTATCTTAGTTAATCGAGGACCTTTTCTTGTTCTTGCATTAGAATGAGTTTTTTGCCCTCTTACTGGTAATCCAGCCTTGTGTCTTCTTCCTCGATAACTTCCAATATCAATCAGTCGCTTGATATTACTGTTTACCTCTTGACGTAATTCTCCTTCAATTTTGTAATTTTCGCTTATATAATGAGTAATTTTTGAGATTTCGTCATCAGTTAAATCTTTTGCTTTTTTGTTTGGATCTATATCGACAGCGTTTAAAATATCAAGTGCGCTTTTTTTACCTATGCCATAAATATAGGTTAGCCCAACAAATAAAGCTTTATTATCTGGTATTTCAACACCCAAGATACGTGCCATTAATTCATCCTCCTTCTTTTAGAAAAGCTCCTTACTTTTTTGACAACAATTTATTTAAAATTTCTTGTTAAATATTAGACAATCGTTTTTATTTGTAATGCTTTGCGTTGAATCTTTAATCAACCTTGCCTTTGTTTATGGTTAGGGTTTTTTGAACAAACAACCCAAACTTTTCCTCCTCTTTTGATTACACGACAATTTTCACATCTTTTTTTTACAGACGCTCTAACTTTCATTTGTCTTCCTCCTTGGAGTTTTTTATTCGTAAGTCTATAATTTAGAAAATAATTTTATGATTTTCTTTTTCAAAAGTTATATAGAAAGTTTTATAAATTGGAAAAACTTTATGGTTTATTTAATTTTTCTCTTCTAACGATTCGACCTTTATTTAAATCATATATAGAAACTTCTACCGTAACTCTATCT
This sequence comes from Thermotogota bacterium, assembly GCA_029780115.1. Lineage (GTDB taxonomy): Bacteria > Thermotogota > Thermotogae > Petrotogales > Petrotogaceae > Defluviitoga. The sequence goes on from JAKOZG010000004.1 coordinate 337,419, forward strand.
CCTGGAAGCAATTTAATAAAATTTTTTCTCATCTTACCAGAAATATGAGCCATTACTTCGTGACCGTTATCCAACTTAACTTTGAAAGTTGCGTTCGGTAGAGATTCTATTATATTCCCTTGCATAACAATAACATCTTTCTTTTTAGCCAATATATTCCCTCCTTAACAAGGGACTAATTTTTTGTATTTTTAATCTTTATAATTGTGTTAAGATTTCTGGGCCATCTTCAGTTATAGCTATTGTATGTTCAAAATGAGCGGCTTTTGACTTATCTTTTGTTATGGCTGTCCATCCGTCAGAAAGAATTTCTACTTCATAATCCCCCATTGCCACCATAGGTTCTATTGCTAACGTCATATTTTTTCTGATTTTCGGGCCTCTACCAGGTTTACCATAATTTGGTATTTGAGGATCTTCGTGTAATTTTCTTCCGACGCCATGGCCTACATACTCCCTTATTACGGAAAAACCTTTACTTTCGATGTAATTCTGTATTGTACAGCTTATGTCTCCAATAGTATTTCCAATAATTGCTTTTTCTATTCCTAGGTCCAATGATTCTCTTGTTGCATCGACAAGCTCTTTTTCTTTTTCACTCACAATTCCGATTATATAAGTTCTTGCAGCATCAGCTATATATCCTTCATTGGTTAATCCGCAATCAATAGATACAATATCTCCATTTTTTAAAATTTTGCTTTTTAATGGTAATCCGTGTACTACTTCTTCGTTTATTGAAAAATTAATTGCATATTTATATCCTTGATAACCCATAAACGTAGGAATTACATTTTCCTTTTCACAGTAATCAAGAACGAACTTTTCAACTGTTTCTCCATCGATTCCTTCTCTTAATATCTCAGGAAGGAAACCATCAAGGAGACGGGCAAGCTTTTTCCCAGCCCGTCTCATTTTTTCTATTTCATCATTCGTTTTAATTATTATCATTTTGGCTAAATCTCCCTAGCATATTAAACAATTCTTTTGTAACTTCTTCAACATCTTTGGACCCATCTATTGTAATAATTGTGTTATTTTTTCTATAAAATTCTATTACAGGATGTGTGGTTTTTTGATATATTTTATATCTTTCCCTTACTATGTCTTCCCTATCATCTTTCCTTTGAATAATTTTTGTTCCGCAATTATCACATATCTCATCATTTTTTGGTTTAAGAGTAATCAAATTGTAGACCCTTCCACAATTTGGGCACACCCTTCTGCTACTTATCCTTTTAACTACTTCTTCTTCGGAAACATCAATTAACACAACTGCATCTATAGGTTTATTGAGTTCTTTTAAGATTTTGTCTAAAGATTTAGCTTGTTCGAGTGTTCTAGGATATCCATCTAAAATGAAAGAATTCAATTCTTTTATTTTCATTTTGACTAATTCGTTCATTATTTCATCTGGAACTAATTCCCCTTTTTCAATTATTACTTGTACTTTTTTACCTAAGTCATTCCCTTTGTTTACAGCTTCTCGGAGAATGTCTCCTGTTGATATATGCTCTATTCCTAATTTCTCAGCTACTTTTTTTGCCTGAGTACCTTTTCCAGCACCAGGAGGACCAAAGAAAATTAATCTCATGAGTTGCTTCATCTCCCTCCACGTAGTCTGCCTTTTCTTAAGAATCCTTCATATTGTCTTACCATCAAGTGCTGTTCTATTTGTTGTACTATATCTAAAGCAACTCCAACAGCGATTAACGTACTAGTTCCACCTATCCAGATCTGTTGCATTCCTGAGGCACCTCTAATAAAGTAAGGAACTAATGCAATTATTACAAGAAAAATTGCTCCTATAAAGTTAACTCTATTAGTGATAGTTGAGATATAGTTAACTGTTGGTTTTCCTGGCCTAATACCTGGAATAAAGCCACCGTAATTTTTAATATTATCAGCAACTTCATTAGGGTCCATAACTACCGAACTGTAAAAAAATGTAAAAAAGAAAATAAGTAATCCATATAATACTAAATATAGTGGAGATCCAACCGCAAAAAGTTTATCGTCTACTGGCGTTGGAGTAAGTCCTGCGATCATACTTGGTAAAGTCATTATAGCTGAAGCGAAAATGATAGGCATTACTCCTCCACTATTTACTTTTATTGGTAGATAGGTACTTGAACCACCATAAACTTTTGTCCCTACAACTCTTTTTGCATATTGTATGTTTATTCTTCGTTCAGCTAGTTGAACTGCAACTACAGATAATATAATGAATACAGCAATTGCAATTAACAGTACCCATTCTAAAGGGGTTAAACCAATAAGTGCTTCAACGGCATAAGTAGGATAACTTGAAACAATTCCAGCGAAGATTAACACTGATACCCCGTTACCAATACCTTTTTCAGTAATTATTTCTCCTAGCCATAGTAAAAACATGGTTCCAGCTGCTATAGATACAGTTGACAAAAAGATAAAAAGTCCAGCGGATATATTTGGAGATTTATAATTTTTTGCAGCTATTGCCATTAATAAACCTTGGCCAAAGGCCAAAATTATTGTCGTTATTCTAGTATATAATTCAACCTTTTTTCTTCCACTTTCACCTTCTTGGAGCATTTCTTTCAATCTCGGAATTACAGCTGCCAATAATTGGAAAATTATCGAAGCAGTGATGTATGGGGTTACTGAAAGAACAAATATCGATAAATTGCTAAGCGCTCCACCTGCAAAGACGTTAAAAAATCCTATGAACCCTCCGATGGCACCTGCAGCAGCTCCACCGAGAGCAGCTTGCCAAGCTTGCACATTTATTCCAGGAATGGGAATATATATACCAACCCTAAATGCTATCAAAGCTAGCAATGTAAATATGATTCTTTGCCTTAATTCTGGTATTTTAAAAGCATCTCTAAAGGCTTTAAACATCTTATTTTATCACCTCTATTTTGCCACCAACAGCTTCGATCTTTTCTTTGGCGCTTTCAGAAAATTGATGAGCTTTGACAACAAGAGGTTTAGTTATTTCTCCTTTTCCTAGTATTTTTATTCCATCTTTTGTTTTTTTGATAATTTTCTTTTCTATAAGAATTTCTGGTGTGACTTCTTCATTTTCGGTAAAATATTTTTCTAAGGTTGCAACATTAACTATACTAAATTCCTTTTTGAACGGGGCATTAGAAAATCCATACTTTGGAGTCCTTCTCAATATATTAGTTTGCCCGCCTTCAAAAACAACGCTTATTTTACCTCTCCCCCTAGCTTTTTCACCTTTGTGACCTTTTCCAGAAGTTTTTCCATGACCGGAACCAACTCCTCTGCCTAATCTTTTCTTTGGTTTATTAGAACCTTCAGAAGGCTTTAAATCTTCTATTTTAAGTGACATTGGTTGACCTCCTTTTTGCACTAAAAATAAAAATATCTTGTTTTTTAGAAATTTTCTTTAGTATACAATTACTCAACTTCTTCATATTCTACCAGATGTTCAACTTTTTTTATCATACCTCTAATTTGTGGATTATCAGGTTTTATGACCACTTTATCTTTTTTTGTTAACCCCAAGGCATCGAGTGTAGCTAATTGTCTTTTGTTTTTTCCAGCCCGCCCTCTTACCAACTTTATTTTTAGATTTGTCATTGTTATTAAACCTCCTTATGTGCACCATAAAACACTTGTTTTGTGGAGATGTCTCTAAGATCAGCAATTTCTTTGGGAGATTTTAGACCTTTTAATCCATTATAAGTAGCCTTAGCAAGATTTATTATATTTGTAGAACCAATTGATTTAGTTAGAATATTGTTTATTCCAGCTAATTCAACTACAGCTCTAACAGCTGATGACGCAATAACTCCTGTACCTGGCCCAGCCGGAAACAGTAAAACAACAGAAGCATCTTGTCTTCCAACTGTATCATATGGTATTGTCTCATTTCTAACAGGAACTTCTATTATATTTTTATGAGCATCTTGCACTGCTTTCCTTATAGCTTGGGGAACTTCTCTGGCGTTTCCTACTCCTAAACCTACTTTTCCGTTTCTATTTCCAACAACAGCGACAGCTCTAAAGGAGATTGTTTTTCCTCCTTTAGTTACCTTGCTAACTCGTCTAATTTCTATTATTCTCTCTTCAAATTCATTAGCCGCATCTGTGGCTTTTATTTTTCGATTTTCTGACATATGCGTGATAAACACCTCCTAAAACTTTATGCCTTCGGCTCTTACAGCATCTGCAAGAGATTTAATTTTTCCATGGTATTTGTATCCACTTCTATCAAAAACTATCGTTGTTATACCTTTTTCTTTAGCTCTTTGCGCAATAAGTTTTCCAACAGCTTCTGCTGCGTTGTTATCCCATGTTTTAAAATTTAGGGATTCTTTTAATTCTTTTTCTGTAGTAGATGCAGAAACCAAGGTTCTACCAACAGTGTCATCTATTATTTGAGCATATATATGCTTATTACTTTTAAAAACAGTTAATCTAGGCCTTTCGCTAGTACCACTTATTTTTTTTCTAACTCGTAAATGTCTTTTTTTTCTAAGATCTTTTTTGTCTACAGGCTTAATCATTTGGTTTGCCTCCTTCTTCCTCTTTCTCTTAATACTGTACATCTAGAGAATTTTTTTAACAAATTAAACTTTCTTACCTTTCTTTCTTACTACAACTTCGTCTGCGTATTTTATCCCTTTTCCGCTATATACGTTAACTTTTCTTAAGCTTTTTATTCTAGCGGCTACTTCTCCTACTAGATATTTGTCTATTCCTTTAACAATTATTCTGGTAGGTTGTGGTACCTCTATGATTATACCATCGGGTATTTCAAAAACTACAGGATTTGAATACCCTATATTCAATATTAGAGTATTATCTTGAACCTGGGCTCTGTATCCTATACCCAAGACTTCTAACTCTTTCTGATAACCTTCTGTAACACCTGTAATCATATTTCTTATGAGGGAAGTATAAGTTCCTCTCAAAGCAGTTAACTTTTTTCTATCGGCAGCTCTTTTAATATATTGTTCTTTTCCCACTACCATTAATTCATTGTCTCTTATCGTTAATTCAAGTTCTTTAGGTAAAAATAAAGAAAGTTCACCTTTTTTACCTTTAACTTTCACTAAATTATCTTCTACAGAAACTTGCACTTCTTCTGGAATGACCGTTGGTTTATCAGCAACTCTTGATTTCGACATTTAGGCACCTCCTCACCATACATAGCAGATTACTTCTCCACCTACGTTATTTTCTCTTGCTTCTTTATCTGTCATTATACCTTTAGAAGTAGATAAAATTGCTATTCCTAGGCCACCTTTTACTTTTGGAATATTTTGAGAGTTTACGTACACTCTTCTTCCAGCCTTAGAAACTCTAACTATTCCTTCAATAGCTGATTTCTTGTCTCTTCTAGTACCTTTGTATTTTAAATTAACTTTTAATATTCCTTGTTTTCCATCGTCTATAAATTTATAATCAAGTATGTATCCTTCTCTTTTTAAAATATCAAGTATTGATTTTTTTAAATTAGAGGCAGGTATTTCTACACTTTCTTTATAGACAGAGTTAGCGTTTCTTATTCTCGTTAGCATATCTGCTATTGGATCGCTCCACATTTATATCTTCCTCCTTACCAACTTGCCTTTTTAACACCCGGCAGTTTCCCTTCCAGTGCCATTTCTCTAAAACAAATTCTACATAATTCAAATTCTCTATAAACGGCTCTTGATCTACCGCAAACCTTACATCTAGAATAAGCTCTCGTTTTATATTTAGGTGTTTTTTTTGCCTTTTCAATTAAAGCTTTTCTAGCCATTTTATTTACCTCCTAATTTTTATACTCTTTTCAAAGGAAAACCAAAATATTCTAGTAGTTTTCTGGCTTCCTCATTTGTTTTAGCGGTTGTAACAATAGTGACATCCATTCCTTGAATTCTATTAATATCATCTGGACGGATTTCTGGGAAAATTAGCTGTTCTGGTAACCCAAAAGAATAGTTTCCTCTACCATCAAAAGAGTTAGTTGGCAGACCTCTAAAGTCTCTAAGTTTTGGTAAAACTATATTGATTAATTTGTACAAAAAATTATACATTTTCCAATTTCTTAAAGTTACTTTCACTCCTATGGGCATTCCTTCTCTGAGCTTGAAATTTGCAATACTTTTTTTAGCATATGTTATAACAGCTTTTTGTCCAGTGATTTGAGTTAACTCTTGAGCATGTTTTTCTACTATTGCTTTGTTTCTAGAACCTTCACCTATTCCCATATTGACTACTATTTTTACGAGTTTGGGGACTTCAAGTTCATTTTTGTAATTGAATTCTTTCATCATAGAAGGAACAATAACTTCTCTATATAAATCTTTTAATGGGACATATTGTTCTTTTGTCATAAGCAATCCTCCTTTAGTTCCTTTCAAAATAACTTCTTTTCATAAATTTAAACTTTATCTACAATTTCTCCGCATTTTTTACAGTACCTAACTTTAGTACCATTTTCTAAAAATTTAAAACCAACTCTAGTTTGTTTTTCGCAATTGGGACAAATTAGCATTACCTTAGAAATATAAATAGGTTTAGGTTGCTCAATAATTCCACCTTCCCTAATTTTTTGTGTGGGCCTTTGATGTTTTTTTACCACGTTGACATTGTCGACAACTATTTTATTTTCTTTTGGAATAACTTTTAAAACTTTACTTTTTTTACCTTTATCTTTTCCTGAGATTACAAGTACTGTATCACCTTTTTTTATTTTTTTCATTTTATCACCTCACCAGACTTCTTTTGCTAGAGATGCTATTTTTGGATAGCCTTTTTCTCTTACTTCTCGAGCAACAGGTCCAAATACTCTTGTCCCAAGTGGTTGATTGTTTTTATCTATCAAAACTGCAGCATTATCATCAAACCTTATATATGTTCCATCTTTTCTTCTAACTTCTTTTTTAGTTCTTACAATGACCGCTTTCACTATTTGTCCTTTTTTTATGTTAGTATGAGGAATAGCCTCTCTAACAGAGCAGACAACTACGTCTCCTATGGATCCTTTTGATTTATGATAGCCTCCTAGAACTCTTATTACCCTTAAAACTTTGGCGCCAGAATTGTCAGCAACCTTTAATTTACTTTCTTGCTGAATCATTGGAGTCACCCCCAAGTATTTCTAATATTTCTTCCTCAACTGACTCGGGTGTTTCAAATTCTTCCGATAAAATATTTTTTTGTACAATTCTCTTCAATACAAAAGATTTAGTTTTAGAAATCTTTCTTGATTCTTCTATTTCAACAATGTCTCCAATACCACACTCATTGTTTTCATCGTGAGCGTGATACTTTCTTGTTTTTTTAACATATTTTCCATACTTTGGATGTTTTACTAATTCATTTGATTCTACGGTTATGGTTTTATCCATTTTATTGCTAACAACTTTTCCGACTATTATTTTTTTTGACACTTCAGTTCTACCTCCTTATTCCAAGTTCCCTTTCTTTAAGAACAGTTTTGACTCGTGCAATGTCTTTTTTAACTAGTTTTATACTTGAAACATTTTTTAGTTGTCCAATTTCTAATTGGAATCTCAATTGGAATAATTTTTCTTTTAAATTATCTAATTCTCGATTGAGCTCTTCATCCGTTAACTCTCTTATTTCAGAGATCCTCATTAGAGCTCACCTCCTATTTCATATCGTGGTACTATTTTAGTCTTTATTGGTAATTTGGAGGCAGCGTATTGCAAAGCTCTTTTTGCTGTTTTTTCATCAACTCCACCTATTTCAAACATTACTTTTCCTTTTTTCACGACGGCAACCCAACCTTCAACGTCACCTTTTCCTTTACCTTGTCTTGTCCCTATTCCTTTTGATGTAACGGGTTTGTCAGGAAATATGTTGATCCATATTTTACCACTTCTTTTTAAAGTTCTTACCATTGCTATTCTGCACGCTTCAATTTGTTGTGCAGTTATCCAGGAACTTTCCATTGCTTTTAGGCCCCATTCGCCAAAATGAACTAACGTTCCGCCTTTGGCCATCCCTTTAACTGTTCCTCTCTGCTGTTTACGATATTTAACTCTTTTTGGCATTAACATTGGCTCTACCTCCTTTACTAAACAGGTACTCTATATTGTTAGCTAGTATTTAAATGGGTGTATTACCATGGTATACCCATACCTTAATACCGATAGTTCCATATTTTGTTTGAGCTTCAGTAGTAGCATAATCTATCTCAGATCTTAGGGTTTGAAGAGGAAGCCTTCCTTCCATATACCATTCAGTTCTAGCTATTTCTGCACCACCAAGTCTTCCAGAAACCATTATTTTTATGCCTTTTGCTCCTCTTCTCATAGCATTCGATATAGATCTCTTCATAGCTATTTTGTGAGAAGCCCTTCTTAATAATTGTCCAGCTATTTCTTCTGCAATTAATTGAGCATCAACATACGGATTTTTAACTTCATGAACATATACTTTTACGTTTTTTTCTCCTACAATCTCACCAATTTGATTTCTAATTTTTTTAATTTCAGAACCTTTTCGTCCAATTAAAATTCCTAATCGAGCAGCATAAATATCTATTCTTACCAGCGAATCACTAGGTCTTTCGATCAATATTTGTGAAATTCCGGCTTTTTGATACGAATTTTTAATATAGTCTCTAATCATTCTATCTTCATGCAAATAATCAGCATAATTTTTTTCATTAAACCATACAGACTGCCATGTTTTATTGGTTCCTAACCTAAAACCGTAGGGGTGTACTTTAGATCCCACTCAATTCACCTCACTTAGTTTGCTTTTCTGCATTTTTGTCCCTCACAGTTATATAAATATGACTCATTCTTTTTTGCAAAATATCCGCTCTACCATGCGAACGAGGCCAAAGTCTTTTCATTCTAGGTCCTTCATTTATCATTATTTCAGCTACATATAAATTTTCGGCATCTAAGCCAAAATTATTTTCCGCGTTAGCTACTGCTGACATTAAAGTTTTATAGATTATTCTTGCCGACTTCTTTGGACTAAAAATAAGTATTTGAAGTGCTTCACTTACGTCTTTATTTCTTATAGCGTTAGCTATAGGTCTGGCTTTTGTAGGAGAAATTCTGGCATATTTTGTAACGGCTCTCGCTTCAATTATAGGTTTAGAAGCCTCCATTTCTTTTCTTTTCTTATGGTATACGGATCTTTTGTCTTTTTTCCCATCTTCTTGAACTCTAGTAATTTCCTTATTAGAAGCCATAAACTACCCTCCTCAGTTTTACCAATTTTACCTTTTCAATTTGCCTCTTACGGCCTTCTTTTTGTCAGGATGTCCTCCAAATCTTCTTGTTGGAGAAAATTCTCCTAGTCTATGTCCTATCATTTGCTCGCTAATATAGACAGGTATATGTTTCATTCCATTGTGTACGGCTATTGTATGTCCAACCATTTCCGGTAATATCATTGAAGATCTAGACCATGTTTTAATTACCTTTTTTTCACCTTTTTGATTCATATCTCGAATCTTTTTTAATAAACTGGGGTCAACGTATGGACCTTTTTTTAAAGATCTTCCCACAATTTGCACCTCCTAACTCTAGAAAGTTTTACTTGGTTCTCTTTCTTACGATAAATTTATCGGATTGTTTTTTTCCTCTTCTGGTTTTATATCCTTTAGCTGGAACTCCCCATGGCGATGTTGGAATATGCCCTTTACTTTTTCCTTCTCCACCGCCCATTGGATGGTCAACGGGGTTTTGAGCCATACCTCTAACTGAGGGTCTAACACCTAACCATCTGTTCTTTCCCGCTTTACCATAAACTTGGTTGATATGATCTTCATTTCCAACAGTTCCAATAGTAGCCATACAACTTAATCTTACTTTTCTTAATTCTCCAGATGGCATTTTTAATAAAGCATATTTTCCTTCTTTCGCCATAAGCCTAGCAGAAGTTCCTGCAGATTTTGCAATTTGCCCTCCTCTACCAGGTTCAAATTCAACGTTATGTACCAAAGTACCTAAAGGTATATTTTCTAAAGGCATGGCATTACCTACTTTAATTTCCGCTCCAGGGCCACTCATAACGGTGTCACCAGCCTTTAAACCTTTAGGAGCTAGTATGTACCTTTTTTCTCCATCAGCATATACTAGCAATGCAATTCTGGCACTTCTGTTTGGATCATATTCAATAGAAGCTACCTTAGCAGGTATTCCTATTTTATCTCGTTTAAAATCGATTATCCTGTACTTTCTTTTATGCCCTCCTCCATGGTGCCTAACAGTAATACGGCCGTAGCAATTCCTTCCACCACTTTTATGTAATGGTTCTAGAAGGCTTTTTTCGGGTTCGACTTTTGATAAGTCTTTATTATCAACTGTTACCATAAATCTCCTAGAAGGAGTTACAGGTTTATACGTTTTTAACGCCATTTTTTTTCACCTCTTTAAAAGCTTGCTCTTAGTTCTTTTATTACGTATCCTTCAGCTAATTTAACGATTGCTTTTTTCCATCTTCTTGTGTAACCTTCACTTCTTCCCAATCTTTTTGGTTTTGGTTTAACGTTCATAACATACACCTTTTCGACTTTAACTTTAAAAATAGTTTCTATAGCATTTTTAATTTCAGGTTTGGTAGCATCTCTAGCAACTTCAAAGGTGTATTTACCTTCTTGCATTAAATTATAGGTTTTCTCAGTTAAGATCGGCTTTATCACAATATCATGTGGATTTTTAGTTTTCATTAGCCGATCACCTCCTCAATTTTATTTACAACTTCTCTTGTTAAAACTATTTTTTCGTTGTTTATTAAATCAAAAACGTTTAATCCATCAACATTTTTCTTTTCTTGGCCAGGATTATCTACTATTAAAACTTTTACCCCAGGCAAGTTTTTAGCTGATAATTTAACGTTTTTGTATCCTTCTTCTTGATATGGAAGCACGATTAAAACTTTTTGATTTTCAATTTCAAACTTGTTTAGAATTTGTTTCATATCTTTAGTTTTTGGATTGTCAAATTTTAAATCGTCTACTACGATTAAATTATTTTCTCTAAATCTAACGCTTAAAGCTGACTTCAAGGCTAGTTTTTTCATCTTTTTGTTTAAAGATTTATGGTATTCTTTTGGTTTAGGACCAAACGCAACTCCACCGTGTCTAAATATTGGAGACCTGATGGATCCTGCCCTTGCTCTACCTGTATGTTTTTGAGGCCAAGGTTTTCTTCCGCCACCTCTAACTTCAGCTCTAGTCTTTGTAGAAGCTGTTCCAGCTCTTTTATTTGTGAGTTGCATATCTACATATCTATAAAGAACATCCATATTGGGTTCGATATTAAAAATATCATCTCTTATTTCTATTTTATCGATTTCTTGAAACTCTTTATTGTACAAGCTTATTTGAGCCATTCCTTAATTAACCTCCTTACTGCATTTTTGGGCGCTTGACCTTAACAGCTTCTTTTATAATTACTAGTCCGCCCCTCGCTCCAGGAACTCCGCCTTTAACTGCTATTAGATTGTTTTGAGGATCTATATAGATAATTTCAGAATTTTGTATAGTGACCCTTTCATTACCATATTGACCTGGCATCTTTTTCCCTTTGAAAACTTTAGAAGGAGTAGAACTCATTCCAGTAGAACCTAATCCTCTGTGGAATTTAGATCCATGACTAGTTTCTCCCCCACTAAAATTCCATCTTTTCATTACCCCTGTATAACCTCTACCTTTAGATGTTCCAGTAATATCGACTTTTTCTCCTTCGGAGAAAATAGAAACATCAATTTTCTGCCCGATCTCATAATCATCGATATTATCTACTCTAAATTCTCTTAAGTATCTTAACGGTTTTAGATCAGCTTTTTTGAAATGTCCATTTAGTGGTTTGTTTACCTTTCTTTCTGGAATAGTTTCAAAACCTACTTGAATAGCGTTATATCCATCAGTTTCTATCGTTTTCTTTTGAACCACAAAGCATGGTCCTGCTTGTATAATGGTTACCGGGATGGCCTTATCATCTTTGAATACCCGCGTCATTCCAACTTTTTTGCCTAAAATACCTTTCATTTTTACACCTCCAGAGCCCGATTTATATCTATATTTATACTGAGTATAATTTATTGTATATACTGATTTAGCTCAATAAATAATTATGCTTTAATATCAACTGATACTCCCGCAGGAATATTTACTTTGAGTAATTTAGTAACAGTATCAGAGGAAGCATTGTATATATAAATAACCCTTTTATGTACAATCTTCTCAAATTGCTCCATTGAATATGAATATTTATGGGGTGATCTGATCACTGAATACAAAGTTCTTTTGTTTGGAAGAGGAATAGGACCAGAAACTCTTGCCTCAGTATCTTTGACAGCCTCTATTATCTTTTTAGCTGATTCATCAAGAAGCTTGTGGTCATAACCCTTAAGCTTAATTTTTATATATTTATCAGCCATAAAAAAGTAAAAACCTCCTTTTTCTCTCGTTATTAAGAGGGAGCCAAGGCTCCCCATTTTTAGAAATTATTCAATTATTTCTGTCACAACTCCTGCACCTACGGTTCTTCCACCTTCACGTACAGCAAATCTCATCCCTTGTTCTAAAGCTACCGGATAAATTAGTTCTATGGTCATATTAATATTGTCACCAGGCATCACCATTTCTGCTCCACCAGCAAATTCCACAATAGTTCCAGTTACATCAGCGGTTCTTATGAAGAATTGTGGTCTGTATCCTTTAGTAAATGGTGTATGACGTCCTCCTTCTTCTTTCTTCAATACGTAAACCTCAGCTTTGAATTTTTTGTGAGGAGTTATTGAACTAGGAGCAGCTAAAACTTGTCCTCTCTTAACTTCATCTTTATCAATACCTCTCAATAAACAACCTACATTATCACCTGCAACACCTTCGTCTAGTATCTTTCTAAACATTTCTACACCGGTAACTACAGTCTTTCTTTTTTCATAGCTTAGTCCTATTATTTCAACTTCGTCTCCGGTACGAACTTTTCCTCTTTCAATTCTACCCGTTACAACTGTTCCTCTCCCTGTTATGCTAAATACATCTTCAATAGGCATTAGGAATGGTTTATCTATATCCCTTACAGGATCTGGGAAATAGTTATCTATTGCATCCATAAGTTCGTATATTTTTTGTGTCCAAGGGCCATCAGGACTATCTTCTTCAAGAGCCTTCAATGCAGATCCTCTTATAACAGGCACTTCATCTCCAGGATATTCATAAGAATTTAAGAGGTCTCTAACTTCCATTTCAACTAATTCGATTAATTCTTCGTCATCGACCATGTCTACTTTATTTATGAATACAACTAATGCAGGGACGTTAACCTGTCTAGCTAGTAGAACGTGTTCTCTGGTTTGAGGCATAACACCATCGGTTGCCGCAACCACTAAAATAGCTCCATCCATTTGTGCAGCACCTGTAATCATATTTTTGATATAATCAGCGTGTCCTGGACAGTCAATATGTGCATAGTGTCTTTTTTCAGTTTCATATTCAACGTGGGAAACACTTATTGTAATACCTCTTGCTCTTTCCTCAGGAGCCTTATCTATTTTCTCAAACGGCGTAAAATCTGCCCATCCTTTATAGGATAAAGCTTTAGTTATAGCAGCTGTTAGAGTAGTTTTTCCATGGTCAATGTGACCTATGGTTCCTATGTTCATATGGGGTTTTTGCCTTACAAATTTTTCTTTAGCCATTTTTGAATCTCCTCCTTGTTAATTTATTATATGTCTCTAATAATTTGTTATTCTCTGCTTAATATTTTTTGCGTTACTTGCTCAGGAACTTCCTCATAATGTGAGAATCGAATGCTACATGTGGACCTTCCCTGTGAAAGTGATCTCATGGCGGTTGCATATCCAAATAATTCGGATAGAGGAACATAAGCATGAATTATTCTAGTATTCGTACCACTAATATTTTCAAAACTCTCTATTCTTCCTCTTCTTGCATTGAGGTCACCTATTATATCTCCTAAATATTCTTCAGGAGTTGTTATGTCCACTTTCATAATAGGTTCGAGTAAAATTGGTTTTGCTTTTTTTACAGCTTCTTTAAATGCCATGGAAGCAGCAATTTTGAAAGCCAAATCTGACGAGTCTACTTCATGATAAGAACCGTCTAAGACTTCTACACGAATATTTACCATGGGGTAACCAGCTAAAACACCATTTAACATAGCTTCTTTTACTCCAGCCTCTATAGCTGGAATGTACTCTTTAGGAATAACTCCTCCAACTGTTTTATCTACGAATTCAAATTCTTTATGACTGTCTATGGGCAGAGGTTCAACTTTGAGTTTAACATGTCCATATTGACCTCTTCCACCGGATTGTCTTATATATTTTCCTTCCGCTTCTGCGGAGTATTTTATTGTTTCTTTATAGGCAACTTTAGGTTGTCCCACCTTCACACTAACATTAAACTCCCTTTTTATTCTCTCTATTATAATTTCTAAATGTAATTCTCCCATGCCTGACAATATTGTTTCGCCTGTTTCTCTGTCCACATGAACTTTTAAACTGGGATCTTCTTCAATTAGTGCAGCTAAAGCTTTGCTAAGCTTTACTTCTTCGTCCTTTGTTTCAGGTTCAATGGAAATAGAAATAACTGGCTCAGGGAAAACTAGCTTTTCAAGCACAAGATTACACCCTTCAGCAGCTAAAGTATCTCCAGTTGTAGTATTCTTTAAACCTATGATTCCAACTATGTCTCCTGCTCTTATATAATCAACTTCTTCCTTCTTATTTGCATGTAAAAATACAAGCCTTGAAACTCTTTCTTTGACATTTTTTGTAGTGTTAACAACATAACTACCTTTTTCTAACTTTCCAGAATAGACTCTTGCAAAAGTCAGTTTTCCAATGTAAGGGTCAACCATTATCTTAAAGGCTAAGGCCATGAACACCTCATCTTCTCGAGGATAAATGTCTTTCACGTGTTCGCCAGTTTTTGGGTCATAAGCTTTAACAGGCGGCATATCAACAGGAGAAGGTAAATAATCTATTATAGCATCTAGTAAAGGTTGAATACCTTTGTTTTTGACCGAACTTCCGGCCAACACCGGAACGATTTTATTTTTTATAGTTGCTTTTCTTAGAGCAGCTTTTATTTTTTCTATTGGAATATCTTCTTCCTCTATATATAATTCCATTATTTCATCATCTAATTCAGCAATTGCAGCGATTAACTCTTCTCTTTTAGTTTCACACAACTCCCTTAGGTTCTCAGGTATCTCTGATTTTTCAATACTTAGCCCACTATCATCTGACCAATAAAGGGCTTGCATTGTTAACAAGTCAATTATACCCTTAAAATCAGATTCTGCACCTATAGGGATTTGAATCGCTACTGCATTTGCACCTAACTTGTCCCTTAAAGTTTGAACAGCAGTAAAAAAGTTAGCACCAATTTTGTCCATTTTGTTCATGAAAGCAATTCTTGGAACCTTGTATCTATCAGCTTGGCGCCAAACTGTCTCAGATTGGGGTTCGACTCCAACTTGAGCATCGAAAACAGCCACAGCTCCATCAAGCACAAATAGAGCTCGTTCTACTTCTATCGTAAAATCAACGTGTCCTGGTGTATCAATAATATTTATTCTGTAATCTTTCCAAAAAGCAGAAGTGGCTGCAGAGGTAATGGTTATACCTCTTTCTTTCTCTTGCTCCATCCAGTCGGTTTCTGTAGTTCCTTCGTCTACTGAACCTAATCTATGCTTTGCTCCTGTATAAAATAAAAATCTTTCTGTAGTTGTAGTTTTTCCAGCATCAATATGAGCAATTATTCCAATATTTCTTACTTTTTCTAAGGGCAACATTCTTTCTTTCAAATTAATCCCTCCTAATTAACTGTGTTACCATCTGTAATGTGCGAATGCTTTATTAGCTTCAGCCATTCTATGCACGTCTTCTTTTTTCTTTACTGCTGCCCCAGTATTGTTGTATGCATCTATTAACTCTTGAGATAATTTGTCAATCATACTTTTTCCTTTTTTGGCTTGTGCAGAAGTGATGATCCATCTAATTGCTAAAGAAGTAGCTCTATTTTCTTCAACCTCAAAAGGAACTTGATAAGTTGCTCCACCTACTCTCCTAGATCTTACTTCTATCAAAGGTTTTACATTGTTAACAGCTTTATAAAACGCTACAAGCGGCTCTTCTTTTGTAGCTTGAGCTAATTTTTCTAGAGATGAATACACAATATTTTGGGCTAAAGATTTTTTCCCATCATACATAAGTCTATTAATAAACTTAGCAAGTAAAACGTCTCCATAAATAGGATCTGGAGATACTTCTCTCTTTTCTGCTTTCCTTCTTCTCATTCAGCACAGGACCTCCTTACTTATCCTTAGGTTTTTTTGTTCCATATTTACTCCTGCTTTGTCTTCTTCCTTCTACCCCTGCTGCATCCAAAGTGCCTCTAATTATTTTATATCTCACACCAGGTAAATCTTTAACTCTTCCGCCCCTAACTAAAACGTTAGAATGTTCTTGCAAATTATGTCCCTCTCCGGGAATATAACAAGTAACTTCTATCCCGTTTGATAACTTAACCCTCGCTATTTTTCTCAGAGCGGAATTAGGTTTTTTCGGAGTCATAGTAGACACCCTAATACAAACCCCTCTTTTTTGAGGATTACCTTTAAGTGCGGGGGATTTAGTTTTTTTCTTGACAGTGGTTCTTCCATTCCTTATTAATTGATTAATTGTTGGCATTCTATATTGGACCGCTATCAAAGTTTGACTCTTTGTCAAAAAACTTTTATAGCGGAGTTCACCTCCTTCTATAAAAAGTAATTTTTTACTTATTTTAGTCGATTATTAAAAGTTTAAAAATCTCATTTATTTTAATTATAATAATCTCATAAAAATACCAAAGGATATTTTACATCATTTAACCTTAATTGCAAATTAATTAATTATAACAATTTCAATAAAAATCGTTTTTATAATTAACTTTTACTTTATCAATTATTTTTTCTGGGATTTTTTCTACAAAATCGTACTCTTTATTCACGAAATAAAAAGAGTTTTTCATATATGGGTTTGAGGTTCCACTAAATTGTTTAAAAATATATAACTCATCTTTTGCTCTGGTAATAGCAACATAGAATAATCTTTCTTCTTCATCTAATTTTTTATCTTTGATCGCTAAACCATTTGGTAAATCTCCTGGGTTTACGGATATAAGAATAACTACTTTCCATTCAAGTCCTTTAGCACCATGAATAGTAGTTAATGTTATTGTATCACGTTCTTCTTCTTTTTCAGCATTCATAACACTGATGTCTTCACTCAATGTTAGATCTTCCAAAAAAGATGATACTGAAGAGTAGCGACTTGCAATTTCACTGAATCTTTCAATGTCCATATTCCTAGAGATTGAATCGCTAAAAGTTAGCATAGAATATTCTTGATAATATTCATTATATATGAGATTGATAAGTTCGCTCGGGTTTTTATCTTTATTAACAAATAGTTTTTTTAATAATTCTAAAGGTGTGCTAAATTTTCTAAGTTGTGTTTTATTTAGCAATTCGGAGATATTATCCATCTGTCCCGAGTTTATATAATTCTCTATTTCGTCAAAAATTTTAGAGGCTGTCTTTGTGCCAATTCCTGGGAATAATTTTAAAATTCTAATCCAGGAGATTTTATCTAAAGGATTATTTAATATTTTTAGAAACCCTAAAATATCTTTGATATGTCTTGTCTCAATAAATCTAAGTCCTGAAAGGATTTTATAGGGTATACCCATAGTGTCTAATTTTTGTTGTATCACCATAGATAAAGAGTGAGATCTGTAAAGAATTGCTATATCTTTATAATCTATTCCTTCTTCTACCTTGTTTTTAATAATTTGTACAACTGCATCAGCTTGTTCTAAGTCATCAAATGTTTCAATCACAATAGGTTTGATATGTGACTTTCTTTTAGGTTTTAAAGTTTTGGGAACAGAATTAGCTGGTATCATATGATTAATCAAATTGACTATTTCTGGTGTGCTTCTGTAATTAGTTTGTATCTTAAACAATTTTGTACCTTCATTATCTATGAAATCTTTTATATTCTTAAAATGAGCACCTCTGAATGAATATATACTTTGAGCATCGTCTCCAACAACAATCAAATGACCATGAACACTAGAGAAAGCCTTAATTAGTTCTATTTGTATTTTATTGGTATCTTGAAATTCGTCGACCAAAACATATTGAAATTGTTCAGCAACCTTTCTTAAAACATTTGGATAAGTATGAAAAAGCATAAGTGTATTAACTAATAGATCATCGTAATCCATAACATTCATTTCTTTCTTTAGCTGAGAGTAAATACTCCATATTTGTTCAATGTCATTTTCAAACTCCAGTAGATAAGGAGCTATTTCTATTAAAGTTTCTCTCAAAGAGTTTAAGGTGTTAGATGTATAGCTTATAATTTTCATTATAATTTCTTCTTTAGGGAATTTGTATCTATCGCTGATTCCCTTCATATATTCATTTTTTGCTATTTTTAGTAAGTCTCTTGAATCCTCTTTGTCTAGTATACTATAATCATTTTTAAAATCAAGGAGAGAAGCGTATTTTCGTAGAATAGTGTTACATACGTGATGAAATGTTCCAGCGAGCATGCTGTTCATATCTCTGTTGGTAACATTTTTTACCCTCGCTATCATTTGCTTTGCCGCTGCTCTTGTAAATGTTACAAGTAGAATATTTTCAGGCTTTATTCCTAAATATAATAAATAGGCAATTTTGTAAGTTATAACCCGTGTTTTCCCTGAACCAGGTCCTGCAACAATCATGGACTTTCCATGAGAATTTAGCACAGCGTCTAATTGTTCTTCGTCTAAAGCTTTTTTCAGGAAGGAGGGGACATCTTTTTCTATATAAAAAATTTTTTCTTTTTTCATTTTAATTGACCACTTCTTTCATCTTGTAGAAGAAGAAAAAAGTGTATTATACTCCTCCTTTCTTTTTTCTAGATAAATCAAATTAAAAAGCATTACCATCTATCATATCGCAAATTTCTTTTAATTGCAAACTTCTGCTAGGATGCCTTAATTTTCTTAAGGCTTTTGCTTCTATTTGCCGAATTCTTTCTCGAGTAACATTAAAGAAGTTTCCCACTTCTTCCAATGTTTTGGCATTTCCATCTATTAGTCCATATCTCATTTTTAATACAGCAGCTTCTTTTGGTTTAAGGGTATCTAAAACTTTTTCTAATTCTTCTTTCAAGATCATCCTGGCAGCAATTTCTTCAGGTTTATCTACACTAGTATCTTCTATGAAATCACCTATATAAGTATCATCATCTTCTAAGCTACCTATTTGCGCATCTACAGAGATAATTTCTTTTGTAGCTTGTAATATTTCATCCATTTTTTCAATGGGTTTATCTAAAAGCTTTGCTAGTTCTTCTCTGCTTGGATATTCACCGTATTCTTGAAGGTACTCTCTAATAATTTTATTCATTCTATTGATAGTTTCAACCAAATGTACTGGTATTCGTATAGTTCTAGCTTGATCGGCTATCGCTCTAGTTATTGATTGTCTTATCCACCAAGTCGCATAAGTAGAAAATTTGTAACCTTTCTTCCAATCAAATTTTTCTACAGCTTTCATTAAACCAATGTTTCCTTCTTGTATCAGATCCATAAAACTTAATCCCCTGCCTGTATATCTTTTTGCCACACTTATTACAAGTCTCAAGTTAGCTTTTATTAATTCGTCTCTGGCTTTTTTATCACCTTTTTTAGCCCTCATAGCCAATTGTCTTTCTCGAGCAGGGCTTAAAAGCTTTATTTCACCAATTTCTCTTAAATAAATTTTTATAGGTTCATTAGCAAAAGAATTATCATAAACTTGAGATTCCGTTTCTTCAAATAAGTATTCTAAATCTTCTTTATAATTTTCTTTTATTGAGGCATCTTTTTCTGAAAAGTCAAATTCTTCTGAATTCTCTAAGATTTTGATACCTTTAGACTCCAATTCTTCATATATTTTCTCTAAGAAATCACTATCTATTACATCTGCTAAATCTTGAGGTATACATTCATCAATATTCTGATAAGTTATGAAGTTTCCATTATTTTTTGCTATTTCTATTAACTGTTCTATGCCTTTTTCCAGTCTATCAATAAATTTTTCTTTGTTTCTTTTTAGAATTATTTGATCATTCCCAACAAACTCGATTTTTTCAATTTCTTGAATTAGATCTGTAAAAAAAGAATTTGTTTTAACTTTTTGCATCAGCTAGATTACCTCCATGTTTATTCATAAATTTCTAATTCAATTGGTAAAAATTAGTTAAAACAGTTTTTTAGAAGTTTTGTTTTCGTGATAGCCATTGCGATCATTTACTTTATCTTTTTCACTTTACTATAAAGTTCAATAATTTGAGATGTAATCTTAGTTTTTTCTAAAGGATCTTCTACTTCACGAAGTTGAATTTTTAGTTGTTCGATTTCTCTATTGATCTTTATAAGGTTTATTCCATCTTTCAAAGAAGCTAATATTCTATCAGGATTGAAGTAATAGTCGATTTTCCAAACTTCTACAATTAGATCACTTAATTCTTTCGACGAATTTTCTAGCAAAAATCCTATATTTTCATTCTTCAAAGAGAGCTCTATAAATTCTTTGATAATGCCCTCAGAAAAGTCCTCGACATTAAAAGTTTCTTTTAGCACAATTCTATAATCTGGATATTTTATCCAAAGGTAAATATAAGATTTAGCTATATCATACTTTATATCCTTTTCTACATATGAAGGATCCACACGCAAAAAGGGATCTTCTTTTTCAGAAATATCTTCTATAAAAGTGGCATTGGTTTCCAGAATTTTTTTTACATAAAGTAAGTCTTTTCCTATTTTCTTTGAAATACACTCAATAAAACTTTCAATATAACTTAATTTACCAGCTTTCTCAAGTTTTTTATACCAAACCGACATATTTTTTAAGTATTTTTCTAAAGCAAATTCATTTGTCAAATCATACTTTTCAGCATAATAGTCAACGATAAATTCATAGAATTTATATGAATTTTTTAGAAGTTCAGCTATGTATTTTTTATCATGTTTTTTTGTTAAATCGTCAGGATCTTTTGCAGGATATTTAGAAACAGCTATTTGAAAGTCTGTTGTATAAAGGTTTTTTATAGTTGACATTGTAGCTTTTTTGCCAGCTTCATCCATGTCGAACATAAGGATAATTTTGTTTGTTGATTTAAGTAAATCGACTGCTTGATCCTTTGTGAATGAAGAACCTAATATTGCAACTATATTTTTAAATCCCAGTTTGTACATAGATATTAAATCAAAATAACCTTCAACGATTATAGCGAAATCGTTTTCTTTAATGTAACGCCTTGTTTTATAATACATATATAGAATTTTCGATTTTTTAAAGTAATTACTCTCAGGAGTATTTAAATATTTTGGGATATTAGAACTTTCTGTTAGTGCTCTTCCTGAAAATCCAACTAGTAAACCTGAATTATTACGAATGGGAAAGATCAATCTATTATAAAAAAACTCATTATCATTAACAATTAAACCAGCTTTTACAGCGATGTCTTTTTCAAAAAAATTTTCTTCCATAACTTTATTTACTTCGGAACCTAACGCATATCCTAACTCAAATTCTTCTGCTATATTCTTATTTATTTCGCGTTTTTTCAAATATTGCCATACCTGATGATAATTAGGTAAATTTAAGAGATTACTCGTATATAGTTTAGAAACTTCTTCATTTAACATTATTTCAGCAGGTACTTCATTACTACTTAGATCAATTTTTACTCCTGCCAAACTTGCTATTTTCTTTAGAGCATCAAGAAAACTTATTTGCTCATATTTTTCCAAAAAGGTTATGATATCTCCGTGAGCACCGCATCCGAAGCAATGAAAAGTTTGAGTATCAGGAAAAACGTAAAAGGAAGGAGTGCTCTCAGAGTGAAAAGGACATAAGGCAGAGTAATTTTTACCTTTTTTTGTAAGAGATAAATAAGAATTGACGAAATCTACAATATCTACTTTACTTTTAATTTCGTCAATTGTTTTTCTCATATGATCATAATCTTTTTTCATTAAACTTCACTTATCCTTAACATATTACCTGAATCATTTAGATTAAAAAGAAAATACAAGGCTATAAAATGAGTAAAAATTATCTTTTTGAAAATTGTGGACTTTTTCTTGCTTTTTTTAAACCATACTTCTTTCTTTCTACTTCTCTGGAGTCTCTTGTTAAAAGTCCCTCTTTTTTTAGTACAGGTCGTAATGATTCATCATATTGAAGTAAAGCTCGAGCTATACCTAATCTTATAGCACCAGCTTGACCACTTAATCCACCACCATTTACTCTGATCATTAAATCAAACTTTCCTTTTAAATCAGTTACTTCTAGAGGTTTTAAAGCATGTAATACCCACGCATCATTACCTCTTAGGTATTCAGCTAAGTTATTATAATCTTTTCCGTTTATTTTAACTTTTCCATCTCCGGGTCTTAGATATACCCTTGCAACAGCTGTTTTTCTTTTGCCTGTTCCATAATATTCAACTGTCTGTACCATATTCAAAATGACCTCCTAATTAGATTTTATCTAAATCGATTTCTTTAGGTTTTTGAGCTTGATGAGGATGATTTGGACCAGCATAAACTTTTAATTTTTTAAACATCTGCTTACCTAATATTGTTTTAGGCATCATCCCTTTCACAGAATGTCTTATTATTTGTTCTGGTTGCTTTTCCAAAAGTGCTTTGTAACTTACTTCTTTTAAACCTCCAGGATAACCACTGTGTTTTCTATAGACCTTGGTGTTTGCTTTGTTACCTGTTACTTTGATTTTTTCAGCATTAATAATGATTACAAAGTCACCAGTATCCATATGTGGTGTATAGATAGGTTTATGTTTTCCTTGTAGAATCTTTGCAACTTTCGATGCTAATCTTCCCAAGGTTTGTCCTTCAGCATCGATTATATACCATTCTCTCTTGATGTCATCTTTTTTTACACTATAGGATGGTTGTACAAGTTTAGAATTCAATTAAAATACCTCCTTACTGGACTTTTTCTTTAATAAAATTTTCGATTCTAGTTTTTTTAACAATGATATGCGATATAACTGAATTAGCAAAAAACTTTATAAAATTAAAAAGTAGAACTAAATAAAAAAATGTTTGAATACTTAAACCAATGTTTTGAACAAATTGACTTGTGGGTAAATTTGTATAAATAGGGATAGCAACATAAAAGTTTAATAGAAATGCAACAACCCCTGTCATTATACAACCTAAAATGTAGGTCACCCAAATATTAATTTTTAATTTTTTCAAAGTAGTAAGAATAAAAATAAAGGTCGTACCAGTCAAGATATTCATCAAAATCCCTATTAGTCCGCCCTCGCCTGAGCGAAAAATAAACAAAAAGTTTTTAATTAACAAAGTAAAAAAACCAGGCAAAAAACCATAAATCAGTGTCACAACAAAAACCATGCAATCACTGGGATCAAATTTTAGAAAAGGAAGCAACGGTATTATAGGAAATTCTATGAAAGTTAATAAAAAAGCCAATGCTCCAAAAATACCAATTATTGCTACTTTTCTACTATTCACTTTTAGTTCACTCTTTCATTTTCATATACACTAACAAATTTCCTGTTGTTTCTATTTTCGAATTTAACATAACCATCGATTTTTGAATATAATGTGAAATCTCTACCCATACCCACATTTTTTCCAGGATGTATTTTGGTTCCTCTTTGTCTGACTATTATAGAACCTGCAGTTATTTTGTTACCTTCATGCGCTTTAACGCCTAAATATTTTGGATTACTATCTTTTTTATTTTGATCTCCACGTTTTTTTGCTGCAAACAATTGTAGATTTATCTTCATGTTTCATCTTACCTCCACTTTAAGATTTTTCGGGTAATCTTTTGAAATGCTTATAAGACTTTCTAGCAAGTAGTGAAACAACATGTCGGATACTTCACATTTTTTAGAGGCTTTGATCAAAAGATAACCAGCGTTTTTTTCGTACTCCCCTAAACCTTCATTTTTTAGAATTTCTGCTACAAACTGCGTTAAAACACTTACCGCGCTACATACTATATCAGTTCCTGCTGATGCATAGGAAGAATGTCCTTTAATTTCCATTCTAGGAAGATCTCTTCCGTGGTAAGTTACTTCGATCATTTTATAAGCTACCCTTGAATATCTTTAACTTTTAAAGCAGTGTACTGTTGTCTATGTCCCATTTTTCTTCTATAGTTTTTTCTTCTTTTGAATTTTATTACATGAATTTTTCTGTCTTTACCATGTTCTAAAACTTCAGCTATTACTTTTGCTCCTTCAACATAGGGAGTACCAGTTTTTACTTCGTCATCCTGTTTTAACAAAATGACTTTATCCAAAATCAAGTCACTGCCAGGTTCAACATTTTTAACCTTTTCGGTATATATAACCTGATCTTTTTCTACTTTATACTGTTTACCGGCAAAATCTATTATAGCGTACACGGGTACACCTCCTGAATCTATTATGTAAATTTGATGATTTATAATAATTTTTTAGTTTGACATGACATAAATAATACAAAATTCACTTGGTAATTCTACCATTAAAATTATTTTATGATATTAAAGTATTGTTAATTTTCGTAAAAATTACCATAAACTCTTTTCTTTTAAAAAATTCTCAATTATTAGAGCTTGATCTGGATATATGTACAACAATTGAATATACGCTTTTTTTAATTTTACAATTGAAGATTCATCAAGTTTTAAATCGTATAAATATTTTGACAAGTCAAATCCGTTTTGTATAAAAGCAACTGGGTCTTCCAAAAAATCTATTAAATTTTCACTTTCCCATTTCCTAACTAAAATAACAACATCTGGGTATACATATTCTATCACATTTAGAGACTCATTTATTTTACTTTTCATTTCATTTATTGAAAATTCATATTTAACAGAGTTTAAAAAATCAATTACATTTTCTCCTGTGGAAATAAATTCAATAGGATTGTCAAAAAAAGAAATCTTCTTTTTGGTTGTTTCCAAAGAGGCGTACAAAGGAACATCTTTTGACGTGCTTAGGTATAATATTGAATTTGCTATGTTTTTACTAATCGGAACTGCTGATGAAGAAGACAAAAGATTTTCTCCTTCTACCATTACTGAAAAAATGTGTCCACCAGTAAAGCCTATAAACCACGCAGCCGTGTCAGATGTCCCTGTTTTTCCGTGTAAATCTAAATCAGGAACATTTGCACTTTTCCCTGTTCCTTCTGTTACAACTTCTCTTAAAATCGAATTCATTTGACTGTAGGTTTTGTTCGATATTGAATTAATTTTTCTTTCAATTTTAGGATATTTTTTATAAATTAAGTTTCCTTTTCTATCATATACTTCTGCAATAACGTAAGAAGCGGGAATTATTCCATAATTAGGGAAAATTGAATAAGCTTTTGCTAATTCATAAGGACTTGTTTCTAGCGTTCCTAAAGAAAGGGTTAAATCATCAGAATATACACCTTTTATTCCAACTTCATTTAAAAGGAAATTTTTTATAGTTTCAATAGATTGTTGGGGAGAAATATCTATGTGCATAGCTAAATATATTGAGGGAATATTAATGGAATTTATAAGCGCTTCTTTTAAGGTTACACTTCCTCTATAAGTTTTATCATAGTTTTGGGGTTCCCAGTCGCCAAATTTCATTGGATAATCTGGCAAAATAGTTTTTTCATCATATCCTTTTTCAAGGGCTAAGATGTAGTAAAAAGGTTTTATACTTGAACCAATCTGTTTATTAGAATAAAAAACATTGTATTCTCCACCCCAAAAACTTAGTATTTCACCTGTTTTGTTGTTTAAGACGATAGCAGAAGAGTTTTCATCTAAAGTTACTGAATCAAAAAGACTTTTGTTGTAAGTAGTTTTGATAGTGTATCCACCGCCTTTTAAACCAATTAACTCTTCTTCTTTCTTGACTCTATACACTAAATTTAGATATCTTTCATTGTACGATTGGGGATAGAAAATTAGGTCTTCTATTTTTTTACCTATTTCGTCTCTTGTTTCGAGGGTAAAAAAGCTGTCTGGCAAAGAGTTTAGCACAATCCCTGCTTGTGCCTTCGCCCTCTGAGGATATTTATAGGGATTATAGATTTCAGGTCCATTTACTATTCCTATTAATACTAATATTTCCTCTGTTGAAAGATCTTGAACATCTTTTCCAAAGTATCTTTGAGCAGCAGCACCTACACCTGAAATATCATTTCCAAGATATACACTATTGAGATAAGCTTCCAATATCTCTTCTTTTGTATAAGATCGCTCTAAGAAAAAGGCTAACATCATATCCATTATCTTTCTTTTTATGTTTCTTTCATTACTTAGGTAAACTGTTTTAGCCAATTGCTGAGTAATAGTACTACCTCCCTGTACTATTGATAAATGCTTTATGTTGATTAAAGCTGCTCTTGTAAGGGCTTTAATGTTTATTCCATTGTGTTCAAAAAATTCTCTATCCTCAGACCACAAAATACTGTATATTAATTCGTTAGGAATGTCTTCTAATTTTATATATTTATATTTTGTTGGAAGGATAAATTGGTTATTATCGAATAAATAGGTATTATAATTAGAATTAACCAGAAATATGGACATTGTGTTGTGATAAAAATTATTAACATATAAAAATAAAGCAAAAAAAATAGATAAACCAATAACTAAACCAACTATGAAACTTTTAATGATCGCACACCTCCAGACTTTTAATATTCTAGATATTTTGAATTTCTGAGAATTATTTTTATTAAATTTATGTTTTTAGATACCTTCTTGATTCAAAACTTTGCATAACCTGAATTTTATTTACATGTTCTATATTTTAAAGCAGGAAATAGAATGGACTGTGTCGCGCTGGATCCATAAAATAAAAGTTTGTTTTAGGTGTAGAGATGCTCTATACGATTGTTTTTAGATTTCCAAAACTAACAAGGCTAATTACTAATCCATTTAAATCAAGAATTGATTTTAAAAATTTCTCCATTTTTAGAGAAACTGTTTAATTTTGAAGAAAGATTTTTTCATAATATCATATCATAAATAAAAAAGAAAGGTTTGAGTAATTCTAAAAATTATTGAAATTATGATAAAATAATAAAAACACACAAAAATTCTTTATTCTTGGACATAAACATATTCTATATTGAATTTCTTGTAAAACATTGTTAGAATAATTTATACATAATTTACAAAATCACTCGCTTCTGATTTTCTTTGATATATGCTTTAATATTAAAGAAATTGAATGAGCATTAAAGTTGATACATCTAGTTTTTTGGAGGCAATGAGTCAAGCCTTATTCTTTGTACGTGATAAAATTATATCTTACTTGGTTCTAAGAGAATATTAAATAACTGTGTATGAATTGTTGTAAAAACTTTTTTGATATCGAAAACCAATTTTTAGGAGGTTGAATATTATGTCTGGACACAATAAATGGGCAAATATTAAGGCTAGAAAAACTGTTCAAGACGCAAAAAGATCAAAAATGTTTACGAAGCTTATAAGAGAAATTACTATAGCAGCTAGAGAAGGCGGAGGAGATCCAGAGTCTAATCCAAGATTAAGAACAGCCATAGAAAATGCTAAAGCTGCTAATATGCCCAAAGATAAAATAGAAGCTGCTATAAAGAAAGGTACAGGCGGAGCTGGCGGAGAAGAGCTTTTCGAAATAATGTATGAAGCTTATGCTCCAGGAGGAGTAGCTTTACTTATCTCTGTGGTGACTGACAATAAGAACCGAGCAGCTCAGGAAATACGTCATATTTTGTCAAAACATGGAGGTACTCTGGCAGAATCTGGATCAGTTGCTTGGAATTTTGAACGAAAAGGTTTAATCACCATTCCAAAAGAGGAAGTTGAAGATCTTGAAGAAGTGTTACTTCTGGCAATTGAAGCCGGTGCTGAAGATATTGATGAAGATACAGATCCAATTGAAATAATAACTTCACCTGAAAATCTAACTTCGGTAAGAAAAGTTTTAAAAGAAGCTGGATATACTGTGAGGGAACAGTTAACCTACTTACCAAAAACAACTGTTAAAGTATCCGATGAAGATGCAGAAAGAGTTATTAAATTATTAGAAGCACTTGATGAAATGGATGATGTTCAGGAAGTATATGGTAATTATGACATTAATGATGAGGTAATGGAGCGGTTAGCTGCTAATTTGTAAGTTATAAGCTTGTAAAGAGCGGGGACCTTATGGCCCCCTCTTTACCTATAATTCTTGTAAAGAAAGGAGAAAAAATGAGTAAATTTTTTTTAAATACTTTAATTATTTTTATATTTTTTATAGTTTGCTCTATATCTTTTTCTTCTTCTGGAGAAGTATCTATTTTAACCGACTTTACTCCCATTTTGAAAAATGAATTTATTTTTGATTTGAAATTAAAAGATATTTATGAAGGGAACATTCATTTTGATTTTGAATTAGGTGAGGATTACATCAGTGTCAGCGAAATAAACGAGATTGTGAATTATTTTAAATTATATCAACCTGGTTTTGAAATCTCTTATAGGAATCCAATGGATAGGAAAGATCCATACTTTTTGGTTGAAAATAATTCTGGATTCATGATGATTTTAGATGATTTTGTTAATCTTTCGTTTAATGGACTTAATTTTGGTATAGTTTTTACAGAATCTTTTCTAACAATCTCTTATTGGAATAAGTTAATCGATCTTTCTCAATCTAAAGTAGGAATTACTCTTTCTTTCCCAAACAATTTTGGAATCACCTTCGGTTTTGAAGAAAAATTAAAATATTATTTTAAGGCAGGAGATTTACTATTTTCTCTTAATAAGAGATCGTTGGATTCTGTTTACATTTTAAATAAAGATTTTCGCCTGGAATATCATGCCGAAGACGGAAAACTTATCGTAAATTCTATATTTTTCGACAAAAATGAAAAGAACTTTTATTTCAGAATACCTCTTAATAAATCATTGTATTTAACTTATTCAAATCTTGGTTTTGGCGTAACTTTTTACTTCGATTTGTATTAGACAATTTATAAAAATAATTTAGCAAGAGGGATGTAGATGAATGAATATTATATTTCACAATTCGATGACAAAGACTATGAACTTTTTTTACAAAACCTGATAAAACATTTTGATTTAGATCTTCGTGGGTACAAGCAGCACAGATTAAGGAGACGAACGGACATCTTACTTAAAAAGTATAACCTTAAATCTTACAGTGAGTACTTTGAACTCCTTAAGAAAGATAGAGAAAAATGGGATGAGTTTTTGAATAAACTTACAATAAACGTCACAGAATTTTTTAGGAATCCTGATAAATGGGTGTTTTTAAAAAATAATATTTTGCCTGAAATAATTAAAGAGGATAACGGTAAAATAAAAGCATGGAGTGCCGGGTGTTCTACAGGAGAAGAACCATATACATTAGCGATTATTTTAGATATATTAGGAGTTCTACGTTCTAGTACCATTATAGGTGGAGATTTTGATGAAGATGCGCTAGAAAAAGCGAAGTTGGGAGTTTATCCTGAAAAAAGTCTGGTAAATGTACCCGAAAACATCAAACTGAAATATTTTAAAAAAGTGGATGAAGATAAATATGAAATTATTGAACGAATTAAAAAAAGAGTTGACTTCAAAAAAGTTAATTTACTTTTAGATGATTTTGATAAAAACTTTGATTTAATAATATGTAGAAATGTTGTTATATATTTCGATATGGAAGCAAAAGATAAACTTTACAATAAATTTTATGAATCTTTAAAGCCTGGTGGAGTTTTATTTGTAGGTTCAACAGAAAGAATATTTAATTATAAAGAAATAGGTTTTTCGTCTATAGCCCCATTTTTCTACAAAAAAGAAAAGAAATGAGGAGGAAAATCAATTAATGGATAAGATCAAAACTATGACTATGGAATGGACTGGTAACAGTTTAATATTTATAGATCAAAGATTTTTGCCTTTAGAGGAAATTTATGTTGAATGTAAAACCTATCAAGATGTTGCCAAATCAATAAAAGATATGGTAGTTAGAGGAGCCCCGGCAATAGGTGCGAGTGCTGCATTTGGTTATGTACTAGGTGCCAAACAAAATCAGCATTATAATGAAAAGGATAGGTTTTTCCAAGAAATGCAAAATGTAAAAAAAGTACTCGGTGGAACCCGTCCTACTGCTGTTAATTTATTTTGGGCTTTGAATAGAATGGAAAAAGTTATGGAAGATAATTTAGAAGAAAAAAATGTAAAAGAGATCATAGATATTCTAGAAAAAGAAGCCTTAAACATTGCTTATGAAGATATAGAGATCAATAAAGCAATAGGAAGGAACGGTGAAAAGCTTTTAGATGATGGGGATGCCGTTTTAACTCATTGCAATGCGGGTGCTCTTGCTACTGTTGATTATGGGACTGCGTTGGGAGTGATAAGAGCAGCGGTTGAAAATGGGAAGAGAATACATGTTTATGTTGATGAAACACGTCCTTATCTTCAAGGAGCAAGACTGACTGTGTGGGAGCTAATGAAGAGTGGCATAAAAACGACACTTATTTCTGATAATATGGCAGGATGGGTCATGAAGCAACAAAAGATTAACGCTGTAATAGTAGGTGCAGATAGGATTGCACGAAATGGAGACTTTGCTAATAAGATAGGAACATATTCAGTTGCTGTTTTAGCTAAAAAGCACGGAATACCCTTTTATGTTGCTGCCCCCTTATCTACCATAGATATAGAAACTGAAAATGGTAATGCAATACCAATTGAAGAAAGAAATAAAGATGAAGTAAGGTTTTGCTATAAAACAAGAGTTGTAAGAGATGATGTTGATGTTTATAATCCAGCATTTGATGTAACACCCCACGAATTAGTTACTGCAATAATAACAGAAAAAGGTGTCATTAGACAACCTTATGAAAAAAATATACCATCTCTTTTTGTATAAAAATCTCATATTTTTAGATTTTGGAGGAAAGCATTGAAAATCCTATTGTTGAGCGATTTGCATATACCAACAAGATGCGATATAGATAGATTGAAAGCTATCAATTTTGATGTATATGATCAAATATTTCTGACAGGCGATATAACCTCTGTTGATGTATTAGATTTCTTGGATAATCAAAGACCTATATTACAAGTCGTCCATGGCAACATGGACGACTTGTATATTAAAAATAAATTACCACAAAAAGTCGTTATAGAATTGTATGGAAAAACTTTTGGATTAATTCATGGACACCAAACTGGAGTGGCCATTCCTGAAAAATTAATAAAATATTTTAATGAAAAACTGGATGTGCTAGTTTTTGGACATACGCACTTTCAAGAAAAATACCATAAGAGTAGTACTATTTTTATAAATCCAGGCGCCTTTTGTGAGGGCTATCATGGAGAGATTGAGATGGATGAAATAAACTTCCGGATTAGTTTACTTCACCTCTAAAAGAACGTCTTCGCTAGTTCCATAGGTTTCTTGCCAGTACATGGTGAATGAAACTGCAGGAAGGATTTTGTACTCTCCTGAATTTAGCAATCTCATGTAATAACTGTATACTCCACTTTTATAGCCAGATGAGAAAAAAGTAATTTTATCCTGTCTTATTTCTCTTGCACTATACCAATAATTCCAAGGCGAATACCAACTGTAATAAAATTTGGAAGATTGAGAAATATTTTTTTCTGAATAGTTTCCTAAAACTTGCACATTACCTGCAAGATAATCTTCGGCAACCAAGAATTGTGGAATATCGGACTGCATAGATATTGTTACTTTTACTATGTCACCTTCTTTAAAATATTTTTCGGTATTGTCTATAAAATCAATTTTATAAATTCCTTGAGGTCCAATATATTTAGAGTTACCCTCAAATTTTACATTTCCAAAAATTTCTATAGTACTTTGAGAAATGTCAATTAATTTAGTTCCTGTAACAGGAAAGATTTTTTTTGCCGTTTTTGAATCAATATCCCACAAGTACATGCTGTCGGTGAATAGTATAATATTGTTTTGATATACATCTATTGCTTGAACATTTGTTGGAAGAATTTCATGAATATCTTTTAGGTACAGATAATTTTCTTGAGTACGGGTGTTTTCTACGAGTAAAATAGGTTCACTATTTAATAGAGCAATCGACTTAATTTTCATATTATCTATGGAATAGTATATGATTTTGTTATTTTTAATATTGTATTTAAGAAGTTCTCCGTCTTTTAATAGATAAATAAGATTAGAATGTTTGATAAACATTTGTGGGTTTTCCACGAATTGATCGTTGATATATAGTCTATTGTTTCTGTTATCATATTTAATTTGTATATTCTCATCTTGAAAGATAACTTGAGTTTGGTATGCGTTGTACCAAATGAGTTCGCCATCTCTTTCCAATATGTTTGTTTCAACTTTACAATTTATATTTGACGGGATTTTTAGCTCATCTATCTTCAAAAATGCATCAATAAAATATTTGTCTTTTCCTTTTTCAGCTAGGACGTTATATTTTTTGTAAAAGGTTTTATTCAAAATAATTCCTTCGTCTTGTGTTGAAGGTTTTAAGAGATTTTGTGTTTTTATTTCGTAAAGTCCTTGATTGTAGAGGTAAATGTCGTTCTGAGCAATCATAAAATTATTATTACTAGGACCTAAATTTGATGTATAAACAGAAAAGAATTCTTGATTTCGTAGTAGAATATCAAGGATTTTTGAAACTTCTTTGGTCGAATACCATGTGTATCCCCTTTTGCTTGAGAGCAAAAATTTGAATACCTTCAAAGTTAAAATAGAATTTTGTTTTTCTTGTAAAAGAAGATCCAATAATACTGCATTTGCATCTGTAATTGAATAAAAATAGTTGTCATCATAATAGTCGATAAACGCTATATCCTCTTTTTCATTTATTTTTGAAATAATATTGTCCAGGTATTCCTTATGGTAAAATGCGTAATAAAGTTCATCTAAAGTATTTTTTGGAGTAAACTCCGTATCGATCCCATAAAGCCTTAGTACATAGTAAACAAAGCCTGTAGATACGTGCTTTTTCAGATAAGATAGCCCATTTGAAATAGTAGCTTGTGATACGTAGTATCCTTCATCTTCTATCTTTTTTAACCCATACATTACGTAAGCACTGAGTTCGGGATGAGATTCTTCACTAGTTCCCCACCATCCCCAACCGCCATCACCCTTCTGATATTTATAAAGTATCTGAAGGGTTTCTGTAACTTTTAGATCAAAATCTTTGATGTTATATCCTTTTTTTTGAGCAGTTAAAAGAGGAATGACAACAGAAACTACTTGTTCGCTGCATTTGTAGGAATAATTTTGAAGGTAATTTAAAGAATCAATTATTAGTGTCTCTAAATTAAACGGACGATAGTACTCTCCTTTTTTTATTGTATAACCGTTTGAAGTATCTATTAGTTTTATTACATCCTCCCAAATTTCATCTGATTTAACTGAAAAAGGTAATTTCACTATATCATAACCAAAATCAAATGTAATGGTTGATTCTCCTGTTTTCAGGGCTTTGAGAGTTAAATGAAGAGTTTTTTGGGAATTCGGTGAAATTTCTAATTCACCTTCATTGGGGGTTATACTAATATTTTCATCTGTGTCAATTTTATATTTTATAAGTTTTGTATCATTGGTGTTATTGTAAATTACAAGATAAAAATTCGCTTTATCTCCTATCACTGCAAAATTTGGGAGCAAGGGTCTGATGTAAAAATCTAAATTACTCTTGTAAGAAGTTGTGGTTTTATTAATTTTTTTCCCGTCTTTTGTAAACCCGTAAGAAGTTATTCTCCAAGTTGTTAAAGAATCGGGATTAGTAAAAATTATTTCAGCTTGTTTGTTTTTTGTTTCGATAAAAGGGATCCACAAAGCTGTATCTGGAAAATATTCTCTTGTGTTAACACTCAACTCGCTACTTCCTTTGTAAGATGCAAAGACCTCGCTTTCTTCTAGCGTTAGACCATATAACTTTTGTGGAATATAAATATATTCAATGCCAGTAGTAATAAGAGGTTCGACATAATACAATTTAGGATATAATTCATTTAGTATATCTTTTCTATCTTCAACAAGAAGATAAATTCCTTCATCTACAACGCTCAAAGAAAAAATTCCGTCTTCTTCTGCTTCTATTTGAATTGAAACTTCATCTCGAGGTGAGTATGTTTCTTTATCAGTTTTAATTGTATATGAATACGTTAAATCTTGTAATTTTTCTAAATCAATAGATTTTTGTAGTACTTCATTTCCTTCTTTATTAAACAAAAGAACTTGAATAAAAATATTTCTCTCAAGTAAATTTTCTGGTATTTGAAAAATATATTCATTTATTGTATTATTATATTCTACGAAATCATAAATTTCTCTTCCTGCTAGAAATATTAAACCAATTGAATCAATTTCTGTTTCTATAGAAAAACGAATGTTTTTACCGTTAATTTCAAGATGTGAAAAAGATGTATGCGAGGTTCTAACGTAAGATGAGATATAGATGCTAAATCGAGTTGAAGAATCTTCAAAAAAAAGATCTGCAAAATAACTTGCCTCTTCAGGAAAAGAGTATTCAAAAGAAAAAATTCCGTTTCTTACAGGGATATCAAACGTATTTTCTAAAATATTTATTGTTTTCCACGCATCTTCATCCCAGGCTTGTTTGTAAAGAGCTATTTTCATGTTACCCTCAGCAGGATTACCTTGACGATCAGTAACTGTACCACTGAAGGTAATAGGTTCTTCCGGCTTACCTTGAACATATCCATTTTCAAGTTCTATGAGGTAACTTCCATCCATAACTCTGACTCTGTGAATTTCTTGAATTTGGCGCTGACTTTCATCAACTATGATAGCTTCTAGTGTGTAATAACCTTCATGACCGTCTTGAACTTTTATTGGTATATTTAATAAGCCCATTTCGTCTGTAAAAGTAACTGTTTGATATAAAAGAGATCTTCCTTCATAACCGTACAAGTTATCATAGTATAAATAAATAGATACATTTGCATTCTTAACAGGATTACCATTTAAATAAGTTAATTTAATAGAGAAATCGACTAGATCATCAGTGTAATAAGTATCAGAAATGGTTGATATTTCAACAGTATACTCTGGTTTTACATATTCTTGAACATAAAAACCATAATAATAAGTTTCCCCATCTTGAGAAGTAAGTCGAATGCTATAGTATCCTAGAGGAGCAGATTCAGAAATGTAATATTGCCCATTTGCTCCACCAAAATTATCGGTTTTATATGTTTGCGACATTATCTTGTTTCCAGAGGGATCGATGATATCAACATCTATATAATTATTGCCTTTAAAAATATATTTATTGTCTTCTTTTTGATAAGATATCAGTCTAAAGTTTACTGTCTGACTAGGTTTGTATAAAGGTCTGTCAGTAATAATTTGAAGAGGCGAATCCTTATAAATTTTACTTTTTTCATAAAAATTCTGAGATCTAATTCCTGCATCATTTTCTATTACTACACGTTTTAGAGAAGCGAAATTTGTTCTCAATTCTGAAGTGCCATGGAAGATTTTTGTTTTGCCATTTGCATCTTGCAGTATTATTCTGCTATTGACTTCTTCTAAAGAATCTAGGTCATATATTTTAATAAAAAGTTCGTCACCATCATACGTAGCTATGAAATTTGTATTTGTTACTAAAACTTCTTCATAAGAATATTTTTTAGAATCAGAGCTTTGAAATTCCAAAAAATACAATCCAAGTTCTTCAAATTCTATAGTTTCATCAATGTAGCCATTTTTGTCTGCTTTTAGTGTTTTTGAATATAGAAAAGATTTTTCAAGTTCAGGTAGAGATTGTTGGTAGAGGATTACGTCAAGTGGATATGCTGCTTTATAAACATTCATTAAAACCTGATTTTCGTCAAATCCTATTAGTTGAACATTCTCGTTTTTTTTAATGACGTTATTTCCCCTAATGTATACATAAGAAAAGCCCGAAAGAGAAAAAATAATAAATAACATTAAAAGCAACTTTACTTTTTTCATGGCCCTTCCCCTCCTTCTTGTTTTTGGAAATTTTAAAACATACTTTTTATTATTTTAGCTTTAGATTCTTTTAAAAACTTTTTATTCAGAGACGCTCAGGTAGAGCGTTTCTACAGTTTTTGATACTTATACTGTTATGCTGAGAGAGAAGATAGGGTTTCAGCCTGTACCCCTTTTAATTAAATGTTTGTTTTTGTTGTATAACTACACTCTATGAGTGTCTCAGGAATTAATTAGCACATTAAAATGTTTGTTGCACCTTTTATTATCAATTAATAAATTTTAAATAATTTTCAGCAATTGAATTAGTTTTAGCGATATTAGAGTATATTTTCCCAAAGCTTCTTGGAATATAATTATTAGTTTTAAGATCCATTCCATACAAACCATTCTTTATTACGTGACTGTTTATGTTGTAGTCCTTTAAAGAATTATATGTATAACCGAATATTTTACTGTCTTTTTTTGATATTCTTTCGCTGATGTTACAAAGATTTTTTATTAAAGAGCTAGACTTAAAGGTGTTTATTTCTTCTCCAATAGAATTTTCTGTTATTAACAAAGGAATATCATAATCTTTAGAACATTTATCAATAGTATCTTCAAGATTGGTAAAATTTTCTTTTTTAAGTTCTTTCTTTGATTCAGGTTTATATCCCGTTAGTAAATTGGAATATTCATTAGAGGATTTAAAAGTAAATTCATTAAAATTTATTCCTATAAAGTCAATGTTGTAGTTTTTGTTTTCCTTTTGTTTAAACAAACAACATTCTCCGTTGCTTAAAAAATTAAAAAGTGAAAAATAAAAATCAGAACTTTTTATTTTTGCTTCTTTAAATGCAAAAAGTTCATTGATATTAAAATACAATTCTTCGGATACTGAAATTTTAGCGTAAGGGTTGTATGATTTTATCAAGTTATAAGTTTTTTCATAAAATTTGACAACGCTTTGAAATAAACTTGCAATTGATGAAAAATCAGAATTATAACTAGATAAATAAACTTTTTTTATATATTTCATGGGATTATTTAACACTGAGTAAAACTGTATTTTATCACTAACTTTATTCAAAAGAATTTTAAGTTTTTCGAAAATCAAAGCTAAATTATCATTTTCTTCAAATTTTATAGGATAAAAATCTAAATCAAGCAAACTAAAAATGGGTTCTATATTATTTTCAAATAACAAATCAGTTAAAAAACTATAGATTTCAATATAATTTAGAGGGTCTGTAAGTAAATCATTCCACTCTAAGGTGAATCTATAAGAATTAATATTTAAAGACTTCAATAGATCGATTTCATTTAATATTTTCTTTTTGAGTTCTGAGAGGTCTATTTTCTGAGATGGATTTGAAAAAGGATAAGAGCTGGGAGGACTATTAGCCCCCCACAAAAATAGTTTAGGAAAAATTATTTCTTCCATATCGTACACCTTCTTTATTCATACCTCAAAGCTTCTACAGGGCTCAACTTTGATGCCTGGTTTGCTGGATATATTCCAAAAAACAAACCAATCGCTGCAGAAACACCAAAAGACAACAATATCGATTTTACTGTAAACACAGCTGATAATCCAAAGGCCTTTCCAAAGTGGACAATTATACCCGATAAGAATACTCCTAGAATCATTCCTATTATACCAGCTATGACAGTTAAAACTACACTCTCCAATAAAAATTCTAGAAGGATTCTTCTTCTACTTGCTCCAATTGCCATTTTAATTCCTATTTCTCGAGTTCTTTCTTTTACAGTAACTAGCATAATATTCATTATACCGATTCCACCCACTACTAACGAAATAGAAGCTATTCCTACTAGAATTACGTTAAATATACCTGTGATTTGATTTACCGCATCTAAAATCGCATCTTGACTTAATATAGTGTATTTTTTGGAATCTTCGAACTTTCTGTAAAGATAAAAATCTATGCCCATTCTAGCTAAGTCGGCACTTTTTTCATCTATTGCTGAAACTAATATCTGACCAGTTCTACCACTCGCATGAAATAGCCTATGGTCTGCAACAGTATGAGGAAGAATGACTAAATCGTCTATATTAAATAACAACCTACTACCGGTCTTCTTTAGAACACCAACAACTTCAAAAGTGATTTTTCTACTTCCACTAGATCCAGTTTGAATAATGTTAAAGCGTTCTCCAATTACCTCTTGCCTACCAAAAAGCTTATCAGCTATGTTATAGCCAATTACTGCAGAGCTTCTAAGCTCTTCTGAATCTTCCTCATTAATAGGTCTTCCGTAAACTACATCCAAATTCATTATTTCAAAGAAACCAGGTAAAACTCCAAGAACAGTTGCAGTCGTATTTTTTCCATGGATTTCAACGACATAGCTTGACGCCAGTAATCCAGTTGCATTTGCAACTCCAGGCACCATTGTTGTTATATTTATTGCATCTTTGAATTCTAAAGGATCTGAAGCAAATCTTGAAAAGATAGAGGAGGTGACCATAATTATATTGGAACCTAAAGATGATACTGTTCTGTTGATTTCTTCCCGTGCACCATCTCCAATAGCAATAATTGTCATAACGGCAGCTACACCTATAATTATCCCCAACATTGACAAGAATGTTCTTAGTTTATTGTCAAATAAAGATCTAAAGGTTTCTCTAAGTATTTCCAACGTGTCTCACCACCTCTATATCTTCGATTCTTCCGTCAAGTAGTTTTATTATTTTGCTTCCTTTTTCCAGCCATCTTAAATCATGAGTTACTACTCCTAAAGTTACTCCGTTTTCATTTAACTCTTCAAAAATCCTAAAGATTTCTTCGCCGCTTTTTGTATCTAAATTACCTGTTGGTTCGTCTGCTAAAATAATAGCCGGATCATTTGCCAAAGCTCTAGCGATAGCAACCCTTTGTTGTTGGCCTCCCGATAATTGGGTGGGTTTATGATTGAGTCTATCTCCTAGGCCCACCATTTCAAGAAGTTCTTTAGCTCTTTCTCTTCTTTTTTTAGCAGGAACTCCTGCATAAAGCATAGGCAGCTCAACATTTTCTAGGGCTGTGTATTTAGGTAAGAGATTGAATCCTTGAAACACAAAACCTATTTTTTGATTTCTAATTTTTGCAAGCTGAGGACCTTTCATTTTCGATACTTCGATTCCTTCAATGATTACTTCACCCTTTGTTGGCAAATCTAAACAACCTAATATCTGAAGTAAGGTTGACTTTCCACTCCCTGAAGGTCCAATTATTATTATAAATTCTCCTTCTTCAATGTTAAAAGTCACACCTTTTAATGCTTCTACTTTTACTTCACCCATATCATATATTTTCCATACTTCTCTTAATTCTAAAACGGTTCCTGGCATTAAAATCCACCTCTTCCTCCACTTGTTGATGGAACCGTAGGCGTTATAGTGGGAATACTTATAGTTAGACCATATTGTTGTATTAATCTTCTAGCTTCTTGAGAAGAGGGAATTATTAATACTATGTCATCTTTGTTCAATCCAGAAGTTATTTCAACCATTTTACCTGTTTCCCTACCAATTTGAACCTGAACTGGTTCCATTCCACCCTCAGAAGTCAACCTGTAAACAATTTTTATACCTTCTGGTCCTTCCTGAATAGCGTCTTTGGGTACAGCTACTGTGTTTTCTAATTTAAGGGTTACTATTTCTACATCTGCAGTTATGCCAGAGATTATTGGATATTGACCTGTATCACCTTCAAAATCTATTTCAATTGGGATAACCACTATCCCCATGTCAATCACCGCTGTTGGGCTTATCCAACTGATTCGACCGGGCAATTTTAAGTCTATCGAACCAAAATCTACAGTTACTTCCATACCTTCTTTTATTAATGGTATATCAATTTCATCTATGGCAGCTTTCACTTTTAAATTATTGTCTTCAACAATTGTGAAGGCGGGTGTGTTTGTTCCCACTAGATCTTTTTTAGAAATATTTACTGCACTGATAATTCCTGATACAGGAGCGATAATATTGGTATACTCTAAATTTTTTTGAGCTACTTCTAGCAGAAGTTTTTTTACTTGTTTCATTCTCTCTCCCAAATTTAGGGATGCTTCATAATCATTTAAAGCATTCAAATATTGTATCTGATATTGAAGATCATCAATTTTGGCAAGTAATTGACCCTCTTCTACATAATCACCTTTTTCAACATATATTTCTAAAATCTCTCCAGAAACTTTAGGTGCAACCACCTTTGTTGAAGCTTGAACAGTTCCAACGACCTCTATTGAATCACCTACATCTGTTTTTACAGGATATTTAAGATAGATTGTTGGCAAAGAACCAGTTTCAGAGCTTTTTGTTTTACCTTTGGGAACGAATATAAAAGCCAGTACAACCACAATAGCAATTATAACTATAAGCCAAATAGTTATTTTAGTCCCTTTTTTCAATTCTTATCACCCCATAAATTTACATAGTACTGTTGCATTAACCTTAGTTCATTTACTTTTAGGTTATTCTCTGTTTTTTCTAATGTTAATTTACTTCTTTGCAAAGTAATTTCAGACAAAGTTAAGTCGTTTTGAGTTATAAATCCTTTTTTATATAGATCCTGACTTCTCTCATAATCTTCTATAGCATTTTTTAAATTAATTTGAGCGATATTGATATCGTAATAAAGAGTTTTTTTGTTAGTTTCAAGACCCCTTATCAATTCTTCTATTTTTTTTGTGCTTTCATCATAGGTTAAGCTAGCTAACTCTGATTTCATGGTATCTGCTGCAAGCTTTCTCTCGCCTTTATCAAAAATTGTCATTTCAAATCCTATACGTACATTCCAATTAAAATCGTTGAAAGGTTGTACACTAAAAGTTAGAGTCGAAAACGGTACATAAGGCAAAAACCAAAACTTTTTTTGAATATCAGATGCTTCTTTGCTTAACTTTAAAGCTTTTAAATCTAACCTTTCACCTGTATTTTTTGAAACAGAAGAGTTTTGACTTATTATATTGTCTACCAAATTTCTAGTTTCGTTGTATAGATCTTCTGTAAATTCAAAATACTCTAAAGATACATTACTCGCTTTTAAACCTTCAAAAACTTTTTGAGCTGTCAATATTTGTTTTTCTATTTCTTCCTTAACCTTTTCTTCTGTAGCAGTTTCATACATATTATTTAAAATTTCTATTTCTCTTTGAGAAATTTCGATCATCTTTTCGTTGTAACACCTATTAAATACATCTTCAACAGTAGTTATAAATACGTTAGTTTGAGCAAAATAGTAGCTTGATAAAGCAGAGTAATACTTTGCTTCAGTGTTTAATTTATCAGCTTTATCTACTTTTTTTAAATCACGAGACGCTACAATTGCGATTTGTTCATAAAGTTTTTCTTCCACTGTTTGCTCTGTGGGGGTTTTATATTGTATTGTGCTCCAAGGAGCGTAAAAACCACTTTTATCGCCTTTAAAATAGATTTTAAAGGGGAAAGAAAGTCCTATGTTTGTTCCAAATACCTCAACAAAAGCCGTGTCTAGTGAAAAACCGAAACCAACGATTTCTCCTTTAGAATTGAAAACAATGCCTCCGATCTCTGTTTCTGTTTCAACATCAATAGTATCGGGCATCTCATCAAGGAAATTCTCTAAACGCCCAAGAATTTCTTCAGGAATATCGCAATCTTCAAGTAAATCTTTAAGTTTATCAGGAAGTTCTTCAGAAATCTTGGAATCTTCAAGTAAATTTTTAAATTGATTGAGAAGTTCTTCAAGGGCTTTCTTCTGAGTGTTTTCAACTGGAACTTTAACAACGTTAAATGTATTCAAAGAAGTTTGTAGATATGGAACAAAAAATTGATTGATTCGTTTCATTTCTACTTCAGCGCTTTTTAAGCTTAGTTCTGCTTTGTAAAAATCCGAACTACTATTTAAATTCTTAAGGTATAATTCTTCAAAGCTTATTCCAAATATGCTCAAAACCATGAAGATCAAACCTAAAGTGAGTATTAATTTCTTTTTCACAACCCTACCTCCTTTAGGCTCCTTCCTGTATCAACCACGTAATTTATATAAGTTTTTAAATAATTCTGAAGGCTTTCATAATAAGTTTTTTGAGAATTCAAATAATTAATATTTGCTACATTGAGTTCAAGTTCTGATACTAGTCCCTTGTCAAATCTGTTTTTTGTATCATTAAATGTTTTTTGAGATAATTTAACTCTTTCTTGTAAATTTTGAAGGGTTCTATCAAGGATTTCTAACGAATTTATTATTATTTTATGCGCTTCAAGGAGTTTGTCTTCTGTGTCTTCAAGAGTTAAAAGATTTTTTTGATGGGTTGCCTCTGTAATTTTTTTAGTGTAGATCGATGCATTTGAAGGAAGGTTGTTCAAATCATATTCCGAAAGTGCGGCATTTAGTTTTGCTAATTTTAAAGCATAGCTTTTATTTAGATATTCTTCATCGCTGACGAATAAACCATCTAGAGTTGGAACAACTATAGTTATTTCTCTAATATCACCATCATATACCTTTTTTAAATTATCTTGTGCTGTCTCTAAACTAATTTGCGAATTTTTTAAGTAATTTTCGACATCTTTTACATCTAGTTCGGCACTTTTTAGATCATCATCGGATATTAACCCTCTATTGTATAATTCTTTGCTGTTATCGTAATTTATTTGTGCGCTTTTCAATTGTAAGGTTACAATATTAACGTTGATTTCTTGTAGATAGAGATTAAAGACTCTACTTAATATGTCAGCATAGTATTCTTTTATTGAATTGTTATAATCCATCAATCCTTTTTGATAAGCGAGTTCCCCTGCTAACTCAATTTTTTTGTTTATGGCTTCGATCATTGTTTTGTCATAATCAAGGAGAGTTTTTTCTAAATCTATTTGTGCAATTTTGTATATGTTACTTTTTTCCTTAGCAATTTCAAATACGTCAACTAAACTAACAGAGAAAGAAATTACCACCATTAATAATGTAATGAGTAATAAAACACTTTTTTTCATCTTATTTCCTCCTTCTATTTTTAATTTTTTAATTTTTTTCATTTTTAGAAAGGCATTAATTACTAATTTTTAACTTGTTTAGTGTTTGTACACTATAAATACTAAAACTTAGCGTCTACTGGTTTGGCTCTGTTATCCATCTAAATTCAATGTTTTTCAGTTGTAGAGACGCTCTAATGAGCGTCTCTATTTTTTGCAAACCGTTAGGTTAGATGCCAGAGCAGTTGAGACGATTTACTCACCTACATATCAAAAAATTAACAAAATCTATATTCTA
The DNA here is from genome assembly GCA_029780115.1 of Thermotogota bacterium. Taxonomy (GTDB): domain Bacteria; phylum Thermotogota; class Thermotogae; order Petrotogales; family Petrotogaceae; genus Defluviitoga. The sequence goes on from JAKOZG010000004.1 coordinate 380,708, forward strand.
TAACCCTTATAAATTCATCGCCTTTTTGAAAATCTTTCTATTTTATTTGTGACTAAAAAAGTTTTTCTTATTTTTCATTATCAACTTAATTTATATCTTTCTTTTCTTAAACCAATCTTAAAATGAAAACCAAATTAAAAAACTTTTAGATCTACGTTGCCATAGATAAATGGCATTTTTTAGTTTAGAAATGGATTCTTGTCTTTGCTTAAATAACTTAAGAATATGAAAAGCCCTAAAGTGAAAAATTCCACTTTTCTAACACATCTTTGATGGATATAAAAAGATTTCTTTCACAAAACATTGAAAATAAAAAACGATTTGTCAGTCATATAAATAATGTGAAAAAAACAAATTACCGTACTTCAATTCTAATTAAAATTTATTAAGTTTTTATTAAGTCAATTATAAGTAACAGCAAGTTTTTATACGAATTATTAAATTCACACTGATGAAAAAATAATTAATTTACTATTCAAGTTTTTTTGTGATATAATAATGTGTAAAGAACTAATATCAAAAATGCTTTAAAGAATACAATTAACTTTTGATATAGCAATTTTTTTAAGTTTAGTATAGGAAGAAGGAGGTTCGAATGGCTGATAATAAAAAACAAAGAAGTGGTTCTTTTTTAGGACCAATTTTAATATACTTTTTCTTAGCGCTGTTAATTTTTATTAGTATTTCACAATTAAATCGCACAAATGTATTAGAGATAAATTACACAGATTTGATGAATTTAATCAACAACGATTTCATAATAAGCATTCAAATTGATGTTAGTGGATTAGTTCAAGTAAAAGCAAAGAACGGTCAACTATTTCAATGTTATGCTCCTACCTTGGTATTCGATCAAACATTTGTTAGAGCTTTGGCTAATGATGGAATTAAAATAGAATATACAAAAAGCAGTGCAGGAAGCTGGTGGATAACGCTTTTAATATATGTCTTGCCCATAGTAATCTTAATGTTTTTTTGGTTCTCCATGCTTAAAAGAACAACTGGAGGAGAAGGTATCCCTGGAGGTAATTATAGAAAAAGCCCTGCTAAAAAATACGATGCCAAAAAAACCAGGGTGACATTTAAAGATGTTGCAGGTATTGATGAGATAAAAGATGAACTAATGGATATTGTCAATTTTTTGAAAGACCCTAAAGGATTTAGTGCATTGGGAGCAAGAATTCCAAAGGGTATTTTGTTGGCTGGGCCTCCAGGTACTGGTAAAACTTTGATTGCTAGAGCAGTAGCTGGTGAAGCAAATGTTCCGTTTTATTTTATGTCAGGTTCTGATTTTGTAGAATTGTTTGTAGGAGTTGGAGCTGCAAGAGTTAGAGATTTGTTTAGGGAAGCAAAAGCCAATAGCCCGGCTATAATTTTTATTGATGAGTTAGATGCCGTTGGTAGACAAAGAGGAGCGGGTTTAGGTGGTGGACACGACGAAAGAGAACAGACACTGAATGCTCTCCTTGTTGAAATGGATGGATTTGATCCTAGAGAAGGTATAGTCGTCATGGCAGCTACAAATAGGCCTGATGTTCTTGATAAAGCATTATTAAGGCCTGGAAGATTCGATAAGAAGATTTATATAGATGTTCCTGACTTAAAGGCTAGAGAAGAAATAATAAAAGTTCATTTACGAGGTAAAAGGATTGCCCCTGATATAGATGTTAAAAGTTTAGCTAGAAGCACCCCTGGGTTTGTTGGAGCAGACATAGAGAACATGGTAAATGAGGCTGCACTTCTTGCGGCGAGGGAAAATAGAGACTTTATCACTAACGAGGATTTTCAAGAAGCAATCGAAAGGATTATAGTTGGTCCCGCAAGGAAATCAAGAAAGATAAGCGAAAAAGAAAGAAAAATCGTAACTTATCATGAATTAGGACACGCGATTTTAGGATATCTCTTGCCTTATACGTATCCTGTTCATAAGATTACTATAATTCCACGTGGTCAAGCAGCTTTGGGGTATACTATGCAATTACCTACAGAAGATCGTTTCCTTATCACTGAACCAGAATTAAAAGACCAAATAGTTAGTTTATTGGGGGGAAGAGCGGCAGAAGAAATAGTGTTTAATGAAATAACAACTGGGGCTTCTAACGATTTGAAAAGAGCTACCGAACTTGTTAGAGAAATGGTAACCCAACTAGGCATGAGTGAAAAAATAGGTCCAATTGCATGGGGTGAAGAAGTAGGTGAAATATTCCTAGGAAGAGAATTAACGAGAATGAAAAATTTTTCTCAGAAGACAGCTCAAGAAATCGATTCGGAGATTAAATCTTACATATTAAGTAGCTATGAAAAAGCCAAGAAAATTTTATCAAATAATAGAGAAAGAATGGATTTACTTGCAATATATCTGTATAATAAAGAGGAAATTTCAGGAAAAGAATTTAGTGAGATGATGGAAATGAGTTTAGAGGAACTCAAAGTTTATGTTATGAATGATGAAGAAGTCAACGTTAAAAGTTTGACCATCTCTTATGCGTAAAGATTGTTTAAAAGACAAATATTCGGGAGTGCAAAAATGGAAACTAAAAATTCTAAAACAGACATAATAAACCGTTTAAAAAGAATCGAAGGCCAAATTAGAGGACTTCAAAACATGATAATTAATGAAAGAAATTGTAGTGAAATTTTAACTCAATTATCAGCAGTTAAAGGCGCCATAAACAAAGTTTCAGAAGAAATTATGAAAGAATATACAAGAACTTGTTTAATTGAGTACGAAGAAACGAAAGATGAAAAACTATTAGATGAATTAATAGAAACGATCTCTAGATTTCGAGAGATCTAAAAGAGGAGATTTTTGTGAGTAAAAAAAAGAAAATTCTTATATCAACATTAATTATTCTTATGGTTTTTGTAACTTCTTGGATATTTCCAAGCCAAGTTCAGAGTAGTTTTGAAAATAAGCCAGTTGAAGAAATATTTATAGACGAATTTCAAAATCCACTTTTTCGGACCTTATATTTTATAGGCAACTATTATTATGGTAGAGAAAATATTGATTACAATAAAATACTTGATTCTACCATAGAAGGTATGATGAGAGGATTGAACGATCCTTTTGCCTGGTATTTAGATGCAACTGAAGTTGAAGAAAGTAAGATTGATACTGAGGCAAAATATGGTGGTTTAGGATTAACTATAAGATATGATCCTGAAAAAAATTTGATTGTTGTGGTTTCGCCAATGAACGGGACTCCAGCCCATAGAGCTGGTTTTATGCCGAATGATTATATTTTAGCCATAAATGGTATCCCAACATCTGAGCTTGGTTTACAAAAAGCAGCTTCTATGATGAGAGGAGAGCCTGGAACAGAGGTAACTTTGGAAATATATAGAGAAGGTTGGAATGATTCAAAAACGGTGACTTTGATTAGAGAAATAATAGAAACGAAGACGGTTAAATATGATGTTATTGAATATAATAATAACAAAGTTGCCTATATACTTCTTACAAATTTTGCTGAGACTAGTGCTCAAGAAATGAGAGATGTGCTTAATAAGATTTCCAAACAGAAAATTGACGGGGTTATTTTAGACATTCGAAACAACCCAGGAGGTCTTTTGAATGTTGCTATTGAAATATCTTCAATGTTTTTAAAAACTGGTAAAGTAGTAAGCTTGAGGTATTTTGATGGAACAGAGGAGATCATACCTACATTTCCTGGTTATTACTTTAACTTTTTAGAAAATATACCCGTCGTAGTGTTAGTTAACAAAGCTTCTGCTTCAGCTTCAGAAATTTTAGCAGGGGCTCTTAAAGATAACGAAGTAGCAACATTGATTGGTGAAAATACATATGGTAAAGCTGCCGTCCAGCGACCATTTCAACTCTCTACTGGAGGAGAAATTTGGTTGCCTATCGCGCGTTATTTTACTCCAAATGGTACGGACATAAATTTAAAAGGAATCATGCCTCATATTGAGGTTAAGAATCCTCCAAAAGAAGTCGTATCTCTAACTTCCATAAGTGAAGAAGAAGCACAGCAAGCACTTTATACAACAACGGATAAACCTATCTTGCATATTGAAGAAGATTTGCAATTAAAGACAGCTTTGGATTTTATTACAGGGGGTAATCAACTGTGCGTTTCCACGGTTGGACAGTAGTTGTTTTTTTAATATTTTTTTCTTTATCAGTAGGATTATACCTCTTATTTGGTCGTTCAGAAGTTAGTTATTATACTATTGAAAAAACACCAGTATTAAAAGTGGTCAATGATAAATACAAAGTTTCAACTTTAGACAAACAGTTGAAGGATATAAAAAATCTTTCTTTTATTTCAAAAAGTATTTTGGAGAATAATATATTTATAGGCTTACTAGACTTTGATTTTAAAGATAATATGTTTATTATAAAACCTCTGTCAAAGCGTTCGTATGAAGAATTTAGAAATATCTCAATTTCAAGTGGTGAAAAATTTAAGGAAAGGAAAGTTGATTATGAACTGTATGGCTTGGTTTTGCCTTATTATCAATTCTTAACTGAAAATCTCTATATTGAACTAACGCCAACGATATTTGTAACTGATTTGTCTACACTGGATGAGCACAGCTTGAATTTAGCCAAGTCTAAATATTATGTTTTCTCAAAAGATATTTATAGAGCCTATTCTTTCAATCAAACATTGTTAAGTAGCATCGATGAGTACGGGGGAATAATTTTAGATACTGAGATTTTAGAAAATGCAGCAGTTTTGCCAATCTTAGAGATCTTGGATAGAGAAGGTATAAAGGTAATAAAGGATTTTTCGATATATGTTTTTTAAAGGTGAGATTTAATAAATGACCAAATTGCTTTTAGATTTTTATAATGCTCTTTTTAATCCTAATAAAATTTTTAATTCATCTAAAAATTCTTTTTTCATTCCAATATTAATTTTCTTATTATTTATGTTATCTCCTGTTTTTTTGTATAACCCTGTTTTTCGATTAATAGGACATTTTGATGCATTAAAAATAAAATTACTTTTATTTATTTTATTTTTTTCGTATCTGAGTGCTGGAATAAGGGTTTTATTTGTTTTTAATAACGAAATTTATTATTATCCTTATTTGTCTTCAATATCTCCTTTAATTTTAGGGATTTTAGGGAAGAATCTTCTCTACTTTGCTGTGGTGTGGAGTATATGTTTGAAGATATATATTGATTTAAAATCAAAAAATTATTTTTCTTTAATTGTTGGTTTGATTTTTGATGTGTTTTTAGTTTTTTGGTTGATTTAATTAAATTGGGGACGTAGAATGTCCCCAATTTAATTTTTATAGGAATATATTTTCAACATTATTTAAACATATCAGAATCGAGCCTTATGGGTAAATTTAACCAATAAAAGGCGCTAATATCAAATTGAATATAAAGTAAATAATTAAATTTCTCTTCTCCAAAATTGTATTGAAAGTCCGCACCTGCTACGATGCCGTCAAATCTATATTTTCCGTCCTCAAAAGATATATATGGTCTCCATAGTATTTTGTCTATACTGCTTCCTAAAAAAATACAATCTTTTTGATAACCTGCATATGGGGTTATCATGGTGTTGAATACTACAAAAGGTTTATTAACTACTGTTGTAAATCCCTTGTCTGAGTAATATGAAAGATCAAGTCCAAAATCATAAATACTATAATTATTAACACTATACGGCCCAAATCGTGAGAAAGTTTCTATACCATAAGATGAGATAGAAGTATTTTCTAATTTCAATCCCGCTTCGATGTAGGAAGAAACGTTTTTGTTTAAATGCCATAGATGAGTATTTGCAATAGAAAAATAACTGGTGATTTTTTCTTTTTCAAGACTTAGAGCTATGGTGTTTGTTGTGTAGTAGTCGAATATTAGACTAAGATCTGCAAAAAACCGGTCATTACCAGTATATACTTGGATCATTCCAGAATAATTCAAAGCATCACTTAAAAAGATAGTTCCAGCCCCATAATATATGTTTTCTTCTTCATCAATTGATAAAAAAGGATATGGGAGAAAATGAAGTTTTTCGAATGTAAATTTTTTCAGCTCTTTTTCGGAAGGAGTATAAACACTGTAACTTTCAAATTCAATTGCGTTTAAATTATTGTTCAAAATAACAGAATTTGCTTTAGCACTAGGTGAATCTTCTAGATATAAATAAGACAAATGGTATCCTTCATAATCATAAACTAGATGATATAGTTTATGATCTAAAACAACGGGATTAAAAGCACCTATAAGATAATGAGTGAGTTGATCAACTTCTTCATTTTCAATATTAAAACAATATATGTTAAATATTCCATCATTGTAGTTTGCAGAATAAAAAAGACGGTTGTCATAGAAAAATAATTGTAATTCTTTAGCTTCATCGTTAGTTATTTGGTATATATTATTGGTATTTGTAGAGTAAGCATAGATGTCAGTTTGATTTTTGTAATTCGCTGAAAAATAGATAATTTGGTTGTTTTTATCGTATGTGATTGAGTTAATTACATATTTACCGTAATCTATAATTTTTCTTGATTCATTGGTTTTTATATTATACAAATATAAAGCGGTTAAACCATATTCTACTTTAGAATATGCAATTTCATCATTTCCAACAAAAGAAAAGGTTTTGACCCTCTCATCGATAAGTCTTTTACAATTGCCAGAATTGCATTCGTAGTACAATTTGTTTGTATAATATCCGTAATTGTAAGTAGTAGTTAAGTATATTAATTCTCCTCTTTCGTTAATATCAAATTCTTTAATTCCTTTCTTTATTAGTTCTTTGTCTTTGTAAATTCCATTAGGTTTGTTTGGCATTTCTAGATAGCCATAAATTGATTGTCCGTCAGTTCTTAAATTATCGGTATCTCTATATGTTTCGTCTATCTTAAACCAGGAGATCCTGTATCCTTTTTTAGATAAAAGATCATATTCGAGTAAATATTTTTGCTTAATGCTGATCAAGAAAAAATTCCAATTACCGTTTGTTACATAATAAAAAGCTTCGCTGATGTTGCTAAATATTTTTTTATCTAAAACTTTAATAATTGCCCTTAATGTAGGTTCACCATAATTTTCTACTATTTCTTTTACTAATATTGCTCCATACATATAGTTAAAACCAGCAGGGCTCCAAACTTCTACGTTTGAGCCAGAGCCTAAATAATACCTAGGAAATTGATTGCTGAGTATTTCTGCTTTTAAATACATATTAAAAAGGTCGTCTTCAAATCTTCCACCAAACTCTTTACTTTCCATGTATATTGAAAGCCCTTCATGTAGATAACTAGGTTGATGAACCATGTTTAATGTATTTTTAATTAATCGATTTGGAATCCAAGATATGATCGGATCTCGCACATCATTACCGTAGAATATATGAGTTAACTCGTGTGAAAAAACAAATCTACTCCAATCTTCCACGTTTCCACCTAAACCTAAAAAATCTTCAGGTGGATTCACATAAAGCCTAATAATGTTAGTCGGAGGTAAGGCGAAAGAGTTTGTAAAGTCAACATCGTCTAGAATATATACCGTTATTTTACCAGGGTCTGTTCCAAAAAAATGTTTATAGGTCGTATACAGTTGTTCAGCGTAATCGCTAATTTCTTCATAAAAATAAAAAAGATCTTTTTCGAAAACAAACTTGTAATGCGTAGTTTCTGTTTGATATAAATTTTTAGGTGGGGTATAAACTTGAGAAGAAAAACTTTCTAGGGAGAAAAGAGTAATCACTATAATGAAACATATTTTTTTGATTGGTTTGAATTTATGCATGTTATTTGCTCTCCTTTTTTTAAAATTATTATTGTTCTTTTAGTTCTAACTAATTATACATTAAACAGTAAAAAAGTTACCAAAATAATCCTTGACAAAAAGCTCTTTTTATGGTACACTTTATTACAGGATAACGCCGAGATGGCGGAACTGGTAGACGCTGTGGACTTAAAATCCACTGGGTGGAGACACCCGTGTCGGTTCGAGTCCGACTCTCGGCACCACCTAAGTTTCCAAATTAATCAATTTAGTGGGTGCGGGGTGGAGCAGTCTGGTAGCTCGTCGGGCTCATAACCCGAAGGTCGTAGGTTCAAATCCTACCCCCGCTACCATTCATGTGGTAGAGGAGTTATTTATGGCGGCGTAGCTCAGTTGGCTAGAGCATACGGTTCATACCCGTAGTGTCAAGAGTTCGAATCTCTTCGCCGCCACCACAAAAAGCTTTTCAAATAAAAAGGTGGAGTTTTAAAAACTCCACCTTTTTATTTGAACTTGTTCGCTTTAAAACTCTAATGTTAGACCTGCTCCTATTCGCAAACCAGATAAATCAACTATAACCTCATCTTCACCTTCATATGCTTCATAATTTCCTTCAATATTTTTAATTTCTCTAAGAGGCAGTTTTGCAATTCTATATGTTCCATTAAAAGATACATTTAGATTTTTTGTAATATTAAGATTTATTCCGGCGCCAACCAAGTATCCAAAACCTTTAAATTTTAAGCCCGATAATTCGGCTGTACTTGTAATTGGTCCCCAGCTTATTTCTCCTTTCGAGGTTGTTTCATTTGAATAATAAGCAACTGCTGCTTTTAGATCTAAACTGATAGGTAAGATTGGAACATTTGCTTTTAATCTTAAAGCTGCATAAGGTCCGAAAATTGATTGACTAATAGATATGACTGTTTGTCCGGAAGAACTTTCATATTTACTATTAAATAAGTCAGCACCAATTTCTATTCCAATATTTCCGCCTAGCCCGACGCCGGCATATCCACCCCACCCTTTTTCCATACTTTTATTTACTTCCTCTGAAAAGATACTTTGTAATTCTTCTTTCAAATAGAAGTCAAAATTATAGGTGTTGTAGCTAAATCCTCCTACTACATCTAGAGCAAAAGTGGAAGCAAAAGTGATTAACACGATAACAAATATGAATATAGTAAACCTTTTCATAATTACTCTCCTCCGTTAATAAATTAAATTTCTTTTTTATTATATAAGGGGATAATTAAAAAAACATTAAACTATTCTTTTTATTTTTAAAACGCGGCTTTGAAAGAGAGGAGACTTTCCATAATAAAAGAAATCTTTGTAAGTATCTTCGATAATAAAACCTCTTTCTTTAAATGCCTTACCTGTTAATTGAATAATTTCTTTTTCTTCATCTTTAATTCCTTCATAAATACCATAGAGATAATTATCTTCTAATCCTTTAAGTTTTATATTTACTCTATCAAATAATCCAAACCTTCTTGGATTCCTTAGATAAATGATTACCCCCTCATTTTTATCTTTTGTAAGATATTGAACTGCAAAATATCGCTCTTTATTGACTGACGAGAGTCGATATTGGTTTCCTTCCTGTACTATCTCTCGAATTTCCTTGTATAATTGAACTTGTCTTTTGGCAATAGCAATGTCATCAGGGGTAAACTTATTTAAATCAGCACCAATTCCGAGTGAACCAATCATTGAGGAGTGGAATCTATATTCTAAAGAATATTTATCTTTTCCTCCCCAATCAGTAACCCATCCCATCATTATTTTTGGAGCATATGCATAAGAAAAACCTTCTTGAATTTCCAGCCTGTCAAAGGGATCGGTGTTGTCACTGGTCCACACTTGATCTGCATACTTTAAAATACCTAAATCTACCCTTCCTCCACCGCTAGAACAACTTTCAAAAGTTACCTGCGGATGTTTTTCTCTTAAGTAGTTCCAAATATCATACAAGTTCCATACGTACCTTACCCAAATTTCTCTTTGTTTAGTCGGTTTCACTTCGGGCCACCCTGATTCAAAAATGTGTCTGTTCATATCCCATTTTACAAAATCTATATTGTTTTCTGTTAATAGTTTATCCATAAATTCTTTAATGTATTCTTTTACGTCGTCTCTTGCAAGGTTCAAAATAAGTTGGTTTCTCTGTTCAGTTCTTGGCCTGTTTGGGAAATGTATAACCCAATCGGGATGCTTTCTATATAGATCACTATCAGGATTCACCATTTCTGGTTCTACCCATATGCCAAAATCCATTCCAAGAGATTTGACAAAGTCGATTAAAGGTTTCAAACCTTTAGGAAACTTTTCAGGGTTAACATACCAATCTCCTAGCCCGGCTTTGTCATTATTTCTTTGTCCAAACCATCCATCATCAACTACGAACAATTCTACGCCTATTTGAGAAGCTTTTTCTGCTAATTTTTTTTGATTTTCTTCGTTCACATTGAAAGTAGTCGCCTCCCATGAATTGTATAATACTTTTCGTGGTTTGTGAGCTTTGTCTTGAGGTAGGATGTAATCAAGTTGATAGTGGTGCAAGTTTTGGCTTGCTTTTGAAAATCCCTCATTAGAAAAGCCGAAGATAAATTTTGGGGTGGTGAAACTTTTAGAAGGTTCTAATAAGTATTTGAAATCCCAATCGTTAATACCTCCAACAACTGCTATTCGTTCATATATTCTTTTTTGTATAACTATTTTCCAGTTACCGCTCCAACTTAATTCGCTAAAATAAACCTTTCCGTTATCTTCTTGAGCCTCATAATCTATTGAGAAAAATGGATTAAGATAAGGGCCAGTGTTTCCTACTCTGCTTTCTAAAACCTTTTTCCCTTCATTTATTTCTTCACTTCTAAGACAAAATTCATTGGCCCACATTCCACATAAATAGTTTAATCTAGCGCTTTTATTGTTATCAACGTAAATAGACGCGGATTTTATATCTTCAATTTTTATTGGTTTTAAAGAGGTGTTTTTTACTTCTACCCATCGTTCAATAATGTCATATTCATCAACTAGTTGATAGAAAAGTTTTACCTTTAAACCATAATGATCATCGATCAATTCCATAGTCAGTTTATTTTCTTCAATATTGGAGTTTTTGTAGGTTAAAATCACATCTCTAACCCCATCAAAGTATTCAACTTTCAAACAATGCTCAACGTGATTATTTTCGCCCCTTACTGAGAATTCATGATCCCAAGAATATCTGTCAGTCACAAGGAAATCCTTGTCCGTAGGATAATCTTCAAACCTTGGAAGTCTAAGGCCCCAATAATAATTCTTTAACTTTTCTAATTTGTCTAACCCGAAAACGTATCCCATATTCTGAGTTTCTAGATACCAAGTTTTTGTTTTTTCATTAAAATTTATAGACATAATATACCCCCTAAAATTAAGATTTTAGATATGCAAAAAAATATTCCAAAAAATGAGATTTTGAATATAAAATGGTTACCAGCACAGAGTCCTTTGCCCTCTTCCTCAGTATCCTTACCGAAAAAAGTTTAAAACATTATTTTTATAAAGTTTATATGAATTTTATAACAATAATATAATTTAAGTTGTTTTTGATTTCAAAGAAATAATAGACAAATAAAATTAGTAAGACGCCCTTAAGGACGTCTTACTCGAGGTAATAGCGTATGAATTCTTTAAAAAGATGATTCTTGATGTTGATACTCTTCTTTGAATTTTTCTTGCTGTTCATCTTCTTTTTCTTCTTCTATTTCCTTTAATGCTTTTCTAAATTGAACAATAAACATCGATACCGTTACAATTACGGCGATAGTATCGGAAACAGGTTCAGCCAGATAAACAGCCATTACTTTATTTTCAAAGAACAAAGGCAGAATGAATATCAAAGGAATAAGTAATATTACTTTTCTCAGAAGAGCTAAGAACAGGGATGTTTTGGCATTTCCTATAGCAATGAATGTTTGCTGACAAGCTATTTGAGCCCCCATTAGCACCAAAGCAGCCATATAAATGCGCATGGCCCATGATGCAAACTCCTTTAAAGCTGGATCATTAGTGAACAACCCAGCAAATATGTGTGGGAATAACATGGCAAGTGCCCAAAAAACTACAGAGTAAATTAAACATACCATTAACAATAAATTGAAAGCTTTTTTAACACGTTCTGCTTTTTTTGCTCCGTAGTTATAGCTGATTATAGGTTGCGCTCCTTGAGTAAAACCCATGAGCGGAAACATTGCAAACATCATCAATGTAGATAGTATCGCCATAGATCCAACTGCGATATCCCCTCCATATTTTAATAGGGAGGAATTGAAACTAAAAAATAGTATGCTTTCTGTAAACTGCATTATAAAAGGAGCCATTCCTAAAGATAAAATAGGAAAAACTACTTCTTTCTCTAATCTAAAATGTTCTTTTTTTAGACGTAAAACACTTTTTTCACTTCTAAGGAAAGTAACTACCCAAATCGTTGAAACTGCTTGAGAAATAACAGTAGCAAGAGCAGCCCCTTGTACTCCCCAGTCAAAAGTATAAATGAATAAAGGATCTAATGCTATATTAAGGCCTGCACCAATTAGAACTGTATACATACCGGTTTTTGCAAATCCTTGAGCTGTAATAAAAGAATTCATACCAAGGGTTAATTGAACAAAGATTGTCCCTAACAAGTAAATTTGCATGTAATTATAGGCATATTCAATTGTATTTTCACTGGCTCCAAACAAAAAAAGTAGTTGTCTATCAAAAATTAGACCAACCACAGTTAGTATGAGTGAGATAATTATTAGGAGTATGAAACTGTTACCCATAATCTTTTCCGCACCTTCAATATCTCCTTCGCCCATTTTTATTGATGCTCGAGGGGCTCCCCCCATAAAAATTAAAGCGGCAAAGGCTGAAATAGCGATGATAAGTGGATAACATACGCCTAGTCCCGTTAAAGCCAGAGCGCCTACTTCTGGCATGTGTCCTATGTATATTCTATCAACTATGTTATACAGCATGTTAATAATCTGAGCAGCTATAGCTGGAAGTGTGAGTTTAAACATTAATTTTCCAATACTTTCGGTTCCTAGAAATTCATTATTTGCTACCATATATTGATTCCTCCTTTCGGCTAATTTTATTTGCAATTCTAGAAATTTGACTTAACAACAATTGTAGAAATTAAGTTTTTTATTAGTTGTTTTTTCATTTCAAAAAGTGGTAGAATCAAAATTCTAGTTGCATATTTTATAATTTGGTGAGCATTAATATTTATTTTTGGTGTGATATATAGAGCAACCATTATCAATAATATCTTTATAAAATAAAATTGTTAATACAGGACAGTTAATAATTTGTGAAAATATAAGAGAAATTATCTATCGTGTAATCTTGATTTTATGATGGTTATCTGTAATCTTGAAGAACTATGAACGAATTTTGTAACAATAGTATGATAAAATAGTAAATTGCAGATTTATTATAATTAAGATTCTTTTTTTGAAAGGAGATGAAAATATGATTAAAATAACAGTGGTTGGTGCGGGAAATGGTGGACAAGCTTTAGCAGGATATCTCGCTATGAAGGGATTCGATGTTAGTCTTTTTAATAGATCAAGAAGAAGAATATATCCTATAATTCAGACTCGAAAAATAAAAATAGAAGGACCGGCTGTTGAAGGTGAATACAAAATTTCTTTTGCAACGACAAAGATAGATGAAGCGATGAAAGGCAGAAAACTAATAATGATTGTTGTTCCAGCTTTTGCTCATAAAGAATTAGCAGAAAAGATGGCACCTTTTCTAGAAGACGGTCAGATAATTGTATTGAATCCTGGTAGAACAGGAGGCGCTCTAGAATTTTACAATGTTTTGAAAAATAAAGGACTAAAAAAAGATGTAATCATAGCTGAAGCTCAAACCTTTATTTTTGCTTCTAGAATGTCCAATCCAGGTGTAACAAGAATTTTTAGAATAAAAAATGCTGTTCCTGTTTCGGCTTTACCTGCAACAAGAAATGATGAATTGGCTGAGACTTTATTGCAAGTTATGCCTGAGTTTGATATTGTTAAGAGCATTATATATACTAGTTTTAATAATGTAGCTGTTGTTTTTCATCCTGCAACTTTGATTTTAAATTCAGCAAGAGTCGAAACAACTGCAGGAAGATTTGAGTTTTATTTTGAAGGTATTTCCCCTTCTGTTGCGAAAGTTCTTGAAAAAATAGACGAAGAAAGATGCAATGTGATGAAACTTTTCAATGCTGAACCGATGACTGCAAAAGGATGGCTAAATTATGCTTATGATGTCGAAGGAAATACTTTATATGAAGCTATACGTAATAACGAAGGTTATAGAGGGATTTATGCACCCACGAGTTTAAATAATAGGTATCTTTTGGAAGATGTGCCTATGAGTTTAGTTCCAACTTCTTCATTTGGTAAGGAATTTGGTGTTGATACACCAATAATTGATTCTATGATAAATATAGCTAATGTTATGTTAGATGGAGATTTTTGGAAGATCGGAAGAACTGTTGAAGACTTGGGTCTGAAAGGCAAAACAGTAGATGAAATAATAAAGTTTGTTGAGGAGGGTGAATAATGAAAAAAATTTTGGCTGCTTCAATAGGAATAGATGTTCATATTGCTGGACTACTTAATTTTTTAGAGCTAGCAAGAAGAGAAGGTTATGAAGTAGTAAATTTAGGTGCTGCTGTACCTATAAATAAACTTATTGAAAGCATAGAAAAGGAAAAACCCGATATAGTAGCTATTAGTTATAGATTGGGAGCAGATGCCTTAACCAAACTTTTGGATGAATTTTTTCAAAAGGTAAAAGATATTGATAGATTTGAAAAAATAGATTTTATATTTGGAGGAACTGTTGAAACAGGACAGGTGGCAAGAGAGTATGGCATATTCAAAAAGATTTTCGATGGATCAGAAGAGGAAGAAGATGTAGTTCTATTTTTAAGGGGTCAAATGAAGTATGAAGAAAAGAAAAATTATCCAGCCAATTTGCCAGAAAGAATAGAATTTAAATTCCCATATCCTTTAATAAGGCATCACATAGGTTTACAGACAATGCAGGAAACAATTGAAGAAATAAAAAAGTTAGCAGATTCGGAACTTTTGGATATTATTTCAATAGCGCCTGATCAAAACTGTCAACAATATTTTTTCGAACCAGACAAAATGGATCCAAATCAAGATGGTGCTGGCGGTGCTCCTATAAGATCTAAAGAAGATTTTGTAGATCTTTATCAAGCCAGTAGAAGAGGTAATTATCCCTTAGTTAGGTGCTATTCTGGTACTACTCACATAGTGGAATTTTCAAAACTTTTAAAACAAACTATTAATAATGCCTGGGCTGCCATTCCAATATTTTGGTATTCTGAACTAGATAAGCGTTCTGATAGAAAGCTATTGGAAGCAATAACTGAGAATATGCAAGGAATAAAATGGAATGAAGAAAATGAGGTGCCAGTTGAAGTAAATGATTCTCATCAATGGGAGTTGAGATACGCGCACGATAGTCTTGGCGTTGCAACCGCTTATTTGTCAGCGTATGTAGCTAAAAAGTTAGGAGTAGAATGGTACGTTCAACAGTATATGATGAACACTCCCCCAAATTTATCTCCTAAAATGGATATTGCAAAAGCTATTGCCAAATTAGAGTTGGTCGAGTCCTTAAAGGACGAAAGTTTTATTCCTTATAGGATGATTAGAACTGGGTTGCTATCATTTCCTGCTGATCCAAATAGTGGGATGGGTCAGCTTGTTTCTTCCATGTTCTATGCATCATATTTGAAACCACATATAATTCATGTTGTTTCTTATTGTGAAGCTATGAAACGAGCTACATCTAAAGAGATTTTGGAGAGTGTGAAAATGGTTAGAAGAGCTAATTCTTTAGCTTCAAAGGGTTTGCCAGATTTTGAAAGTGATCCTGAAATTAGGAACAGGGTAGATTTGTTAAAAGAGGAAGCAATGATAATAATTGAAAAGATAAAAGAGATCTCTTTTGATAAAAACGATCCTTTAACTGATCCGGAAACACTGTATATGGCGGTAAAGATGGGAATATTAGATGCAGTTGGCTTACAGGGTAATAGTATTGCAAAAGGACAAATTAAAGTAGCGGTTATAAACGGAGCGTATGAAGCTGTTGACGATAAAGGAAATATTTTAAGAGAAAAAGAAAGATTAAGTAGAATAATGTAAATTGACTTATAATATAAAAAACATAGAGACAAATGAATTTTTGTCTCTATGTTTTTTATATTTACTTATTTGGGAATTTGTATGTGACTATAATCTCCTAATATTAGTTTTATGGAATAAGGTCTTCTTTCTATTGAAATTATATTAGCATTTTCTCCAATAACTGATGATTCTATTCTTATTGGTATATTGATAATATTTGCGTCATTTAAAACTATACTATGTTCTATTTCTGATGAAGAAATGTAAACCCCATCTCCGATACTTGTATAAGGACCAATGTATGAATTATTTATTGTAGTATTTTCCCCAATTATTACAGGTCCTCTTATTATAGAATTAATTATTATTGTATTTTTTCCAATAATAACATTTCCTTGAATTGATGAGCCTTCTTTTATTTCTCCTTCTATTTGTATTTCTTTTAATTCGTTTAATATTTTCCTGTTAGCCTCTATTAAATCTTCAGGTTTACCTGTATCTTTCCACCATCCCTCTATTATGTGTGCACCAACGCTTTTAGTGTTGTCAATTAACCATTGAATGGCGTCAGTTATTTCGTACTCACCACGCCAAGAAAGAGTAATGTGATTAATGGCTTCGAATATGAGAGGTGTAAATATGTAAACACCCACTATTGCAAGGTTTGAGGGAGGAACCTTAGGTTTTTCAATAACTTTAACAATTTTTGAATCTTCTATTATAGCGATTCCAAATTCTGATGGGTTCTCTACAGGTGTAAGTAAGATATAAGACTCATAATTGCTATTTTCAAATTGCTTAATGAAATTTCTAAGATCAAATTGAACTAAGTTATCGCCTAAGAACATTAAGAAATTTTCATCGTTTAAAAAATCTTTTGATACTTTAACCGCGTGAGCTAGTCCTTGAGGTTTTTCTTGAATAATATAAGTTATTTTTACATCTAAAGAACTTCCATCACCTAATACTCTCTGAAATGCTTCAATATTTTCCGGGCTTACAACAATTCCTATATCTGAGATCCCGGCTTCTTTTATTTTTTCTATACTATACATTATAGTTGGTTTGTTTGCAATTGGAATCAAGGGCTTGGCATTTGTAAGGGTTAATGGTCGAAGCCTTGTACCTTTTCCTGCGCAAAGTATTAGAGCTTTCATTATCTTTGTCCCCCTTTCTAAAAGTAATTTTTGTACGTAGAATTTTTATTTTTAAGAAAATTCTTTCAGTTTTTCTAAAACTAATTCTGTTACCCAGCTCCTTTGCACTTTTGTCTGTTCCCCTGTTTCCATGTTTCTTACTGTTACTACATCATCGACAACCTCTTCTTCTCCCATGATGATAGTAAGTTTTGCATTTAGTCGGTTGGCATGTTTAAGTTGACCGCTTAAATTTCTTTTTGATAAGTTTAAATAGGTTTTTATCTTATATTTTCTTAATTCTTTAGAGAGCTTTATACATTCTAATTCAGCTTGTTCACCTTGATAAGCAATATAAACATCAATTTGTGAAAAATTTTCGACTTCAATATGTTCTTTTTTAAGAGCCTCTATAATCCTTTCTATTCCTATAGCAAATCCTACCGCAGGTGTTTTAGGGCCACCAAGTTGCTCTACTAAATCGTCGTATCTTCCTCCTCCTGCAATAACGGCCTGCTCGCCCAAATCTAAATGTTCTACTTCGAAAGCAGTTTTTGAATAGTAATCTAAACCCCTAACTATTTTTGGATCTATTTCATATGGAACTTCAAATACATCTAAATATTTTTTTAAACTCTCAAAATGCTCTTTACTTTCATTGTCTAAATAATCTAGAATTGAAGGAGCGTTTGCTGCAACATCCTTGTCAATTTTACAATCAAGAAGTCTCAGAATATTGGCGTTATAACGTCTTTGACAATCTTCACATAAGATAGGTAAAAAAGGGTTATAGTATTCTTTCAGAACTTTTTTATATTTTTCTCTACTTTTTGTTGTTCCTATAGAATTTATTTTTATCTTGAAATTTGTTAATTTTAGAGTTTTGAAGTATTCGTATAAAAAATCTATTAATTCAGCGTCAGCTAAAGGATAATCTGTGCCAAAAATTTCTGCACCAATCTGATAAAATTCCCTGTATCTACCTGATTGAGGTTTTTCATATCTGAACATTGGACCTATATAGAAGAACTTTTGCGGCGAGCCGAAGTTTATCATTGAATTTTCAATGTATGCTCTAACTACCGAAGCAGTTCCCTCTGGTCTTAAGGCTAAAATCCGTCCTTTTTTGTCTTCAAAAGTGTACATTTCTTTTTGGACTATATCTGTTTCTTGGCCTACTCCTCTACTAAAGAGTTCTTCACTTTCTATAATTGGAGTCCTTATTTCTCGAAAACCATATTTTTCTAACATCTCTTTAGCTTTATTCTCAACATAATACCAGTAATCAATTTCTTCGCCGAATATATCTTTAGTTCCCTTTATTCTTTTGTAATTGCTCAAAACAGGGACCTCCTTATCGTTGTTTGTTTGAAATCTTTTTGAACATTCATAAATTTATGTAGGTTGTATAGATTAATATTTTATAAAAATAAATACTCTTTTTTCTTGAAATTATATTTGATTTTTTTTACAATATATTTTTTTATTTTAATAAAAGCAATAGAATAAATGTTGCAGTTGAATACACTTGGACTAGAAATACTTTTTATTAAATAACAGATAGTGTTTAAAAACATTGCACGACGAGAAATTTTTTTATTATTGAAAAATAATACATTATTCATAACTATTTTATCACAAAAAATTAAGAGAGAGCCAAAGCTCTCTCTTAATTATATGCTGTATGTAAAGTTTAAACTATATAAAATGTTCCTTTTATCTTTTTCTTATGTTTCTTTTTTTGTCTAAGTGTTTTCGATATTCGGAGATTTTTTTATCACTTTCTTTTAAGTATTGGCTTAGTTTCTTTTCAAAATTTTGAGTGTTGTTTACTGACTCATCAACAAGTTCGTCGCTGTTTTCTTTTAACGACAGTTCATATTTTCCATCTTTCGTTTTTCCGATAATTTTACCTTCAACTTCTTGACCAACAGATAAAAAATCAGAAATTTCTTTCACATATTTTTTGGATATTTTGGAAATATGTACGAATCCTTCTTCTTTGTTTTCTAACTCTACAAAAGCACCGAACTTTTTGATATCAACCACTTTCGCTCTTACTGTATCTCCTATTGCTAAGCTTTCATTTACCACACTTAATACCTTGCCCTTGTCTCTCTACCACGAAAACCTTGCTAAGCCGTGATATCACCTTTATAAAAGGTGGCCTGGGTCCCGGCGCTGGTCTTCACCTCCAAATTTTTTCTATTTCGGTCAGATATTGGCATTTTCCACCAATAGCAAGGTCTGACCGCGTAAGGCTTTTTAGTTTTTTGTTTCATATAGTTTTTCCGCTTACGAATCCCCCCTAAATAAAGTTATTTAGTACTTTAATTTTCATTTTCAAAAAAATCTTTATACCTATTTTTAAATTTCTGAACTCTACCTTCAGTGTCTATGATTTGAGCCCCCATGTCTCCTTTGTAGAAGGGATGACATCGAGAACATACCTCTAATCTGAAGTTATCCACAGTAGTATAAAGAGTATGTTCGGCACCACAAGCACATTTTACAGTAATAAGCTTCAATTCTGGATGGATTCCTTGTTTCAATTTTAACACCTCTTAAGTTTATTTTCTTGTCATTTGATTATACCATAATTATCTAATATCTGTCAAACTAGATTTTTTTCAAATGTTTTCAGCGTCTTTAAACTTTTGAGAAATATTTCTAACTTTTTGAGCCTTTTCTTCAGTGGTTATGAGAATCCCTTCTTCACTTTCAACTACCACTATGTTTGAAAGACCTATTACGCCTACCTTTTTGTCGGTTTTTACAAAGACGTTTTCTCCATCAATTATATGTACATTTTTACTGTCATCAGAGTAACCAGTCAATTCCCTTACAGAGACCCAGTTTCCTACATCAGACCATAGAAGATCGGTCTTAATTACATAAATATTTTTAGATTTTTCCATAAGTGCATAGTCTATACTGATTTTTTTGACGTTTGGATATATCTCTTTTAAAGTATAAATGTCAAACGGATCAATGTTAATCAGCTGTTCATAGATTTCATAAGCATGATGTTCCATCTCTTTTAAGAAGACTTCTTTTTTCCAAATGAAAATTCCACTGTTCCAGAAAAAATTCCCCTTTTCTATGAATGTTTTGGCAGTTTGCTGATCTGGCTTTTCTTTAAAGGATTTAACTTTAAAAATATTGGGTTCTAATTCAGAACAAACTTCTATATATCCATAACCTGTTTCAGGGCGAGTTGGGGTTATACCAAGCGTAAATAAGCCAATATACTTAGATGCGGCTTCGATACCTTTGTTCAAAGTATCCCAAAAAGCATCTTTATTTGGAATAAAGTGATCAGCTGGTAAAATAGTGACTATTTCATTTTCCTCCGCAACTAGTGTACCTAACATACAAGCTGGAGCAGTGTTTCTAGGAATGGGCTCTAAAATTAAATTTTTCTCATTTATTTCAGGGATTTCTTGTTTTGTCAACTCGTAGTAGTTTTCTGAAGTGACAATATATATATCAGCTGGGTTCATTTTGTCCAGTAACCTTTCATAAGTTTCTCTTATTAGACTTTTATCTGAAAAGAGCTTTAGGAATTGTTTTGGTTTTTTTGAATTTGAAAGAGGCCAAAATCTTTCTCCCGACCCTCCGGCTAGAATTACAGCTTTCACATCGAATCCTCCCCTATATTTAACGAGCCTGTGATGAAAAAAGACTTGCCATGTAACTCGTAAATGAATCCAATTTTTATTCGAAAGTTCCTCTTGTTATTATTTTACCATCTTTCTTCATTAATTTTCCTTTTGCTATAACACTTTTGATGTTTAAGGAGTTTTTATCTAAAATAACTAGATCAGCATCATACCCTTCTTTTATTCTTCCTTTGGTTTCTAGTTTTAAAAAAGTAGCAGGATTAGACGTGACCACTTTTAATGCAATTTCCATAGGAATTTGCTCAACTAGGATAGAATCTTTGACTTCTTGATATAGTGTATTTACATTTGCTACTGTAAGTCCAAGGTAATTCCCTTTTTCATCAAAATGAGGCATACTGCCTTGTCCATCTGAGGAAAATGAAATATTTTCCAAGTTAACACCTTCATCCATTAGCACTTTTAGAGCTTTTGAAGGTTTTGAAATATCATTTTCGTCTAAATTATTAGAAGAACTAGTAGTGAAATCTATTCTTCCTCCTAAATTAATAAATTCCTTACATGCCTTTATTGATTCCTCATCTTTATTCATGTGAGTTGGTAAAAATTGTGTTATAGGTAAGTCAGAATTGTTAATCACATCTAAAAGGGGTTGGATAAGCTTTTTTCCTTTTCCCACATGCACATTTACAATACCTGCTTTTTTTGATAAAATTCCTCCTACTCTGGCATCTGCAGTGATTCTTATAAGTTCTTCGAGGGTAGGTTGAGAACCTCGATGATCAGATATGGCAACTTCTCCAACACCTATTATTTCTTCTATAAAAACTATATCGTCAATTATTCTATTTGTTAAAGTTTTTAATGGCAGATGATATGAACCAGTGTATGTATAACAACTTATACCTTCATCTTTTAAAGCTTTTGCTTTGGCAATTAAATTTGACATAGTTCTTGTAGCGTTGTCTGTTCCAAGTATTCCTACGAGTGAGGTTATTCCTGCTTTTACTATTGAGGAAAGAGTTATTTCTGGTGTTCGAGTTTTGTAGCCACCCTCTCCTCCACCTCCGATGATATGGACATGCGAATCAATAAATCCAGGCACTAGATAGTCCCCCTCAAGGTCTAAAATTTTTACATTTAATTGTGGATGAGTAGTTATAGAGTCAGTTATATATAAAATTTTTTCTGCTCCAATTATTAAATCCTTTTTACCTAGATATTCTGGTGAATATACCTCCGCGTTTTTTATTATCGTTAACAAATAAGCCACCTCTTTTTAGGTTATTTTTTCAAACCTTAGATATTGACAATTTCTTTAGGTTTTTTCAAACTGCAATTTGTATAACTCATAGTAAATGCCTCGTTTGCTCATGAGTTCTTCGTGAGTACCTTCTTCAGCAATTAAACCATCGTGGACAACAATTATTCGGTTAGAACTTTTTACTGTAGATAATCTATGAGCTATTGATATGATAGTTGATTTTTCAGAGATCTTATTCAAAGCCTGTTGTATTAGGTATTCAGTTTCAACGTCGACATTTGCCGTAGCTTCATCAAGAACTATTATTTTTGCATCGTATAAGACAGCTCTTGTTAGAGCTACAAGTTGTCTTTCTCCAGCAGATAAACTTGCACCTCTTTCTGTAATGACAGTGTAATAGTTATTAGGGAATTTATTGATTATCTGATCGGCATAAACAAATTTAGCTACACGTTCAACCTCTTCTTCGCTGATGTCTGGATTAAATAATCTTATGTTATCTAAAATCGTTCCTGAAAATAGGTACACATCCTGGGGAACAACAGCAATTTTTTTGCGAAGCATATTTAAATCGTAATCATATAATTCTTTATCATCTATGAGTATTCTTCCTTCTTGATATTTATATAGACCGCTTATCAATTTAATGATGGTTGTTTTTCCAGAACCTGTTTCTCCAACTATGGCAACTCTTTCATTAGGCTCAATTTTAAAGCTGACACCTTTTAGAACTTCAATGTTTCCATCATATGAAAATTTCACATCATCAAATTCTATTTTTCCTTTTTCAATAGTTGTATATAGCCCTTTTCCAAGATCTTCTAGCTTTTGCTCAAAAATTTTGAATATTTTCCCCGCAGATGCAAACGCATCTTCCATTATGTCAAATTTTTCTGCTATATCAAAAATAGGTCTAAAAAACATATCTATATAAGCGGTGAAAGCATAAATCGTACCAAAAGTTGTTGCATCTTGAGTGATCTGTTTGGCTCCTATCCACAAGATTAAACTTAAAGTTAGATAATAAAGCAGATTCATCAAAGGTCTGAAAATAGCGAAAACATACATTTGTTGAATATTTGCTTCATATAATTTTGAACTCATATATTTAAATTCATCTTCTTTTCTTTCTTCTTGGTTAAAAAGCCTGGTTACCGTGCTTCCAGATAGATTTTCTGCCAAATAAGAATTTAAAGCTGATACCCTAGTTCTCACTTTATTGTAAGCTTTTCTATCAAATGTTCTAAACAAAAAGGTTGCAAATACTATGATAGGAAGCATAATAAAGGTATAGAGGCTTAATTGTACATCTAATAGTAGCATAAGTGCAATTACCCCAATTAAAATAGCAACATCTTTTAATAAGCTTGTGATAACGTCACTGAAGAAATTTGATAGATTTTGTGTATCGTGTACAACTCTCGTTGTAATTTTTCCAGGGGTATTTTTTTCAAAATAACTGTATTCAACTCTTAATAAATGCTTATAAAGGTCATTTCTTAAATTATACACTACATTTTGGCCAACAACATTTGAAAAATATAATTGACCATAGTTTATCAAAAATTGAGCGAATAATAAGAAAACGAAGAAGATACTAAAATTTTTTATATGTTTAATAGAAGTATCGAAGTATGAAGAATAAGTTTCACTAGGAACTTCTATTGTTTCACCGGCTTTTTTATTTATCATATAATAGTTATTGTCTATTTTTTTTAGTGTGTATGAACCGTTAGTATTTTGGACAAAAGTGGGCGGATTGGTAGTTTCAAGATTAAAATGATATTCGACATTTATGACGTTATCTATGCCATACTTAATTACATATGGTAGCCCTAATTCAATCAGCGTAGCAATTGCCAAAGCTACAAGGGTCAAAATTATCAAAGACTTGTATTTTTTTATGTATTTCCATAGTCTAAGAACTGTTTTAAAATCACCTTCGATCTTTTCTTTTTCTTCCAAAAAAATTTCTTCATGAATTGAAGCCATTCTTCAATCAATCCTCCACTTTTTTCTCTATTAGTTGTTTTATATACATTGAATAGTATATGCCCTCTTTGACGATTAATTCGTCGTGGTTTCCTTCTTCAACTATTTCTCCATCGTCAAAAACAAAGATTTTATCTGCATCTTTTACAGCTTTTAGTCTGTGAGAAATTATGACTATAGTTTTACCTATCGTTTCGCTTCTTAATGTATTTATGATCTCTTCTTCTGTTTCAGTGTCAACCGCTGATAGACAATCGTCAAGGATGATCATTTTGGCGTCTTTTGCCAAAGCTCTAGCTATTGTAACTCTCTGCCGTTGACCCCCTGATAATGTCGCTCCTCTTACTCCAACTACGGCCTCGTAACCCTTTTCTAAACTCATTATATCTTCGTGAACATGAGCTAATTTTGCATATTCCTCAGCATATGGTTCTAGCTTTTCATCAGAAAAAGCTATATTTTCTCTAACAGTCATGGAAAATAAGAAACTTTCTTGAGGAACGTAGGAAACATTTTCTCTTATAAACCTTCCATTTACATCGTTGATATCTCTTCCATCAACGAAAATAGTGTTACGTTCTACAGGGTACAATTTAACTAGTAATTTTGCCAGCGTCGATTTTCCGGATCCTATCCTTCCAACGAATGCCACCATTTGTCCGGGTTCAATATTCATGTTAACATTTTTTAAAACTAATCTTTCTGTACCTGGATAAGCAAAATTCAGATTTTTGATCTCGTATCTCCCTTGAAAATCATATTTTTCGTAAGGAGGTTCTACTACAGAATTTGGTTGATTTAAGACTTCGTTTACTCTCTTTAAAGATGCCTTAGCTCTTGCAAGTAAGTTGACAAAATCTCCAAAAGCCATCATTGGCCATACCATCATCCCAATATACTGATGAGTCATTATGAAATCTCCTAGTGTAATTTGATTATTAATCACCATTGGACCACCAACATTAAAAATAATTATTGTTGAAAGCTGACCGACCAACATAGCTAATGGATACATCAAGCCAGAAACCTTTATTAATTTAAGAAAAGAATTATAGTATTCCTTAGCCTTCTTAGCAAATATGTTTTCCATAATTTCATGGTTTGCATACAGTTTTATAACATCTATACCCCCGATGTCTTCTTCTGTAATATTAGATAATTCAGAAGTTTTTTTCTGAAGATCCATAGCTCTCTTTTGAATCATTCTTCCAAATATTAGAGAGATAACTGCTATAGAAGGTAAAGGTGTGATTGCAATTAAAGTCAATCGCCAATCAACGAAACTACCCATAGCTAATATTGTAAGTGAAGTCATAAAAACTGCATCAACAATCATTATTATGGAATTACCCATTAAACGCCTGAGTAAGTATACATCAGATGTAAATCTTGTCATTAAATCTCCAGTACGCCATTTATCAAAAAAGTCTTGATCTAAATGAATTATATGTTGAAACATATTATTTAGAAGTTGGAATTCAAAAAGTCTAGCTGCACCGTTAATTGTAATACGCCAAAATATACGACCTATGGCCATGCCTATTGCTAGCATTAGTATTCCAATTATTAAAGATTTTACATACATCATATCTGGAACGGCTAAACCTAGTGCATCAATAATATTTCCAATTTGTCTAGGTATAAATATTTGAATTACATCAACAGTGATAAGAAAAGCTACACCAATGAAATATCTCCACCAATATTTTTTAAAAAATTCCTTTATCAAGATTTCACCATCCATATTTTAAAAAATTTTAGTTTATATTCCTTACTTTTATTATATCATCGAGAAAGTGGGAATAAGAATAATTTTTGCAAAAAATATGTTATGATAATATTAATTATATTGTTTTCGAAGAAGATAAAATTAGGGTGATAAAAATGTTAGAAAATTATGAAGGTGTTTATTACTTTTGGTTCGAAAATGGAGCGAGTAGTGTAGTGTTTTTAGAGTGCAGCGACGGTTTAATAGCGTTTGATAGTTCTCTTTATCCTCAAAAATTTGAAGAAATGACTAATCTACTTGAGCAAAAGACTTCTAAGAAATTAAAAAAGGTTTTTTTTACACATTTTCATCCGGATCACACTTTCGGTAGTATTTTCAGCGATATGAAAGTAGATATCTTTATGAGTAAAACCACCTTTGACTTACTGACTTCTATGGATAAAGTTTTTTTGATGGATATATCTAAAATGGCGGAATTTAATTTTAATAATCTAAAGGAAGCTTTAAACCAAAAAAATATTTTTATCTTCGAAAAATCGTTTTTTATGATTTTTCAAGATAATGTGATAGCCGCTGAGGTAGTCGGAGGTCACACCCCTGACTCCACAATTTATACCTTGAAACCGCGAGATTATTTAATAACAGGTGATCTCGTATTTTCAAGAGTACATGCTGAAATATTGAATTCAGATGTTGAAGAATGGATTGATATACTTCAGAAGATGAAAAATTTGAAGTTAAAAAGGATTTTTCCAGGGCATGGAAAAACCGGCTCAAAAAGTCTTATACTTGAGCAAGTTAAATATTTAAACGATAAAAAAAAGGAACTGCCTTTGGAAGAAAAATATAAAGGATACGCTTTAACTGAGTTAGCATCACTTTAAAGTTTTTATCCTTTCTCTTAAGGAAACAATCTCAGTTACTCGTATTCCAAAGTTTTCATCTATAACTACAACTTCTCCTCTTGCAATGAGTCTATCGTTTGCATATATGTCTAAAGGTTCTCCGGCTAATTTGTTTAGCTGTATTAAAGAACCTTCGTGTAAATCTAAAATCTCTCTAAGTGTCATTCGCACCGATCCTAACTCAACTTTTATTTCTAAAGGTACATCCATCAATAATTCGAGCTTTGAAAAATCGACACCTTCAGGAAGAGGTTGTTCCTTTTTCTCAAATTCTCCAAATTCTACCGGCCGAACTTTAACAGTTCCTTCCTTGATTACACTTGTGGCTTTTCCTTTTTCATCGTTAAAGTAATTTGTATTTATTACAGATTCTTTCTTTTCAGGCATTTTTTTCTTATCTACCTTGCTTATACCATATATTTCTTCCATCCTCATTTTAATCGTGTTTGCAAACTTAAGAGGTATAAATTGCCAGAAAACAGTTTCGGCAATACCTGATATTTTTACTTTGTATTTTATTGAGATAACGTAGGCTTCCTTGTCAGTTTCTATAGGAGGAAATTCTACGTTAGGATCTGAGAAATCAAGAAGTTCAGTCTTTGGGGGAGAAATTTCTATTGTTGTTTTTAGAAAATCGGATAAGGCAGTAGCAGCGGTTCCCATCATTTGGTTCATGGCTTCAGCTACAGCACTCAAACTAATTTCATCGATTTCTTCCATGGTTTCGTATGGATCTTTGCCAAGCATTAGATTAGCTATAATATTCGTCAGATTGGCGGGTAAAACAAGCGTGTTCATACCATATAATCCTTTTTTATATTCAACAGTTGCAACAACGTGTTCACCTTTAAAATTTGTCTTTATATTTTTGAATTTTACTATACTAGTTTCTGGGTATTCTATCTCTATTTTTCTTCGTAATAGAGTAGACAAGGTTGTTGTACCCGATCCCATGGTTATATTTGCAATTTCTCCCATTATATCTAAAATTTGATCCAAATTTTCTTCCTCTGAACTTTTTGTGTTTTTTAATAATTTATCTAATTCTTTCTGACTCAAAAATTCGTTGTTATTTAGCACTTTTATTCATCTCCTTCTCTGATTGTTGGGTTGGAAGAGTTTTTTGCTTTGAAATATATTCTTGAATACTTTTCTCAACAAGGATTTTTTCTAATAATTCTTTGTCTTTCTTTACAATTTTTACTCCATGAAATCCTTTTATTTTACCAATTTGAGCTTTAAAAACCTTTGTCCCTTCTATCTCTAGTTCTATAGGTTCATCATAAAAGGAATCTAATCTAATAACATCTCCTACTTCTAAATCTAAAACATCTTGTAAATGTACAGTGGTTCTGCCAAGAATAGCAGACATTTTTAGTTTTGAAAGTAGTAAAGTTCTTTTTAAAAAGTCTTTTGATTCCTGAGAATATTTATAAGTCCTTGCCCACATTCGAGTTGAAAGCTTATCATTAAGTGGTTCTAGAGTAGAGGAAGGATAGCAAAGATTAACAAAACCTTGTATGTCTCTTATTGTAACTGATAAGGTAACAAGAATAGCCATTTCATTTGAAGGAGCTATTTGTACAAACTGTGGATTAGTTTCTAAATTTTCTAAAACTGCTTCAAACTCTTCAACATTTGCCCAAGATCTCGAAAGTAATCTTAGTATAACCGCACATTCTTTTCTAAAAATATTCATTTCTAGCTCTGTAGGAGTTCTTATTTCCTCTAAAGTTGAGCCACTTCCTCCTAAAAGCCTATCAATAATAACGTATCCAATGTCTAAGCCCATCTGGTAAATAGCACTACCGCTAAATATATCCGATGAAAATATCACCATCAAAGTAGGGGCATTAAGAGATTTTTGAAATTCTGAAAATGTTATTTGATCAATACTGGCATATTTTATATCAACAAAAGTTCTGCATCTACCCGATAAGTAGGTGGAAAGCTCTCGAGCAAAGTTTTCATGAACTAACTGAAGAGTTCTTAGTTGTTCACGAGAAAATTTCATGGGTCTTCTGAAATCATATTCTCTAATTTTCTTCTCTTCTTTTTTGAATTCTTCGAATATTTTTTCTGGGGATTCTCCCAAAGCCATAGATCTTAAAATATTGTCTATTTCTTCCTGAGTTAGCATTTCATCTTCAGGCATTTTGACACCTCTTTTTTCTAAGTTGCGTTTGTTATAGTCATAATGATTAGAGTGACTTTTATTACTCCTAGTTGTTCTCGTTCTCCGGTGAATCCTATAATTTCATTTACAGAATTTATTATTTGTTTTTTAGTTAATTCTATACCAGAAGGAGTAGAAAGTTCAGTTCTTGTTTTGTTTAAAAAGATCATTCTTATTGCTTCTAAAATTTCTAATCTATAAGCATTTATAGCATCTCTCGCTTCACTACTTCCGACATCTAGTTGAAGGGAATCAATTACGGCAATATCGTATCCACCTTTAAGCATTACAGGATATCTGGAACCTTCTTGTAGTAAAACCACTCTTAAAGGTATTTTAGAAGTATATTGAACAGAACTTTTTGTACTTTCTGCAATATTTCTGGAAAGTATTTTAACAATAAAAAAAGAAGTAATACCGGAAATTGCTAAAGCTACAACAATAACGATAATTAACGTTGTTAGAAAACTGGGTTGATTTTTTTTCTTTGTCGTTTCTGGGGCTTCATCCATTTCTCGAGGCAATTAGAATCCCTCCAAAATATAAAAATTAAAATTATTATCTAACTCTTTGGCGAAGTATAAGGATATCTATACGTCTATATTGATTTCTTAATTCGTCGCGTTTAACATTGAATTCATTCTCCAACTCTATCTTAATTTGCTGCAATTGAGCGGCACTTATCTTTCCTTCTATGTAGTCCATTGTTGCTAGATTTAGTCTTGAGTCAATTTCAGCTCTTAATATTTCTAACTCTCTCTGAATGTCTTTATCTCCTAAGCCAATTGGATAAAATCTATCTGGGTTATAAAAATAATCTATATCAAATTGTCCTATATTAATCTCTGCCATTCTTTCGATCATCCTTCTATTTTTCAACTCGCCAGTGAAAAAATTAACTACACTTGCAGCTCTTGCAGCGCTTAAATGCCAATTTGATGGATATACACTTGTGGGTAAGACTTGTTCGTCATCTGTAAAACCATAAACTTCTATGGCATTTGAAGTATGTTCGAGGATTATAGTTCCAATCTTATATAATAGTTCTTTAGCTTCAGCCGTTAGTTCAGCTCTGCCAGACCTGAAAAAAGCGATATCTCTCATAGATATTATCGTCCCTTTATCAGTTTCCTCAATAGTGATTTTTCCTTTGTATTTTTCGTCCTCAACAATTTTTAGTAGTTCTGATTTTACACCTGGATGTGAGGTAATAAGTGGTTCTTCAGAAATACTCTTACCTCCTACTAAAATACCTAAAGGCTGTCCTTCAAAAGCACTTTGTAAACTCATTGCGGCTTGTTGAAATTTTCCAGGTGAAATTGTTGACATACCAAACAAAGCTATAAACATTGTCAAAAGCAATGTTGTCATATCAGTGAAAGTTGTCATCCATTTTGCTTCGGGTCTTTCAAACCTTTTTTTCTTTCTAGCCACTGTTTCACCTCAAAAATTTCACTAGAAGATTGATTCACCTTTACTTCTTTCATATTCTTGCCTTTCAGCAGCACTTAAAAAAGCCTTTAGTTTTTCTTCCATTAATCTTGGGTTTTCCCCTTGAACAATTGAAAGTACGCCTTCTAGCATCATTCTCATTTGGTTTAGGTTTTTATTGGTTCTTCTTTTTAATTTCTCAGCGGGAGGAAGGGCTAAGATATTTGCTATTAGAGAACCGTAAAAAGTTGTTACAAGCGCTATTGACATGCTCGGTCCAATAGTTGAAGGATCCGTCAATGTATCCAACAATAGTATCAATCCTATTAAGGTTCCTAGCATACCAAATGCTGGAGCCATCGTTCCCCATGTGTCGAGAACACTTATTTTTTCTTCTTGTTCTTCTTCGTACATATCCATTTTTATCTCCAAAATTTTTCTAATTTCCTCTGGGTCGGTTCCATCAACCGCGGCCCTTAGCCCATCTCTTAAGAAATCACTTTCAACGGAAGGCAAGTCTTCTTCTAGTGAAATCATACCTTCTCTCCGAGCCTTTTCTGAAAAAGAATACAAGGTTCTTAATGCCTCGATATTATCAATTTTGGGATTTTTAAATGACTGTAAAATGATGTTAAATATTTTAAAAGATGTTGAACTAGGATGAGCTATAAATGTAGCTCCTAAGGAACCTACTACTGTAATAAAAAACGAGGGAATGTCAATCATTTTACCTAATTCAGTTCCCACCCCTAAGACAATAGCAAACAAAGCAAACACTAAACCCATGATTGTTGAGATATCCACTACAACCCCACCTCTTAACTATAATATTTATTTAATTTAATTATCCTTAAATATCTTTTTATTAAATTGTATCACCTTTTCGAGAACTTCTTCGATCGTTTCTTTGACTATGTATACATGGCCGTTCATCATAGTTATTGTGGTATCAGGTCTACATTCTATCTTTTCAATTTGGTAAAAGTTTAAATAAAACTCATCACCATTTAACTTTGTTAATTTTATCATAAAAAAATCACCATTCAATTAAAATTATTGTTATTAAGTTATCTTTCATTTAACAATAAATTTGTTCTTAAGTACATCAAAGGTATTATCTCTTTATATTAACTAGTTCATTTAAAATTTGATCGGCAGTTGTTATACTTCTAGAATTTGCTTGAAAACCCCTTTGCGCAATAATCATATTGGTAAATTCTTCTGCAAGATCTACATTAGACATTTCTAATGCACCTGGAATAATGCTTCCCCTTCCTCCAACACCAACAACACCTATTTGTGGGAGTCCACTGTTAGAACTCATTGCATACATTGAATTTCCTACTTCTAACAGACCTTCAGGGTTATTAAATGTTGCTAAAGCTACCTGACCAAGAGGAGCTGTTAATCCGTTACTAAAAATTCCTATAATTTCGCCACTAGTGTTTATTGCGAAAGATTCAAGGGTACCTTGAGCGTTTCCATCTTGTTCTGTTACAGTTACAGAATGAGGAGATGCGAATTGAGTTAAGGCTTGAAAGTTAACACTCACAGTAACGGGTCCTGCTGCAGCAACAGATGGTGGATCAACATCAGGATTTAGGGCAGCCCCTTGTTCACCTGGATCGAACCAAAAACCTGCAGTGCCGCCAGATTGTACTATATTGCCTCCTACTATAGACCAATTAGTCGCTGCTAAATTTCCATTAGCGTCAAATGCTATTACACCATTAGCCGGTTCATTTACTAATTGTTCATCAGTTGTAATTTTATACAACGGGGTTCCATCAGCCAGTTTTGCCTCCCAATACCAAGTGTTTTCATTTATTTTTGTGAAATTTAGATAAACGTTATACGAATTTCCCAAAGAATCATAGACTACAGTGGAAGTTGTAGTTTTAGGACTTATATATTCAGCTGTTGAAAAGTTTGTAGGATTGTTCATATCGACAAACTTAATCTCTCCTGCTACAGGAGGCTGAATGACATCGCGAACGGAACGAAGGTCGAAAGTACCATTACTTATAGTATTACTATCATCAACGCCTTTTAAGCTTAAACCTGTTAATTTGTAATTTCCAGAAATAATTCCTTCACTAAGTAATTGATTGAAACTTCTAACTGTACCAGCGTAAGCTGAAGTAAAAGTAATCTGATCCCCCTGTGAATCTTTCAATGTGATTGTGAAGGAGTTAACAGAAAAAGATAATTGTATATCTTCAGGATCGTAATATACTGATTCGTTGGTGGTAGCATCTACAAGCTTTATACTGCCACTTAGTGTAGCAGGAGTTCCATTAGCTTCATCAGCTTCATCAGCTTCATCAGCTTCATTAGTTTCTATTGTTGCAGGCTGTCCAGTTTCTCCAACAATATTTCCATTTACATCAAAAATTGAAATTCTAGTGTCTGAAAGTGGAGTTTGATCATTTGCAAAATTCACCCAATTAATTACTTTTCCATAATCGTCTAGTTCAACTTTTCCGTTTATTGTTTGAGTTGAAGTAAGAGTAGCGTTTGTGGTATTATTCGTTAAGTTTGAGAAATTGTAGTTTGTGTCTAGTATCTTAGCTTCCCATAGATAAACATTTTGATTTAGATTATTTAAGTCTCTTTTAAAGCTAAATCTAACTGGGATACTATCACCTAATGTGCTTTTAATTACTATTGTTGTATCTTGAATTCCGACTCCTGCGTTTAAGTTGTGGGCGAGTCTAACAAATGAGGTTTGTTTAGCGGGCATAACTTGTCCAGAGGATATTTGTATATCGCCTATTGGATCATTAGTATCAACGATTCTTTGACCGTCTGGCGTTAATCTTGCTGTCCATCCTTGAAGTTTCATACCCGATGCTGGATCCACAAAGAATCCATTGTAGTCTCTTGTAAAATTACCTGCTCTTGTGTAATATTGTCCCACACCATCTGAAAGTATAAAAAATCCTTCACCTTGTATCATCATATCGGTAGCTTTTCCTGTAGACATTGGGGAACCCTGTGTCATTATTTTATCTATTGAAGCAATTTTTGAACCTAACCCAATTTGCATTGGATTAATTCCCCCAAGAAGATCTTGTGGTGCGGTTCCTGCTGCTAAAGTTTGAAAGAGTGTAGATTGAAAGGTGGTTCTTGAACCTTTAAATCCTATTGTATTAACGTTTGCAATATTATTTGCTACTACATCAAGTTGGTCTTGAAAGTTCCTTAAACCTGTTATGCCTGAATACATCGATCTTAGCATTTTATATTCCTCCCATCTTCCAATTATTTACATTAGAAATAAAACTGCTGTTCTTTTTTTGTACATAGGACTACTTCGAAAATATTACGTATTTAGACACTAACTTCATTAATAGCCGAGAATGGGTATATTCGGCCATCTATGAGCAGATATAGTTCATTATCAAAGAATTTGACAGCTTCAACTTTTCCACTTTTAATTCCAGTGGTTAAGATCTTCTCCCCATTTCTAATGATATATACACCATACATATAATCGCCGTCTGCAAGCAAGGTTCCGTTATTGTCTCTTCCATTCCATACAAATGAATTTAAACCCGCTTTTTTCACACCTAAGTTCTGTGAATGAACCAATCTACCTTTTGCATCGTATATTTCAACTAATACTTCGGAATCATAATCTAGTCCGAAATTTATAGTTTCTGCAATACCACTTTCTAACTGAATAACGTTACTATTTACTACTACCTCTTTTCCAAGAAGTGAGACAGCCTGCAATTTATTCAACGATAATTGCGAATTGACCATTTCTTGAACAGCATTACTCATGTTCATTATCTGTTCAGTAGAGGATAGTTGAGATAATTGAATTAACAAATCTTTGTTGTCTAGAGGTTCTGTTGGATCTTGATTTTTTAATTGGGTAACTAGTAAATGTAAGAAAGCTTCTTTATCTAACTCTTTTTTTATTTCTCTGTTTCTATTTGCTTGCAGAGTGCTAAGGTAAATATTGTCCATTGATACAGAGTTAAACATTTAAATCACTCCTTAAAAATTCTTCAAATGTGTACAAAGTCTCATCGCGCTGTTCATTTTGTCTGTATCTTTTTTCTTGATTTTGTTGTTGATCTTGATTTTTCTGATTTTGGTAATCTAGGTAATTTTCTTCTTGATGAACAATTATCTTTACATCAACAGGATTGTAACCTTCGTCCCTTAAATTTCCGACTAAAGACTGAACTGTTTTTGAGATTGTTGATTTGGCAGTTTCGTTTTCAGTGATAAGATTAATGGTGATAGCTTCTCCATTTTTGACAATTTGGATATCTACTTTTCCAAGATTCGGAGGAGAAACATTGACCGAGAAACTTTCTTTGAAAAATGTTTCAGTGTTTTTTGTAACGATTATATCTTTTATATGACCGTTTAAATCATAAGACTTTATTGAAGGAGGTGTTTCTGATAGGTGATTATTATAGGTCGTATTTTCTGAGTAGTATTTTGTTTGATTGTTTTCGAGTTTTATTGTGTTTTCGTGTATGTTATCAACTTTGTCTGTTCCGAGATTGGAAACACTAGTAGTGGTTTTTGAGTTTTCCATTATTTCATGGTCCTTTGTCTTAGTAGTTTTCGTTTGAGAGTTATTTTCTGCTATATAATTTACTTTTCTACTTTTTTGTATATCAAAATAAGCGCTTTTTTCTTTTTCAACAATATTTGTCGTATAATTTTTTTGATTTGTTAAAGTTTTTTTATCCATAGATTTATATGGTTCAAATTCATTAGAGATTATTTTATATTCCTTTTCTGTTTTTTCTAATACATTTATATTGAGCACGTGATTTATAATACTTTTTTTCAAAGTTTCTTGGCTAAACTCTTTTTTAGGTAAAAATAAGAATAACTGAGAGATTTCTACGTCTTTCATAATATTGTTAACTTCAAAGGTTTCATCAAATTGAGTGGATTCCAAGTCAGAAAATAAACTGAGCTCTGTATCTATAGTGTCAGAAAAATTGTTTAAAAAAGTTATAGTAGGTGAAACGTCTTCAGGTTTTGTAACTAGATTCATACTAACAGCTAATAATTTGCCATCATTTAGTTGTTCGATGATCTTGCTACTTAAAAATTCTTCCATTGGTGTAATAATAAGTTCTTCATCCTTTTGAAAAATTATGAGATTTACAGTTTCTTTTTTAATTGTTTCTACTGGTAGGATATTGATTTTTATTCCAATACTTTCAAAATATTCCTCATTTTCATGTAATATAGTTCCTATGTTAGTTATACTTTCTTGAATCTCATTTAAATGATGCTTTGTTGTTATATCAATAGCGTTTAATAGAATTTGAGTATCTTTCTTTGATAATCCTTTGGTATTTTCTATATTAGAAAGTATTTTTAAAGCTTCTTTTACTGTAACGAATGAAGTTTTGTCGTTAGAAGTATTTGAGATTTTTTTTTGGTCAACATATTTATTTAAATAGTTTATCAATTCTTTTACATTAAAAGTAATTGTTTTATTGTCACCTTTGTTAAATATTTTAAGATAAGTAGTTCCTTCAATAGTTTCTAGATTTATTTTAGGATCGGTAAAACTTAAGAGGATATTTAAATAACAGAATATTTCAGACTTTTGCATTAATTTTTCTAAGTGATTATTTTTATATTTGTTTTCAATTTGTTTTTGCGGATTTAAAGTATTTTTAGGAATTAAAATATTCTTTAATTCCTTTTGAAAAGAAACAATAGAAGAGTTATGATTGCTTGTTTGTTGGACTTGTTGATTGGTTTTAACCTTTGACATCGACATTATATTAAAAAGATTTTTGGCTCCTATGCTATTTGTTTCCATTGGTTTTCTTTTCCCCCATTTTTGCAATAATTTCGGCAGCTTTTTGAGGATTGATTGCTGCAATGGCCTGAATAATTTCGGCTGCCGATTTAGGTTCTAAAGTCAACATTGTATCTACGAGTAAATCAACGCTCACTTCCTCCCTCACTAAAGCAGAGGCTATCTGCGCAGGTGTAGATTTCGCTAGCCAGCTACCTAAGGTTGCAATTCTTTTGTTATAGTCGGTAAATTGAGTCAGTTTTTCATTGTATTCTTTGTTAAGACGTTCTAATTCTTCTCTCTGTTTAACTAACCTTTCATTTTCTTGTGAAATTTGATCTAAAATTTTTTGTAGTTCATGTTTTTGTTCTTCTAAACGTTGACTTTCGTCTTTAATTGCCTTTAATCTTATTTCTAAAATTTCTTTTTCCATATAGAAAGGGTCCGAAATCTCTAAATATTCATATTTTGATAATTTGTCTAAGCCAGGAATATGATCTGTTAGATATGCAATGTAACTCCTCCAGCTGTTCTGAAAGTTCAAATTTAGATATGAAAGTCTTGAATATTCAAAATAAATATATCCACAACCCAATAAAAAGAAAGCTATAACACAAGCTATAAGTATAAAAATGAGTATTTTTTTACCTTTGCCCTTTTTTTCTTCATTTTTGGCCATTTAAAATCCTCCCTGCACTCTTATTGTTCTTTTAAAGTGATCGATATTCCTAAAATTTTAATTTTTACTTTATATGTTTATATGTATATTTTACTGGAATAATAGAAAAATAGTAAATATTAAATAAAAAGGCGGACTAGTCCGCCTTTTGATGTTCGTTAATATTTAATCTCTTTCTTTATGTTGAAGAAGCTTAGGGTTTACATCTTTAACGTGTAAGTCTATCTGATTGTAGGGTATTTCAAGATTATATTCAAGAAATTTTTGTTTGATTTTTTCAGCTACATTCAATGATGAGTTTATAAAATTTTCACGTTTTACCCAAAATCTAACAACAAAATTCATAGAAGAATCACCGTAACTGTCAAATACTACTGCTGGTTTATGACTATCGTCTATATAAACAAGTTCTGATGAATTAACGGCTTCATTTAAAACTTTAGCTATTAAATTTATATCATGCAAATAGGAGACTCTAACTTTTATTTCGTTTCTTCTTATATCTTCTGGCCAGTAGTGTATAATTTTATTTGTCCACACTTCTTTACTGGGAAAATGTATTAACTTTCCGTCAAAGGTTTTTAAAATAACATGGTTCACATCTATTTCTTGAACAGTTCCTCCAATACCGTCGATTTCTACTGCTTCACCATCAACTACCAAATGGTTTAGCATAATTAAAAATCCGCAAATCAGGTTACCTAAAGGCTCTTGAACTGCAAAAGCTATGATAACTCCACCTATTCCAAGTCCTGCTAAAAAGGCACTAAGGTTAGTGAAGATTACAGAGATTATGATAAAAGCAGCTAAAGTGTACATTGCAATGTTTATCATAGTCATAAGAGACCTCTTGTATGTAATAGCTACTTTGCCTCTTTTTTCAGCAGTTGAAAGGATAATCTTGTAAATTAGCTTCGCCAAATATTTTGCCAATACAATTATCAGGACAC
Organism: Thermotogota bacterium; assembly: GCA_029780115.1. Taxonomy (GTDB): domain Bacteria; phylum Thermotogota; class Thermotogae; order Petrotogales; family Petrotogaceae; genus Defluviitoga. Next base: position 418,314 of record JAKOZG010000004.1, read on the forward strand.
TTATTCCTATTTTTATCAAGTAAATTAGGGTAGTTTTTACCCATTCTTCCATAGCAATCTCCCCTGTTATTAAATTTGATATAATCTATTAAATTCATAGTTAATAGCACCAACAGTATAAATTGCTGCCGTTTCAAATCTTAGAATGGTTGATCCCAAATTTATTATCTCAAATTTATTTTCCACAAAAAAATCTTTTTCTCGCTTTGAGAATCCAAAATCAGGTCCTACTATAATATTTATTGGAATATTTCTAGCTCTAATCTTCATGAAATCTCTAAGAGTCATTTTGTTATCTATAAAATCTAATACGAGAGAGTCTTCTTTAGGTAGGTCTTCGAAATTGATTAGCTCTATTTTTGGGATTGATGCGTAAACTGATTGTTTAGACGCTTCAATTATAGTTTTTTGAAATTTTTCCAAATTTGTGTACTTAATTTCACTTTTCTCTGCGAAATAAACATTAAATTCGTTTACTCTAAGTTCTACCATCTTCTCCAAAAGAACCTGTGTTCTATCCCATCTACTCATTCCAAAATAAACTGATAGGTAAGGCACGTAATTTTCCTTCGATAGAATTTTATCTTTAATTGATAAAATAGTTTCTTTTTTCCCAATACTCTCTATTGTTGCATTATATATATAACCATCTCCCGTGATAACTTTTATCTCTTCACCGGGAGCTTTTCTAATAACTTTTAAATGTGAAGTTTCTTTTTTATCTAAGATAATTTTAGAATTGCTTTTCTTACCATAAAAAACATTTGGCATAACAGTTTTAACCTATATACTTTTTTCCCATATAGGGAATTAGTTTTTCCGGAATTTTTATCTTTCCATCAGCGGTTTGATAATTTTCCATAATTGCCACTAGTGTTCTTCCTACTGCAAGGCCTGAACCATTAAGTGTATGTACGAATTCTAGTTTGTTTTCTTTTGTTTTATATCTGACATTCCCTCTTCTAGCTTGAAAATCCTTTGTAGTGGAGCAGGAAGAAATTTCTTTGTAATTGTTATAACTTGGAAGCCATACTTCAATATCGAAAGTTTTAGCAGCCGCAAAACCTAAATCTCCACTGCATAAAATTATAACTCTATACGGTAATTCTAGTAGTTGCAAGACTTTTTCAGCATGTGCTGTTAATGTTTCTAAAGCTTCATTTGATTCTTCTGGTGTTGTGTACCAAAATAATTCGACTTTATCAAATTGATGTTGCCTTATCATGCCTCTCACATCTTTACCGTAACTACCAGCCTCTCTTCTATAACAAGGTGTGTATGAAACATATTTAAGAGGCAAGTTTTTTAATTCAAGAACCTCGTTCCTGTGCATTCCACCCAGAGGAACTTCAGCTGTTGATATTAAGTATAATTCGTCAACAGTAGTTTTGTACAAGTCTTCTTCAAATTTTGGAAGTTGACCAGTAGCAGTTATTGTTTCCTTTGTAACCAAATGAGGTGGCATAATGAATCTATATCCATGTTCTTTGGTATGTAAATCTACCATAAAATTTATTAATGCCAATTCCAACAAGGCTATATCTCCTTTTAAAACTGTGAATCTTGAGCCGCTTAATTTAGCCCCTCTATCGAAATCCAGCAAATCTAATTCTGGACCTAGATCCCAGTGAGCCTTTGGTTCAAAATCAAATGTTCTTGGTGTGCCCCATCTTCTTATTTCAACATTATCATTTTCATCTTTGCCATAGGGAACAGTATCATCCGGAATGTTTGGTACATAGAGTAATTTGTTGTTTAACTTTTCCTCGATTTGCTTCAATTCTGATTCTAAATTCTTAATTTTTTCGGATATTTCTTTACCTTGTTCTATTAAACTGTCAGCTTCAGCAAACCTTTTTTCTGCTTTTAATCTTGCGACGAGGTTTGAGTTTTTATTTCTTTCTGCTCTTAGATTTTCAACCTCTTTTAAAAACGCTCTTCTTTGTTCATCAAGATTTAATATCTCATCTATTAAGTCATCTTCTGTGTTTCTTTTTTTCAGAGCTTCTTTAACAATTTCGGGATTTTCTCGTATAAACTTAAGATCTACCATTTTTCTCCTCCTAATGTAGTTTAATAACCGCTTAGATATTTAAAAAACATATATATGTTTTAAAATAATATTAAAAAACATCATTTGATGTAATTTTCACTATCTGCTAAATTTTTAGTGTGTTCAATATATATAGGGGGCAAAGCCCCCTATAAAAATTTACCAGATTTTACCTTTTAAGAACAATTTTTCCTTCTTCTAATTCTTTTAAAGCTATAGCAACATAATCTTTTTTTTGTGAAACGCCTTTCAGTTGATCGATATTTTTTAAAGTTTCTGCACGTTTTGCTACTATAACAGGAACTGCAAATTTTAATTTTACAGTATCTAATATTTTATCGTAATTAATTTCTAAGTCCATTTGCTTTCACTCCTTCTGGCTCTAGTTTTTTAAAGAAAAAAAAATTAGAATTTACTTCATTGTACCTTTCTTTTTTTAACTGTTCAGCTACCCAAATTGAAATAAGTTGCTGTGAGGATTCATCTATTTCGTGGTTAACTACAATATAGTTAAAATTATCAATTTGAGACATTTCCCATTTGGCGTTATTTAGTCTTATTTGCATAACTTCTGTAGTCTCGGTTCCTCTATTTTTTAACCTTTCTTCTAAATCTTTTACAGAAGGGGGCCTTATGAAAATATAAACACCATTTTTATAAATCTTTTTAATATTCAAAGCGCCTTGTACATCCACATCAAGGACCAATCCTCTGCACTCTTTTAATTTTTCTTCAACAAAACTTTTTGAAGTAGCATAGTAGTTATCATGAACTTTAGCCCATTCAAGGAACTCGCCTTTCTCTTTCATTTCAAAAAAGGTTTTTTCGTCGACAAAAAAGTAATCTACTCCTTCTATTTCTCCATTTCTTTTTTTACGAGTTGTGTAGGAAACCGAAAAAATAAATCCATTCACTTTTTTTAATGCATTTTTTATTAGAGTTGATTTTCCAACTCCAGAAGGTCCACTAATAACGTAGAGCAGTCCATCCATTTTTTAAAAATTTTCCTTTCTAATTTTATCTAGTACTTTTTCTATTTCGTAGAAATTTTGAAGAAAACGGTTAGTAATTGTTTCTGGTTGAATGGCGCTAGCGATAACATGTCCTGAATCAGTAACGATGTATGCTCGTGTTTTTCTTCCGTGATTAACTTCCAGTAGTTTACCTTGTTGATCAGCTATATCTTTTAATCTTTTTAAAGGTTGTGAACTTGGATTTACTATAGCTATCACTCTGTCTCCAACTACCACGTTTCCAAATCCAATATTAATTAATCCATACATAGAGAGCACCTCCCATATCAAAAAATAAAAAATCAAAATTATTATCAAATTAAACAAGTTTTCAACCCTATAAATGTTTATTATATATTTTATACACGTTTCCGTTATGGATAATTAATGAATATTTTGAACCTGTTCTCTGATTTTATTTACTAAAGATCTTCCTTCTAAAGAAAGATTAGTAATCTCTAAAAGTTTTGATTTGGAAGCGATGGTATTGAATTCTCGGTGCATTTCTTGACAAATAAAATCTAATTCTTGACCAATGGAAGTTTCGTCGGTTTCTAAAAGATTTTTGAATCTTTTTATATGACTGGTAAGTCTATCTATTTCTTCAGTTATATCAGATCTCTCGGCAAGTAAAGTAATTTCCATTTCCATTCTTTTTTCGTCTATATTACTTAGATCACTTAATAAACTACTCAAATTATTGTTTATATGTTCTCTATAAGTCTCTTTCATTTTGTCTGCATATTTACTTATTTCTTCAACAACATTTTTCATTTCTTCTAAGTAATCTTTAATAACTTTTTCTAAATCTTTACCTTCTTCTTCTTGGAATCTTATAACTAAATCTATAACTTCTTCCAAAACTTTTTCTAGACCATCCCAAATCTGAGATATCTTTTCGTCTGTTAAAGAAACTTTTATTATATCTTTGAATTTGAGCAATATTTCTAAGTTTACTTCACCAGATAAATGTAGTTCGTTTGCTAGAATATTAAGTGCGTTATAATAAGCTTTTGCTAATCCTAAGTCTATATCAATAACATCATCACTTTTGAGAAATTTTATGTCGACATAAACGTTAATTCTCCCGCGTTGAAAATACTTTTTTATAAAATTTTGAATATTTATTTCTATAGGAGAAAAAAGGGGAGGAATTATTACATTTAAATTTAACGTTTTAGAATTAAGAGATTTAATTTCCAAATTATAACCATAATCTCCAATATTCTTGTTTATTCTACCATAACCAGTCATACTTCGCATTTTTTAACCCCCTTTGCTAATATTATACATTAAAATTTCAATAATTCAAAAAGTTAAGAATATTTTTTAACTTATTTATAAATATTTCTGCTTCATTAAGATTATTCAGATAAGATAAGCTAATTCTTACTAATCCTTTAGCATTTGTATCATCGTATCCCAAACTTTTCATTATTCTACTCTCTGAACTAATTTTACTTGCACATGCGGAGGTAGTAGATACATAGATCCCCGCTTCAGAAAGTCCGTTGACTATTATATCTCCTCGTATATTGGGAAAGAAAAATCCAAGCGTATTAGGTATAGAATTATCAAGTGGCGTTAAGATTTGTGCTCCCATCTCTTTTAAATTGTAAGCCAGATAATCTCTAATTTGTTTAATTTCAGATTTCATATATTTTAAGTGTTCAACAGCTTTTTGTAAAGCTAAAGAAGTTCCAATTATTCCAGCAACATTTTGAGTTCCTGCTCTCATACCTTTTTCTTGTGTACCTCCAGTAATTAACGGGTACATTCTTGTACCTCGCTTTTTATATAATATTCCAACTCCTTTTGGACCATGAAATTTATGGGCTGAAAAAGAAGCAAAATCACATTTGTATTTTCCCAAGTCAAAAGATATTTTCCCCAGTGCCTGAACTGCGTCTATATGAAAGTAAGTCTCATCGTTTTTTTTCTTTATTAGTTTATATACCTCATCAACTGGTTCTATTGTGCCAATTTCATTGTTTGCAACCATTAAGCTAACTAAAATCGTATCTTCAGTGATTGAATCAGCAAGTTCTTTAAGATCTATCACTCCATTTTTATCAACATTTATATAAATTACTTCAATTCCATTTCTTTCAAGATCTTTTAAAGTATTAATGACTGCAGAATGCTCTATTGAAGATGTTATAATTTTTCTACCTTTATTTTTATTTGCCCTTGTTACACCTCTTATTATGGTGTTTATCGATTCAGTAGCGCAAGAGGTAAAAAATATTTCTGAGGGTAATACTTGAAGTATTTCTGAAATATTTTTTCTAGCTTCTTCCAAATCTTGTTCGACTTTTACCCCAAAAGAGTGTATTGAATTAGGATTAGCATAAAGTTCTGTCATATATTTTAATATAACTTCTGCTGCTTCTTTATTTACGGGTGTAGTCGAATTATTGTCAAAATAAATCAATTTTCGAGTTTCCTCCTTTTATTCCGTTATGGATGATTTGAAAATTCTAAAAATTTCTTGTTTCAATTATTGTAAGTTGCTAATTTTTAACATATTAGGTACTTGTACCGGCCTAGATAGGAAGGGACTTCCTCCTATTGCCACTTTAAATTCAAAACTTAAAGTATTTTATTTGTAGAGCAGTTCAAGCTGGGCAGTTAAATTTTAAATTGTAGATACCTTCGTGTAGAGTGACTCTACAACTGAAATTTTAACGTTTATTATGTACAAAGAAAACTTCGTTCTGTTGTTCTTTTAAATTAGGACAAACTAAAACTTTCTTTTATTGAAAATGTAAGGTGAATTTGGTCCCTTTATTTATTTCTGATTCAACTGTTATTTTTATATTAAGAGCATCGGCCAATTTTTTAGCAATAGAAAGTCCCAAGCCATGACCTTTCTGAGATCTCGAAGAATCAACTTTATAGAAGCGTTCAAAGATATTTTTTAAATTTTCTTTATCTATTCCAATTCCATAATCTTTAATGCTTAATTTTTTTTGAAAAGGATTAAATTCGATATCTATTTTTTTGTTATCTGTAGAATATTTTATGGCGTTTTCCATAAGAACTTTTAATATAATAGATAAATATTCTTTGGAAGTATTTACTTTGAAGTCTTCTCCCTTTATTTGTACCGTAAATTCTTGAAGAGGCAGTTTGAAAAAGTCAAGAATATCGTCAATAACTTGAGAGACACTTACTACTTCTTTTTCTATTTGATAATCGGTTTTTGTTAAAAGAAGTAGTTTTTCTACCAAGTCTCTTAAATATTCGCTTGATGATTCGATACTTTCCAATGATTCTTCCATAACTTTTGGATCACTTTTTCCCCATCTTTTAAGCATTTTTACATAACCATTAATAGAGGTTAAAGGAGTTCTTAGTTCATGCGAAACATCCGAAACAAATTGGTTTTGAAGTTCAAAAGCTTGTTGTATTCTATTTAGCATAGAATTTAATTTATTAGCAAAAATATCGAATTCTTTTGACTTTTGCTCAGGAATCCTTTGATTTATGTTGTCAATATCGATTTTAGAAATTTGATCAGATATCTTAAGGACTGGTTTAAGAGTATTTTTTGCCAAAAAATATGAAACAATAAGAGAGAGAAAGAAGCCAGAAATTAGGATGAAAGTCGTAATCTTATTAAAACTTTTTAAAAGCGCTGTGATTTCTAAAGATGGATTACCTATAATTAAAAAAGAGGTTTCGAATATTGGTACTCCTATAAAAAGATAATATAATCCTTGATATTCATATAGATAAGGTAAGTATGGAATTCTAAATTTTTCTTTTATTAAACCATACGGATCTGATATCAAAACTCCATCAAGTATAACAATTTTATTGGATATAAGGCTTCTTCTTATCACATTTGAATCTTGCATTATTTGGTAAAGTAAGTTCAATGTATCTTGGGTTTCGGGGCCTTTTCCTTTCTTAGTATCGGCAATATTTAGTTCAGATGCATATAAATCACTATATGTTCTTATAGTAAATTGCACGAAAAATATTCTTATAATAATTATCATAGCAAAAACTATAGCCATAGTTACCATAGTAAAGACAATAGTTTGCTTGAAAACTGCGCTAGGTTTCGGTTTTTTTCTCCCTGATAACGTAGCCAACACCTCTTATCGTTTCAATATTTTGTGATGAATTTTTGATTTTCTTTCTAAGGTAGTTTATGTAGACTTCTACAAGATTATTACTTTCCTCGTCATAGTATCCCCATACTTCCTCCATGATTTTTTCTTTAGATATAACAAGGTTTTTATTAATCGCTAAAAGTTTTAATATATTAAACTCAGTAAGACTTAGGTGAATTTCTTCGCCTTTAACTAACACTAACATCTTTTGTGGATAGATCTCTATGTCTCCAACTTTTATATAATCAGAAATTTTACCCATTCGTCTGAGGAGTGATTCTATTCTTGCTAAGATTTCTTCGATTTCGAAAGGTTTAACCACATAATCATCCGCATTTTTTAGCCCCTCGATCTTGTTTTCAAGTTCACCACGTGCAGTCAACATAATTATACCGACATCTGGATCGTATCCCCTTATAGCTTCGGCCACTTCAAAGCCATCAAGCTTAGGTAGCATGATATCTAATAATATAATATGTGGCTTAAAATTTTCATAAAATTCTAAAGCCTCTTCACCATCTTTTGCAATTTTAACTTTATAACCTGCGTGAGTAAGTTCTAATTCCAATAACCTTGATATTGATTTATCATCTTCAACAACCAATATTTTACACATATGTTAAAACTCCTTTCCGTTCTAAATTATTTTTTAAAATTATAAATACTTTAGAAATTATAGAACTTTCAATTAACAATCATTTCTATAAATTAAATGGTTATGAATGGTTAAGAATCTTTCCGTTTAAATTTCTCTTGTATTCAATATTTCAAAGAACAAGATTTAAAACTTTGAACTCTTAACCTAGATCAATTTAGAAAAGATTAGAATCTGTACAGCTCACAAGTGATCATTCTATATATTTTCTTAACTATAATTCGAAAGTACAAATGACTTTGTGAGATTTCATTTGATATAAATAAGTGACAGTGATATTTAGTTTTTGTAACTTATGGGAATATTGAGCTCCAAAATTGAAATAGGGGTTTAGTTTATCATTTTTAGAAACCTTTAATCCGACACCTGGAGCAAAAATGATTTTATGAATGTCTTTATTGTTACCAAAAATCTCGTTTAATATAAGTAAATCATAATACATAAAATCAATGCTATTCGTTATTGAATTGTGAAACTTTATAGTTCCTCCCAATCCTAATTTGCCATAGAGAGAGAATTGTTCAAATTCTTGTAAGTCACTTATAAAAACAGTCACGTTTGGTTCTTCAACGTTCGATTCCTTAAGATTTTTCATAAATTGAACCCCTAAACTCACATTTTTTACTAGATTCGCACTTATTGAAAAATCAAAAAGATTCTTTAAATCAGACGATATCTTAATGTAATTTTTTCCAAATTTTATTCCAGATGAATATACTAAATTATTCGTAGAAAATTGGTAACCTATTTCTGTATTAAAAGAAGTTTTAGAGGCAGGTTTAATTTCGTCATTTCTTTTTATATCTAAATTATTTAAATTTAAATAAGATAGCACAATTATATAATGTTTATCTTCGTTCTCAATAACTAAATAGCTATTTTCACCGCTATTCAAGTTCATGCTATCATTATCTTTCATTGTGCCATACTTTACTGTTAATTCATTTTCGCAGACACCAAGAGTAATATTATCTGAATTAGAAAAAGTATATAATTCTTTTTCTAATGAAAAAGGTTCAGTTATTTCAAAATAATTTACTTCTTTTATTCTTGTTAAAAATTCGAAGTTATTTTCTAGAAAAATTATAGAACTTTTATTTTTTATTAAAAAAACATTTTTATTTTCCTCTTTTTCATTTTCATTGTTTTTAAGAAATTGATACACGTTTTCGGAAATTTCATTTATGGAAAAGATGATAACTGAGTTATTTTTTCCAGCATAGGCTTCTAGAAATTCAAAGAGTTCTTTTAATGAAATATACATTTGGTCATTTTTATTTAATAAAATAAGATTTGAATTTTGTATTACAAAAATCTTTTCAGATAAGAGAATTAATAAGTTAGATATTTTTTTCAAATCTAAATTTTGAAATTCTATTTGTGAGAGTTCTTTCTGCATATTTTGTATTTTTATATTAAAGTTTCCTACCAAGTAAAAATCTTCTGAAATTTTCTTATATTCATAGTTTGTTGAATATAGTAAAATATCTAAAGCATTTTCTAAGTTCACCGTATTTATTGTAACATTTTTAGTACCTTTGATATCTGGGGAAGTTAAAATTATTGAACCGCTAGCTTCTTCTAATATTTTCAGTGCGTTTTCTAAAGGAGTATCGATTAAAGAAACATTAATGTTTGAAAATACTGTTAAAAAGCAAATAAAGTAGATAATTGTTAGAAAAGAAGTTTTTTGCATTTTCATCTCCTAATTATAATTTTATTGAATGATTGTGCGTTAATATTATCTTTTCCTGTTCATTTATTCCATAATAATCTATATTAATTAAAATAGTATCAACCCCTAATTCCACAATAACCTCGCTATTTAATGTAATCATTTGTTCTGGGGAAATAGATTTTTCAGCTGAAATTGTGATTTCTTCACCAATACTTCTACCTGTTTTCCGATTTAATTTTTTAATTTTTATGTTGTAAAATACACTGGAATTTCCAGAATTATTTATCTCAATATCAAAATTTACCTTGCTATAGAATTTGTCAATAGGTAATACCTTAACTAATTTAATATTACTCTTAACTTCGTACTTGTTACCGCCAAAATCTAAAATTATAGGAATCATAAGTTTATTATAAAAAACGCTTTCTTGAGAATATACTTCTGAGATAAATTGAAGAGTCCCAAACAATTCTCCTTCTAGTTTTTGTAGATTTCCTCTACGATAATCCGCAACTACGTATATTGTTCCTTTATCATAAGGTTTTATTGAAATTTTTGAAGGGGTTTCATTTATGTATTTAGGATTTATACGTCTGTTAGAAGGAATTTCAGAACTTACTTCGATAAAATCTATAGTTAAATTAGCATCGAGAAAATCGTTATTTAAAATAGTTAAGGTTTCTTCCTGGGGGGTAGTTATATATTCTCGTGGACTCATTTCTTTAGGTATAGGAATGTATATTTTATCATTGTCTAACTTAAAATTGATAATTTTCCTGTCGAAATATAAAGATTCTGGTACAGTGAATTCTTTTTCTAAAACGTATTTTTCTTGTAAGTAATTTTTATATCCGTAATAGAATTCCCAGCGCATTTGATATTTTCCTGGTTTAAGATATTGATCAATATAAATTTCAAATGTTTGTTGGGATTGAGAAAGAATCGTTGACGAATTGCCATCAAATAAAAATTTTTCTATTGTGAAATCACTGTAATCCTTAGAAGTCAATTTAAATTTTCCTGAAATTTCTAAAATAAGATTACTCTCGTTTACTATTCTTAATGGAAAAATTGTTCCTAATTTGTCCTTTGAAATATATAAATCACCACTATATATTTCCACAATGGGATGATAGTCAAAACTTGGAATAAAATTAATCCTCAATAAAATTGGGGAATTAAGAAATTTTTTTTGGCTAATAAAATTACTTTTAACTGATACTTCGAAAAAAATGAAATAGGATCCAACATTTTTTTCAATTTGAGATAGAACAAAATCTACTTTCTGGGTTTCGTTAGGTTTTAAAATTATTTCTTGAGGATATTTGACTTCTAAAAATTCATTTTTAGTAAGATTTTTTATTTGGATAATTTCCTGATAATTTTTATCATTAGTAAAGTAGAAAGAAACAGTTTTTTCATCGTAATTTACTAAATCAACATTTACAAAATATTTATCTAGTTTTAGCGAAAATCCTAGAGAAAAAATCAATAAAATGATTGTAAGAAAACAGAATTTTTTCAATCAGAATTCCTCCTCGTTTAATAACTTTTAAAGTAGTAGAGAAGATACTAAAACATAAATTTTAATTTTTGTTGAAATTATTTTAATTTTTAGAGTGTGAATAATATTTTTACAAAAAATTGATTCTAATTCCTTTTATTATAACATATCAAGCAATTGAATTGTTATAGTTAAACTATTGATTTTTTAATAAATACTTGATATTATAGAAAAGATGAAATAATTTTCAAGGTAAGATTTTTTTAATATAATTTCTGATATTTTAGGCTCTTTTTGCAACAAAAACATATTAAAAAACGAAAATTGAAAGGAGCATCATTATGGCGTCATGGATGGATTCTGCAATTTTTAATTATTTAGTTTTGCCTCTTCTGATTTTTTTATTGAGACTAACTGATGTTACTTTGATGACTCTGAGAATAATATTTGTATCAAAAGGGTATAAGTTATGGTCTTCTGTTATGGGTTTTTTTGAAGTTAGTATTTGGTTAGTTGCTATATCTCAAGTAATGAGTAACTTGGATAAGCCTTTGTACGCAATAGCATATGCGCTTGGTTTTGCATGTGGTAATTATTTTGGTGCATATTTAGATGAGAAAATTGCTTTGGGAGTTAACTTGTTACAGATCATAACTAATAAAGATGCTGAGCAATTAGTAAAATATCTAAGGGATAATGATTTTGGAGTAACAAGTATTGATGCGGAAGGAGCTCGAGGGCCTGTTAAAGTTATTTATAGTGTTGTGAGAAGAAAAGATCTTGATAAAATCATACAAATAGTAAATGATTTTAACCCGAATGCTTTTTATTCAATAGCGGAGGTAAGAACTGTAAATAAAGGAATATTCCCTGTAAAAACTTCTAAAGACAAAAAACTAAGCAAGTTTGTTAAAAATGGAAAATAAAAGAATTTCTGCTTATTAGAAATTTAAAAGGTTTTTGAAAGCAAGTTTTTTAATCTAAAATCAAATTTTGTTGTGTTGTAAGTAGTGTTTGTGAAAAAAACTTACGTGAAACAGGAGGTGAAAATGATTGAAAGAACGGATCAATACTTTAAAAGCTCCCAAAGCGATAGGACCTTACTCTCAGGCGGTAAGAGTTGAAGGTTTTTTATTTATTTCTGGATTACTACCCATAGATCCAAAAAGTGGTCAGATGGTAGAAATGGAGATTAGAAGTCAAACATTGCAAGTAATGAATAATTTAGTGGCTATTTTAGAGGCTGCAAGTTTAGAAACAAGTAATGTCGTGAAAACAACAATTTTTTTAAAAGATTTGAATTATTTTAATGAAGTTAATGAAATATATGGTGGTTTTTTCAAGGAAATTCCGCCTGCGAGATCGTGCATAGAGGTTAGCCGATTACCTAAAGATGCCTTGATTGAAATTGAGGCAATAGCTAGATAGATATTAAATTAGAAGAGGAGGCGTTTTTACATGGGGTATCCACCTGAACCTTTTAAGATCAAAACGGTTGAAATAATAAAAATGACAACTGAAGAGGAAAGAGCAAAAGTACTTGAAGAAGCAGGGTATAATACCTTTTTGATTCCTTCCAAAAAGGTGTATATTGATTTATTAACTGATAGTGGGACTTCAGCAATGAGCGATCATCAGTGGGCTTCTATGATGATCGGTGATGAAGCATATGGAGGAAGTGAGAATTGGTACCATCTTCGAGATGCTGTTCAGGACGTGTATGGTTTTGAATATGTTGTACCTACTCATCAAGGTAGAGGTGCAGAAAATATTTTGTCCCAAATTATGATAAAACAAGGTGATTATATTCCTGGAAATATGTATTTTACCACCACGAGAACACATATTGAATTAAACGGTGGCAAATTTGTGGATGTAATTATAGATGAAGCACACCAACCTGAGATTGATATACCTTTTAAAGGTAATGTTGATTTAAAAAAGTACCAAAATTTAATTGATGAAGTTGGAGCAGAGAAAATTCCTTATATTTGCGTTGGAGTTACTGTTAACATGGCTGGAGGTCAGCCCGTTAGCATGGAAAATCTAAGAAAAGTTAAAGAAATATCTCAAAAAAATGGTATAAAGGTGATGTTTGATGCTACTAGATGCGTAGAAAATGCATATTTTATAAAGGAACAAGAGCCTGGCTATGGTGATAAAAGCATAGCTGAAATCTTAAAAGAAATGATGAGTTATGCAGATGGTTGTACAATGAGTGGGAAAAAGGATTGTTTAGTGAATATCGGAGGTTTTTTGGCTTTGAGAGATCAAAGTTTATATGAAAAGGCCACTTCTTTAGTAGTTGTTTATGAAGGAATGCCTACTTATGGGGGTATGGCTGGTAGGGACATGGAAGCTATGGCTACAGGAATATATGAATCTTTGGATTTTCATTATATCGAGCACAGAATCAAACAAGTAAGGTACTTAGGTGACAAGTTAGACAAAGCAGGTATTCCAATTATAAAACCAATTGGAGGTCATGCAGTTTTTTTGGATGCTAAAAGATTTTTACCTCATTTATTACAAGATGAACTTCCTGCACAAGCTTTAGCTGCAGAAATTTATTTAGATTCAGGTGTTAGATCAATGGAAAGAGGAATTGTATCAGCAGGTAGAGATGAAAATGGTAGAAATCGTTATCCTAAATTGGAAACGGTTAGGTTAACAATTCCAAGAAGAGTTTATACTTATTCACACATGGATGTCGTTGCAGATTCCATTATTAGATTATACAGTAGGCGAGATTCTATTAAAGGATTAGAATTTGTCTACGAACCGCCATTATTAAGATTCTTCACAGCAAGGTTCAAACCTATTGAATAAAAGTAAACGTTTCAATCTTCAGACAATTTGCATCTTTTCCCATATTAATGAATTCTTCCACTATTTTTAGCTTCTTATTGCTAAATCACATTCATTACTCATTTTTTGAAAAATTGTAAATAGATAGAAAGGTGATTAAAGATGAAAGTTACAGTTCAAGATGTAATAAATTCAATAGTTATTTCTGAAGTGATCGAGAAAGAAACTGTTGATAAACTAGAATTTGGAGATCCAAGGACCTTTGTAAAAGGAATTACTGTGACTTTTTTAGCTACCCAAGAAGTAATCGAAAAGTCCATTGAACTTGGTGTAAATTTTATAATCTCGCATGAGGGGATTTTTTATAGCCATATTAGTAATATGGGATTTCTTGAATCAGATCCCGTGGTTCAATATAAACTTAAAACAATTGAATCGAATAACTTAGCGGTTTTCAGACTTCATGATAATATTCACAGACGACACCCAGACAGTATTATGGTGGGACTACTAAAATGTTTAAATTGGGAGAGTTACGAAGTCATTAGGCAGACGACTTACTCGGTACTAGATATTCCTAAAAAAACTTTACTTGAGGTTATAGAATATGTAAAAAAAATTTTGAACGTTCAGTATTTACGTTTTGTAGGTGATTTATCGATGGAATGTAGTCGTGTGGGTATATTAGTTGGATACAGAGGAACAGGTCAAATGGCTATACCTCTTTTTCATAAAGAAAATCTAGATTTATTAATTTATGGAGAAGGTCCAGAATGGGGAACTCCAGAATATGTTAGAGATGCGATTCAACAAGGTCGACAAAAGGCTTTGATTGTTTTGGGTCATGCTGAAAGTGAGAAACCGGGAATGGAGTATATTGCAAATATTATAAGAGAAAAATTTCCAAATATCCCCGTTCATTACATCTCACAACCACCTATTTTTAGAATTTATTAACAATAGAGATCGATAAAAACCAATTAACTGTGACTATGTAATTGAAAATATTACAGAGATTGAAAATTTAGAAAGATCTAGATGTTTTTGAGAAATAGTCATGAATTAATATTGTCTACTTTTTAATAATGTTGGCACAGTTGAAGGAAATGGGTTTATCAATTTTATAACGAAAGTATAAATAGGACAAATAAGCATATAAGTATTTGTTTAACGTTTATACAATATTTTTTAATTTAAGTTGTGATATAATTAAAAGTGTAAGTATTTTTATTACAAATTATGTTTTTTAGAGCTTGTCAAAGGAGGGATAAAAATGAGTCTTAAAATTTCTTCTCCGGCTTTTAAAAGCAACGATTACATTCCTAGTAAGTATTCTTGTGAAGGAAGAGACATAAATCCGCCTTTAGTCATTGAAGAAATTCCGGAAAATACTAAGTCGTTGGCATTAATAATGGATGATCCAGATGCTCCGAGAGGGACATTTGTTCATTGGGTAGCATGGAATATTGAAGTAGTGGATGAGATTCCAGAAGCAATTCCTAAAACACATATTGTTAATTCACCTATCTCATTAAGACAAGGCAAAAATAGTGCTTATCAAATAGGTTATATGGGTCCTTGTCCTCCAGTTGGTCATGGGGTTCATCATTATCATTTTAAAATATACGCATTAAATACGAAGCTAGATTTACCAGATAGTACAAAGAAGGAAGATCTCTTGAAAGCCATGCAAGGACATATTATTGAAGAAGCAGAAATCGTTGGGTTATATAAGAGAGCTTGAGATTATTTTTAATAACCATTTGGTTGATATAAGATTGTTAGGAAAAGGTTCACTCTATAATTTTATATTAGATCCACTTATTTAAAAGGGTTTGACTTTTTAAAATGAAGTATGAATTTAAGTGGAAAAAATGGGTATTTTTCGTGCTGTTTTCTTACTAAAATAAGAGAAGATTAGTAAAATGTAAATGAGTTAAATCTTAGGATGCATGAATGGTTTTTACAAAAAGTGAAACTCATAATAACAGAAAAACAAGTATTTTAATGTTTCTAAAATGATTAAAAAAGTTGAAATATAGGAGGGAAATTATGGACTTTAAACTAGAACTTGTTCAATTAACAATTCCAGAAGATGCAAATGTAATCGTTGGTCAAACCCATTTCATAAAAACTGTAGAAGATATCTATGAAGCTATTGTAACTACCAATCCTTCTATGAAATTTGGAATTGCATTTAATGAGGCATCCGGTCCAAGACTTATAAGATTTGACGGAAATGATGAAGAACTAATCAATGTTGCAATAGAAAATGCACAAAAAATAGGAGCAGGTCATTGTTTTGTTATTGTATTGAAAAACGGGTATCCAATAAATATAAAAAATCAATTACAAAATGTTCAAGAAGTTGTAGGTATTTTTACAGCTACGGCAAATCCTGTTCAAGTGGTTGTTGCCGAAAGCGAACAAGGAAGAGGGATTTTAGGTGTTATAGATGGCTTTAAACCTCTGGGTGTAGAGAAACAAGAAGATATTGAAAATCGTAAGGATTTTTTGAGGAAAATAACAAAATACAAAAGATGATGAGTATAAACATTTTTGAATTAGAAAATTTTTTGAATTCTATATTAGAGCCGTGGAATTATGACGATTTTTGTCATAATGGAATTCAGATAGAAGGTAAGCATGTAGCCAAAAAAATAGGTTGTGGTGTTTCATTTAACGACGAATTTGTGAGTAGTGCAATTAATGAAAACTGCGATCTTATTTTAGTTCATCATGGAATTTTTGGTAAAGACTTTTTTCAACTGACGGGATATATGAAAAGAAGGGTAGAAAAAGTTATAAAAAGTGATATAACTTTGATGGCTTATCATCTTCCTCTGGATGGTCATGAAAAGTATGGAAACAATATAAGTATACTAAAATCCTTAAATTTAAAAATTAAAGAAAAGATATATGTAGGATTTATTGGGGAATATGAAATCCCGATCAAATTTGAAGAGTTCCAGAAAAAACTAAAAGAAATTTTTGGAACGCAGCCTTTACAGTTATATAAGAATAAAGAGTATGTAAAAACAGTTGGAATTTGCTCTGGAGGCGCCGCCTCTTTTATGGAGAAACTTGAAGGTAAGATAGATACTTTTATCACGGGGGAGGTTAAAGAGCAAACTAGAAATATAGCTTCAGAGATGGGAATCAACTTTATAAATGCAGGACATTACGCTACAGAGATTTTTGGAATTAAAAATATAGGAAAAATCCTCGAAAATAAATATGGCTTAGAAGTTATTTTTATTGATGTTTATAATGAGGTATGAAGCATAAAAATTGCATTCATAAATATTATTTCACAAAATCAACAAGATTAGGAGAAACTATGTGGATATTATTGATTATATTCGGGATAATATTGGTTTATTTTTTATTTTTTTGGATAATTCCTTTTATGTTAAAGGGGGCCATATACGATCCTAGTAGGAAAGAAGCCGTTGAAAAAATGGTGGAACTTGCTGAAATAAAGCCAGGAGAAAAGTCAGTTGATTTGGGATCTGGTGATGGAAGAGTTGTTATTGAGTTTGCAAAAAGAGGTGCTGAAGCTCACGGGTATGAAATTAACCCCTTTTTAGTGATTCTTTCAAAAAGAAATATTCGAAAAAGTGGTTTTAAAGGGAGAGCGTTCATTCATTGGAAAAATTTTTGGAAAGCTGATTTGTCAGAGTACGATATTATCACGGTTTTTCAAGTTAGTTTCGCAATGAATAAATTAGAAGAAAAGCTAAAATATGAGTTAAAATTTGGTGCGAGAGTCATATCAAATTATTGGAGATTTCCTAATTGGAAGCCTGTAAGATATGAAAAAGATATTTATGTATACGAACGAAAAATATATCCATTCCATTAAATAAAAAGCGTAAGGAGAAACATAAAATCATGAAAAAAGTTGAAGACTCAAAAAATAAAAAAACAGATAGTAAACTTTTATTTTCTGTTGTTTTGAACTTAGGAATTACGAGTGCAGAAATAGTTGGTGGAATATTATCTCATAGTTTAGCTCTTTTGTCTGACGCTTTTCATAACTTAAATGATACCCTTGCAATATTGATTAGTTTTATAGCAAATATTCTTTCTAAAAAGCAGGATGATTCTAAGAGAACGTATGGTTATAAAAGGTTTGAAGTACTAGCTGCTTTTGTCAACACGCTTTTTTTAATGGTTATCTCTGTTTTTTTATTTATAGAGGGGATAAAAAACGTTTTCAACCCAAACATCGTTACTGGAAATATAATGCTTAGCGTGGCTGTTGTTGGATTAGTTGGTAATTTAATTACGGTTTTTTTACTTTTTAAAGATTCAAAGAAAAATTTAAATATAAAAGCGTTATTTATTCATATTTTGAGTGACACTATTTCTTCTGTTTTTGTAATTATTGGAGCTTTTTTAATTATTTTTAAAAATCTCTATATTATAGACCCGATATTTACTTTTATTATAAGTGGATACATCTTTTTTGAAAGCATTCCCCTATTAAAAGAGACAGTGAACATTCTTTTACAAGGTGCACCGGACAACATAGAAATACAGCAAATAAAAACTGAAATCGAGAAGTTACCTTTTATAAAAGATGTTCATCATATTCATTTGTGGACCACTGACGGAGAAGATAAATATCTAGAAGCTCACATCAGGTTAAGTGAAAATTTTGATAATGAAAATTATGATTTGGATAAATGTATAGATACAATAAATAGTATTCTTAAAGATAAATTTGAAATAAATCATTCAACATTACAATTTGAGAGAAATAGATGTCTTGAAGAAAGTGTACAAAAATGAAAACTAGAATATGTTTGATATTTTTCCTGTTCATCTCATTATTTTATTTTTCATTTAATATGCATATTTTTCCAATTACTCTCTATATAGAAGATATTAGATTAGAAAGGTTTTCCAACGATTTTGGTATTAATCTTGCTGAGCCTATTATAGTGTTGGAAGCAATTTCGCTAGAGGAGTTCACTGAATTAACTCAGTTGCCTTATTCTTATTATTCGGGTGCATTAATTGTTAAAAGAAACAATTACTACGTAGTTACTCTACCTTTTAAAATATTGCACAAAAACAACATTTTTTATGATACTTTAATTCACGAATTTATGCATTATCATCTTGAAAAATATTTTCACTTTTCTGAGGAGGAGCAAGAACGTATAATTTCAAAATTTGTAAAGGGGGAATTCTCATGAAAATCCAATTGTACAATGTATTTGTAGAACCTTTTAAGATTGCTTTTAGCAAAGAACCTCTTATACTCATCCCGCTATTTATTAATATTGTTATTACTATACTTTTTGATATTTTAGCGAGATTGGGACCTATCGCCAGTTTTCTTTCAGTCATATTGATAGGTATTTTTAATACCTTCTTCTTTGCTTGGACAACTATATTGTATGATGAATTTAAAAGATTTAAGAAATCCGATTTTAAAGAAAGCTTTGCTAAAATTAAAAGACTATTTCTTGATATTACTATTCTTTCGATATTTGTTGGATTTTTAATTTCAATAGGTTTTTTAGCCTTTGTTATACCTGGTGTAATCCTAGCACTTTTTCTTATCTTTTCACCATGTGTTTTTGTTGTAGAAGATGTATCGTTATCTGATTCAATAAGAAAAAGTTTTTCCTTTGTGTTTAAGGCAGATCATTTTTTCCAAATATTAATTGTATTAATAGCCATATTTCTTTTAGGATTAATACCTTATGTGGGAGTTTACATTTCTACTTTATTAGAGTTTTTATGGCTTCCATATCTTTATGTGTATTATCGAGAAGATAAAGAGGAGAAAATTATACAACAAATATCTCAAGATGGTCAAAAATTAGATAAAAAAGATGTAAATAGCGATCAAACTTATCAAGATTAAAGCTTAATTGGAGGTGTTTTATATGAACAAAAAAAAGGCATTAGGAATCTTAGAATATGCGTTAGCAAAGGAAATAGAAGGTATGCAATTTTATGAATCTAAAGCTAAAACTGTGAAAATAAAACAGGTAAAAGAGACGTTTGAAGAGTTGAGTGAAATGGAAAAAAGTCATGCAGATTATATAACCAGTCTTATAAACGAAATAGAAGAACATGATTATGTTCATTTTAGGCAAGATATTGATATTGGTCAATCTTTCCGTAAAAGAGCAGAAGAAGAAATAGTGTATTCTGGAGATTTTAACGCTTTAAAATCTGACATTCCTGTTCTTAGAATGGCTTATTTAATAGAAGAAGACTTCATGAATTTTTATAACAAAGCGGCAGAAAGTGTTGACGACGAGGAATTAAAGAAAGTTTTAAAACATTTGGCAGAATGGGAAAAGAGTCATAGAGATATGATTTACAAATTGTATCAGAAAGTGGCAAAAGATTATTGGCAACATGTTGATGTTGAACCTCTATTTTAATTTTAAATAATAGAAGGGATGCTAGCTAGCATCCCTTCATTTTAAAGTTTATAAATTATGTTTGTTTTAATTTGATTTTATTAGCTTGCGTAGGCAACACTTCTTTTTTCTCTTATAACGGTTACTTTAATTACACCAGGATATTGAACTTTTTCTTCTATTTGCACAGCAATATCGTGAGCTAATTTTTCAGCTATAGCATCATCTACTTTATCTGGTTGAATAATAACTCTTAGTTCTCTACCAGCTTGAATTGCATAAGCTTTGTCTACGTGCCTAAAACTTTTAGCAATCTCTTCTAATTGTTCGATTCGTCTTATATAATTTTCCAACGTTTCTTTTCTAGCACCAGGTCTTGATGCAGATAAAGCGTCACTTGCAGCTACCAACACGGCTTCTGGTGTCATCGGGTCTACTTCATCGTGATGGTATTGAATTGCGTTTACTACTTCTATTTTTTCTCCATATCTTCTAGCAATTTGGCCTCCAACCAACGCATGCGAGCCCTCAACTTCGTGGTCGACAGCTTTTCCTAGATCATGAAATAATGCTGCTCTTTTGGCTAATTCTACGTTGAGTCCTAACTCGCTTGCCATAAGTCCCGCAAACTGAGCTACTTCTATAGAATGTTCCAAAACATCTTGTCCATAGCTTGTTCTAAATTTTAACCTTCCTAGTAATTTTATAATTTCATTATGTGGTTGTTTAATTCCTACCCTTAATACTGCTTCTTTTCCAACCTCTTTAATGTATTCCTCGACTTCCTTCTTTGATTTTTCATATAATTCTTCAATTCTAGCAGGATGAATTCTGCCATCGGCTACCAACATTTCTAAGGTTCTTTTTGCTATCTCGCGCCTTAGTGGATTGAAAGAAGATATAACTACGATTTCTGGTGTGTCATCTATTATTAAATCGGTTCCAGTTAATTTTTCGAAGGTGCGAATATTTCTTCCTTCTCTTCCTATGATTCTACCTTTCATGTCATCAGTAGGTAGTGAAACGGTGGATGTTGTTAGTTCTGCTGTTACATCTGAGGCGTATCTTTGAATAGCTGTAGTAATTACCCATCTAGCATATTTTTTTGCTTCTTCTTCATAATGTTCTTTAATTTCTCTAAATTTTTGAGCTAGTTCTAATTCATACTTTTCTTTTGTCTGTTTTAAAACTATTTCTTTTGCTTCTCCTTCTGAAATTTTAGCTATTTCATTCAATTTAGTTTCTAACTCTAATTCCAGTTGGTGTGTATTGGCAATTTGTGCTTCTAATTTTTCTTTTAGTTTTTCTATGTTTTCTTCTTTTTTATCTAACAATTCTTCTCTACGAATTAATCTTTCTTCCATTAACTTTAATTCGTCTCTCTGTTTTTTTAATTCTAGATCAAATTGTTCCCTTAACTTTTGTATCTCATCTTTAGCCTGTAAAATTTCTTTTTGCCTTAAAGTTTTTGCTTCTTCTTCAGCTTTTTGTAAAATTTTCTGTATTTCCTTTTGTTTGTTTTCTAATTCCGCTTCTAGCTTTTCTTTTTTATCTTTTAAAGAACCTATCAGCTTTTTATTACCTATATTAATTCCTATAAACAACCCTAAAATAAAAATAATTGCACTAATTATAATTATTATTCCTGCTATCAATTTTAATCACCTCTCAAGTCTTCTATAACACAGTTTATTATGTCTGGCTCAAAACCTCTTCTGAATAAATAGTTTCTAGTTTTAAGCTCATCTTTGGTTTTGTTGTAATATTTTGTTGCAATTTCAGTTGCTATCTCAAAAATATCGATTTCCTCACTGATTTTTTCCAAGACGTTATTAATAAGGTCTTCTTCTACCCCAAATCTTTTTAACTCATTTCTTATATATATTGGTCCTTTTTTATCGAGCGTTAGTTTATCATAACTAAACAAATAAGCAAATATTTCATCGTTTAATAACCCATTCTCTTTGAATTTATCAACAATTTTCAAACATACATCTTCAGAAAATCCTTTTAGTTTTAGTCTTTGTAAAAGTTCTTTCTCTGATCTTATTCTATATTTTATTAAACTCAACGCTGCTTTCTCAGCTGCCTTTTCATCAAAAGGATCAATTTTTTGGTTTTTCTTTTTCAATTTTGTTTATTTCTCGCTTTCTTTAACTTTATCTTTTGCCTTACTAGACTTTTCAAATTTTTCAGTTAGATAATCAGGTATTAAGATTCCATGATTTTTTCTAATAGTATATTCTAGGTAGTCCAAAATATCAGGGTTTTGAACAAGATAAGCTACAGAATTAGTTTTTCCTTGACCTAGGCTTATCTCCTCTCCCTTATCGTTTATATATGAAAACCATGCACCTTTTCTTTGAATTAAACCCTCTTCTAGTGCTAAATTGAAGATATCATTTTCTTTTGCAAACCCTTTACCGAATATCATATCTACACTAACTTCTTTAAAAGGAGGAGCTACTTTATTTTTTACCACTTTTAAAACCGCCTCGTTTCCTATCTGATCTTTTCCTTCTCTTATAGCAGCACCCTTTCTAGTTTCTATTCTTATTGTAGAATAGAATTTCAAAGCAACACCACCTGTAGTAGTTTCGGGATTCCCATATAATACGCCAATTTTCATTCTTATTTGATTTATGAATACAACAATAGACTTTGATTTACTCACACTACCCGCCAATTTTCTTAACGCTTGAGACATGAGTCTTGCTTGAAGTCCTACATGAGCGTCTCCCATAGAACCTTCAATCTCTGCTTTTGGAACTAGCGCCGCAACTGAATCAACGACAATTATATCCACGATATTAGATCTAACTAAAGAGTCAACTATTTCTAAGGCTTGTTCGCCAAAGTCAGGCTGAGAAACTATCAATTTATCCACATCGACCCCTAATTTTTTGGCATATTCTATGTCTAAAGCATGTTCAGCGTCAATAAACGCAGCTATGCCGTTCATTTTTTGCACTTCAGCTAAAGCTTGTAAAGCTAGTGTTGTTTTTCCAGATGCTTCATTACCATATATCTCGATTATTCTGCCTCTAGGATAACCCCCAATGCCTAAAGCTATATCAAGGGATAAACATCCAGAAGGAACCACAGAAATGTCTCTGTTATCCAAACCTTTCCCCATTATCATTACAGAACCTGTACCATGTGTTTTTTCTAGTTCTTTCACTAGTTTTTCTAACAGAGCATCTTTATTTACATCTTTCGGATTATCTTTGGCCATTAATTATTACGCCTCCCTCAAAATCGATTGTATACAACTTATTGTATATAGGTCCATTTTTTGTCAATACTGAAGAAAATATTTCTATTGAATTAACATGAACTTTTATTTCTTCGAAACTTGTTGTACTTATAAGTTCTTTCCAATGCTTAGGGTAATTTTTGACTCTTCCAATAGTAATGTGAGGTTTAAAAATGTTGTCTTTTACTTCAAAATCACAAATTTTAAGCACTGTTTTTATTTCTTCATACAAACCATTTAAGGTAGTATCTTCTCTAATTCCTAACCACAATACTTTTGGAATAGAGTTTCTTTCAAAAAAACCTAAATTTTCCACATAAAAGTGGAAGGTTGGAAACCCAGCTAGTCTATCTCCTATTTTATAAGCCAACTGGGCTAATTTGGATATCTTCTGGTCGCCAAGAAAAAAAAGAGTTAAATGAGTATTGTCTGTTTTGGTCCAAGTAGCTCTAAAACCCATCCTTTTAAGCTTTTCTACAAGCTCATCTAAAGTTTTCTTAACTTTTTGATTCGTTTCTATTGCGATGAAAGATCGAACTGCATCTACGTCTGATTGCTCTTTATTTTTCTTCAACTCAATCATAGTAAAGTTCCTCCTTTGTGTTACTTGACTTCTTTAAGTTTCTTTAAACGCCTTTGAGTTTTTAATAGTGTAATTTGCTGCAGATACTAAACTTATGATTAATGTCAAATACAATAAAAGATTTACAAGAGTACTCCAGAGTTGTAAATAGATCAATATTATTAAAATTATTTCCAAGACAGTTTTCATTTTTCCTAGGACGTCTGCGGGTATTACAAGATTTTTACTTGCTAAAAACATTCTAAGACCACTGACATATGTATCTCTAGCAACAATTAAAGCCACGAACCATCCTGGGATAATTCCTATCGCTAACATAGCGATAAAAGTTGAGTTTATCAATATTTTGTCAGATATTTGATCAAGAAATTTTCCTAAATCTGTAACTTGCCCTGTTTTTCTAGCTATTAAACCGTCAAAAAGGTCGGTTAAAGAAGCAATAATAAAAATTATTAATGCAGATACGTAATATTTTTCTTCTGATACTGTTAGTGTAAAAACGGGTATAGCCAGAAATATTCTAGAGAGACTCAATAAATTGGGAATATTCATTTTCTGCTACTTCTCCTTCCAGATCATATTCATAACTCCCAGTTATTTTTACATTTATAAACTCCCCTAACTTTAACTTTTTTTTGCTTCTAAAAAATATATTTCCGTCTATTTCTGGAGCATCTAGGTAACTTCTTCCAATGTAAATATCATCTTCCTTTTCCTCTATTAATACTTTTAAAATATATCCTAAAAAAGATTGCATAACATCTTTAGAGATTTCTTGTTGGATTTTCATTAGCGCTTCTTGCCTTGCTATTTTTGTCTTCTCATCTACTTGATTTGGCATGTTAAACGATAAAGTATCTTCCTCTTGAGAGTAAATGAAACTTCCAAGCCTTTCAAATTTTGCATCGTGGACAAAATTCAAAAGTTCTTGGAAATCTTTTTCTGTTTCACCCGGGAACCCCACCATTAAAGTTGTTCTGATTACCGATGGTTGTTTTCTTATTTGTTCTATCAATTCAATTAAATCCTTTTTTTTCTTTATCCTTCCCATAAGGGTTAGAATTTTTGTGGAAATATGTTGAATAGGAACATCGAAATACTTTAATACTTTATCCGTGTAATGTATGACTTCAATTATATTTTTATTTAAAAAATCCGGATGTAAATATAACACCCTTATCCAAAAATCACCTTTTATATTATTTAAGGTCTTTAGTAACTCAGGCAAGGCCTGTTTCTTATAATTATCAACACCGTATAAACAATTATCTTGAGATACTAATATAATTTCTTTCACACCGTTATTTACTAAAAATTCAACTTCATTTTTAATATCGAGAATCTCTCGACTCTTAGGTTTACCTTTAAAGAAAGGTATGGAACAAAAAGTACAATTTCTATTGCATCCATCTCCTATTTTTACATAAGCATAATGTTCTCTAGGCTTTGACCTTGTTTTATACTCATATATAGTTTCGGGTTCTTTAGCTTTGTATGTAAATATCCCACTTTCTAATTTGTCAACTATAGTTTGGGGTGACAAAACTCCATACAGTCCATCAACTTCTGGTATTTCTTCTAATATTTCTGTGTAATATCTTTCTGCTAAACAACCAAATGGAATAACCTTTATATCTTTTTTTTCATCCTTTAATAAAAGATATTCAAATATTGCTTCAATACTTTCTTTTTTTGCATCTTCTATAAAACCGCAAGTGTTAATAAAGATATAATTTGCATTTATTGGATCTGGAGTATATCTATAACCTTTGTTTTCAAGTATACCCTGTAAAATATCCGCGTCAGCATCATTCTTTGGGCACCCTAGTCTTACTATGTGAAACTTATTCATTAGTTACCTCCAAAACTTCAATAAATTAAAACTTTCAAAATTACAAAGAACTTATTTACCGTTTTTTATTTCATACAATATAAGTTAAATATAAAAAAATCCTATTATTTGTACATTGCTAAACACACTATAGTATTTTACTTAATTGAATTATACCAGATTTTTTTTAAAAAAGGAAAAAAATAAATTAATATAAGTTATACAAAAGTATAAACCTTATTTCTGCCAACTTTTACCAATAGTTACGTCTACTTTTAAAGGCACCTCTAATTTTACTGCGTTTTCCATACAATATTTTACTGTTTTTGCGACTTTGTTAGCTATTTTCTCGGGTAATTCTATTAATACCTCATCGTGAACTTGGAGTATCAACTTTGCTTCTTTTGGTAGTTCATTGTATAAATTTATCATGGCTAATTTCATTATGTCAGCTGCGCTACCTTGTATAGGAGCATTTATAGCTATCCTTCTTAATTCTGATTTAGAAGTTTTGATATTCTTTAAGAACCTTTTTCTTCCAAAAATTGTTTCAACGTATCCGTTTTGTTTGGCTAATTTTAGGCTTTCTTCCTGACTTTCTTTAACTTTTTTGTAGGTATCAAAATATTTGTTAATAAAATTCTTAGCATCTTCTACAGATATTCCCAAATTTTCTGAAAGACCATATGCTGAAGAACCATATATGAGAGCAAAATTAACAGTTTTGCCAATTCTTCTCATATTTTGGTCAACATCTTTTAAATCTACGCCAAATATAGCAGCCGCTGTTAAGGCATGTACATCTTTATCGTTTTTGAAAGCATCGATTAGAGTAGGATCTTTCGTTATATGAGCTAAGACTCTTAATTCTATTTGTGAATAATCTGCGCTCAAGATACAATAACTGTCTTTTTGAGCTTTCAAAGTTTTTCTTATTCTTTCCCCTTCTTCATCTCGAATTGGAAGATTTTGTAAATTTGGTTCACTACTACTTAGTCTTCCTGTAGCGGTTCCAGTTTGGTTGAATGAAGTATGAATTCGGCCGGTTTTTTTATTTACTAATTTAGGAATGGCTACTATATAAGTAGATAGAAGCTTTTGATATTTTCTATATTCAAGAAGTTTTTCAATTATTGGATGATCGTCTTTCAAAGCTTCTAAAGAATCTGCATCGGTAGAATATGATCCACTTTTAGTTTTTCTCTTTCCTTTTAGACCTAAATGATCGTAAAGCAATTCTCCTACCTGTTTGGGTGAATTTGGATTGAAATTATAACCTGCCATCCGTTGCATTTCAGAAAGTAAACTATCTAATTTTTTATTATATTCTTCTTCTAGTTCTTTTAATTCCTTTAAATCAAAGTAGACGCCGTTAACTTCCATCTCTGCAAGAACATTAATGGTCGGTATTTCAATCTTTTCAAATAACGGAATCAAATCGAATTCTTCTAACTTGGGTTTCAACACTTCAAAGAGTCTATATGCAATGTCAGCATCTTCCCCAGCATAGTCAGCAACTGTTTTCTTATCCATATCACCTAAGGTTAATAATTTGAGATCACTTTTGTTATTGTTCCCCATTATTTCTTTATATTTTGTCGTTTTATAATCTAAATATTCCTTTGCAAGATCATCGAGATTGAATCTTCGACTATCTGGGTTCAAGAGATAAGCAGCAATCATAGTATCAAAGTAAAGTTCTTTTAAGTTAAATCCATTGACCTTCAAAACAGAAACATCGTATTTTAAATTTTGTCCAACTATCTTCTTTTTTGACAATATATTTACTAATTCTTCTGTTATTTCCCATCTCTTATCTTCTTTGTATAAATTTAAAAAGTAAGCTTCAAATGGCTTAACGCATATAGCTACTCCCACTAAATCAGCTTCATAAGGATCCAAAGAAGTAGTTTCAAAGTCTACAGAGATGATTTCATTTTCTTCAATCATCTTGAAGAATTTTTTATAATCTTTAATTGAAAAGATTTCATATTTACCCTTTACCGAATAATTCTTTTTTGGTCCTTGATCTTTGTGAGAAGTATTATTTTCGTTGTTTTCTGATTCGGCTAAATCCAGTTCTTTCAAAATAGAGTTAAATTCTAGACGAACTAGCAATTCTTTCAACCCTTTTTCAAAACCTCTATAGACAATTTCTTCATCCTCATAAATATCTTCTATAGCTGCATCAGTCATTAATTGAACTAATTTTTTGCTTAAGAATGCTTCATCTTTTTGTTCTTCGAGCTTTTTTTTAACGGCTCCTTTTATTTTGTCCAGATTGTTATAAATGTCTTCTAAACTTTTAAACTCTTGAAGGAGCTTTTGAGCAGTTTTTTCACCAATACCTTTAACTCCTGGAATATTGTCTGATGCATCTCCCATAAGAGCTAATAAATCAGGAATTTTTTCAGGGGGTACTCCCATTTTGTTTTCCACTTCTTTTGCGTCGTAAAGAATGATTTCACTTATTCCTTTTTCTGGTCTTAAAATATAGACGTTATCTTTTACCAACTGCATCATATCTTTGTCAGAAGTAATAATGTATACTTTGTCATAAATGTCCTTTTTTTTCTTTACAATGGATGCGATAACGTCATCCGCTTCATAGTTATCCATAGCAATAACTTTAATACCTAATTTTTCAACAATTTCATAGATATAAGGTATCTGTTGAATATATTTTTCTGGTGTTTCAGGTCTTTGTGCTTTATAACTTTCAAGAAGTTCATTTCGGTAAGTGGTTGTCTTTTTATCCATAACAAAAATAATAGAGTCTTCATCTTTTTTTACATATGTTTTGAGTAATTTTAAAAGCATTCTGGTAACTCCGTAAATGGCATTCGTAGGGAGACCATCAGATGTACTCATCCAGTCCCCTAAAGCGAAAAAAGCTCTATAAGCGATTCCAGATCCGTCTATTATATATAAATTTCCTATTTTACTCACCTTCTTTTCTTTTTTTACTGTTCATGTCAATGGTTATTAATCTAAATTTTCCAGTTTTTGGATCGGGTGTTAATTCAGGAACAACTTCTATTTCAAAGGATACATTTTTCATCTTTTTTTTGTGAAGAATGTTGTTTAATTTTTTTTGGACATTTTCAATTATTTTTAGCTTTGAAGTTTTAACGTCTTCAGAAACAACAATTTTAAAGGTGAAAGATGTATCGCTGGTTTGAACAAATTGAAAGGCTGTTACTCCTTCTACAAAGATTTCAGCTATTACTATTGGATGAATGAAGTCTTTATCCCCATCTTCGTTTATAAATGATGGTATTATTTCGCTTCTACCTATTATTTCGTCTACTTTTGTGAATGGCCAAACTGCATTTTCATCTTTTAGTTCTCGAAAACTATCAGACAATTGATATCTTACTAGAGGTTGAGTATAATTATACAGATTTGTTAAAAGAGAACCGTTGTCCTGGATTTCAAGCCATATAGCGTCATCGTAAATGTACATCCCGTCAAGATCTTCGCGAGATATCCCCATTGCTAAAGACTCTGAGGTTGCATAACAATTAGACAACTCTGAATTGCTCCAAGTTTCTTTAATAAGAAGTTTTGTATCTTTTTGTAAAATTTCCCCTCCTGTTACAATATTTTCAGGGTGAATATGCAAGGTTCCTTTTTTTTGGAGTTCTGCCAACACTTTTATTCCATTTGGATATCCTGTTAAAATTTGAGGTTTAAACTCATTCAAAGCTTCAACATAATTTTTTAAAGGTTTATTAATGTCTAATACGAGATAATCTTTATAAAAAAATTGTTCGATTTGGTTTAAAGGAGATAAGAAAAGACTAATTGCGGCATAATGTCCATCAGCTGCTCCCAAAAAGGCATATTTTTTTCTACTGATAGTAAAATTGGGAAAGATCCTTGTTGATATTGCTTTAATAAAATCCCATTCTTTTTTGCTATATATGTAAAGTCCGACTTTGCCGCTAGTACCTGAACTATGAATCACATAGTATTTATTGAACAATAGTGAAGTTGGATCAGGATTCTCAGACAAAAATCTTTCAACACTTCCCCTGTTTAATCTCTTATCAATAAAAAAATTATCAAAATTATCCATCAAAATAGTTTTATTTATCAAGGGTACTTCAGTAATATTGATGTCTTCTAAATCTTTTCTCCTTATTCCAAATGAAGTATAGTATTCTTGATAAAAAGGAATATTGTCAAAAGCATATTTAACTAGTTTGTTGAATTGTGTTTTTCTCAAATTTAAAATTTCTTCTCTTGTTTTTAATAAGTTTTTCCTCAGAACGTTATAGAAATAAACTGTTCGCATAAAGCTCATTTAATATCGAACTCTTTTAAAAAATGATCTAAATATTTTTCATCATATATAACAAAGCGAATGTCTCTTAATGACGTGGGATTTTGCCGAATAAAATCATGAGTAGCGCTAAAATATACCTTTGTCGCTTTTTCGATTGGATAACCAAAGATTCCAGTACTAATTGCTGGTAGTGCTATAGAGTCGAGTCCCCGCTCATCTGCTTTTTTTAATGAGTTATAGACAGCTCTATATAGAAGAGTTTCTTCATTGTTGCTTCCACCTTGCCATACAGGACCTACCGCATGAATTATATATTTACATTTCAGGTTGCCTCCACTAGTTACAGCAACGTTCCCTGTTTCTATGCTCCCAAATTTTTTTACGTATTCGTTGGATTCTTTTTGTATAGTAGGACCGCCTTTTTTTGAAATTATGCCAGCGACTCCTCCACCATGTTGTAATCTCGAATTAGCCGCATTAACAATTGCATCAACTTTTTCTTCGGTTATATCTCCATGTATGAGCTTTATGGATACGTTGCTTAATTTAATTTCTTTCACTAATTTGTTCATTCAAATGACCTCCAAATCCTAAGCTATAAATATCTAACAAATTTTATCTCTAATTTTACAAAATTAACTAAATAATTATACTAGAATTTTATATTGTTAATATTATAACAGATTTTGAATAGTAAATTTTTTCAAAGAAATGAAGTTAACTAATTCAATTAACTTGTTATTTTTTCAAAATTAACAGTAAAGCAATCAAAAAAAAATGATCACAATGATAAAATTTTACAAATACAATTAGGTAGGTTTAATTTAAATGTATATAAACTTTTGGCTGAGAAAAAAAAGATATCTTTTTAAAATATATAGAAGTAAAAAATATCATATTGCTAAGTATTTAGAAAGCACTTGTTTTTATAGGCAGGTGCTTTTTTTGTTGTTCAGTTTAAGGATTGTTTTTTACTTTTAAAGTAGAAATTGATGTTCAACTTGGTCCGTTTTCTTTAGTATTACCTCATACAATGAAAGGGGAAATAAATTATGAAAATACTTATAAAAAATGCTAATGTAGTGTCTCATTCAACAAAAGGAATAAAAAATTTAGTCGTAGAAAATGAAAGAATAACTGAAATAAGCGACAAAGAGATAGAAGGCAATTTTAATCTGGTCATGGATGCAAAATTAAAAACTATTATTCCTGGATTAATCGATATACATGTACATCTGAGGGATCCAGGTTTTGAAGAAAGAGAAAATTTGGAAACTGGTTTAAGAGCTGCTTTAAATGGTGGCGTGACTTCTGTTGGAGTGATGCCAAATACCGAACCTTGTATTGACAATCCTTATCTTGTAGATTACCTGAGTCTTAAATCAGAGAAACTTAATATG
Source organism: Thermotogota bacterium (assembly GCA_029780115.1). Classification (GTDB taxonomy): domain Bacteria; phylum Thermotogota; class Thermotogae; order Petrotogales; family Petrotogaceae; genus Defluviitoga. The sequence goes on from JAKOZG010000004.1 coordinate 449,902, forward strand.
GCTAAATTGTTTTCCATAGCAGCTGTAACAAAAAAGAGAGAAGGAAAAGAACTTGTTGATATGGTCAAGATTAGCAATAGAGGCGTTATAGCTTTTAGCGATGATGGTGATCCTGTTGAAGATCCATTGATTATGTTAAAAGCTTTAGAAATCGCTAAAAAACTTAAAAAACCTATTATTAATCATTGTGAAGTGAAAGAGCTATCAAAACTGGGATATATGAGAGAAGGCTTTTATTCTCATTATTACGATATTCCTGGTGTGCCCGATATAACTGAATCGATAATGGTTGCTAGAGATATAGAAATGGCTAGATATGCTCAATCTCATGTTCATATAGCTCACCTTTCTACAAAATCTTCAGTAGACTTAGTAAGACAGGCCAAAATAAAAAATATTCCGGTAACGTGTGAGGTTACTCATAATCACCTTCTTTTTACTGACAAAAGTATTTCAGATTATTCTCCCAACAAAAAAGTCAATCCTCCACTTCCTACAAATGATGATCACTTAGCTCTTATAGAGGGAATAAAGGATGAGACCATAGATATAATTGTAAGCGATCATGCACCTTATACAAAGGAGGAAAAATCTGTAGATTTTGCTAAAGCTCCTTATGGAATTTCAGGATTAGAAACTTTACTTTCTTCTCTGATATTAATTTCAAAGAATTACGATGTAGACTTTTCTAAATTGATTGAAAAAGTAACTTATGTTCCAGCGAGAATATTTGACTTAGGCTTGATAGGAGATGTGAAAGAAGGGTATCTAGCTGATTTAGTATTGTTAGATCCTGAAAAAGAATGGCTGGTCGAAGAAAAATCTCTCGTTTCGAAAGGGAAAAACACGCCTTTTTTAGGTTCTTTGTTACCAGGCAAAGTAGAAATGGTTATGGTGAGAGGAGTAATTAAAATTTTAGGAGGAAGATTTACGTGGAATTAGCTAAGGTTGTAGAAAAGAAAATAATTAAAGACTATTTTGTTTTAAAGGTAGAAACAAAGGGACCCTTCAATTCACAACCTGGTCAATTTGTTATGATAAATTTTTTAGATACATTTAACTTACCCAAACCCTTTTCGGTGATGGATGAAAAGGGTAATTATTTAACTTTTTTGATAAAAAATGTCGGACCTTTTACTGAAAAACTTGCTACTTTGAAATATGGAGATTTTCTTCTGATAAGAGGACCATATGGAATTCCAATAAGAAATAAGATTGATTTAACCAAAAAATACATTCTCCTTGGAGGAGGTTGCGGTTCAGCTCCTCTAATTTATTTTTTAAAGGAATATCCTTTGTTAGTAAAAGAGACCTTTTTCTCTTTCAAAGAGAGCTATGTCCAATCAATTCTTCCTGATTTAAAATTGTTCATAGATGATAATATAGGGAAAACCCCTGTGGAATTTTTATTTCAAAATAAAGAAAAGTTAGAAAATTCCGGGATGATCCTGTGTGGAAGTAAAGGGTTATTGAAAAGTTTTTTTGACGTATTCCCATATATGAAAGATTGGTCGTATGTGTCACTTGAAGAAAATATGGGATGTGGTACTGGTTTATGTAAAGGTTGTCCTGTCCAAACTGTGGAAGGAGTTAAAATGGTGTGTAAAGACGGACCTATTTTCAAGGCAAATGAGGTGAATTTAGAATGGAAGTAGATGTCCTTGGAATCAAGTTTAAAAATCCTATAATCATCGCCTCAGGTCCAGGAGGAAATGGTAAAGAGTTAATTGATTACATTGATCTTTCACAACTTGGAGGATTTACAACTAAAACCATTACTTTTAAACCTAAGATAGGTAATCCCCCACCAAGAATTATAAACATAAAGAATGGAGTTATAAATTCGATTGGTCTAGAAAACTCGGGTTTTGAATCTTTTTTAAAGGATGATGTTCCATTTTTAGAAGAACTTGATACGAATGTTATTGCAAGTATCGGCGGTTATAACACCGAAGAATTTTGTTATATGATTAAAAGTCTTAACCATACTAACATTAAAATGTTCGAATTGAATCTTTCTTGTCCAAATGTTGATAAAGGGGGAGATACTATTTTAAATGATCTGAGAGAAACCAAAGAAATTATAAGGCGGGCAAGTAAGATAACACAAAAGCCTTTATTTGTAAAACTTGGTATTGAAGGAAATTTAGAACAACTAGCCAAACTTGCAATTGAAAATGGTGCCGACGGTTTAGTGCTTATCAATGCTCCCAAGGGAACTAAAATTAACTTAAAGAATGAATCAAATCCTGAAGAACTTTTACGTGGTTATGGAGGCGTAAGTGGTCCAATAATAAAGCCTTTGGCGTTGGGCTGTATCTACAGAGTAAAGAATATTTTTCCCAATGTTCCTATAATAGGAATGGGTGGTGTTGTCTGTAAAGCCGATGTTCTAGAATTTTTAAAAGCAGGAGCTACTTTGGTAGGAATAGGTTATGGAGTAATGATGGATCCTGAGTTACCTATAAATATTATTAGAGAATTATGACAAGAAATAATTTTTGTTGGAATCCTGTTAAAACTTGTTCGTCTAGATAAATTGTTCGAATGATTAACAAAAAATTGAGATTTCAATCAAAAAAGGTATATAGAAATTAATTAAAAAACGCATTTCACAATTTTCTCAAAAAATAAAATAAGCTTCTCAGAGAATTAATTTTTTAGTAGTATAATATTGTCAACTACACAATTGTGGGAGGCTTTTTATGGAAAAGTGGATTCGAATAATAGGAGCGAGAGAGCATAATTTAAAAAACATTGATATTCAAATACCTAAAAACACATTCACAGTTATAACTGGTTTATCTGGATCCGGTAAATCTACCTTGGCGTTAGATACTATATATGCAGAGGGTCAAAGAAGGTATTTAGAATCGGTATCATCATATGCTAGACAATTTTTAGGAAATTTGAAAAAACCAGATGTTGAATTAATAGAAGGTCTTTCCCCCGCTATTGCAATTGAGCAAAAATCTGTTAGCCATAATCCTAGATCTACTGTTGGAACTATAACTGAAATATATGATTACATAAGAGTTTTGTTTGCAAGAGTTGGAAGAGCTTATTGTCCAAAGTGTGGAATACCACTAGAAAGTTCCACAGTAGATGAGATTGTTGATAATATTTATAAAAATTTTAAAGAAGAAGCCAGATTATACATTTTTGCACCAATTGCAAAGGAAAAGAAGGGTGAATTCAGAAAAGAAATTAACAACATGAAAATTTCTGGATTTAAAAGGCTAGAGATTGATGGAGAAATTTATGACCTTGACGAAGTTGATTCATTAGCTAAAACTGTTAGACATACAATAAATCTATTAGTTGACAGGATAAAGTTGAGAAAGGATAACTTTGAAAGGATATATGAAGCAGTTGAAATTGCTTTAAAAGAAGGAGAAGGCTTTGTAGAAATTAGAGAAGTAGATAAAGATGAAAAAGTACTATCAGTTCAAACATTTTCTGAGAATTTAGCTTGTCCAAAATGTGGATACAGTTTTCCTGAAATAAATCCAAAACTCTTTTCATTTAATAGCCCGTATGGAGCATGTCCAGAATGTCATGGCTTAGGTTTTAAATTAGAAGTTGAACCAGAGTATATATTCGATATGAATAAGTCTCTTGAAGATGGTGCGGCCATGAATATGGGCAAAGACACATTCATGGTTAATATGATGAAGGAAGTTGTTAGAAGTTATGGAGAAGATCCCTCGAAAAAGTTAAAAGATATGCCCCAGAAGGTTATAAATGCATTATTATATGGTACAAACAAGGAAATAGACTTCTCATTTTCAAAAAGCAATGGAGAGTTATATGAGTTCACAAGAGGATTTGAAGGTATGGTCAATTGGTATGAAAGAAGATATAGAGAGACTGATTCAAAAGACATAAAAGCATGGATTGAGAACAATTTTATGATTCAAAAAACATGCCAAACATGTCAAGGAAAAAGACTTAGAGAGGAAGCTCTGAGTGTTAAGATTAACAATCATAATATTTACGACATAACCGAAATACCTATAGGTGAGTTGAAGGTTTTTTTTGAAACACTTAAATTGAGCGAATTTGAAATGGAGATTGCAAAAGAGTTACTCAGAGAAATAAAAAGAAGAGTGACTTTTTTAGTTGATGTCGGTTTAGATTATTTAACTCTGGGTAGAAATGCAACTACTCTGTCCGGAGGTGAATCACAAAGAGTAAGACTAGCTACACAAATTGGTTCGGGTTTAACAGGAGTAACATATGTGTTAGATGAACCTACAATTGGACTTCATCAGAGAGATAATGACAAACTAATCAATACTTTAGAAAAGCTTAGGGATTTAGACAATACTGTAATAGTGGTTGAACATGATGAAAATGTGATAAGATCTTCGGATTATATAGTAGATTTAGGACCTGGAGCTGGTGTCAACGGAGGAAGAGTAATTTATCAAGGTCCTACTAAAAAGTTAATAGAAAACCCAGGAAATTCTTTAACAGGGAAATATTTAGCAGGTCAAAAAACAATAGAAATATTAGATAAAAAGAGGATAGAAAAAAATCAATTTCTGAGGATTATAGGTGCTTCACATAACAATTTGAAAAATATAGATGTTGAGATACCTTTAGGAAAACTTGTTGTAGTAACTGGAGTTTCGGGTTCTGGTAAATCTTCGTTGATTATGGATACTCTATATCCTGCACTCCAGAAGGAGTTGTACAATTCCAAAACAAGACCTGGTCGATACAAGAAAATTGAAGGATTAGAATATGTAGATAGTGTAATCTCAATTGATCAAAGTCCAATTGGTAGGACCCCTCGTAGCAATCCTGCTACATATACAGGTGTATTTAATTTTATTAGAGAAGTATTTGCCCAAACTCCTGAAGCAAAGATAAGGGGATACGACAAAGGAAGATTTAGCTTCAATGTTAAAGGCGGAAGGTGTGAGGCATGTAAGGGTCATGGAGTCTTAAAAATCGAAATGCAATTCTTACCTGACGTTTATGTCACATGTGATGTATGTAAAGGTAAGAGATATAATAAAGAAACTTTGAAGGTTACATATAAAGGAAAAAATATTTCTGATGTTTTAGACATGACAGTGGATGAAGCTTCAGATTTTTTTAAAAATTTACCAGCAATAAATAATATACTTCAACTTTTACAAGATGTAGGATTAGGATATATTAGATTAGGGCAACCTGCGACTACTTTGTCAGGCGGTGAAGCTCAAAGAATAAAATTAACTTCAGAATTAAGAAAAAAATCTACGGGAAACACGGTGTATATTCTTGATGAACCTACAACGGGTTTGCATTTTGAAGATATAAAAAAACTTCTTAAAGTCCTTAATTTATTAGTTGAGAAAGGGAATACTGTTATTGTGATTGAACATGAATTAGATATTATAAAAAATGCTGATTATATAATAGATCTAGGCCCTGAAGGTGGAGAAAATGGAGGGCGAATTGTTGCAATTGGTACCCCTGAAGAAATAGCAGAGAGCGGTTCATACACAGGTTATTACCTAAGGCAAGCTTTAGAAAAAAGCAATAATAAAGTCGTGAATAAATAAAACAAAGCCCCGTGTACGGGGCTTTGTTTTATTTGTCTAATTTTACTCCATTTGTTCTATATATCTATCAATTTTTTTAATTTCTTTTCTAATAGAAAAAATAATAATCAACACCAAAGCTGTCACAGTTCCTAAAATAATCAAAGAGGTTAAAAACATTCCCATTTCTTTAAAAATCCACATAAGACCTTCTTTTACCATAATATCGTAAAAGAGAAGTAAACCAAAAATAGCGACTGCATATCCCATGGTAATACTTTCAATTATTAAAATTTCTTTTCCTTTAAAAACTTTGTTGGTTTGAGAAACGTCTCTGTGTGGATCTGAAAGAAAATATCTGGCACCAATCAGTGAAGAATAGTAAAGTAAAATTATTGTTGGAATAATTAGAATTAGTTCAAATATATTAAATCCAAAAATAAAAAAGTAAACAAGAGAGATAGCCAAAAACTCAATGGAAAAGATACTAGAAGATACCAAAACTTTTGAATTAACCATGGTTTTTGTTGAGTAAGGAAACAGTTTAGGAACAGGCCATATTTTTATTTCTTCTGCAAGCATCATAGAAGTAATTAGTGAGGTATAATTAGCTGCAATTATCATAAACAACATTGCCAGGTAGCTTAAATTATTAATGCCAGCAAAAGAAAAAAATATCGGAAATATTAACGGATAAAGCATCATAAATATTAACTGAGAATTTCTAAATAATAACTTTATTTCTTTTTTGAGAAGAGGCTGCCTGCTAGTCTTAAACTTTTCTATTTTATTGACTTTTGATTTCTTTCTTGAAGTTGAGAAATCCAGGTTACTTGAAAATTTATAAATAAGATAAAAGACTAACACAGAAATTACATAAATGAATATCAAAGAAAAAACATTTCCTCTTGAAGACTGCATAAATTGTGTGTGAGGCCAAATAGGAGACATGAAAATTTTGATGCTGTTTCCAAACATTTCCAAAATATCTTCTGGATTGGAGCTCATTTTTTGCGGTAAAATTTGTGGAACAAGCACAATAAGTATTATTACAATAAAATACATCAATTGACTTAGGCGTTTTGCTGAAGTCTTTCCAACAAAAAATGACATTATTAATCCAACTAACAGGGAAATTGAAAATAAAAACAATAAGAAACCAATTGCTGATAAGATGGCAAAAAATATATTTGCTCCTTCTGTAACTAGATATAGGATGATCATTGAAAAGACAGCTGAGCCAGCCATTCCTGACATAATAAAACTATCAATTGATGCAGAAAAAAAGATTGTAGATCTTTTTATGGGCATGGATAAAAGTAGAGTTATCATATCATTATCATATAACGATGTGATTATTAGTGGGGCAAACTGCAGGATAAAAAGCGCTGAGGACATTAGAAAAGCTGGAGCTAATAAAAGATCTAGCAAGGTACAATTAAAGTTCATTCCTAGTTGAGATAAAGGAATGTTAAGGTCAACACTTTTTAATGAAAAAATCATTGTAGGTACAATAGCAACGATAAAAATTACTGGTACTAAAAAATACCCTAATAATATCGAAGCTACACTTGGTCGAACAATCTGACCTTTTCTATTTCGTTTGGGTCGTGCTTTGTTTTTGTATGAAAATTTGAGAAGAAGCATTAAATCCTTCATTTTTTACTTTTACCCCCTATTATGAAACAAGATTTTTAGTGCGTTTTTTATTTTTCTGAAATTTCCCAACTAATAGCCTGTCACTGTTAAATATTAATATAGTGATTATTATCATTATTGCAGCGAAGATACTAGAATAAATAATACCAGATAGGACAAGAGCGTATTCTTTTAACATCAAAGATTTCATAGCCATCATCGGGTGTGAGAAAGGAATAATAAAAATGAAAATTTTGATAAAAGTAGGCATTGTTGAAAAATCCATAAACATTGTCATAAGCATAGAAAAGATTGCCAATACAGTTACTGGGAAGAGTAAAGATTGTGCACTCTTGTAATCTTTGGCAAAAGAACCTAAAGCCAAACATAGAGATAATCCTGCTAAGAGTGACATGAAAACAGAGAGTCCCATAAGTGTGTAATCATAGATACTAAGTGTTAAATTATATGCTTGTAAATCCACCAGACCGGAAAAAGAAAAAGACTTCATGTAATAAGTCATTCCAACCATGTAAATAGCTGCAAGAATTAGTCCACTTATTGTACTTGCAATTATTTTACTCAAGATTATATAATTTCTCTTTGCGGGAAGAGTTAACAAAGTTTCTAAAGTTTTGTTTTCTTTTTCTAATCCCATTGAAGAAATAATAGAGGATCCCGACATCATAATAATCATCATAATTAGTGTGGGTATGAGATAAGACTGTGTGCTAAAAGTATTGATGAGTTCATTAGGAGATAGTCCTCTAAATTCTTTTTCTTTCAAGAACGTAGTTTGGGATGTTGTTAAAGGATTTAAGATTAAATTAGGATCTAAATCTAGTTCTTGTGTAATTATGATCTTAGATATTTCTTTTTCAACAGCATTTAAAACATAATCTAAAACATCTGACGAAATACCATCAAAAGGGCCAACACCTTGAACAACCCAATTGATATTGAGTTTACCCTGTTTGTTGTTATAAATGGAGTCAGAGAAATCAGAAGGAATTTCAATCAAAGCAATTCCTTCTTTAGCAATTACCTCTTGTAAACCAGCACTTTTGTCAGAACCATTGTAAATAATATCAGAAGTTTCCTGTAAAATTTGTGTTGAGATTATACCAAATATACCATTGTCATTATTAATTAAGCCAATAACCGGTTTAACTTCAAGCTTTTCTTCTATATTTCCGACACTTTGACCGATCATGGCAAAAACGAAAGACATCGCAGCTATTGAAATAATTGAACCGATTGTCAAAACTTCTTTTAATTCTTTTTTAAACATGTTAAAAAACATTATTTAATCACCTCGATAAACACATCTTCAATATTTTGAGCTTGGTATTTTTCTTTTAATTCTTTTGGAGTTCCTACTTCAACGATTTTTCCTGCATTTATAAGAGCAATTCTGTCACACATATATTCCACTTCTAACATGTTGTGAGAAGATAGTAAAACAGCCTTTCCGTTATTAACGCTTTCCTTAATTATTTTTCTGACTTCACGAGCGTTAATAACATCTAACCCTGAAGACGGTTCATCTAAAATTGCTAATTTAGGTTCTGTCATCATAGCCCTAGCAATGAGTAGTTTTCTCATCATTCCCTTACTATATGTATCAATTTTTGCATTGATTCTATCGTTAAGATTTGAAATTTCAATTCCTTTATCTATCATCTTTTTTAAACTATCTTTATCTTTGGTGAAAAATTTTGCAACAAACTCTAAATATTCTTTTCCAGTTAAATTTCTATAGGCACCGGCATCTTCAGGTAAATAACTGATAATTTTTCTTACCTGAGAACCTTCTTTTTTGACGTCGTAGCCATAAACTTTTATATATCCTGAGGTGATTTGAATTAAAGTTGAGATTGTTCTTAAAGTTGTGGTTTTTCCTGCACCATTGGGGCCTATCAATCCAAAAATTTCACCTTCATGCACTTCAAAAGAGATATTTTTTATTGCCTCAAAATCCCCGTATTTTTTTACCAAGTTAGACACTTCTAGAGCTATCATTAGTTTCCCCCTTATTTATTTCCCTTTTTATGGATGTAATTTAAGGTAAATTCGATTATTGTTTTTATAGATCTTTGATGATATCCATTATTTCTTCTCCGCCAGTTAGTTCTAAGAATATATCTTCTAAACTTGTGCTACCTGTTTTTGATAGAGCACGTAGTTCTTCAAGTGTACCTTCTGCAATTATCCTTCCGTGGTCTATTATTCCTATCCTATCGCACATCTTTTCAGCTATTTCTAAAATGTGAGTAGTGAAAAAGATACAGCAACCATCTTCTTTATATTTATGTAGTATTTCTTTAAGTATTCTGGTAGCTTTTGCGTCTAAACCTACCGTTGGTTCGTCTAAAAAAATTACTTTTGGTTTCCTCATTAAAACTGATGCAACCATTAATTTTTGTTTCATACCATGTGAATAATCTCCTATAAAATTGTTTATGTAGTCTATATTGAAGGCTTCACAAATTTCTTCAAACCTGTTGTAGACTTCTTTGGAATCTAGTTTATAAACACTTATAATAAATTCAATAAATTCGCTACCCTTAAGGTTCTCATACATTTTAGGTTCATCAGGAACGACACCTATGTTTCTTTTTATTTCTAATTCATAATCTTTATAGCTTTTATCCATTATTAGAACCTCTCCAGAGGTTGGTTTTAGAGTGCCAGTGAGCATACGTATAGTAGTAGTTTTTCCTGCACCGTTTGGTCCTAGAAATCCATAAATTTCACCTGGTTTAACAAGTAAGTTGATTGAATCAACTGCCGTAAAATCTTTAAACTTTTTAGTAAGATTAATTGCTTTTATCAATTCTTTAACCCCCTTTAATAGTTTTTTAACTCATTTTATTTACGCAAAGTTATTCTGTTTTCCAAGAGACATCAAAACTTCCTTTAGCTTCTTGTCCTTTTATAATAATGTTGTATGTTCCTTTTTCAACAGCATCTATTTCAACAGTATTGGTTTCTGATTGATCACCGTCGAAAATAGATTCCCATATAATTTCATGGGAGGGACTTTGAATACCGATATATAAAATACCGTCATTGATTTCAACTTTGTATTCAATAATTATTTTTTGCTCAGTTTTAACTCTAACTGTTCCATCTTTTTGTCCCGAAAACAGAGTGAAATGATATGAAATTCGAAAAGGTGTTTTACTACCTGCCATACCAATACTAATTTTACCTTGTTGTTCACATCCAGTGAACATAAAAAAAGAAACGAAAACGATGGTTAGAAACATCTTTAAAGGTACTTTCGCCTTTTTCATAAACATCACTCACCTCAAAAATTATTTGTTTCACTTTAATAACTTTTGGTCAATTATACACCTTAATAAAACAAAAAAATAAGTGCTTTCTTCAAACTCCATATTAATTTAACAATGATTTAACTGCCATGCTCTGATGGAATAATGAGCAGCGTTTGAAAGCGCTATCGGTATAAATAATTTCAATAAAAAGTTTTGATTAATTTTAATTAATTATAGATAAATTTTATCTATGTATTCTTTAATAATATTCTTCGATTCCTCAAATTTGTTATTTTCTTCTTTATTCAATGAAATATTAACGATTCGTTCTATTCCATCTTTATTTATTATAGCGGGGTATCCAATATAAACATCGTCTACTAATACCGATGGAGTATATACCCTTCCTTCATTTTTTATTATAGTTTCTACAAGAGCCGTAGTGGCAGATGCGATGCCATAGTTAGTAGCTCCTTTTTTTTCTATTATCTTATACGCTGAATTTTTGACCTCTACAAATATTTCTTCTAATTGCAAGTTACATCGCTGCTCAAAAGGACAATTTTCACAAAACTTTGTAATAGGGACTCCACCAATCATAGCCGAACTCCATACTGCTAATTCAGAATCTCCATGTTCACCTATTATATAGGCATGAATGCTCATAGGTGAAATACCACAATTGTAACCGATTATTGCTCTTAGTCTAGCGGTATCTAATATAGTACCGGTTCCAATTACTCTGTTAGATTCAAAACCTGTTGTTTTCCAAACAACATAACTCATAACGTCAACTGGATTGGTAATATTTATAATAATACTATTTGGAGAATATTTTTTGATATTTTCAGATATTTCTTTAATTATTTTAGCGTTCTTCAAAACCAGGTCTAGTCTTGTTTCACCAGGCTTTTGAGCTGCACCTGCAGTAATTATTACTAGCTTCTTAACCATTTCACAGTTTCTTGTGCAACTTTTTCTCTTTCTATATCATTAACAACGACATGTCCGCTTTTTTCGAGAATCAAGAAAGTTTTCTTCGATTTAATGTTATTTTCAATTAGATCTTTGACATTAAAAGGCACTGCGTCATCCTTTTTGGAAAGTATTACGAAGGTATCAGAAGTGATCTTTGAGAGATTTTTTAGAGATAATTTTTGAAGTTTGTAAAGATCTGCTGCTTTCGAGGGCCAATCATAATTCCAATACTGTTGAGCAAGATAGTTTAATCTTTCATCTTCAAAAACAGCAGGATTATTTTTGGGTACCTTCTTAATGAAATATTTAAAGAAAGGTGTCAACTTAATTCTCCAGTCAGTAGCAATAAATGCAGGCGCAGCTAAAACAATCTTTTCGGGCTGAAATTTTTCAGCAATTAGCGCAGTCAAAACTCCCCCCATTGATAATCCTAACACATATACTTTTTCATAGTAGGATTTTAAATTCAAGTAAGCGTCCAATGATTTTCTTAGCCAATCTCGCCAATTAGAGTTCAAAAAATCCTGTGTATTGGTTCCATGTCCAGGAAGGCGAGGTATGTATATTGTGAATCCAGCTTTATTTAGCTCGTTTCCTAAATAGTACATGTCGTGTGGAGAGCCAGTATATCCATGCAATAATAAAACAGACTCTTTTAGCTCACCTTTTAGATAAAGTTCTTTAGAGATAGGTGAAACATTTGTACTTTCGGGTATTTTTTCAAAAAAACTCAATTCTCATCCCTTTCTTTCAAAATTTAGTTTAGAAAAATAGCTTTAATGAGATAATTTCTGAAAAAATAATATTCAAATCTTATATATGCTTCTTTTCATTTGAGCATCTCTTTAATGCTATAAATTAAAAATTCGATTTTTTATATTTGCAAAAAAGTTATTTTATATAAATTCAATTAATTTGTTATATTCTTCTTGAGTAATATATTCTTCAGTAAGTAATTTATTAAGTATTTGTTTTGCGATTTCTTTATTTTTAATAATAGTTACTTCTGCAAAAATCGTACTATATTTTTCTTTATCATCCATTCCTTGTATTTTTTTTATTAAATCATTATATATTTCATTTAGGTTCTCTTCTTTTTTTTCTTTAAAAGGTTTCATTTTGGGTTGGTCTAATTCTTTTTCTTTAAGCTTATCACTTTGAATTGGCTCGGTTTCTATTTTACCAAAATTTCCCGATGGAACGGGGATTGGATATTTACCACTGGCAGTACCATCTTCAATGTAATGCATAGTAGTTTCTCTTATCAAGAAAAAGAGCAGCAACCATTCATATATATCCAAAGTAATAATTCTAAGGAGCATAGCTGTATTCCCGTTTCTTAATTTTATAAAACGGTTTTTTACTAGATTATGAGAAATTTCTGATTCTTGAAGTTGCCATTGATCTTTAACTATCCTGTTAATCATAGTAGCGTAGGATACCCAGCTTAAAACAAAAAAACCAAAGAAAACATAGAAATACCAGTTAGGAATAGAGATAGTCTGCCATTCCTCAAAAGGTATATTTATTAGCTCTCTTGCTAATAAAGAATAAAAAAGCGATATTACAACAATTGATATGATGTACATTATAAACCAAAAATTGGCGACTTCTTCCTTTATGTCAGGAAATTGCCAATTGTTAGCTTCATATACCTGTTTCATTATCTTGATATGGGTGTTCCGGTTTCTTATTAATGCATAGTAAGTAAAGAAGAGAATAATCACACCTAAAAATTGTAAAAAGGGTATGTATTGAAAAATGAATCCCAGTAAAAGTAAGAAAGGCCTAACTATTATCATATTTTTCTCCTCCTTATTTTGGTAATGTTTTCACAAAATACGTTTTGCAAAGGTCAATTTTTCTAAAATCTAAGTCCTTTTTATTATACTACAAAACTTTACGATAAACACTCTTTTTGCTAATAATAATCCCATAAACTCGCTAAAATATATTATTAAAATATATTATACTGATGAATTATTAATATTTACAAAAATTTATAGTATTAGAATTAAAAATTATCAATGTGCTATAATATATTTGAAGGCGGTTAGTCACGCAGATTTTATAATATTTCTTCTATGAAATATTAATGGAGGAATTTATATGGAAGATTTTGGAGACAAAGAATTTAAAGACTTTTTAAACAAGATGTATGAGCAGTATCCCGAACTGCAAAACTTTAATTTAGATTTTTTGAAAGAAGCTGACTCTTCTGAAGCAGAAGAGATAGTTAATGTTTTGAGGTTAGCTTCTTTTAAGTTTAAAGAAGCAGAAATAACAGTTAAACCAGAAGTTGATGCACAGCTTGATTATAGCATAGAAGATTTAGAGGTTAATTTAGAAAATTTTTTAGAAACAATAACAATGTTTCCATTTGCTTTAACCATTAGTAGTGATCTTTTGAAAGATAGTGGGAGCGAAATAAAAGGCAGTTTGAAAGGTAGATTTTTGGGTATGTATGTCAATTTAAAATACAACAATATTTATGAGCTATTATCGATAAAAAAAGTTGGAGCAATGAAATTAGCGAATTTGTTGAGAAATAATTTTTTTAAGTTCTTACCTCTCAAGGATGGGCTGTATTCTTATATTAAAACAGTTATAGAAGCATATTTAAAATATACTGGGCTTGAAAAACATTTTGAAATTGAGGAAATTCGAGAGTTTAACATGGTGGTTAAGCTAAAAAATACTTTTGGGATTTCTTTGGAAGAATATTTTGAAAGTATCCTAACAAAGGAAGAAGCTGATAAATATTATATGATGAAAGCTTACTTGATTAGTGAATTTTCTATCGCAATAATTGAGTAGTTAGCGATCAGTAATAGATTAATCATATATATTTTTATTGCTTAATAAGGTGCTTAAGTAAAAAGTAATGAATATAATAATTACATTTAGTCCACTGAAAGCTGTCGCTTCCTGGTAGAATCTAGAGGAAGAAAGAGAATAATTTACTATACTTGCTAGAGGAAAATAATCTCTTATCTGCATCGTATAACTAATAGTGAATTCTCCGTATATTATTGCAAAAATTTGTAAAAATGAACTTAGAAACGCTGAAAATAATAAAGGCAATTCGATTTTTGTAAAAATTTTAAGTTTATTAGCTCCGTCTACTTTAGCTGCTTCTATTATTTTCTCATCGAAACTTAAGATTGGCTGGAATAAGAAGGAATATGCAAGAGGTACACTTATTAAAAAATAGCCAAAAATTATTAAAATAAAAAAAGGAATATTGTATAAAATGTTTAGATACAACAAAGCCATACCCAAAAACGCGGAAGAAATTCCAAATGTCGACATAATAACTATATTAACTATTTTATTGCATTTTTTTAATAAAAGATAAGCAGCTATTATTGCAAGCATCCCTGTAATAGCTGAAACGAGAAAAGAGTTAAAAATAGACTGAATTACAGGAAACCGAATGTTTAAATCTTTTGAAAAAAGATTAATAAAACCTTTTAAGTCAAATTTCATAGTTATAAAATTAAAAAAAGATGAAGCAATACCTATTAAAACCAAAGAATACTCAAAAATAAGATAAATAATAGAAAATATAAAGCTTATTTTTCCAGTTTTTTTATGGATGCTATATTCAGATTCATAGTATTCAAAAATATGAGGTTCAAACTTTGACATAAAAATGTTTATTAATGTAAGAATAACGAATTGAATAAGGGCATAAGATAGTGCTTTAGAAAAATCTAAAGTTCCTCTCAATGTAGTTGCAATTGCAACTTCCAAAGTTGAATATTTAATGCCACCCAAATTTAGAACTATTGCAAAACTTGTGAAATTGTAAGCAAACACCAGAAAAAAGGCCCTTGATATAGAAGGTAGAATCAACGGGAGTTCTATATAAAAAAATGTCTTAACTTTTCCCGCTCCCTCTACATAAGCCGACTCTTTTAAGCTCTCTGGAATTCTTCTTAATCCTTCTGAAATGTACTTAATAAAAATTGGTGAGTTATAAAAAACGTGAGCAACTATGATGGCTGTAAATGTGAACATTATATTAATATTTATCCCAATTTTAGCCAACAATCCTATTTGAGAGTACAATAAAGAAAAAGCTATAACTGCAGAGACAGGTGGAAAAAAGAAAGGAATAAAAATTGAATTTTCAAGGAATTTAGCTGTGATTCCTTTATTTTGAGCTGCAAAATAGCTAGGTAAGAGAGTTATTAAAAAAGAAATAGCTGTTGATAAAAGAGATTGATAAAAAGTAAAACCAAGAATCCGCAATGTTTGCGGATTCATTATATTTATTAAATCTTTAGGATGAAAAAAATCTTTAAATAAAATCAAAAAAGGAAAAAGTAGCAATAGTAGAAAAATTATCGCAAATAAACTATTTCTTCGAGGCTTTTTCATCGCTAAAAAATTAATTTCTCCCATTCTTTGAGCCAAGTATCTAAATTTTTTGAAATTTCTTCTGCGGGAATAGTGAGAATTTTCTCTGGTATTACTGCGTATTGGTAAACTTCTGGTAACTCAATATCAGTTACAGGAAACATCCATTGATTTAAAGGGACTTCTTTTTGAAAATCTTCTGTGAGTAGGAACTCTAAGAATTTTTGCGATAGCTCTAAATGTTTCGTTCCGTTTACTATTCCTGCTCCTTCGATTTGTACATAAGCTCCTTCAGATGGAATGAAAACTTTGTTTTTGCTTGTTCCGTAATAATATTGAGTATAAGCGTTGTCTGTAGCATAGCTAACCATCATTGGTGCATGGCCTAACTCAAATAGAGAAAATGCGTCATCCCAGCTTGGAGTAATTGATAGGATAGCAGGCGCTAATCTTTTCCAAAAATCTTTCCAATTATTTTCGTAGACTGCTATTGTCCACAATAAAAAAGCTTGCCCCGGGCTTGATGTTCTAGGATCTTCTATCAATAATGCTTTTTTATAATTTGTTAAGTCTTCGAAAGAGACTAATTCATCTTTAATTTTTTCCGGATCATAGATTATAGCAATAGCTCCATAATCATAAGGGACTACATAAAAATCTTGATCCATAATGAGTTTCGGATCTTTAATTTTTTCTATATTTCTAGGTTTATAGGGTATCAAGAGGTTTTCTTCTTTAGCCCTTAAGGTTAAAGCTTGATCTAAACCTATAACCACATCGGCTCTTGGATTCCTTTTTTCAAGAATCAATCTACTAAGAACATTCCCAGCATCCCCCAATTTCACCACTTTTACTTTACAATTGTTCAGTTCTTCAAATTTTTGGACGGTTCCTTGCTCAATCCAGCTTAAACTTTCGTATACATACACTACTAGTTCATTGGAAAAAGCTATAGAAAGAAGTAAAATGGAAACAACTATTACAGTGCCTTTTTTCATCAAAACCACCTCTTTTAATTAATGAAATTGACAATTAAAAATAAAAAGCCTGCTTTTCTCCAGGTAATGAAGAAAGCAGGAACACTTTATTTTAGGTTAAATTAAGTTAGAATACTCAACTAAGCCTTCCTACGCCAGTATTACCTGGATCAGGTTCTGGGGTCGATGTGTTAAATTAGCACATCCTCTCAGCCTTCAAGCTCCCCCGGCAATTTAATTTTTAAATTTTCTTATAAAAATTATATCACATAAACAGAGAAAAGAACAAATATAGTTTATCTCTCAGCATATAAATAAAAATTAATGTATAATATAAAAGGTGATTGCTTATGCGAAAAATTTTTATTTTCACATGTATTTTTTTGAGTTTAATCAGTATAATTATTATTCTATTATTTTTACCAAAAGAGGGAAAAAGTAACCCCATAGAAAAATCGAATCAATTAATAAGAATTGAGGATGTTAACGGAAATAACTATCCCGATTTTTTAGAATTAGATACAAAGGATAGTCATTCATTCAGCTATTGGTTTAACAGTATAATTTTGAATATTATTAATGGATATATAACATTGCCTGAAAATTATGAGGATTGTGCAGGACTAATCAGATTTGCCTACAAAGAATCTTTAAAAAAACATGATCAAATCTGGATAAAGGCCACAGGTTTTAGAGGAGTCGTTAAAGAAGATGTTCAAAAATATAACTATCCAGATATTCCTTTCTACGGGACAAATATTTTTAAAGTTGATAGAAAGAGCATTACTCCTGACAGTTTCTCTAATTATGCTTCTGCAAGAGTTCTTGTAGAAATGAACATGGATTTCTTGTCTAAAAATATTGAAGTAGCCGAAAGCGGAGATATTTTAGTATTTTTTCACCCAGAAGACCCAGAATTTCCTTACCACGTAATGGTGTATTTTGAAGATCCTGTAAGTTTTGAACAGTATTCAATTTATCATACGGGTCCAATTGATGTATTTAATAAAGGTGAATTTCGAGTCGTGAAAACAAAAAATTTGTACAAAGCAGATCCTACTTGGATGGCTGTTCCAGAGAATAAAAATTTTATGGGAGTTTATAGATTTAAAATATTAAATTATTAACAAAAAATTTAATTATCAAAAAGTGACAACTGCAGAGAGTTGGTTTGTTTTTTAGAAGTAATTAATTTTTTTACAATCTCTGGATTATTATATATTTTTCCATAGTATTTACCGTTGCAAGTTATAAAATACTTAGCCCTTTTTAAAACCACACCTATATTTTTAAGATTATCAAAGTTCAGAGAAGATTTTTTTCTTGAAGTTACGATCTTCTTTGCCGATTTGAGCCCTATTCCAGGAACTTTTATTAAAAGTTCATAAGGGGCTGTATTTATTTCAATTGGAAACATATGATAATTTCTCAGTGCCCATTTGGTTTTTGGATCCAATTCTTCATCTAAAAATTTTTCCTCTTCATTCAAAATGTCACTTGAAGAAAATCCATAACATCTTATCAGCCAATCGGCTTGATAAAGTCGATGTTCTCTTAGTAAAGAGGGATTTGTAATATTTGGCAAACGAGGATCTTCGTTTACTCTCTGAAAAGCAGAGTAGTAAACTCTAGTCAAATGAAAATTTGAATATAGCTTTTCCACAAGTTTTATTATGTGAAAATCGCTCTCAGGAGAAGCTCCTATAACTAGCTGAGTTGATTGACCACCAGGAATAAAAATAGGACTATTTTTGTATTTGTTTTTTTGTTCTTTCGATTCTTGATATTTTTTTCCCACATAATTCATTGGAGTTAAAATAGAACTTTTATTTTTGTCAGGAGCTAAATAAGTTAGACTTTTTTCAGAAGGTAATTCTAAATTAACGCTCATCCTATCAGCATAGAATCCGGCTTTCCTGATTATCTCTAAATCAGCTCCAGGAATGATCTTGAGGTGAATGTACCCAGGAAAATTATGTTCTTCTCTTAATTTCTTAGCAGTTAAATAAAGCATTGTCATAGTCGTATTTGGTGAACCAAAAACAGCTGAACTTAAAAAGAGACCTCTAATTAACTTTCTTTTGTATAGATTCAAGGTTAAACTTATTAACTCTTCCATTTTAAAAGTTGCTCTTGGAATATTGTTGCTTCTTCTATTTATGCAATATGCACAATCATAAATACATGAGTTAGAAAATAAAACTTTTAATAACGGTGCACATCCTCCGTTTGATGCTCTACTATAGTAAATACCTCCTGGAGTATTATTTTTCTCTAAATTCATTAAGGTGGTGCTTATTGAAGGTTCACTAGCAACATCAAATTTTGCAGAAGAAGACAATATTTTAAACTTGTCTTTTAAATCCATAATTTCCATCACCTTTCAAAATCTTACGTTTATTTGTTTGTATACCTCTTATCCAAATTATAACATTTTGTCCTAGAATTTCAAGGCATTTTATATTAGAATTAGTTTATAATTTTTTCTTTAGATATATTTTACAACCATTGGTTCAATCATTGGAATATGAGAACTATTAATTGGATCATAATTAAAGGCTTTTTAAATATAAAATTGAATTATATATTATTCGTATTTCCAATATTACTTTTGCTTCTTCGAGCTAAAGTAGTATATAATTGTTAAGTAAAAGAAGTTATTTTTAGATATATAAAACAATAATTGATTATTAAAAATGAGATACTATACAGTATCGATTTCAGTGTAAAAATCTAATAATTGTTTCGAGGTATGGAAATTTTCTAGTTTAAATAAAGGGGTTGATGCGATTTTGAACAACAATTTTGATAAACTTTCATTGCATGATGTTTCTTTGAATGGGAATCTCGATTTAGTTGAGTATCTAATTGAAAAAGGAGTGGATGTTAACGCTAAAGATAAAGATGGGGCGACAGCATTGCATCTAGCTACTGCAAGTGGTCATCTTGATGTAGTTAAGTATCTGATTGAAAAAGGAGCCGACGTTGATGCTAAATTTCAAGAGGGAGTGACACCACTGCATTTAGCTTCTGCAATGGGTAATCTCGATTTAGTTAAGTATTTAATTGAAAAAGGAGCCGAGGTTAATTCTAAATTTAAAAGTGGAGTGACTGCTTTGTACATAGCCTCTCAGAATGGTCATCTTGATGTAGTTAAGTATCTGATTGAAAAAGGAGCCGACGTTAACGCTAAAGAAAAAGATGGATGGACGTCTTTACATATAGCCTCTCAGAATGGTCATCTTGATGTAGTTAAATATCTGATTGAAAAAGGAGTTGATGTTAACTCGAAAGACAAAGACGAATGGACACCGTTACATATAGCTTCTGCTTTATATCATATCGATATAGTTAAGTATTTAATTGAAAAAGGAGCCGACATTAATGCTAAAGTTTCTAAAGAGGGTGTTGTTAATGGATGGACGTCATTACATTTAGTTTCCGAGAAGGGTCATATTGATGTAGTAAAGTGTCTTGTTGAAAAAGGCGCAGACATCAATGCTAGGGATAAAGATGGATGGACAGCATTACATATAGCTTCTTGGAGAGATCATCTTGATGTAGTTAAGTATCTCGTTGAAAAAGGTGCAGACCTTAACGCAAAAAATGAAGATGGATGGACACCATTACATATAGCTTCTGCTTTAGATCATATCGATATAGTTAAGTATTTAATTGAAAAAGGAGCTGATGTCAATGCAAAAGATAAAGATGGAGTGTCTTTGCTTCATATAGCTTCTTTATATGGTAATCTTGATGTAGTTAAGTATCTGATTGAAAAAGGAATAGACGTTAACGTAAAAAACATAAATGATTGGACACCATTACACATGGTTTCTTGGAAGGGACATCTTGATGTAGTAAGATATCTAGTTGAAAAAGGCACAGACGTTAACGCTAAAAATAAAGAAGGAGAGACATCCTTGTACATAGCTTCTTGGAATTGTCGCCTTGCTGTAGTAAAGTATCTCGTTGAAAAAGGAGCTGATGTCAATGCTAAAGATAAAGAAGGAATGACGTCGTTGCATATAGCTTCTCAAAATGGTTGTCTGAATGTAGTAAAGTATCTCGTTGAAAAAGGAGCTGACGTTAACGCAAAAGAAAAAGATGGATGGACATCATTACATATAGCTTCTCAGAATGGCTATCTTGATATAGTTAAGTATCTCGTTGAAGAAGGTGCACAAGTAAACGCAAAAGGTGGAGAGGGATGGACATCGTTACACAAGGCTTCCGCGAGCGGTCATCTTGATGTGGTTGAGTATTTGGTTGAAAGAGGTGCGAAAGTTGATGCTAAAAATGAAGAGGGGCGAACTCCATTTGATGTAGCAACTAAAAAAGAGATTAAAGAATATCTTATAACAAAAAGGTGGTAGGGTGTCGACATTAAAATAAATATAAAATTTAGTACAAAAAGTTAGAAAATATTTTTTAAAATACTTAAATATCAATGCATGTTTTTTTCTATAGAATTAATAATTATCTAGGAAAGGAGTAAGAAATATGGAAGTGCAAAAATTGAAAAACTTGATAGAAAGTGAGATACAAAAAGTTAACGAATCTTTCGTTTTTAAACCTCGAAGTTTATCTTTACTTCCAAAAGAACTTGCAAAGTACATAGACCATACGTTATTGAAAGCTTATGCCACACCTAAAGAAATAGAAAAAATATGTGCCGAAGCTGTGGAAAATGAATTTTACGCAGTTTGTGTTAATCCAACTTATGTATCTCTTGCTAAAGATAAACTAAAGGGAACAAAGGTTAAAATAGGCACCGTAATAGGTTTTCCGCTTGGAGCTAATACCATTGAAACAAAAATGTTTGAAGCTCAGAATGCTCTCGAGAATGGAGCTGACGAACTAGACATGGTTTTGAACATCGGAAGATTAAAAGCAAGTGAATTTGATTATGTGTACAAAGAAATTTCATCTATTGCTGACTTAACGCATAAATCGAAAAAATTATTAAAGGTAATAATTGAAACCTGTTACCTCACAAAAGAAGAAAAAATAGCTAGCGTAGTAATTTCTAGGTTAGCAGGTGTGGACTTTGTAAAAACCTCTACTGGGTTTGGAACAGATGGGGCAAAAGAAGAGGATGTCGCTTTAATGAAATTCGTTGCCGGTCCAAATATAAAAGTTAAAGCTTCTGGAGGGATTAGAGATTTAGAGACTGCCATAAAAATGATTAATGCTGGAGCTGATAGAATAGGCACAAGTTCGGGTATTAGTATAGTGAAAGAATAAAAAAAGGGAGCAATTTTATGCTCCCTTTTGCCTTTTATTTAGGTTTTTTCAGATTATGGTTGATATTATAAGGGTATTACTCTAGAAGCTTGTGGACCTTTATCACCTTTTACAACTTCAAATTCGACGTCTTGATCTTCTTCTAGCTTTTTGTAGCCATCCATTTGAATAGCAGAGAAATGCACAAATACGTCATTCCCATCTTCACCTGTGATAAAACCATAACCCTTTTTGGAATCAAACCACTTAACTTTACCTTTCACTTTGTATCCTCCAAATTTCTACCGAGCCACCCATTGTGACATTCGGTTTGTGTTGCTAGCATGATTATAATACAGAAATCGGGCAAATGCAAGTAAATTTTATGTAACTTAATTATGTTGATTTGTTGAAATTGATGGTATAATATACATAGAACATAACCTTAAACAAAAGGTAGACTAACGTTATCAATTTTTAATAAGAAGTTGATAAATTTGATTAAACATATAAATTAATATCTTTAAAAAAGGGAGAGTAGAAATTTTTATCTCGAAATTATCTTATTGAAATTTTTATTAATATCTAGAAATTATTTTTTGAAAAAGATATGCGTTTTAGAAATTAATAATTTTTGAAAAATAATGTTTTGAATTTAAAGTGGGTTTAGGGAGGAGTCTCTCCCTCTTCTCTAGTCAAAATAAAGAAGAAGTTAAAAAATGGACTATTGATCAAGATTAGAATTGTGTAGGTATTTTATAAATAAATTTAAATTTAAAACTTCAATAAAAGTAAGCTTTTAGAATTCCTAAAGATGATATTGAAAAGGATAAAAGGAGGAACATAAATGTTAGATGTAGGAGATATAAGAAGAGGCAATTACATACTCTATCAAGGTGAAATTTATAAGGTAGTAGAGGCTAATAAACATTTCATGGGAAGAGGCAGCGGCCTTATAAGAACTCGATTAAAGAATGTGAAGACAGGTCTAATAAAAGAGGTTACTTTTCCAAGTGGAGAAAAAGTAGAAGAAGCCGATATTTCTTTTCGGAAGGCTCAGTATCTATACAATGACGGTGATCATTATTATTTTATGACTTTAGATGATTATGAACAGTTTGCTCTACCTAGAGAAGAAATTGAGGATGTAAAATATTATCTTATCGAGAACATCATAGTTGATTTGGTGTTTCATGAAGGAACTCCAATTTCTGTAGAACTGCCAGTCGTTGTAGAATTAACTGTAGTAGAAACAGAACCAAATTTTAAAGGGAATACCGTTTCTGGTGGGGGCAAACCAGCTATACTCGAAACGGGTCTTAAAACCACAGTCCCTTTTTTTATTGAGCGTGGAGAAAAGATTAAAGTTGATACTAGAACCGGAGAGTATATAGAAAGGGCATGAAATTCACAAAATGCATACTGAAAAAATAAAAGGCTTAAAACAAAAAGCCTTTTATTTTTTGCTTTTATTTTTGTTTTTTCAAATAAGTTTTAAAAATAATTGATAAATGTTATAATATTGGAAAGGTTACCACTATTATTAAATAAGGAGAACATAGCATAGTTAGTTTTAATTTAAATAGAGTTGCAGAAAGAATTTTGAATCTATTGAGAGTTTTGAAAAAGATGATTTTAATTTATTTAAAGCACAAATTGTATATTCAGTGCACAATAGGTGTACCCGAATTTTAAAGTTTCAAAATACATATGATTAGGAGGAGAAAAAATGAAAAGATTTTGGGTTGTTATGTTATGGTCCATCGTTATTGCTTTAGTTGGATTTTCCTCAACTACATCTCCCATATGGGAAGACCAAATCATCTATTTTATAATGATAGACAGATTTGCAAATGGTGATACTTCAAACGATGTACTTACTGAGTCAGGAATTGATAGTGGTTTTGTTAATTCGAAATACAACGGCGGTGATATACAAGGATTAATTGATCAGTTGGATTATATTGAGGAGTTAGGAGTAACAGCAATTTGGGTAACCCCACCAGTTGCGAATCAATGGTGGGATGGAACAGTGGATTATGGAGGTTACCATGGTTATTGGGCAAGAGACTTTAAAAAAGTTGATGAACATTTTGGAAATGTAGAATTATACAAAAAATTCGTTGAAGAAGCTCACAAGAGAGGGATTTACGTTATACAAGATGTTGTCACAAATCACACGGGTAATTTTATTATTTACAGAAACGGGAATTATTCCTTAAATAATATGAGTGTTCCAACCAATAAACCTACTCAATATCCTTTTAATATGAATGATTACAATGACCCCGAACAAAGGAAACTAAACGTTTATCATTGGCCTTCGGAGATAAAAGAGCCAAATCGATATAATACGGAATTTTCCGATCTTGATGACTTGAATACTGAAAATCCTTTGGTTATTGAAGCTTTGAAAGATTCATACATATTTTGGGTAGAAGAAGCCGATGTAGACGGGTTTAGAATAGACACTGCAATTTATGTGGAACCAGAGTTTTGGCCAGAGTTTTTATATGGAGAAAATGGTATTTTTGATGCTGCTCTAAAATTAGGAAAAAACGATTTTTTGGTTTATGGAGAAGCGTGGATTACTCCTTCACCTTTTTCGAACAACGCTGAAAAGGAAATCAACGTATTTTTTAACTTAGGATTTAACTCAATGCTCGACTTCCCGCTTCAAACAGATATAAAGAGGGTATTTAAAGAAGGTAAACCAACTTCTTATCTTCAATATCGCCTTGAACAAAGAGAGATAATGTACACCAATCCCGCAAGAATGGTAACTTTTGTTGATAATCATGATATGGATAGATTTTTAAAAGCTTCAGATATTAATAGTCTTAAGCAAGCTTTAGCTTTAATATTTACCATTCCTGGAATTCCAACAATTTATTATGGAACTGAACAGAATTTTGTTGAAACAAGAGCTACCATGTTTGCAGATGGTTTTGCTTCAGATGATAAAGATCACTACGATACAACGACCCCTACTTTTCAGTTTATAAGGGAATTAGCGTCTTTGAGGAAAAATACTCCGACCTTTAAACAAGGTAAAGTAGAGGTTTTGTTCTCGGATAACTTGGGACCAGGACCTTTTGTTTATAAGATATATGATGATTCTAAAATATATGTTGTTATGATGAATACATCTTCAAATAAAAAACATGCAACAAGAATCAACTTAGACCTAGAAAATGGTACTGTTTTAAAACCTTTGCTAGTAAATAACATGGTAAATAAAGAAATAATATATTCTCATCCTTATAATATTCTATTGAACGCCAAATCTTTTGGAATATTTGAAGTTACAGATCAAAAAGAAGAGGTCGTAGAGAGTGGAATTTCTGTGGAAATAAATAATTTGGTAGATAATCAAACATTTACGGATAATTTTGTGTTAACCGGGACAGCATCTAAAGCTAAATCAGTCAGAATTATAGTAGATGGTGAAGAAAAAGAGTACGCAAAAGTTGATTTGACCCAAGGAATCGATGAACCATGGGAAGTCACCATAAATATTTCTGATTTTACCCCAGGTCCTCATAGGATTTTTGCGAAGGCTTATGGAAAAACCCCAATGATTGTCGAATATTCTAATGAATATACAGTAAACTTTGATATTCCTCTGATTTCTTTGAAAGTTGTTGAAGATCCAAAAGGGGATGATAAAGGACCTTATGGCACCTATTTTTATCCCCAGGATTCTACTTTTAATAGTCAAATGGACATTAGAAAAGTTGAATTGGTACAAATTGGAACTATGTTAAGAATGATAATTACAATGGATACAATTACAGATATATGGACCCCTGCAAACGGCTTTGATCACGTGACTTTCCAGATTTTCTTTGACAATCCAAACAAAGTAGGAGCTATCGAGTTACCTTTTCAAAACGCGACTATGCCTGAGGGATATGATTGGGATTATGGAATGTGGGCAACGGGCTGGGGTATTTATTTATACAGTTCTAATAATTCATCGGCAGAAAGTTTTGGAGATCCTATAACTCCTTCTCCAGGAGTTCAAGTAAACAAGCAAGAGAATACAATTACTTTCTTAATACCATTATCTGTTCTTGATACTAATGATTTATCCGGTTGGAATGTTTTCATAACTACTTATGATTATGATGGGATTGAAGGTGTTTTAAGGCCTTTGACACCAGAAGGTGGACAGTGGGCTTTTGGTGGAGGAAAACCGAATGATCCAAAAATAATGGATGATCTATTCATAACTGTTGATTAACCAAAGTGAAAGGCCCTGGATTCCGGGGCCTTTTGTAAATTATAGCTGAAATAAAATTACCAAGCTCTCTTTTTTTTCCAATCACCACGTAGATAAAAGAAAAGAAATACAACTGATTCGGCAATATCTCCAAACATATATGAAAGCCAAACCCATCTTATAGATAAATTAAGGAATTGAATTGCAATAACTAATATTACAAATTGGACACCCCATCTTGAAACTAAACTTGATACCAAAAAAGGAAAATTGTAACCTGAAGCAGAAAAGACGCTTGCGAGCCCCATACCAAATCCTAATGCCACTAGCCCTAGAGATCCAAATTTTAAAAAATCTGTTCCTAGCTTTATAACTTCGTGATCATTTGTGAAAACTTTCATGACTTGTTCTCCGAAAATAAAGGCTAGAAAAATAGCTATAATCATAATGAGGGTAGCAACTATAGCAGCTAAACGAGAGGCTTTTTCAGCCCTTTTTAAATTTTCTGCACCCAAACATTGTCCAACAACGGATGACGCTCCTGAAACGAGGCCTGATAAAGGAACAAAAGCAAATCCGAATAGTCTTCCAGCTATTCCATTAGCTGCAATTGCTGCTGTACCAAACATTGAAACAAATCCCAATACAACCATATTTGATAGGTTTCTAAAGAAGATTTCTATTCCGTTAGGTAAGCCAATTGTTAATAATTTTTTATCAATTTTAGGATTAAGTTTAAACAAACCTTTTATAGATGGTTTTACTTCGTGTGTTCTTGTAAAAAGAATTATAAATCCGATCAAAAAAGATATAGTCTGGGAAACAACAGTTGCAAGTCCTGCACCAAATACACCTAAATTTAGTCCTTTTAAATTAGTATAAGGTATTGTTTCGAACATAAAAACTGCATCCAAAAAGACATTTAGGAAGCTCACTAGAATCATAATATTCATAGGTATTTTTGATTCACCCAGACATCTGAAGGCGGTGTTAACTGAATATGACGAAAACATAATTGGTAAGAAAAATAATCTAATATAACCATAGTCTAAACCGTGTTTTACAACATTTTCATCGGAAAACAATAACATTAAAGGTTTTAAAAAGATCGCAATTAAAATAGCGGCAATTGTAGCCATTAGAAATTTGAAACTAATTGTCTGTTCTATTGCAATTTTAGTTTGTTCATAATCTTTTTGACCATAAGCTTGAGAGATTAATGATACTGAACTAGAACCGATTATTTCATTTAAAGCACTTACGATCCAAAATATGGTTGAAAAAAGAGTGACTCCAGCTACAGCTTCACTTGAAATCATTCCTATCCAGTAAATATCTACCAAATCATAAACCATTTGAGCAGCGTATCCTAACATTGTTGGAATGGACATAGATAAAATTTGCTTTAAAAGGGGACCTTGAGTTAAATCTCTTTCCATAATTTCCTCCATCTGTTATTGGAACAATATGAATTTCTTATTATATTTAGTTAAGCTAACAATAATTGTACCAAATCTTTATAAAACAAATGTTGAAAAGATTTTAATTTAATAATATTTAATATATGATATACTATTAAATTAGAAAAATGTAATTAATTTTTTAGTGCCATTTAAGTTTCAAGTGGTTTTTCAAAAAGAGTTCACAACTTGTAAATCGCGTTGTTTTGTTTTTCAAGGACAATAGGCATTATTATTCAATAAATTGTACATAATACATAATATATATCATAAAATGCAGCTTTAGAATTTATGAAGTTTTTATCCAAAATTTTTATAAAGGAGGAAGTTTAGATGAAGAATAATCTTTCATGTCAAGCTGCTCAAATGGAAAAATTAATTAGAGAAATATGTTCTAAAATCAAAAGCGAAGGTAGAAAAGTTTTAAAAGATTTTGATATCTCCCCTGCCCAGTTCGATGTTTTACAGATTGTTTATTTCAGAGGTCCAAAAAAACTTAGTGATATAAGCAAAAGACTGGGTATAACTAAAAGTACAACGACAGGGCTTGTAAGCAGACTGGAAATGATGGGATATTTGCAGAAAGAAAAGTCTCCTGAAGATAGAAGAGTTTATATGGTTGATATTACTCAAAAAGGGAAAGATTTGATAGATGAAGTTATTGAAAATAGAGTTAAGTTAATGGAAAATGTTTACAATAAATTGGGAAATAAAGATAAGACTATAGAAATATTAAATGAGATAAATAAAATAATGAATGAGAGTAAGTTAGATTAGGAGGCTTTTAAATGACTGTAAAAAGTGATGGTATTCATCTATTATTTATAATGCCGCTGCTTGTTTTTTTAATGTTTTTTTTCTGGAGTAGTGGATTCTCATATATAATAAATGTGGAAGCTTTACCAGGGAGCGCTGTTTATTTTAATGGTAAGCTTCTTGGAGTTGTAAAAGATGTACCAACAAGGTTTGAGGTTTATGAAAGTTCGCAAGGGACTTTAAAGATTCTGAAAAGTGGTTATACCGATTTTTCCAGTGATATATCGTTTATTGGAATTGAAGCGTCTGTCGTTGCTGAGCAGGTACCTTTATCTAAGTTAGTTGTAAAGTCAGATTTAAATGACCTTTTTTTAGAGTTCGAGTATAACGGCAAGATAGAAATTTTAAAAATTGAAAAGTGCAAAGAGATCGAATTACCTTATACCGTAAAACAAATTCTATTAAGAAGTGAAGGCTATCATGAAAAGGTTGTTATGTTAGATATGAAACCTTTCAGCAAGGAAGAACTAAATGTTGACTTAGTCGGATTGGATGAAGTGATTTTAAATTCGTTTCCAGAAGGCGCAGAGGTTTTTATAGAAAATGTAAAAGTAGGAGTTACTCCTTTAAAGATAAAAAAGGATAGCTTAAACAAGATAATTTTGAAAAAAGAAGGTTATGTTGAAAAGTCTTTGGAAAATATACCGGTAAATGATAAAATTATTGTAGAACTTAAAAAAGGTGTAGATATTTTCGTTGATAGTTATCCAAAAGATGCTGGTGTTTTTTTAAACGACAAATATGCAGGAACTACGCCTTTTTACGGCATTTTTGAACCAGGATATTATACGTTGACGGTTTCAAAGTTAGGTTATGAATCAAAAGAAATGAAAATAGAACTTTCAGAACAAGGTGTCAATAAGTATTTCATAGAATTAAAAGAAACAAAAAAGTTGATTAGTTTATTGAATTCACATGATTTTGAATTTAATATTGATGGAAGGTACTTAGGAAAAAATATAAATCACATTTTTTTAATGGATGATAGTAAACATTTTGTGAAGCTTTCTTCTAAAAACGGTAAAATAGAGTTTTTGATGGATAGGAATTTTTTAGAATCTGAAAGATATTTAGATTTGCAAAGAATAAGTTCGGTAAATGTTTACAGTATTAATGAAAAGGTAGCAAGTTTTTTAGGTAAAACACAAAATATTCCAGCTTTTTTTGTATTTCATACCATAGATGGTGGACAATTTGTGAATGTAAGGACGATAAGTAAAACATTATCGGTGTTCGTCGAACCTTCAAATAGTCAGGATATCTTTGTTGATAAGGATTTTGGAGTTCTTTTTGTAACTACAAATGTAAAAAATCCGTTAGTTTACATAGATAATAAGTTTGTTCCAAATGACAAATTATTTGCCTATCCTCTGAAACCTGGAGTTCATGAGGTTGAAGTAAGATACCTAAATGAAGTAAAATCTCAGAAGGTTGTTATAAGCGAAGGGGAAAAGATATTTGCCAATTTTGATTTTGATATAAAAATTCCTGTAAATATAGTTTGTAGTGGAGGAAAATTTATCATCAATTCTCAAGAATATTTTGCAAATTCTCAACTACTTTATTTAAAATCTGGTCCTAATGTTTTTTCCGACGGAATGACTTCGATAGTCCTTTTTATTTACGAACCTCAACATGTCGATTTAGACAAGCTTTTAATGGGGGTATAATATATGCAAAGAAAAATATATCTTTTTATACTTTTTTCGCTTCTTTCTATGAGCCTTTTCTCTCAGATAAATATTGTAGATCTTCCTTCTTCTTCTCCTCTTTATTCACAAGTTATAAAGATGGTAGAAACTGGAATAATGTCTTTAGATAATCAAGGAAGATTTCGAGGTTCTCAAGAAGTTTTAAGATATGATTTAGCCGAATTTGGTTCAAATATGCTTGACTATTTTGAAAGAAATTATTATGCGCCACTAAATGAATTGAGTAAAAGACTTTTGACAATAGAAAATCAAAATTTAAATGTTAGATTGAATAACATAGAAAATACTCTTTTTGCATATGAAGATCGATTATCTTACGTAAATTCAAGTGTTGTTCAGTTAGAACAGAGCGTTTCAGATATATTAAAAGTTATTCAACCTGGTCATCCTCTCGGCGAAGAAAATATTATTTTCGAAAATATTACACAATCTTCTAAAGAGGTGGCACAAAAAGTTGCAGAAGAAGAAATTAAAAATATCGCCAATGAAGCTTTAGAATCTCTTTCTTTTTTCGAAGATCGATTAAATAAATTTGAAATTGAGATTAAACAACTTAATGAAAAATATGATAAATCGCTTGAAAGTTTAAGTAGTTTGATATTTACAATTCCTAAAGATACTCAGCAGGAGCTTAAAAATTATATTGATATGACAATTGATAAAGAAATCGATGCTTTAAAAACGAGTATAAGGAGTATCGCTAAATATGAAACAGCTTTGTTAGAGAGCTCATTAGAAAGTACTTTAACTTCATTAGAAGCAAGAATATCGGAATTAGAAGTAGGCATGACTCCCTACGATAACAATTTATATGAACTAAGCAATAAGGTTAAAGAGAATGAGGCAAAGATTAACTATATTTTGATGAATCTTTCTACTGAATCTATATCTCTAAAAAAAGTAGATGAATATGAGTTGTTAAATCTGCGAACGGATATTGAATCTTTAAAAATTCGTACCGACGATATTTCTTCTGAGCTCTCGCTTCTCTCTGATCAAGTTTATATGAATAAGTCTCATATAGAAACTTTTGAAGCTAGGCAAGCATTGTACGATAATAAAATAGCGGAGATGCAAAAAAAGTATGAGAATTTAGTAGAACAAATAATTAATCAAAATAAAAAGCTTGATAACGTAATTTATGAAATATCTAACCTATCTCAATATTCAACACAAACGCTAGATTTTGTGGATTGTGCAAGCGATATTAAAAATCTTCAAGAAAGAGTAGCGAGTTTAGAAAGAACATTTGGAGTCTATTATGATCAAGTTAGCAGGTTAACTTATTATGCAGTTACCTTTGAAGATTTACAAAAAAATTATTTAGAATTAAACAGGATTTTAGAAATGAATTCATCTGAGGTAGAAGATATTAAACAAAAATTAGAAGTTTTAGATTCACAAATTAAAGCAATAGCAACTCTGACAGATATAAGTCAAGATTCATTGGATACTTTAAAAAATATGGCCACAATTTCTCAAAAATTATATAGCATTGAATCAAATTTGGAAGTACTTAACAGAAATAATTATAATATGAGTAATGAAATAGTGGAACTTGAAAATAGACTATCAACTATCGAGAAGGCCCTTGGAGATTTTCAAGTAAGTTCTTCGGAGATAAAAGAGTTGAAAAACGCTTACAATGAATTACTAGACAAATATTATAGTTTAAAAATCGAAGCGGAGTATTATTTTGATCCCAAATTGCTGAAGGATGATTTAAAAGCAGAACTTTATAATGAAATGTTTTCTGAAATAATTATACTGGGGAAAAATATAGAAGACCTCGAGAAAAAAATAAATAATTTAGAATCAAGGACTTTACAAATTGAAAAGACAATGATTTTTTATGATGAAAATATGTCACAAGTGTCTTTTGATACGCGGGAAACGGCTAAAAGGGTTGAAGAATTAGAAAAGAAGGTAGAACAAAAAGAAAAAAAGAATTTTACTTCTATTTTCATTACTAGTTTGTTAGGTGTAGCTATTGGATCTTTAATAACCTGGTTTGTTTTATCTTCAGGAAATTGATTTTTCTTATTAACGAGTTAAGAACAACCCAATTTCTAGTTAAAGAAAGTTGAGGTATAGAAAGTGAGAGAAAAGGGAATAAAAATATATGGGCTTGCACTAGGAAGTGGAGGAGCTAGAGGAGCAGCACATGTAGCGCTTATAGAAATTTTAAAACAACGAAATATCAAAGTAGAAGTTGTTACTGGTTCAAGTGCAGGGGCGATAGTAGGAGCTTTTTATGCACTTTATCCAAAGGTTAATTTGGCAAAAGTTTTTGATAAGACTATAAATAAACATATTGATAAAATTAATTCTAATTTTAAGATGCTAAATAAAAAAATTGCCAATTTCCCCAAAATGATTGCCGGAAAAAGCTTTCTACTAAATGATTTTGTTTATGAAATTTACAAGGAACTTTATGGAAGAAAAAAATTTTCTGATTGTAAAATTGAGCTAGGAATAGTTTCTTATGATTTAGAAAGCGGAGAAGAAATTGAAATTACTGAAGGATATATAATTGATGCGGTAATGGCTTCTTCTAATGTTCCAGGAGTTTTCCCCCCTTTAAGGCTTGGAGGTATGCAGCATTTGGATGGGGGAGTGTTAAACCCCGTTCCAGTAAATTTTGCGATAAAACTGGGAGCGGATTATGTAATAGCTAGTGATCTTTCCTACCAAAGTGAAAATAGTGTCGAATTCAATAATGGTTTAGAATTTTTAATTTCAATTGATGAAAATAAAAATGAATTGATGATAAATTATGAGCTAAAAAATGCTGATGAAGTGTATAAATATCCCTTAACGTATTCTTGGATGGATTTTTCATCTTTTAATGAAATGTATGAACAGTCTAAACGTTTTATAATTGAACAATTTGAAAGGGAAGGGATAAAACTTTGAATCTAGTAATGGGTGGTTTTTTTGAGGGATTCTATTGGGAATCTGGGGCGTTAGAATTTTTAGCAAAACAAGAAGAAAACTTAACGTTATACACATCAAGTGTTGGAAGTTTGAGGGGGCTATTTTACTCAATGTATGGAGTCAATTTTTTTGGACGTCTCAAAGATTTCATCAACAAAAAAAATAATCCAATTAAAGACATTATTAATTCATTTGAGTTATATAATAATCTTTATGCTCAAACTACAGCTTTGATAAGATTGGGCAGAGGTAAGATGTCGTTATATGATCCTGAAGCTTTAAAGGCATTTTTAAAAAGTTATTTTGGTAAAGATACGTTAGAATCCTTAACTGAAGAGATAAACTTTGAAGTTTTTGAATTAAAGAGCAAAAAAATAATTAACTTGGATAAAAAGACTTCTATAGTTGATATGTTAATGATGGAATTAGCTTTTCCTCCTTATTATCCTTATTATGAGTATAGTAATGGGTGTTTTATACCCTCTTCTTTTCTGTCTCTTATTCCACAAAATTTTCCAGACAATTCTATAATTATTTCCTTTGACGCAGCTTTAGAATACCCGTTTCCCAAAAATACTGTAGAAATACTTTTAAAAGTGTCTTATTCTAGGAGTTTGAAGAACTATCAAATATTGACTGAAAATTTCACAAAAATAGAACCCAAGAAAGCACCTACTTCGTATTTTGACATGGCTGTTTTTTTCGATGGACAAAATCAAGTAAAAGAGTGGTGGATGAGTGTATGAAAAAAACTTTAGATTATGTATTAGTCTTCCTTTTCGTTTTTGTAACTACCTTTTCTTTTTCGGCAACCATAAATGTCAAGGCCGATAATGTAAAAGGAGAAGAAAAACAGTATATATTAACGGGAAATGTTCTTATTCAAAAAGAAGATCTGATCATAACGACTGACTATGCAACCATTACTTTAGTCAACGATGAATGGAGAGAAGTTAAGACTAATAAAGTTCACATTAAGAGCAAGACTTTTGAGGCCAATTCAAATCATCTAGACTTTGATCTTCAAACTGAAAAAGGTACTTTAAGTGGAAATGTTGAAAGTAACATTTTTCTTGAAGAGTCGCTGATTAAAATAATTTGTGAAGAGCTATCAATAGATAACAGTAAAAAATTATATGAAGGTTCTTCCCCCGACAATGTCTTGATTACTAAAGATGATTATTTGATAAAATCAAAAAATTTCAAATACGATGAAAGTGCATATCTATTATCACTTTTTGAAAATGTCAAAATAGTAAATGAAAAGAAAAAAATTGAT
Organism: Thermotogota bacterium; assembly: GCA_029780115.1. Lineage (GTDB taxonomy): Bacteria > Thermotogota > Thermotogae > Petrotogales > Petrotogaceae > Defluviitoga. The sequence goes on from JAKOZG010000004.1 coordinate 484,333, forward strand.
ATGGATTCCCAAGCAGCTTTTTTTAATACAAAAACCAACGAAATTGAAGCTCGTTCAGTCAATTTAATCCTTCAGGTAGAAGATTAATTATTTTTTAGTTGTTTCAAAACTTAATTTTTGAGGAGGAAAAAGTTTTGTGAAAAAAATTATTGTTTTAATAATTTTGGTATCTATCTGTTTATTAACCTTCTCTCAAATAAGTTACGATATAGGTTTTTCTGTATTAAATGAAAACAAAGAGTTTAATTTTGCATTAAGAATAGGTTTAGAATCCGAAGATTTTAATTTTAGTTTTGATTTAAGCCCTTCTATCAACGATTCATTGAATCTCATTACCATAACAGATGTATCTGCTAAAATTTGGCAAATTAATAATAAAGTTTATTTAGATGCCGGTTTGTTATTGATGAACGATAAAGCAGAGAGAGGGGCATATGCTTACGGGGGTTTAAATATGGATTTTAAAGGAATTTTTGCTAAATTATGTGTAGGATATCCATTTAAAGAAAATAAAGAATTTTTAGATTATTTTGTTTTGAAATTGGGTTATTTAGTTCCTAAACCAATGAACTTTATAGATGATTTAAAGATGGAATTAAGGTTAGTAAACGGAAGAATCGACTTATCAATTTACCTAGTCGAACCTTTTTGATTATAAATCTCATGAAGAAAAAAGAAGGATTCTTACTTATTGAAAGTGTATTTGAATTGTTTCTTATTTCTATAACGATGTTGATTGTTTTTTCAACATTTGTTGGCACCTTTTATGTTTTAAAAGATTCTTTAGAAGAAATGGTTAATTTAAATCTTTTATCAAACGCGATTATGGAAATAATGATTGTGGCAAAAAATGAAATGCAAAACGTTACTTATACTTCAAATACTTCTGATGCTTTTTCTTCTCTTAAGATTTTAGGAGACTGTTTAGAAGGAGGAAGAGTAGGATTCTCCTTTGATGCGCTAACTCATAAACTGTTGAGGCATAGGGTTACAAGTAATACTATAGGAGACACTTTAATTTCTCAAAAAATTACCGCTTTTTCATATGATGGTAAATTCATAAGAGTAGCATTGAATGAAGAATGTTCTTTGAAATTATTTATCGAAGATTTAAGATGATTATTTTTTAATTTTTTTGTGTAAGTAGGAGGAAACAATATTTATGGCCAACGAAATAATTGAAACTTACAAACTTTTGGAAGAAAGAATTAGATCCGAAAATGTTCAAATATATTTTGAGATGCTAAATTCACCGTATCCCGCTTTTAAATCTAAAGCTATTCAGGAGTTAACTAAACAAAAAATCCAAACCCCAAGCGTTAAAAATTATCTAAAAGACCCTGATAAAGATGTGAGACTTGCTTCTTATAGGTACTTAGAAAAAATGGGCCTTTTAGACGAGCAAACAGTTAAAGAATCTTTAATGGATATATCTCCAAATATTCGAAAAGAAGCTATTGTTAGTTATATTACAATGGGAATAGAACCTTTAAATTATATCTTGGAATTTGCTAAAGATCCAGATCCAAACGTTAGATATCAACTATTGATAATTTTTCTAGAATTTTATCCGGAAGATTCATATAAATTAATAGAATTATTAAAAGACGATCCCTATATCAGGATTAAACAATTAATTTATGCATTAGATAATATTTCGGATACTTTGATTTCTCCACATGTAGAAAAAAGTGTAAAAAATATGGCTTTAAAGAGATTTTATCAAGCTTCGGATTCTATAACGTTTTTTAACACTTTGAGAGAAGTATATTTTGAATGTGATGTTGATACGAAAACGCTAATAATTAAATTCTTTTCTGGGATTCCTTGTGAAATCATAAATAAATTTATGGAAAAAATCATCCATGAGGAATCGAATCTAGTAATTTTACAAAATGCTGCAAAAACTTCCAAAAAGGTATGTGGCATAGATTTAATTCCTTCCTGGTTAGTTGAAACATTCATAAAAAGCGATGATGCCCGAATAGTAAAGTATGGTTTAAATTTAGCAACAGAAAAAGAAGATATGAGCTACGTGGATTTTTGTAGAAAATTACTAAACGAGGTTGATGATGATTTGGTTATAGGAGCTGCTGATTATTTATTATATTTTCAGGATTATACTCTAGTTGATTATGTAGGTGACTTTATAAGTTCTTTATCATCTAAAAGAATTAGAGAAGGATTAAAAATAATTCGAAGGCTTAAATTAGATAATTTTATTGGAGATGTGGCTCTAATTGCATCAAATAAGGTTTATCCAGTAATCATAAGGAAAAATGCTATAAATTTATTAAAATTTTTTAAGGCTAGAGAGCATTGGGAAATTCCTCATCAAATTCTCAAAGATCCGTATGAAAGTGGTAGTTTAAAATTGGCGGCACTTAATGCACTTTTAAGATTAAATGCGGAGATGGTTGTGAATATTTAATAATTTATTAGGTACAATATTTGAACCCTTTTGTATTGTTTGCAAAAGCAAAGTGCTTTTTGGAGAATTTGTTTGTGACAAATGCAGAGAAAAATTATACGCGCCTTCTCTTACAGAGGGTGCTTTTAAGATATATCATTATGGGAAATATGAGGAGCCTTTATCAAAACTAATAACCGAATTTAAGTATAATTCTCATCCTAAAATTGCAAAAATGTTCGGCGAAATGTTAGCTTCTTTCTTTCTGGAGTTAAATTTTCCAGATTTTCAGTATTATGTGTCTTATGCTCCTTCAAACTATTTAAGTAGGTTTGAAAAAGGATTTATTCCCGCTAAACTTATAGCTCAACATTTTTCAAATTTGCTTGGATTTCCTTTAATAAACCTTTTTAATTCTAAAGCTTTAAAAAAGCAAGCACAATTAACTTATGAACAAAGAAGATATAACGTTCAAAATAAAATTAAATTAATTCAATCTCCGCCTGAAAATGTTATTATCATTGATGATGTGTACACAACGGGCGCAACTATGGAAGAAATTGCTGGTCTATTAGAAAATAAGTGTGAAGTGATTGTTGGTCTAACTGTGGCTAAGACGATTCATAATATTACTTTATATTAATTTTTTTTCTTCTCCTGGTTGTATTTGGCCATCAAGTAATAGCTTTTTTATTTCTTCTAACTTCAATTTAATCTCTTTCCCTTTATAACCTTTTTCTAAAAGATCTTTTCCTGAAATTTGAAGATTTAATTCTTCTAATTTTTTAAGATAGCTATAAAATAGCGGCAATAAATCATCTGGTAATTTTGTAGCAAAAAAGATTAATTGTTCATTGTCTAGAGTTGAACATCGATCGTAAAAAAAAGAAGGTTTAAAAATTTCTTTGAGTTGTTTCCCAAATGAATTTTTGATTATATCATTAATTTCCTCAAAGATCGAGTTTATTTGCTGAAGTTTATTTATAAAATTTTTAGGGAGCCCATATCTTTGCACAATTTTTTTTAGTGAATCAGTTGGAGTATACTGTAATAAAACATATAAAACAACATGAAAAATTCTCACGTTTTTTGTGTAGTTCTTCAAATTTTTGTTAAAGAAATCAAGAACTTGAAACAATTTCTCTAATTCTTTTTGTAGTGTTGGGGTATAATATGTTTTCTCAAAGAGATGTGATATTATGTTTAAATTTCCCATTCTTTCTAAAGCTTTTAAAGGATCAGGTTCATTAAGAATTTTTTCAAATTCTTCTCTTAATCTCATTCCTGTAACTCTTTCTAAATAGTTTCCCTCAACGGCTTCTATTAGTTTATTTAATGTATAGGGTTCTATTTCAAAACCAAACCTTTGTTCGAATCGTATGGCTCTAAGAACCCTTGTTGGATCTTCTATGAATGAAAGTGGGTGTAATATTCTAATTTTATTTTCTTCTAGATCTTTTCTACAATTAAAAAAATCTAATAAGATAGCAAAAGAGTCAGGATTAAGCTTTATGGCCATTGCATTTATGGTGAAATCTCTTCTAGCTAAATCTTTTTTTATTGTTGAAAATTCTACATTGGGCAGCTCGCCCGCTTCTTCATAGTATTCTGTTCTAGCTGTAGCTATATCAACTCTTATTGTTTTATGTGAAATTCGATAAAATAAAGAGCAAGTATGGAACTTTTCATGTTCCACATATTTTGCGTTTAGTTGTTTTGCCGCATATCTACCGAAAGTTAAGGCCTCCCCTTCCACAACAATGTCTATGTCAAATTCAAGAAAAAGAGATTTTTTAATTTCCGCATAGTTTAATTGTTTTGCTCTAATTGCTAGGAGTAAATCACGTACAAAGCCCCCTACGACATAAACATTTATATTTTGTTCATTTCCATAATCTCCAAGTAATCTAAGTAAATTCAAAACAGAAGGAGGTAAGAATTCTTCCATATACTTTTTAACATTTTGAGATTCGTATTTTTCTTTTAAAATAGGATTATATGAAAAATTGAATACTCCATTAGAAGCTCTTACGAGATCAGTTCTTGTGATTATTCCTACAAGCATTCCATCTTTTATTATAGGTATTCTGCCAATGTCTTCTTCAGCCATCATTCGTCTAATTTGAGTTAACGATGTTTCAACATCTGCTACCTTTAGATTTGTGCTCATTATGGATTTAACAGGTGCATTTTTCAAACCATGCTTCATTGCTTTTTCAACATCTTTTTTAGTTACCATACCTACCAGTTTATTATTTTCTATTACAGGTAGTCCTGAGTGCCCAGTTTGATACATTATTTCGTAAGCTCTCTGAACAGTTTCATTGGACAAAATTGTTCTAACTGGTGAAGACATAACATGTTTTGCTTTTAGTACAGGAATAAAAGATGATTTTAACTCAGATTTTATTTTGTTGATTACTTTTGTTGGACTTTGATCTTTAACTTTTGCTGCCCCTGCTTTTTTATGTCCTCCTCCTCCAAAGGATGACATTATTTTGTTTAAATCTATTTGATTTGTTTTTGATCTCGCAACTATATAGATTGTTTTTCCCATCTTCACGACCACAAATAATACGTCTGGAGTCAATGTTTCAAATAACTTATGAGTTATAATATTTAATCCACCAATAAATTTGTCACATTCGGCATAGGCTATGTTTACGCAGATTTCATCAATATAAAATTCTTCAACGTGATTATAAAGTTTATCAAATAATATTTTTTGGTCTTGAGTCATTTCCAAAGAAACAAACTCTTCCACTTCTTCAATTCTCGCACCACTTTTGATTAATTGAGCTGCCATCTCATGATCTAACCAACTAGTGGTAGGATACACGAAATTGCCTGTATCTTCATGAATAGCTATCAAGAAAAGAGTTTTAAGTGTGTCAGATATAGGAATACCCTTTTCAAATAACATCTCAACAAGAATTGTCGTTGAACTCCCAACAGGTTTGGAGAAATTGTTTCCTTTGATGTTTTGTTCTTTCAATTCAGGATGATGGTCGTAGATATCGACAGGCAAGTCCGCTTCAATTAAAAACTTTATTGATTCAGGAATTCTATTTATATCAGAAGTATCAACAACAACGATTTTTTCAAAATCTTTATTTTTTATTTGTTCTTCAAATTCATCTTCAAATTCATTTGATTTTTTGTAAGATATGTTGTATATATTTAAGAATTCTTTTAAGTTTTGTTGTGGTTCAGAATCAATAACTATAACAGAATCATGATATAGCAAAGAAGCTGCAACTGATGCAGCAAAAGCGTCAAAATCAGGATTTTTATGTGTTGTTATTATAACCTTTGGTTTCAAATTTACCTCTCCTTATATAACTAAGCTTATATGGATTTATTATAGCATATATTTTCTCTTTAAAGTTTGTTTAATGGACAATATCAAGTGTAGTTTGTACTAAATACAAGAGATAGGCATCGCTAAACGATGCCTATCTCTTGTGGTGGGCAGGGGCAGAATCGAACTGCCGACACACGGATTTTCAGTCCGTTGCTCTACCGACTGAGCTACCTGCCCAAACCCAGATTATTAAAAACTAAGAGGAGAATTGTGAAAACCACCACACTATCTTAGTAAGCTGGTGGGCGCTGCAGGACTTGAACCTACGACCTTCTGCTTGTAAGGCAGACGCTCTCCCACTGAGCTAAGCGCCCAGAATCTTTCCAAGAAGGTCTCTGGCGCCCCCAACCAGATTCGAACTGGTGTCTTTGGCGTGAAAGGCCAATGTCCTAGACCGCTAGACGATGGGGGCAATCAACCCTAATTACTTAGCCTGAAATATATTACCATAAAAATGGGATTATGTCAAGCTATTATCTTTAATTTTTGCAAATTTTCTTGCTACATTTGTTATGTCGCCAGCGCCAAGAAAAAGAAGGATAGAATTTTGTTCCTTTAATAAGTCAGAAAATATAGTATTTTCAGTATTATAAAATTTAGCAGGAACATTTTTAGAGTTTAAAATTTCTACAATCGTTCTTTCATCAACACCATTTAAAGGTTCTTCAAACGCAGAATAAAGTCTATAAACATACACTTTGTCGGAACTTTTTAATACTTCGACAAAATCGTTTAAGTGAAAATATAGCCTAGAGAATCTGTGAGGTTGGAATATAGCAACTATTTTTTTGCCAGGGAAATACTCTCTTGTTGCATTGATTGTAGCTAATATTTCATCAGGAGTGTGTGCGTAATCATCGATAATACAAACATCATTATTTTTAAATATTATATTGAAACGCCTGTACACTGAAACGTAATTGTACAAAGAATCTCTTATAGTTTGAAAATCTATCCCGTATTCTAAAGCTAATGCACAAGAAGCTAGAGCATCATATGCATAATGTAATCCTGGTAATTTCAAAGTAATTTTGCCACAAAACTTTTCTCTTTTATAAACATCAAACTCTTGAATTTTCTCATTTTGGACACGATTTTTTAGTATGTAATCGGAATCTTTGTTCAAACCGAAATATAAGACATTTTTTCCTTCAAGGTTCCATGAAGATAGCACCGGATCGTCCTTACAAAGTAAAACAAGTTTTCTTGTATTCTTAATAAATTGAAAAATAGAAAGTTCCAAATTTTTAAACTTATTATCGTAGTGCTCCAAATGATCGGATCTTAAGTTAGTTACAATTGAATAGTCGGTGCAAGTGTCTTTTATAAATCCATCACTTTCATCCACTTCGGCTATCATTAGTTCGCTTCCAAACCGAAAATTTCCATCTTCTAATGAATTATGTATACCACCTAAAAAAACTGTTGGATTTTTTTGAGCGTCTTTAAATATTTGAGACAACATAGCTGTAGTAGTTGTTTTTCCATCTGTACCCGTTACTCCAATAGATAAATGGTTTTTCAGTATTTCATTTAATAATTGCATTCTATATATAACTTTTATATTTCTTTTTCTTGCTTCTAATATTTCGGGATTGTCGTCTTTTATAGCTGTCGATCTAACTAAGATATCAACATCCGGAAGAAAAGAGTTTTGCTCTAATTTTACTTTTATACCTTTTTTAAGAAGGTACTCAACTCTTTCATTTAATTCGTTGTTTGACCCTAATACGTTTTCTGCGCCAGAGACATAATATTTATAAAGGGCTAAAGAACTCATTCCTATGCCACCAATACCAGAAAAGTAATATCTCATAGACTCCTCCTAATTAATTCAAGCTATTTCATATTATTTTACAAAATTAGTCAGCTTTTAATTCATCAATATTATTAATTATGATTTTTATAGTTTGATTGGGTTTGGGAACATACTCATAATCAGGTGACTTAACTTTTATTTTATGGATAAAACCCATCAATTTAGTTAAATCAATATTTTGATCATCAAAAACTTCTGCTTTCCCGAGTTTTTGTAAAGAAAGAGCATTTTTGAGTTGATGGTTCTCAGCTGCACCTTTCCAAGGAATTAATGCTGCTTGTAAATCGTAATAAAGGATTTCGGCAATAGTTGTTGCTCCTGCCCGACAAACAACACCATCACACACAGCCATTATTTTATGTAAATCATTGATGTATTCAAAGGTAAATACATTGTTAAATTTTTTAAATTTTTCAGGATTTTTTGTAATATGAATGTAATTTGAAGAATTATCCTTTAAATAAACCCTATACATTATATCATCTATTTCTTCAGAACTCAAACTACCTCCAAAAACTAAAACACATCTTTTATCGAGTTCATTAATACCATATTCCTGTAGATGTTTTCTTTGAATTATTTCATCTGGTGTACGAACAGGGTTTCCTGAGAGAATACATTTTTCGTTTATTAATGTATCATCAAAACTTACAAATACTTTTTTAGCATATTTTGAAAGAAACTTATTTGATATTCCCATAATAGAATTTTGTTCGTGAAGATAAAAAGGGATATTTTCCTTTTTTAAGGCCAAACCTACTGGAACAGTTACATAACCTCCAGTAAGGAAACCAAAGTCCGGATCAAACTTCTTTATAATTTTCCTTACCTTTTGAGTATTTTTAAATACTTCGAAAGCTCTAGCCATGTTTTTAGGGTTGTATATAGGTCTTTCTAGACCTTTTATATCTAATGTGTACATTTTTGCTTTTGGAAAATCTTTTCTTAAATTTTTTTCTTCAATTCTTCCTTTAGTAGCAAAATAAACAATTTCCAAGTTTTTGTAATTTTTTTCTAAATACTTTAAAATTGCTAATGCTGGATAATAATGTCCTCCAGTTCCACCACCGGAAAATATTACCTTTAGATTTTTATCGTTCTTCATATTTTTCTTCAACCCTCTTAAAATCAGAATTATTATAAATCAAACCCAACGCCCAGCCTATAGATGTTAGAGTTACAATCATAGAAGAGTTTCCATAGCTCATTAAAGGTAATGTGACTCCCGTTACGGGCATCCATGGGACACCTAATCCAACAAGTGTGTTAATCATAACTTGAATGAAAATCCAAGAAGCTGTAGCTCCACAAAAAATAAATGTTGTATAATCATTTGTTAAATAAGCCATATATACAAGTTCATGGCATAAAAAGAGAAATAGAGTAACAACCATTGCAATTCCGATTTTCCCCCATTCTTCTCCTATTACCGCAATTATAAAGTCGCTGTAAGATTCAGGAACAGCATATTTTTCTTCTCCTGCAAAAGGCCCCTTTCCGATTAACCCTCCTCCAGTTATAGCATCTTTTGCTCTTTGAGATTGAAAAGGGTCTTCTTTGGTTAATCTTGATATTTGATATGACTGTAGAATTTTTTCTTGAAATATGAAGAGAGTAATACCTAAAGCTAAAATCAGCACTATAAAAAAAATCATCACAGTTTTATCGCTGATACCCAGAAACATCGTAATAAAAGTTATAATTGTAATTAAAATAGTAGTACTTAGATCCGGTTCTAAAAATATAAGAAAGATACTTAATGAACAAAGAATAAGAGGGGTCAAAACATTAGTTAAAACATTTTTTTTATTTTTTAATTTTGAATAATAAAAAGCTAAAAAAGCAGGTAAAATAAGCTTCGCAAGTTCTGAAGGCTGAAATTGAAAAGGTCCAAAATTCAACCATCTCCTGACCCCGGCTATAGGTGGAGCAAACAAGACGATTCCTAGGAACATGTTTAGAAAAATATAAAAAGCCAACATAATTAGGGTATTTTTTATAAATAAATTTCCCAATATAAAAGCAAACGTAGCTCCAATAAAACCCATAACCAAAGCTACTATATATGTTTTAAATTTCTGTTCTGGATTTATATCTTTTATATTTTGAATAGCAAATAAAGAACTGTAGACAAACAGTATTCCAACAAACAAAGTAATTCCAAGAATAATAAAAAAGAACAAAAAATTTGTCCTTACATTTGCTTTAGGATCCTTCATTGTATTTTTCCCTCAGTTTTTGTACTAAAGAATTAAAATGTTCCCCTCTTTCTTCGAAATTCCTATAAAGATCAAAACTTGATCCCGCTGGAGAAAAAACAATCTTATCGCCAGGTTCCCATAATTCAGGTAAATATAAGAAAATTTCTTCTAAATTGTTCTTAAAAATGAATTTGCCGTTGAGTGAATATTTTTGTAGTTCTTCACACATTTCTCCAAAAACAAAAACACCCTTCGCATACACTTGAAGTTCATTTAACAATAATGTTAGATCTTCATTTTTTGGTATTCCTCCAAGTATAGCAATATATTTGTTCTCCCTAAAACTTTTGTATGCATTATATGCTGAATGAGAATTTGTAGCTTTTGAATCATTATAAAATTTTATGTAGTTTATCTCATCTACAAATTCTAGTCTATATTTTAAGGGCTTAAAAGATGAAATGGCCGCTGAAATTATATTTTCCGGAATCCCTAAATTTAATGTCGTAACTACAGCTGCGATTAAATCTTCTTTTAAAACATCAAGAGAGAAAATATTATTTTCTATTCTAACTCTTTTGTCTTTATAAGTTACATATTTACCATCAAACATATCTTTTGAAAAAGTTAAAAATCTGTTATTATTACTATGTTTTTCAAGGGTGAGGTTATTTTTTGCCTCTTCATTAACTATTATTATTCCACCATTATCTAAAGATCTTCTAAGTAGTTTTTCTTTGGTAGAGTAATAGTCATTTAGATCGTAATGCCAATTAAGATGATCCGGTGCCAAATTTATCAATACAGAAACCTCAGGCGAAAAATATTTTGACCAAAAGATCTGAAACGAGCTCACTTCAACGACATAGTTTTGTAAATCTTCAGGTGCATCTATTAAAGGTATTCCGAGATTTCCTCCAACAAATGTATCTGGTTCATAATGTTTTAATATATGACCTATCAAACTTGTTGTTGTTGATTTTCCATCAGTACCGGTAACAGCTATAAATATTGATTTTTTATTAACTTTTTTAATCAATTGCCAAGAGTATTCAACTTCTGTTGTGTAATTAATATTGTTTTCAAAAATTATTCTGGCTGCCTCACTTTGTGGAGATATTCCCGGGCTGACTATTGCTAAATCACAATTTTTTAATAAATCACTATGTTGTATTTCAAACTTAATATCGTTAGCTAAAAAAAAGATTTTATCTTCTTCGTTAAAATCCTTATTCTGACTCACATATATTTCATCAGGACCATTTTTTATTTTATTTAATAAGTTTTTGTTGCTTATTCCATATCCTACAAAGCATATTTTCATAATACGCCTCCTAACGCTATAAATCCAACTAAAAAATTAATGAGCCAAAACATCATGACAACTCTTTCTTCACTCCATTTTTTTAATTCGAAATGATGATGTAATGGAGCCATTAAAAATACTCTTTTTTTTCTTAATTTAAAGCTACCAACTTGAATTATAACGCTTAACATTTCTAAGATAAAAATAAAACATGTAAATACTGTAAAGAGTTCTATGGAATTGTATAATGCCAAACTTCCTAACAATCCCCCTAAAGCTAGTGAACCAGTATCTCCCATGAAAATTTTAGCAGGTTTTACATTAAATAGCAAGTAAGCAATAACTGGTAAAATTAATATTGATATATTGTCGAGACTTAGACCTGCGATGAGTGATGTGAAGAAAGCTGATACAATATATATACCGCCTGCAAGTCCATCTAATCCATCTGTTAAATTTGCAGCATTTGTCATACCCGTCAAATACAAAACTCCCCATATAGGATAAAAAAACTTGAAATCAATAGTTTTTCTAGAAAATGGGATTCTTAAATATGTATGATGATTGAACTTAAAGATTAAAAACATTATAACCATAGAAAATAAAAGCTGAAGACCTAGTTTTTGAAGCACAGTTAAACCTATTGCATTTCTCTTTTTTATACTTGAGTAGTCATCTATAAAGCCAACTAATCCAAAAAGAACTGTTGAAACTGCAATGACAAGAAAAAGAGAGTTTCCATTTACAAAAAAAACTATGAGAGAAAGAACAGATATGGCAATTACAAATAATAGACCACCCATTGTTGGAGTTCCTTGCTTATAGTTGTGAAGGTCTGGACCTTCAGGTCTGATATATTGTCCAAACTGTTTGTTCTTGAGCCACTTAATGTAAATAGGATATAAAAGCAACAAAGAACAAAAAGTAATAATAGCGAGTAAAAATATAATATAACTCATGCTTCCTCCTTTGATACTTTGACTTATACTGTCACTGAAAATACTAAAGTTCTTGTTTAATATTTATTACAAATTTTACATTTTTAATAAATATGTTTTCACAAGAGAACTCTATTAAATCTAAATTTTAGCAATATATCTAATAACAATATTTCATAAAGTGCAGTAGGAAAGGCTAAACCTCTAGACCTATTTGAATTCAAAGGCTTCTAAAAATTTTCATTTCATTTATAACGATAGAATTAAAGTATATCTTTTAAGTATTCATATATTCCTGTGGAATTAGAAGCCTTTATGTATATTAAACCTTTTTTTATTTCAGAGAGAAGCTTTTTTATGCCTTCGATATTTTCAAGTCTTATAACTTTATCTTGTACTGAAAAATTTAATTTATCCTCAGGATCGTATATATAAATTTCATCAAATAGTTCTTTAGCTTCATTTATAACTTTTTCATGATAATATCTTGAATATTCACCCAATTCTTTCATTTCTCCCATAATTAAGATTTTGGGATGAACATTTATTTGAGAAATACTTCTGAATGCACTTCTAAATGAATCATAAGAAGCATTATAGGAATCGTTTATTATCAAAGTGTTTTTCTTTGTAATTGTTTGAAAACGAGCTTCAGGTATATCGATGTTACATAAACTAAAGGGTTCCAAAGGTAATTCTATGTAAACTAAGAATAATAATGCGGAAAGTAGATCTAGGAGTTGACCTTCGCTCCAGTATTTATTAAGTGTAAACATTACATTATGACCTAGTATTTTTGCATAAAAAGTGGTAGAAAAATTTAAATTATATTCGTAACTTTCTAAAATCGCATCGTTTGATTTTTTTGATCCAAAAGTCAACGTTTTTAATGTTTTTGGAGCTAGTTCTTTTAAAATAGGATAATCACCGTTTAGCACTAAAAGACCATTTTCCATATTTTTGGTTATTTTCATCTTTTCTTGGGCGATAGTTTCGATAGTTTGTAAAAACTCTAGATGTGAAGGACCCACATTTGTTATGAAAGCTACATCAAGTTTATAAAAACGAGTGAGAAGATCAAGATCCCCTTTCTGTCTAAGTCCAAGTTCAATTATAGATATTTCCTCTTTAGAATACTGATTTAGAATAGAAAGAGGAATTCCTATTTCTGTGTTCATATTAAGTTCATTTCTAAAAGTTTTAAAAAAAGGAGATAATAGATAATATAAACACTCTTTTGTTGTAGTTTTACCAGTTGAACCAGTGATGCCTATTTTTATTCTTGAATTATTATTTAAAATTTTTGAAGATGAAAGCAACATTTCTTCTAATACATTATCGACCCTAATTATCTTTTTCCTTTCTGGAAGTGGTAGATTGACATAACTTGGATTGTCTATAACGACAAAAGAAGCTCCTCTTTTTAAGGCATCTTCTATAAATAGATGTCCGTCAGTATTTTCTCCTTTAAGACACAAGAAAACATCTCCACGTTCAATTTTTCTGGAGTCAATTTTGAATTTATAACCTTTTTCTTTTAACTCTTCAAGCATTACCTTCTTAAACCTCTCTTCAACTTTTCAATACATTTCGTAGCAACTTCAAAATCATTAAACTTAACTTTTCTTCCATTGGCAAATAATTGAAATTGTTCATGTCCTCTGCCTGCTATAATCACAATGTCTCCTTTGTTTGCAAAACTCACAGCTGCTTCTATTGCAGTTTCTCTATCAGGAATAACTAAAAATTGTTTGGTTTGATCAATTCCCTCAAGAATATCTTCGATTATTTTTTGAGGATCTTCATCTTTTGGATCATCATTTGTAAGTATTATTACATCGGCTTTTTGGCTTACCACTTCTCCCATTATTTTTCTTTTACCTTGGTCAGCATTTCCACCCGCACCAAAAACAATAATTTTTCTTCCATTTGTTAAACTTGCAGCGGTGGTTAAAACTTCGTCTAGCGCATCTGGGGTATGAGCAAAATCAACAACACAATTAAAGCCTAGACTTTTACTTGAAGGAACAAGTTGAAATCTGCCAGGGACACCTTTAAACGAAGAAATAGCTTTTATTATTTGATTAGTTTCTATATTTAAAAGTTCAGTAATTATAAAAGCATTAACAATGTTGTAAGCATTGAATTTACCAATTATTGGCGAAACTATTTCAACAATTTCATTTTCTTTGGTTTTCAACAAAAATTTTACTTGATTAAAGTTTTGTTCAAAATGTTGAATAACATAATCTGCCGATTCATTAAAACCATATGTAATTATAGGTTTATTGGCAAGTAAGAAATCTTCTTTTTTCAATCTATCTAAATTTATAATTATTTTCCCATTTTCTTTTAGATATTTCATTAAAGAAAGTTTGGTTTTTTTGTAATCTTCAAAGTTTTTATGATAATCTAGATGGTCTCTTGTTATGTTTGTGTAAGAAATGATATCAAATTTGAGGTTTTCAATTCTTCGTTGATCAATAGCATGAGAGGAAACTTCTAGATTGATAAATCTACTCTCATTTTCCGCACTAAATTTGAGTAAGTTTGCTAGTTCTAAAATACTGGGGGTAGTGTTACGAGGTTGTGTCAAAGTTTTATTGTTGAGTTTTATTTCAACAGTACTTATTAAAGTTGAATTTACACCGCTTTCACATAAAATATGGTGAACTAAGGACAGAGTCGTAGATTTACCATTTGTACCAGTAACTCCAACTATGGTAAAGTCATTTACTGATATCTTATTACATGAATAAGCCAAATCTGCGGTTGCTTTTTTTATATCTTTTACAATGATATAATTTACTTCTTTGTCTTTTGGTAACTTTTCTTCATTTTCAGCGATAATTAAAGATGCACCATTTTTTAGCGCGTGGTTAATATAATCATGCCCATCTGTCTTATGACCCTTCATAGCTATAAAAACGTCGTTCTTTTTAACTTCAGAACTGTTATCTTTTATACCTTCAATTACGATTTTCTTTCCATCTAAAGAAAGTTTTTCTATATTTTCTCCTAAAATTAGACTTAAATCTTCTGTTTTAAATTCCACCTAGTAACCTCCTCGATTTAACAGGATCATTTTTAGATATGTACATGGTACCATTTCGACAGAATATTTCTGTCTTCACACCTACTTTAATGCTTTCTATTTTGTGTTTTACAATACAAAATAATACAAAACATAATTTACAATATGGTAAACAAAAATGTTTGATAATTTATCGAATAATTGCTATCATATATTTAGCACTCAAAAGTTAGGAGTGATAAAATGAATGTGAAACTTCAACAACGCCAAAAAGAGATATTGAAAACTGTTGTAGAATTATATATTAAAACCAAAAAGCCCGTGAGTTCTGAGGACGTTCTAAATAATTCAAATATAAAAGCCAGCAGTGCTACCATAAGAAATGATATGCAAAAGCTTCAAAAATTAGGATTAATTCATCAACAGCATTCAAGTGGTGGAAGAATCCCTCTTGACCCTGCGTTAAAAATTTATTTTGAGATGGTTAAAGAAGCCTATGACGTAAAAGGAACTCACATTGAAATACCTAAAAAATACAAACTTTATGATTTAAATCTTTTATTTCAAAATTTAGCTGTTTTAATTTCTCAAGTGTTAGAAGGATTAGTTATTTTTGAATACCCTAATCCAAGGTATGTATATATCACTCGAGTCACAATTACGCCTCTTACCGAAAAAAACAGTGTCATAACAATTTTAACAAATCTAGGTTTAGCCATCTCTAGAACAGTTGAAATTTATGGTTTACCAGTTTCAGATGAGCTAGAAAGACTATTCAACAAAGCTTTAGTAGGTAAATCCTTGGAAAAAATATTTTCATTTTTGGAAACTAAGCATATTGAAATCGAGGATCTTAGAATAACTAACTTCATTGAAATATTAGAGAATCTAACAGACGAGTTTAAAAGAACGCGGTACATTTCTGTTGGCTTAGAGAAAATCATCTCAAAATCACAACCCGACTTAGAAACTATTATAACCTTGGCAATTTTGGTTGAAAATGATAAAATTAAAGAAGAATTTTTTACACGTTTAGATTTTTCACCTGATATTAAAGTCTTTTTTGGTAATGATATTAACTCAAAAACTTTAAAAAATCTCGCATTTTTTACAACAACTTATATACTAAATGCTAATATATTAGGAAAAGTTTTATTCATTACAGAAAAATATTGTAATTATGAAAAAAATTATTTATTTCTTAGAGAATATATATCTCGACTATCTGAAATTATATCAAAAAATTTTTAAATTAAGTTATTCTATCTCTCTATTTAGGTAATTTTGTTTTATTAATGACTATTTTAGATATTATAAATAAAGGTTTTCGAAGGAATAAAGTTTTGTATTTGAGCAAAGACTGGGACATCAACCCTTTTGCTTTGTTGAAACAAATGCCAAAAAATTGTAGAGACTCTCTACACGGGCTTCTTGAAATGAAAAAGAATTTTTTAAAAAATCTAAGTCTAAAACCTTTATAAAATGCATGTTTTAAAATTTCTAAAGTGACTATATTGATAGTTTTAGGAGGTGCTTTTTTAGATGGAAGAAAAAAAAGATTTTGCAAAAAATAATCATGAAGTAAAAAATATGAACGGTAGGGAGACTATCACTGAAGAAGAAAAAAATGTTGATTTAACCAATGAAGAAATTGAAACTTTGCAAAGAGAGATCCAAGAATTGAAAGAAAAAATTGAAAAGCTGGAGGAAGAAAAGGAAAAATATAAGAATTCTCTTTATAAATTGACAACTAAATTTGAGCATTTTAAAGAAATGGTAGAAAAAGAAAAGAGAAATGTTCAATTTAATACGAAAAAAAAGATCATAGAATCATTTTTGATACCCTTTGAAAAATTAAAAATTTCTATGCAATATAAAGATGATCCTGAATTCATTAAAGCGATAGAAATGATATATAAAGATATAATCAACGTTTTTGACAATTTGGATTTAGAATTTATCGTTCCAGAAAAAGGCGATCAATTCGATCCTTTTGAGCACGAAGTAGTAGAAAAATATGAAACTGATGAAGTTAATGAATACTGTATTTATGATGTTCAATCTATAGGATACAAGTTGGAAGGAGAGGTTATTAAACCTGCGAGGGTTGTTGTTGCCATTAAACCAAAAGATGTTTGTGAAGATATTTCTGAAAAAAAAGATCAAATGCCTAATTTAGAGGAGGAAGATAAAGAAGGTGATCAATAATTATGCCAGAAAGAAAAGATTACTATAAAATTTTAGGTGTTGATAGAAATGCTACTCCTGAAGAAATAAAACAGGCATATAGGCAAAAAGTGAAAGAATGGCATCCTGATAGACATATTGAGGATAAAGAAATTGCTGAAGAAAAGTTCAAGGAAATTCAAGAAGCCTACGAAGTTTTAAGTGATCCAGAAAAAAGAAAACTATACGATAGGTTTGGATTTGTCCCAGATGAAGGTACCGTATACACCAACCATAGGAGCGGCGGTGGTTTTGAAGATGTTTTTAGAGATTTTTTTGGAGATGCCGGAGGACCTTTCGGTGACTTTTTTGATATGTTTTTTGGTTCTGAACCTGGAAGATCTGGTTCTTCTACAAGAAAAAGACGTAAACAAGAAAGAGGAGAGGACATTCATGTCGCTGTGAATTTAAGGTTAGAAGAAATTTTGTATGATGTAAAAAAGTTAGTAGAATACAATAGGTACGTTATTTGCGAAAGTTGTAAAGGTACAGGAGCGGAAAATGGAACTAATTTTGAAACATGTCCTCGATGTAATGGTGAAGGAATGATAAGGGAAGAAGTAAGAAGTTTCTTTGGCTCATATGTACGATCCTATACCTGTCCAACATGTGAAGGAATTGGTGAGATTATTGGACGTAAATGTTCTAACTGTAATGGTACTGGTAAAATACTTAAAAAAGAAAAAGTGGAAGTAAACATTCCTGCGGGGGTATTGGATGGATACACAATGAAAATAAGAGGAAAAGGGAATGCTGGGAAAAACGGTGGTCCATACGGTGATTTGATAATACAAGTTAGAGTTTTACCTCATGAAAAATTTATTCGTAGAGGAACAGATCTGGAAACTGAGGTAACAATTAATTACTTAAAAGCAGTACTTGGAGGAAAGATAAAGATTCCTACTTTAGAAGGAGAAATTGAAGAAGAAATAAAAGAAGGAACAAATCCAGGGACCGTTATAAGAATAAAGAATATGGGGCTACCAGAATTTGGTGGAGGAAGAAGAGGAGATCTTTATGTTAAAATAAATGTAGAAATCAAAAAACCTACGAGAAAAGAAAGAAAGATTTTACAACAATTAGCCGAAGAAATGAATGTTGAATGAGGTATTGTTAGTGGGGGGTGAATTTGAATAGAAGAGAGTTTTTCTAAATTAAGACGGAGAATAATGATAAAAGATTTTTTAATCATTACTATAGGAGTGGTCATTACAGCATTTGGTTTGGTGTTGTTTATGATTCCATACAATATTATTGCAGGCGGCGTAAGCGGCCTGGCAATTATTTTTAACCATTTTTTTGGTTGGTGGGTAGGATTACAAATGCTTGTTTATAATTTAATTTTATTTTATTTGAGTTTTAAGCTCTTAGGAACTGGATTGGGAGTAAAAAGCGTGTATTCAGCGATTTTGTTATCTTTAGTCACGGATCTTTTGCAACAAGGTTTTAAATTGGATCAACTTATCCCCAACCTTATCGAAAAATCTGGAAGTTCTACTGTGGAAATAACTTTGCTGTCTGCCTTTTATGGGGGTTTAATAACAGGCTTTGGAATGGGTTTAGTTATTTGGAAGGGATCTACAACAGGAGGAACAGATATAATTGCAATGATTTTGAATAAGGTGTTTTCAATAAGTGTTGGAACTGGCTTGATGATAACTGATACCATAATCACTGCCTCTTCAATATTTATAAATCCTTTACTTCCAATGTATGGGGTGATGGCAATTTTTATAACTGCAAAAACTATAGACGGAGTTTTGGAAGGTTTTGAATCTACAAGAACAGTTTTGATTATCAGTGATTATTATGAAGATATTAAAAATGATATATTTAGGGAACTTAATAGAGGGGTTACTTACCTTAATGGAGTTGGCACCTATTCTGAACAAGAAAAAGTAGTCCTTATGGTAGTTTTATCCAGGAATGAGATAGGACCTTTAAAGAAAATAATAGATAATCGAGATAAAGAAGCTTTTATGGTAATTTTACCGAATACTGAAGCAATTGGCTATGGTTTTAAAAGAATGTCGTAAGCATTTAAAAAAGGAGAGGACCGAGAGTGGATGATCCTGGTAGTTTATGGATTTATTTAATATTCCTGATAATGCTTTTATCCTTATCTGGCTTTTTCTCAGCCTCGGAAACAGCGTTGACAGCTATAGGAAGGTATAAGATAAGAGAGTTAATAGATGGAGAAAAGAACGAAAAAAAGAGGAAAAAATACAAAGATTTCATAGAGAATCCCAATCACTACTTAACAACAATACTAGTGATGAATAATATAGTAAATATCTTAGCTACCTCTATGGCAACAGTTTTTGCTGTGAAGGTGTTTCCTTCATCACATGGCGCAGCAGTGGGAATAGTTACAGGAATAATGACATTACTTATTTTAATTTTTGGTGAGATTACTCCAAAGGTCTATGCCAGAGAAATTTCTGTTAAGATTTTTAATATAAGTTTTCCTATAATATACTTTTTAAATAAAATATTATCTCCAATAGTGTGGTTACTAGTAAGTTTATCTAATATTGTTATAAAAACTTTTGGCGGCGAAACGATTAAAAATGCTCCCCCTTTAATCACAGAAAATGAGATCATTTCTTATTTGGATATAAGTCATGAAGAGGGAGTAATTGAAAAAAGCGAAAAGTATCTTATGCAAAGAAGTTTAGAAATGAAAGACACTGCTGTTAAAGAAATTATGACTCCTCGAGTAGATATAGTGGCAATAGAAAACACCGAAACTGTAGAAGAGCTTATCAAAATTATAAATGAAGAAGGATATTCTAGGATACCTGTCTATAGAGAAACGCTCGACAATATAGTCGGAATAGTCTATGCGAAAGATATATTTAAAAAGTTGGAAGAATTAAAAGATCTTGAAAAATTAATGAAGATAAGAATTGCTGAAATTATGCGCAGACCTTTTTTTGTACCCTTAACAATGAATGTTAAAGATGTTTTTAAGCTATTTTTAAATTACCATACACATATAGCAATAGTAGTAGACGAATATGGGGGGACAGCTGGCTTAGTCACTTTAGAGGATATAATTGAGGAAATGACGGGTGAAATTTTTGATGAGTACGATGATTTTTCAGATGAAATAAATATAAAAAAGATAGAAGAAAATTCTATACTAGTAGACGGTTCAACACCTATTAATGATATTGAAAGAGAGCTTGATATAGACTTTCCTGAAACAGAATTTGAAACTATTGGAGGATTTCTTTTAGAACATTTTAAAAGATTTCCAAAACCCGGAGAAAAATTGTTTATTGACAATTACGAATTTGAGGTAATATCAGTGACAGTTAATAAGATTGATAAAGTTAAAATCACGATTCATCCAGAACAAAAATTAGAAGAGAGGGATGAAAAAAAGAATGATGAATCAAACGATAATAAATAAGTTATATGAAGAAGCTTTAAAAGTCAGAGAAAAAGCTTATGCGCCTTATTCTAAGTATAAAGTTGGAGCAGCTTTGTTGACAGAAGATGGCGAGATAATCACTGGATGTAACGTTGAGAACGCCTCTTATGGATTAACTATTTGTGCTGAGAGGAACGCCATTTTTTCTGCAGTTGCAAGGGGCAAATCAAATTTTAAGGGTTTGTTAGTAGTTGCAGAGGGTGACGATTTAGCAAAACCATGTGGTGCTTGTAGACAAGTTATGAATGAGTTTGGAGATTTTGATGTATTTTTGGCAAACACTAAAGGAGATATTGAAAGATCAAAGGTGAGCGATTTATTACCTAAAGCGTTTGGACCAAAAGATTTATAATTTCAAGGTAAAATTGATAAAAATTAGAACTAGAAGGGGTTAAAAATGAAGTTAAAAGAAGAAGAAATTTCTAAAGAAATAATTTTTAAAGGTAAAATACTTAATTTGGAAATGTATAATGTAAGATTACCAAATGGTAATATTTCAACCAGAGAAGTTGTTGAACATCCAGGGGCAGTAGCTATTTTAGCTATCGATGAAGAAGATAACGTATATCTAGTTAAACAATATCGTTTTCCTATCAGGAAAATCTTGATTGAAATTCCAGCGGGAAAATTTGACTCTCCAGATGAAGATCCTTTAGAATGTGGTAAAAGGGAATTAGCGGAAGAAACAGGCATGAAAGCTAAGGAATGGATATATTTGGGATACATATATACGACACCAGGTTTTTCAAACGAAAAAATTCATCTATATGTTGCCAAAAGGTTGGATAATGTTGGTTCCGAACCAGACGATGATGAGTTTGTCGAAGTGTTAAAAGTAAATATTCATGAAGTTGAGCAAATGATAGAAAATGGAGAAATTATAGATGCTAAAAGCATATGTGCTTTATACAGATACAAACAATTTAATAAAGGTTCATAATACAAAACTCAAAATAATTGGAGGAATAAAATATGATTTCTGATGTTGTTAGAACTAGGTTTGCCCCCAGCCCAACTGGATTTTTACATGTAGGAGGCGCTCGTACCGCTCTTTTTAATTATTTATTTGCTAAAAGATATTATGGTAAATTTGTTTTGAGGATAGAAGATACCGATTTAGAAAGATCTACAAAAGAGTCTGAGGAACAGTTGCTGAGAACTCTAAAATGGCTTAATTTGGGATGGGATGAAGGTCCCATTGTTGGTGGTCCATATGGGCCCTATCGACAAAGTGAGAGGTTAGAATTATATCAAAATAAGGCTTATGAATTAGTTCAAAAAGGGAAGGCATATGAATCATATATTTATCCTGAAGAAATGGAAGAAATAAAGAATAAGTTATTGAGCGAAGGTAAACCTCCCCATTATACTTATGAATTAATTTCAAGATTTAATACTCAAGAAAGAGTTAACGAATACAAAGAAAAAGGTTTAAGACCAGTCATATTTTTAAGGATGCCGCAGAAAGAATATAAAATAAATGATCTAATTAAAGGAGAAGTAGTTTTCAAAAAAGGCGCCATTGGAGATTTTATTATCTTAAGGAGTAATGGAGTGCCTACTTATAATTTTGCTGTTGTGGTTGACGATATAGCTATGAAGATAACACATGTAATAAGAGGTGATGATCACCTTTCAAATACTTTAAGGCAAGTAGCAATCTATGAAGCTTTTTCTGCAGAAATTCCAGAGTTTGCACATGTATCCATGATTTTGGGACCAGACGGAAAGAAATTGTCCAAAAGGCATGGTGCAACATCTGTCGAGGAGTTTATTAAAAAAGGGATTTTGCCTGAGGCTTTAGTTAATTATTTATCTCTTTTAGGATGGTCTCATCCTGAAGGAAAAGAAATAATGGATATAGATGAAATAATTTCAAATTTTAGTTTAGACAGGGTAAGTTCGAGCCCAGCCATTTTTGATGAGGCAAAATTAAAGTGGATGAATGGACAGTACTTACGCAATAAAGACATTGAAGAAATTTATAAATTGGCAGAACCTTTTGTAATTGAATCAAATCTGTTAACAGAGGAAGAGTATGAAAAAGATAAAAAATGGGTGGTTAAGGCTCTTGAAACTGTTATCACTTCTATAGAAACATTAAGTGAGATACCTGAAGCAATTAGTATTTTTTTGAAGGACGTTACTCCAAATCTTAACGATGAAGAATTTTTAATATATTTCAATAAAAGTGGAGTTAGAGAGGCTATAATTTTATTTTATGAGCACACAAAAAGAAGTGATAAATGGGACACCGAAGTTATAACAGAAAATTTAAAAAAAGCTATGAAAGAGGCAAATCCGCAAAAAAAATCCTTCTATATGGCTTTGAGAAAAATCCTAACCGATTCTTTTCACGGTCCTGATCTAGTCAACACTATTTATTTAATTGGTCGTGAAAGGATTCTGCAAAGGCTTGAAAGGGTGATACATATTTGAAGTATAACATAAAAATTTATGACACTTTAACTGGAAAGGTTGTAGATTTTGTTCCTGTAAAAGAAGATGAAGTTAAGATTTATCTATGTGGTCCCACTGTGTATAATCTTATTCATATTGGCAACGCAAGACCTATTATCACTTTTGATGCATTTAGAAGGTTTTTGGAGTATATAGGTTATAAAGTTACAATGGTCCAAAATTTTACTGATATAGATGACAAAATAATAACTCAATCATATAAAGAAGGAGTCTCTTTTGAAAAAATAGCAAGAAGATATATAATCGAATATTGGAAAGATATGGTAGACCTTAAAGTTAGAGCTTTTAATTTTCATCCTAAGACTTCAAATTATATTGAAGAAATAGTTCGCTACATTGAAATTCTGATAGAAAAGGGTTTTGCATACGAAGTCGAAAATGGTGATGTCTATTTCAATGTAAGAAAGTTCGATAAATATGGTGAACTTTCTCATAGAGACACGAATAGCATGATTTCAGGAAGCAGGATAGAGATCTCAACTTACAAAAAAGATCCTCTGGACTTTGCTTTATGGAAGGCGTCCAAAGAGGGGGAACCATGTTGGGAAAGTCCGTGGGGAAAAGGAAGACCTGGTTGGCACATAGAGTGTACGGTTATGGCAACAGAAATATTAGGTGATTCTTTTGATATACATGCAGGAGGCAATGATCTTATATTTCCTCATCATGAAAATGAAAGGGCGCAGGCGTTAGCAAGTGAAAAGCAATTTGCCAAGTATTGGATGCATAATGGAATGATACAGCTTGCACAAAGTAAAATGTCTAAATCTTTAGGAAACGTGTGGTTAGTACGAGATTTATTAAAACAATTTGATTCTGATGTACTAAAAGTGTTTATTTTTAGCAAACATTATAGAGTACCTATTGATATTAGTGAAGATTTACTAAGAGCTCAAGAAATTTCTGTAAATAGAGTAAAACAATCCTTAAAAGAAAGTGAAGAATATTTTCAGGGGTTTGTGCCTTATTCTAAAGAAGGAGAATATTTTAAAAGTCAAGAAGAGTATTTACTTAAAAATCTGGCAAATGATTTTAACACACCATCTGCAATAGCAAGACTTTTTGACTTATCAAAGGAATTAAATAAAGCATTGAATTCAAAAAATGAAAGTATGATTGTAGATAATTATTATCTAATTAGAAACGTCTATGGGAGTTTGTTTGGTATTTTTGAGAGTAGCAGAAGTGTTGAAGAATATGCTGTAGAAGTTGATGATTTAATAAAAGTGTTAATTGAAGTACGAACAACATTGAGAAATAATAGGTTATATAATTTAAGCGATTATATAAGAGACACACTGAATCAACTGGGAATCGAAATAAAAGATACATCAGAAGGGACAAAGTACAATTTTAAATCAAATAAGTCAGAGGTTTGATTATTTTTAAAATACAATAAAAGAACGGAAGAGGCTGTTGTTCGATTTCCATACTTAATCGATGTTAAAATTTCACTTGTAGAAATACTCTACACGATGTCGTCACAGTTTAGACAGCCAGGTTTTGTCTCTATACTAAAATTTCTAAAAGTTAAAGGGCAACATCTTCTTCTCTCGGAACCAGCACCAAATATGTAAAAGTTATTATTAATTAATGATAATTAAAGTAAAGAAGTTATTTTGTAAAAAAATCTAAACAAAACGTTTGTAAAATTTACAAGAACTATTTCAAACTTGTCTAGGAGGCTGATTATAATAGATGCTAATATTATAAATTCAGTGTTGTCCGCAGTAAAGAATACTTTTCAAATAATTGCTAAAAAAGAATTACAAGTTGATAAGCCAAAATTGGTGACAGAAATTCAAAAGAATTATGACATTGTCGCGAATATCGGCTTTACAGGGGTATTAGAAGGAAACATAATTTATTCTTTCACAGAAAAGGAAGCGATAAATTTAGTTAATGAAATGATGCAGGGAATCATGAGTATTAATGAAGTAGATGATATGGCAATAAGCGCAATAGGTGAATTTGGAAATATGATAGCCGGTACAATAGCTACGCATTTAGAACAGTATAGATATTTAATAAGAGTTGCTCCTCCGTCAGTAATAAGAGGAAAAATAGTAAAAGTCAATGTGCGCGGAACAATAATATTATTTCCTCTTTACGTTTCAGGTAACAATGAAATGGATCTTTATTTTGTTTATAAAGAGACAATATAACTTTAAATTTTAAAAAATTTAATAATATATTAATTAGATTTTGAAAACATTTAAGAATATTATACAATATAAAGGAAAGCTCAAAATTAACTAAACATTTCAAAGATAGTATCAAAATTAACTAAACATTTCAAAGATAGTATAATTATTTTAAATTGAAATTTGGATTTTAAAAAAGGTCTGGGATAAAGTTCTTCTCTTATTACTTCTTTGAAATATAAGAATAATAGACAACTCTAATACCATAGAATTTTAAAGCAACAAAGTATATCTTGAAACGTAAATTATAAAATAAGTACAAAATCAGTTTCTTGATCTTTAAAGCATCTAATTTTATCAAATACAAAAAGGAGGGATAGTTTATGCAAGACTATCATCAACCGTATGAAGAATTGAGCCAGAAAGACAGATCTTATGTTTATGCACTTAATAGCCTGAAAGAAGAAATTGAAGCAATTGACTGGTATAATCAAAGAGCAGCCGTTTCGAAAGATAAATCAATTAAAGAGATAATGGAACACAACAGGGATGAAGAAATAGAACATGCAGTAATGATCATAGAATGGTTGAGAAGGAATATGCCTGGCTGGGATGAAGAGTTAAGAAAATATCTATTCACCCAAGAACCTCTACTTGAGATCGAAGAGGGAGACTCTGAAAATAGAAGTGGTGATTTAAAAAAAGGCGACCTAGGTTTAAGAGGATTAAAAGAATGAATTTCTGTAGGTAGTTTGTGTTGCCTATATTTAAAAAGTGAAAGGAGGGAATCAAATGGACTTTCTAAAAAGGGATTTTGCTCCCCTAACAGAGAAAATATGGGAAGAGTTGGACGAAAGAGCAAGGGAAGTTTTCAGAAGAAATTTAAGACTAAGGAAAATAATAGAGGTAGAGGGTCCTTACGGATGGGACTTTTCTTCTTATGCTCTAGGTACTCTTGAGATAATCGATAACCCAAAAAGAGCTTTGGGATGGGGAATTAGGGAATCTTTACCATTGATTGAAGTAAGATATCCATTTGAATTAGATATTTGGGAACTCGATAACATAGAAAGAGGTTACCAAACTCCAGATTTAACATCTTTAGAAGAAGCTGCGAGAAATCTTTCAGAATTTGAAAATAAAATTATATTAAAAGGTGAAGATAAAGCAAAAATTACTGGATTGTTTACTATCGCAAAGCAAAACTTTGTAAAAAGTTGTTCGGAAAAGGTAAATGATTTTGTCAAATCTGTATTCGATGCAAAACAAAAGTTTAGAAAAGATGGTATAGAAGGGCCTTTTGTATTAGTAATTAATAAGGAAATTTGGGAAAGACTTTTTGCCCAACAAAATGCTTATCCATTAACGTTGTTGTTAAAAGAGATAATGAATTTGGAAATAGAAACTATCGATAACTTAGAAAATTCTTTTATTATATCAACTCGTGGAGATGATTTTAAGTTAATTTTGGGTCAGGATTTATCCTTAGGATATGAGTTAAGAATAGAAAACAAGATTAGACTCTTTTTCACTGAAACTTTTACTTTTCATATAAAAACCCCCGAAGCAATAGTAGGTTTAGAGTTTTAAAATTTAACAAAATAAAAAGCTGAGGCGACGCCTCAGCTTTTTATTTGTTTTCTCTAAATATTCAAACTAACTTTCTCTTCTTCTAATTTTATGTAGATATTATTCAAAGTTTCTTTGATCTTTTCATTTCCCATTAATAATGACTGTTCTATCTTTTTCACGGAATGAACAATGGTAGAGTGATTTTTATCCAATTTTTCTGCAATGTCTTTTGTCTTCATATTAAGGTTTGTCTTGAAAATATAAGCTATTAATTGTCTAGATAAAGCGATGTCTTTTTTTCGAGAATTAGAAAATATTTCCTTTCTGTCTAAATTAAGTTCTGAAGCCACTGCATTTATAACTGAATCTTCTTTAATAGATTCAACGACTTCTTTTGAGCGAAACTTCATTTTATTAGCGTTCATTTTTATCATAGAATCCACAGTTTTTTTGGCGAAGTCCAAATCAACATCCTTCCCAGAAATTTGACTTTGCAAGACTAAATTCATTATTACTCCTCTAAGTTTCCTAAGGTTCTGTTCAATGTTTTCGGCTAAATAATAAGCTACATCGTCATTCAATTGAAATGATATCATTTCTGCCATTTTTTTGGCAATCAAATACTTTGTTGTTTTATCGGGAGCTTGAATATCAGTAACAAGGCCCATTTCAAATCTACTGATAAGTCTAGGATGAAACGTAGATAGATCTTCTGGTGTTCTGTCTGAACATATAACAATTTGTTTTTGTGAATTGAAAAGTGTATTGAACGTATGAAATAGCTCAGTTTGTACTGTATTTTTGCCTATTAAAAATTGAACGTCATCTATTAATAAAAAATCAATATTTTTTCTAAATTTTTCTCGAAATTTGTCCATCCCACTTGATCTTATGCCTTCCATCATTTCATTCATAAATTCTTCTGCTGTGACATACTTTATTTTCATATCAGGGGAATGTTCTAATATGTAATTAGCTATAGCATGGAGAAGATGGGTTTTTCCTAATCCTACATCCCCATAAATAAAAAGCGGATTAAATTTACCTGGATTCTTTGAAACTTCTAAAGCTGAGTAATAAGCCATTCTGTTACATTCGCCTACCACAAAGCTGTCAAAAGTGAATTCTGGATTGAATTCAGAAAGTTTTAAAGGTCTATTTTTAATAATTGGCCCAGAAATAGAATTTTTGCTTTCTTTAGTAATAGGTATCTCTCTAAACTCTACAGAAACTTTTTTACCTAATATATTAGAAATAGTGTCTTGAATTATCGTACCAAACCTTTTTTCTACGGTTTCTTTAATGAATATATTTCTTAAACCCATAACAACTTTCTTATCATCTATTTCTAATATTTCTGCAGAAGTAAGCCAGTTGTTCCAAGTGTCTCGAGAGAGGTTTGCACGAAGTTTCTCAAGTAATTCATCTTTATCCATTCATTTTTCACCCCTTAAAAATAAGCCCATATATAGCTTATCATATAGGGAGAGGTTAATCAAGAAAATTTTTGATTAAAAATCTGATTTTCTAGTTTTCATGCAGGTTATCTGAATATATCTTTTCATATCCCCCATGGTTAAATGGTTTAGAATATAAATTTAGAAAATTATAATGTTAAGATTTTATTTTAATTTATGATTTCTAAAATTGGACAAGTGTATACGTTTATTTAGCATGGTAAAAATAGATATATTTTTCGTTAAATTTAAAAAAATAAATTTTAAGGTTTAACACAAATCATCTTTTTCATAAGAGTTATTTTTTATTTTTTCCTTTAAAAACCAATTTTATAGCTGTAGACAGCTTTTTGTAACCAAGTAAATAAGTGCTTGCAATGTATACCAAAGCACCCAGAACAATCAAAAGTATTGTCCATAGTCTTGAAGTAAAAAGGTTTTTAAAAATTAAAATAAATAATGACATAAGTAAGCTTGCACCAAATATTTTTAAAATTTCGATCCAATTTTGGAAGTCCAAAGACTTGAAAGTGGAATAACCCGTTAAGATCATTCCAAAAATTCCAGAAATTGATGTAGCCAAAGCTATACCCGCGACCCCGATTTTTATTGATAGTAACACATCTAAGACTGCATTTATCAAAAGCATGATCGCTGCCACTATTGAAGGATATTTTGTATTTAATTGTGAATGAAACTTTCTAATGAAAATTGTGTGTAAGGCATAAAAAGGTAGCCCCAGTGAATAACATAAAAGAGTTTTTGCAGTTATCAAGGTATCTTGGTAAGTAAAATTACCGTGTTGATATATAAGAGCTATAATTTCTTTATTTAAAAATATTAAGCCGAAGGTAGCAGGTATAATAAAAAATAACATTAGTTCGAGACTACTTTCTAAAGTTTGCTGAAATTCTTTTTCATTCTTTACACTAGCAGAATAAGATAATTTTGGAAGAAGAGCATTGGCAACACTTACTGCAAAAATTCCTAGGGGTAATTGGTAAATTCTTAATGCGTATTCAATCGTCGATACTCCTCCTGTTCCTGTCCAAGTAGCAATATTGGTGTCTATCAAAGTATTTAAAGTTCCAACTGCTACGCCTAATAGGGCTGGGCCAAATAATTTCAAGATAGGTTTTAAATCATGTACGTTGAAATCCAAGGTTATAGGAAAACGTATTTTTTTTAATAGGAAAAAAACAAGTAAGAATTCTACAATTCCGCCTATTGTAAAACCTATTGTGGGTCCTAAAATCTGTGGCACAAAGTATGGAGAGATGAAGATAAATATAATAATAACAATATTTGATAAAGCGGGAGCAAAGGCTGGACCAAAATAAATATCTTTAGAATTAAGTACACCTGTAATTACAGCCCATAGTGATATAAAAATAATGTAAGGATAAGATATCTTTAGCAAAAACGAAGTTAAACTTTTTATAGAAGGAGACAATCCTGTTCCTAAAACTAGCACTATTTTGTCAGAAAATATGCTCACAGGAATATAAAGCAAAGAAGTAATAATTAAAACAGACCAAAAGGTTGTACTAAAAAAAACTTGTGCATCTTCACCGTTTTTTCTGTTAAACAAAGGAACGAAAGCGGAAGATAAAGCTCCATCTGCGAAAATTTTTCTAAGAAAAAAAGGGAAAAGAATTGCAATAGAATATGCATCATATTGAGCACTAATACCAAAAAAATGAGCAAAAGCAGCATCTCTAAACAATCCTAAAACTCTGCTAATCAAAGTGGCTAAAGAGAACAAAAATGTATGCTCTAGTAATTTTGACATTACATGCCTCCTAAGAAATAAGCTATTTTAAAATTATTTTGTTCTATAAAGTCTGTCTCCAGCATCACCTAAACCTGGAATGATATAAGCTTTTTCATTTAATTTCTCATCTAAAGCAGCGGTATATATTTCCACATCTGGATGATCACGGATGACTACGCAAACACCTTCAGGAGCTGCAATTAAACACATTATAGTTATGTGCCTTCCTCCATGTTTTTTGACTTGTTTGATAGCATGACTCATAGATCGTCCAGTAGCTAACATTGGATCAACAATGAAAATTTGATGTTCTTCTGTTAACGGAGGAAATTTTACATAATATTCTACAGGAGTTAAGGTATCTGGATCTCTAAAAACACCCAAAAATCCAACACTAGCATTTGGCACTAATGAAAGAATACCATCTAACATCCCTAAGCCTGCCCTCAGAATAGGAACTATGGTTACTTTTTTGTCTTCTACAATTTCACCTTTAGTTTTTGCCAATGGGGTTTCTACTTCAATTTCTACTGTGGGAAGGTTTCTAGAAGCTTCATAAGTTAGAAGTAATGTAATTTCATTTAGAAGTTCTCTAAACTCCTTTGGTCCAGTATCTTTATTTCTCATTAGAGATAGTTTATGCTTTATTAAAGGATGATCAACTATATGAAGATTATTCATCTATCTAACTACACCTCCGAAGTATGATTTTTGTAAAATTTTAATCTTACTTATTTTACCATGCTTATACTATCAATTTTCTAAAGTTTAACTTTGATTCAGTTAATATTAATATGTTATAATTTTTAAATGAGAAATTATAACAAGTAAAAAAACGCTCTTAAACCTCCATGTATTTAGATTTTATTTTTAAGTTGATTTCTGTTTACACATCATACAATTTTAAAAAGAGACATAATGAAACAATTCCTGTTCTAGTAATGTTCCGAGAGAAGGAAAAATACAATTTATGTTGGATGAAAACTATATTATCATTTTAAAAACAGAAATCTTTTTGGAAAGTAGAAATAGAATTTGAGGTTAGGAGGTTCACTGAACACATTTCTTATTATATAAAAATGTATGTTTATAAATGTACATTTTAGTATTTTTCGAAGTAACTACAAAACTTTAGCTAAGGAGGAGTATCGTGGACAATATAGTGTTTGACTTAGGGAATGTACTTTTTAAATTTGATCCAAAAGAAATTTTAGAGGATCTATTTGAAGACGAATCAGTAAAGAAAAGGATAATTAAAGGTGTTTTTCAAACAAAAATTTGGTCGGAATTGGATAGAGGTATAATTAGCTATGAAGAAGCTTGTAGGATATGGTTAGAAAAAAATCCAGAGTTACAAAAGGAACTCAAATTGCTTCTTGAAAACTGGCATAAATATCTAATACCCATCGAAGAAAATATTTCTCTTCTGTATGAACTAAAATCTAAGGGCAAGAAATTATACGTCCTTTCAAATTTTCACGAACACGCTTTCAATTACATAACATCTTTACATTCGTTTTTTGAATTATTCGATGGTATGATAATTTCTTATCAAGTTAATCTTTTGAAACCCGAAAAAGAGATATTTAAACTTTTGTTAGATGAATATGATTTAGTTCCAGAGCAAACAGTTTTTATAGATGATGTTTTGCAAAATGTTCAAGTGGCTGAGCAAGTAGGTATAAAAGGCATTTTGTACAAAGATCCTAGTCAGTTGAGAGAACAATTAGAAAAACTATTAAAGAATTGAATTGACAAAAATATACAATATAGTTTAAGAGTATATTATAGGATGGTGAGTTATATGGAATCGGTTTTTAACAAGCATTGCGTATTCATTACATCCACAGGAAGAACAGGGACTCAATTTTTAGCAAAAAGTCTAAATCAAATGATAGAGGATTGCTATTCGGTGCATGAACCAGCAAATGTATTTTTTAAAGATTTGAAAAAGTGGGCACGTGATATAAAACGATTTGGATTATTTCAAATGACTGTAGGACAATTTTTACCTTCAAAATCTATGTGTAAATTAAGTACCTATCGTCGTATAGGGAAGATATCCGATGAAAAAACAAAGGAATATATAAAAGGTTTAAGAAAACAAATATTAGAAGAGACGAAGGAAAGTATTTATGTCGAATCGAGTAATCACTTACATGGTGTAGTAGATCTCCTAGAAGATGTATTCCCAAATTGTAAAATCGTTTTTATTATAAGAGATCCTAGAACATGGATTAGGTCAGCTATAAGTTCACCGGTTTATCTCTTGTATAAAACAGTAGATTTAGCTTTTTTAGAAATGAGTATGAGACCGTATCATTTCAAAGATGATCCATATTGTGATAAATGGAAAAACATGTCAAAGTTTGAAAGATATTGTTGGTATTACAATAAATTAAATACATTTGTTCTTGATAGTATGAAAGATAAGAAAAACTTTCGATTGTATCGATATGAGGACCTATTTTTGAGTAAAAGCAGAAACGAATTTTTTTTAGATTTTTTAGAATTTTGTAGTAAATTTTCCGATGGTTTTAGTAGAAAATACCAGTTTAAACCGGAATTACTAGATAAAAAATTAAATTCAAGTGCAGACAACTATAAATTACCTCATTGGAAGGAATGGGATAGGAAAATGGCTCAAAAAATGCACGAACATTGTGGAAAGTTGATGGAAAGATTTGGTTATGGAAAAGAACCTGAGTGGATTAATAAATTGGGTTTAAGTTATGAAAAAGAGTTTGCTTGAAGGAGTATATTTCATGGAATTGGATGAAATATGTAAAGAACTGTACGTTAAAGGTTGTGAAATAAAAAAAGACGAATATTTAAAAAGTCATACAAGTCTTAGAGTTGGGGGAAAGACGCCTTACATGTTTTTCCCCAAAACTAAAAGGATATTTATTGAAACTCTGATTCTACTTAAGGAAAAAGATATCCCTTTTAAAATTATTGGAGGAGGTACAAATTTAATTGTCACAGATGACGATTTAAATTTCGTGATGGTTTCCACAAAATATCTCACAGGAGTAAAAGAAAAAAAATTAATGAATGGGCAGAAATTGCTGGTTGATTCAGAATGCGGTGTTTACCTAGCGAGTCTATCTCATCTAGTGTCAGAAAGAGGGTACAGTGGTCTAGAATTTGCCTGTGGAATTCCTGGAACTGTAGGTGGAGCTATATACATGAATGCTGGAGCTTATGGTGGAGAAATGAAGGATGTAGTTATAGAAGCAGAAGTGTTTGATTTATCGGATTTAAAAATTAAAATCTTGAGAAACAAAGAATTGGAGTTTTCCTACAGAAAAAGTATTTTGCAAGATCTTCCTCTTGTTCTTTTATCTTCAAAACAAATTTTATGTAAAGATAACTTAAACAATATAAAAAGCAGAATAGAAGACTTTTCAATTAAAAGATACAGTAAACAACCTATAGAAATGCCTTCTGCTGGTAGTACATTTAAAAGGCCAAAACCTGACTTTTATGTAGGCACTGTCTTGGAAAGCCTTGGATTGAAAGGTTATTCCATAGGAGACGCCCAAATTTCCACTAAACATGCTGGATTTATAATAAATAAAGGCAATGCTACATTTGGCCAGGTTAAGGCTCTTATTGATTACGTTAAAAAAGTTATTAAAGAAAAGTATCAAGTGGATTTAAAAGTAGAACCAGAAATATGGGAATAACTTGTTATTTAGAAATGTAATAATTTTGATTTTCTAAGAGTTCTTCGTCAGGTACCTTTTTAGTTTCTCTGGCCGGAACACCGATGTATATTTTTCTAGGCTCTAAATTTTTTGTAACAACTGAGCCTGCCCCTACCAATGCATCTTCGCCTATTACTATCCCTGGTAGGATTGTCGCATTTGCTCCAATTCTTGCACCTTTCTTAATTGTAGGTCCCTTAAATAGAGCTATTCTTTTTTCGGTTCTACTTTAGTATCTTTCTTAATAATAACGTTGTTGCCTATTTTTACATCTTTTTCAATTTTTTACGTTTTCTTCAATTATTACATTGTAACCCATATCTACATTTTCATACACTTGTGCCGATTTAGCTATATGGCAAGACATTTTATCACCTCTTAAACATTCCAAATCTCTTCAAAGTTATGAGGAGTTTCACAATACTCGCATATTAATTCGTTATCATTGTTTCTAACAAATGAAACTTGAACATTTTCACCGTTTATAGGATTGGTAATACAGCTTTCATTTTTACATCTTAATTCTTCAAAATTGTATATTCGTGGTGGCAGTGAAATTCTGTATTTTTCGCAAACTCGACTATTTTTGATTATATTCACAGTTGTATTAGGAGAAATGGCAGATAATTTTTTAATATCTTTTTGGGAAAGATATACATCTGGTAAACTGATATATCCTTTGAAATTGCCATCTGCTGATTTAAATATTCCATCAGCACTATCTAAAACATATAATTTTAAAATTTTTCGAATTTTGACAATGGTTTCATATATTTTATCAAGACTTTTTCCTTTTGCTATATGATCGATAACTGTTCCATTTTCGATTGGTTTAATACCCCTCTTTCCATCTTTCGTAATTCCCTTAGTTCCATCCTTTATGGGGGCAGAAACAATAAAATCTTGTTCGTTTATTTCCACATTTTTTACTGATGTATCGAAAGGTGCGGTTATTGCTCCTCCAAACATGGAAAGTAAAATTATTCTTGTCCAATAACCATTCATAGCTTGTCCTTCCCAACCATTCAAAGGTAAAGGGTCTAAAAAGGCTGGAATAGTTGGGTAAATTTTATGCCTTGGTAAGGGGTGATAAAATTTAGTGTTTTCTGGAAGAAGGGGAAGAAACTCTTTTCTGAAAGTTACGCTTTTTCTTAATAAATGTTCTTTTTCTAAAATGTCTTCACCCATTCTTTCCAATTGAAGACGTGTGAAATACCATATTTTAGCGATATTTTCTTGTTTAAGATAGTTTTCAATAGAATCAAATATCCGTACCTCAAAACCGTTTTCTTTCATTTTAGTTACATAGTGTTTTGGCATTTGAAGTTCTTCAGGTGCTATTAAATCTACTGCTGCATTTTTAAATATTCTTAATCCTGAAACTTTTGAGTGAACAGTTCTGCCATGAAGTAGGTCGCCTACAAGAGCGATGTGTATGTAAGAGTTATCGAAGTTCAACTGTTCTAGAAATGTATATTCATCTAAGAGTTCTTGAGTAGGATGTTCATGTTTTCCATCACCAGCATTAATAAAAGAAGGTTTGTTCAACTTATGCCTTAGTGCAAAATCGGAGACCTTTTCATCTAAAAGTTTACAAGTTCCTTCTAGTTTTGTTCTTACAATAAAAATTGAATAATCGGAGTATCCTGTTAGCATGTTAAAGGTATCAATATAACTTTCATTTTTGTTAAAAGAAGAGTGTTCAGCCTCGAATATATTTGTTTTTGCTTTTTTATGAAATTTAGCAGCATTAATAAATGATTCTTTTGTTCGAGTGCTTGGTTCAGTGAAAACAATATAAATTCCTACAGATGGAAGTTTTATCTCAAAATCCGAGCAATCTTCTTTGTTTCTCCATTTTTCTTTCAACTTTCTTGTTTGATGATACAAAAACATTTCTTCTTCGATGGTAAAGTCATTCATAACTGTTAAACTCCTACCTAGAAAATCATTTTTCAATATTTTCCCTCCCTTAAAAATAAAAAAATAAATGGGCCTTAAAAGGTCCATTTATTTTTTAGTAAGTAATTTTATTATTTCACTTTCTAAACTTTCTAAATTAACGGTTTCATTTGAATCCAGAAGATTAAAAACTGCTTTTAGTATAATAATTCTTGGATATTTATCAAGTAGTATTTTAATAGGATCTTCGTTAGAATTCTGAATTTTCAAACCCTCACTCATTTTACATTCTCCTCTATTATTTTTTATTAATTTCTAAAAGTATTGACAAAATTAGTAATTGATGCTATAATTAAATACAGATTAGGGCTCGTAGCTCAGTTGGTTAGAGCTTCCGGCTCATAACCGGGTGGTCGGTGGTTCGAATCCACCCGAGCCCACCAATAAAAGCCGAAGATCCTTCGGCTTTTATTTTTTCCCTCTATATTTTACTATTTTTTCAAATTTTTGTCAATTTTTAGGGTATTTAAATTTTCAGAGCTTGTGATGGATCGTATTCGTCTAATTTTCTTAAAACTTCCTTATAAACTAATTCTAAGTCAGAACAATCTATTAATGTGCTCTCTTCCTCATACCTAAGTTTTAATTCTATATTACCTTCTTCATAAGATTTTCCTATAATTATTTTGAGAGGTATGCCTATTAAATCAATATCTTTAAATTTAACACCTGCCGAAACTTCTCTATCATCTATTAGGATTTCTACACCTTTTTTCGTTAGAAAATCGTAAATTTGTTCTGAAATCTTGGTGATTTCTTTGTTGGCTGAAGTAACAGGTATTATTGCCACTTCAAATGGGGCAATGCTTCGTGGCCAAAGCATGCCATGTTCATCATTTAGTTGTTCAATTACAGCTCCTAAAGTTCTAGAAACACCCCAACCATAGCAACCCATAATGTAAGGTTTTTGATTACCTTCTTCATCCATAAAGTAAGCTTTCATTTTTGAAGAATATTTATCACCCAGTTCAAAGACTTGTCCTATTTCTATGCCTCGAGTTTCTTTTAGAACGTCATCGCAATGAGGGCATTTTTCACCCTCTTTTACAAATCTAATATCACGAAATTCATCGACTTTGAAATCTTCAAGGGGGGTAGCGTTTATATAATGCATTTTTTCTTCCATGGCACCAACGACACCATTGACAACAGATTTCACGCTTAAATCAGCAATTATTTTAACATCATTTGGGACATTTATAGGACCAATGTTTCCTATATTAACACCGAACTTCTCATAAACTTCCTCTGGATCAGCAAAATCTAGAGTCTGATCTTTAAGAAGAGAACGAAGTTTTGATAAATTGAGTTCATAATCACCACGAATTAGTGCCATAACCCAATCGTTTTTAGACTTTAGAACCATCGACTTTATTAATTTATTTTTAGGTAGTTTTAAAAGGTCAGCTATTTCTTCGATAGTTTTTAATTCCCCTGTATCGATTTTCGTCATCTCTTTTTTAGGTTCGTTACTATTGGGGGAAAAAGTTTCCCCTGAAATAGCCTTTTCATCACTGGCCGCATATCCGCATTTTTCACAATAGAATATTTTACCTTCACCATTTTTAGCAAGAACGTGGAATTCATGTGAAACGTTACCGCCGATAGCTCCTGTATCGGCTTCTACAATTACATACTTGACTCCTAATCTTTTAGTGATATTTTCATATGCGATGTAGAATTGCTCATAAGTTTCATGTAGTGATTCATAGTCAGGATGAAACGAATAAGCATCTTTCATTATAAATTCTCTTGCCCTTAAAACACCAAATCTAGGTCTTATCTCGTCCCTAAATTTCGTAGCAATTTGAAAAACACTAAGCGGTAATTGTTTATAAGACCTTAATTCATTTTTCATTAAATACGTTACAATTTCCTCATGAGTAGGGCCGAGAGTGAATTCTCTGCCATTTCTATCCTTTAGTTTCATAAGCTCAGGTCCATAATCATCCCATCTTCCAGTCATTTTCCAAAGCTCAGCCGGATGGATAATTGGAAGCATTAATTCTTGGGAACCTATTTTTTCCATTTCTTCTCGAACAATGCTTTCTATTTTTTGTATAACTCTCCATCCGAGCGGAAGATAACTGTACACCCCAGAAGATATTTTGCGAATGAAGCCTCCCCGGATTAATAATTCGTAACTTCTTATGTCTGAGTCTGCAGGAGATTCTTTCAATGTTGGAGCATAAAGTTTTGAAAAAAGCAATGATATCCCTCCACTTAAATTGTGTTGTTTTGATTTTAGATAAGATATATTCTTATAATTTTGTATAAAAAATGTTCAAAAGACCTTGTTTCTATTATATCATATGAGTTAATGGTTCTATTTTTAAAAAAGGTTATTTTTATCAAAATTTACGATGAAGTTTTAAATTCCAAACAAAATAAAAAATAAAGAGAGATTTCAAAAATTTTACAAGGGATAATAGGTTTACAGCATGCATAAAATTCTTACCTATACATGGTGAGCTTGTACCCTAAAAGCTATAATTATGGATGATAGAAAATAGATACCATAATCTTTTAAATAAATGATTTAAGAAAATATTTGTGGTATAATTAATTAGGCTAATTTTACTAATTTAAGCCAATTTTTTGTTATAAATGCAAAAATAAACAAAGATAAATAAAAAAAGCAGTAAAAGTCGGAGGTGGCCTCTTTGTCTAAATTTTATGTCACAACCCCAATATACTATGTTAACAGTGAACCTCACATTGGGTCAGCTTATACAACTATTGTAGCAGATATCATTGCTCGTTTTAAAAGGATGATGGGATATGATGTGTTTTTCTTAACAGGTACAGATGAACATGGTCAAAAAGTTTTACAAGCAGCGAAGGAAAGAAATCTTTCACCTCAAAAATACGTGGATGAACTATCTTCAAAATTTAAAAAATTATGGGATGATATGAATATAAGTTATGACCATTTTGTTAGAACAACGGATGATTATCATGTAAAAACTGTTCAACTCTTTGTTCAAGAAATGATCGATAATGGAGATGTTTACAAGGGGAAATATGAAGGTTGGTATTGTATTCATGATGAATCATTTTGGAACGTTGATGAAGTGTTAGATGAAGGCAATATCAAATTATGTCCTGATTGTAAAAGAGAATTAAAATGGGTTGAAGAAGAAAATTATTTTTTTAAGTTATCAAAATATAATGAACCTCTTATTCAATATTATGAGGAACATCCTGATTTTGTAGAGCCGGCATTTAGAAGAAATGAAATGATGCAAATTTTGAAAAGAGGATTAAAGGATTTAAGTATCACCCGTACAACTTTTGATTGGGGTATTCCTCTGCCTAACGATCCTAAACATGTTGTATACGTTTGGGTAGATGCATTAATAAATTACGTTAGTGCAATTGGATATACAGATGATAAAGAAAAGTTTGAGAAATATTGGCCAGCGGATTTACATTTGATAGGAAAGGAAATAAACAGATTTCATTCAATAATATGGCCAGCAATGCTTATGTCTGTTGGTCTACCTTTGCCAAAGAAGATTTTTGCACACGGATGGTTAACTATTAACGGTCAAAAAATTTCCAAATCTTTAGGTAACGCTATCGACCCTATAATATTGATGAATGTTTATGGAAAAGATGTAATAAGATATTATTTGCTAAAAGATATTAATTTTGGGAAAGATGGAGATTTTTCGGAGGAAAATTTAATTGTACGATACAACGCTGATTTAGTTAATGATTTGAGTAATTTAATTTATAGAACCTTGACAATGGTTGAAAAATATTTTGATGGAGTTATCCCAAAACAAGGAATAAAAGATGAAGTTGATGATGAACTCTTTAATCTAGTAGAAAGTAAGAAGGAACAGTTTCTAAATCATATGGAATCATATCAGTTTACTCAAGCATTAGAAACTCTTTGGGAAGTAGTTAGATTTTCAAATAAGTATATAGATTTAACAGAACCATGGCTTCTAGCTAAGGAACCAGATAAAAAAGGAAGATTGGCTAGCGTGTTGTACAATCTATTAGAAAGTATAAGAATTATTGGTATACTGCTTTATCCTATAATGCCAGAAACATCCAAAGAAATCTTAGGTAAACTTGGATACAATTCATCTCACATAAAATCTGAAAATCTCAAAATAGGATTGTTAAACTCTGGTAAAAAAATTGAAAGAGGTAAGCCTATCTTTGAAAGAATCGATGTAGAAAATTGGGAAAGAGTAATAAAAGTGAATACTGATACTGATATAGACGAAGAAAAAAAGGAGGCAGTTGAAGTGGTTGAAAAAGAAAAGCATGAATTAGAAAACGTTATGAATTTTGTTAAAATAGAAGATTTAAAGAAGTTAGATCTAAGAGTGGCAGAAGTTGTTAACGCAGAAAACATTGAGAAATCAGATAGACTGATTAAATTAATTATAGATATTGGCCCATTAGGACAAAAACAAATAATTGCAGGAATTAAGGAATTCTATTCTCCAGAGAGCTTGATTAATAAAAAGATAGTGGTAATATCAAATTTAAGACCAGCAAAATTAATGGGTGAATTATCTGAAGGTATGCTCTTAGCTGCCAAAGATGAAAATGGAAATTTAAGTTTATTAACAGTTGATAGAGAAATAGCTGCGGGAGCAAAGATTTCGTAATGGAGGCATTTAAGTGATGGAACACAAAATAATTGAAAAAGATTTAAATGACGAACTAAAAAATTCCTATTTATTATATTCTTTAAGTGTAATAGTTAGTAGAGCTATTCCTGATGTGAGGGATGGATTGAAACCTGTTCAAAGAAGAATTTTATATTCAATGAGTGAATTGTCTTTGAGGCATAATTCTGCTTTCAAAAAATGCGCTCGTATAGTTGGAGAAGTGATGGGTAAATATCATCCACATGGTGATGCAGCGATATATGATGCTTTGGTTAGAATGGCCCAACCTTTTTCTATGAGATATCCTTTAGTTGAAGGTCAAGGAAATTTTGGGTCTGTTGATGGTGATCCAGCTGCTGCAATGCGTTATACCGAAGCGCGCATGCAGGAAGTGGGTGAGTATATGTTACTTGATATAGAAAAGGATACAGTTGATTTTAGAGACAATTTTGACGGAAGTTTAAAGGAGCCGATAGTCTTACCAACTAGAGTACCCAATCTCTTAATGAATGGTTCAAGTGGTATCGCAGTTGGAATGACAACTAACATACCACCACATAATTTAAACGAGCTAGTTGAAGCCTTGAAGTTATTGATAGACAATCCTGATGTGGAAATCAAAGATCTACTAAAATATCTAAAAGGTCCAGATTTTCCAACTGGAGGTGTTATAGTAGATGGAGAAAATTTAGAAGAACTCTACAAAACTGGGAAAGGTAAAATAACTATTCGCGGAAAATATAAAATAGAAGAAAAAGAAAGCGGAACATCAATTGTATTTGAAGAAATACCTTATGGAGTTTCCAAAACGAATGTCATTGAGCAAATTGTTAAGTATGCTGTAAAAAAGAAAGACGATAAAAAAGATCCAGGGATAAAAGATGTTAGAGACGAGAGTGACAAAGAAGGTACAAGGTTGGTTATAGAATTAAAAAGAGATGCCAACATTAAAAGATTGATAAACGACCTTTTTAAGCATACAAATCTGCAGAGCTATTTTTATACTCAAATGAATGTTATTAATAAAGGTAAACCTTCATTGATGAACCTCAAGGAGTTAATGCAAGCTTTTATTGGTCATAGAATTGAAGTTGTAACTAGAAGAACTAATTTTGAATTAGAAAAAGCAAAAAGAAGGGCTCATATTGTGGAAGGTCTAATAAAAGCTGTTCAAGGAATTGATACAGTCATTGACATCATTCGCAATTCGCAGAATCCTCAAGAAGCATTGAAGAACTTGCAAGAAACAATTGGAGTTAGTGAAGAGCAGGCAAAGGCAATTGCAGACATGAGACTTATTAGTTTATCGAAGCTAGAGACGGACAATCTAATCAAAGAGTTAAATGATTTATACAATCAAATTAAAGATGCTACAAATATTCTCCAAGATAGAGAAAAGTTAATGAATATAATCAAAGAAGAGCTAGATGAAGTGGCTAAGAAGTTTGGGGACGAAAGAAGAACTGAAATAGTGTATTATAAAGGTGAATTAGCCGATGAAGTTGATTTAATCAAAGATGAGAATGTCATAATAGTTTTGACAAAATGGGGTTATATTAAAGCAATTCCTGCAAATGAATATAAGGTTCAAGGCAGAGGTGGAAAGGGAGCTAAAGGCTTAAAAATATCAGAGAACGATACTGTAAAAGAATTAGTCTTTACGAATAGACTATCAAAATTAATGTTAATTTCTTCTGCAGGTAAAGCTTACCAAATAAATACCTATGAAGTTGAAATGGGATCAAAAAGTTCTAAGGGAGCACATATTGCAAATTACATAGGCATCTCGGGTGATGAAAAAGTAAAAACTCTAATTCCTATATCTTTGGATGGTGATTACGATAAAGATATTTTGATCTTTACTAAATTAGGAAAGGTAAAAAGAACATCATTAAGAGAATTTAGTAATGCAAGAAGTTCTGGCATTCGAGCTATAAATATAGCAGAAAACGACACAGTTGTCGATGCGATGGTTTTAGAGGGCGAAGATAAAAATTTATTAGTCGTAACAAAAAAAGGTATGGCCCTCAATTTTAATTCTTCCCAGGTAAGAAGAATGGGAAGAGAAGCAATGGGGGTTAATGCAATAAAATTGAAAAATAGTGATGAGGTTGTTGATGTTGTTTTAGTGGATGATGATAAGAAATTACTCATAATTACTGAAAAAGGGTATGGAAAGAGGGTTGAGTTTAGTTCCTACAGGCCACAAAATAGGGGAGGCATAGGTTTAAAAACTGTTCGAGATATTTCAAAAATAGGAAATATAGTTGCAGCGATGTCTGTAGCAGATGGAGAAGATGTTTTGATATTTACAAAAAAGGGAAAAGCTATTAGAGTAAATGTAGATAATATTACTGTGTTAAGTAGAATTACTCAAGGTGTTATTGTTGTTCGGTTAGATGAAGATGATGAAGTAGTCGATGCAATAGAGGTAAAGGATGAATGAGAAGGAGAGGAAAAGTTTGATGGAAGATTTAACAAAAAGACAATCAGAAGTTTTAAATTATATTATTTCATACATGCGAGAAAATGGTTTTGCTCCAAGCATAAGAGATATCATGAGACATTTTGAATTCAGAAGTCCGAGAGCAGCACACAAACATCTTATAATTTTAGAAAATAAAGGTTATTTAGAAAGAGAGAGTGTTTCTAGAGGAA
Source organism: Thermotogota bacterium (assembly GCA_029780115.1). Lineage (GTDB taxonomy): Bacteria > Thermotogota > Thermotogae > Petrotogales > Petrotogaceae > Defluviitoga. The sequence goes on from JAKOZG010000004.1 coordinate 527,465, forward strand.
TAAGACTTACTTCTAAATGTGGAACTGTATTTGCAGTGGAAAATTTAATTCCTGTGTCAGGAAAGATCACTGCTGGTGATGCAATAGAAGCTATAGAGAAAATTACAGACTTTATTCCCATTCCTAGCAATTTTTTCCCGAAAAATTTTCAATATTTTTCTCTAAGGGTTGAAGGAAATTCTATGATTGGGGCTCATATTGCAAGCGGAGATTATGTAATAATCAGGAAACAAGATTATGCTCAAGATGGAGACATAATTGTAGCGTTAGTTGATAAATCAACAGCGACTTTGAAAAGATTTAAAAAACTAAACGAAAAGGAAGTACTGTTAATACCTGAAAATAAAGATTCACAAGAAATTAAAATAACCAAGGATAAGTTAGAAATTCAAGGTAAAATGGTAGGATTAATAAGGGTTATGTAAATTCTATTGGGAGGTAAAAATGAAAATTGCTATAGCATCCGATCATGCTGCTTTTGAGATGAAAGAAGAGATAGTTAGCTATCTAAAAGAAAAGAAAATTGATATAATTGATTTAGGAACCTACACTAAAGATCCTGTCGATTATCCTGACTACGCTAGAATGCTAGGAGAGACAGTTTCTAGCGGTCAAGTTGATTATGGAATAGGTCTTTGCGGTACAGGAATTGGTATGTCCATTTCGATAAATAAAATAAAAGGGATACGAGGTGCATTATGTCTATATCCATCGATGGCAGAACTAGCTCGTAAACATAACAATGCTAACGTTCTTGTTTTAGCAGGAAGATTAATGGGGTATGACTTGGCAAAATGGACAGTTGACACATTTTTATCCACCGGATTTGAGGGCGGCAGGCACCAAAGAAGGATAGACAAGATATCAAATATAGAGGAACAAAATTAGAAGAAGGAAGAAGATAATGAAGAGTATTAGTTTTTCAAAAGGAATAGAAAAAGATATTCATATTAACATAAACATGAACTACTATGAAGAATTCTTATCTAAATATCTCTCAAGATATGGATCATTATTGATAATGGATTCGGGTTTAAAAAAATATTTTAATTACGATGGCGATAACGTTGTTTTTGTTAAAGGAGGTCCCGAAGCTAAATATTTTGACAAATATGTTGAGTTATGTAAATTGATTACAAATGGAGATTATAGTAATATAATTGTTGTGGGTGGAGGGTCATTAATAGATATGGTAGGTTTCACATATAACACCTTAGATTTTCCTAAAGCCAGCTTAATCATTGTTCCCACTACATTATCTTCTATGATATATTTGCCAGTTTCTGGAGAATTCAATTTAGACATGAATTACACCAAGAATTATTTAAAAGTTTCTGGCTATCCTGATCTTGTTTATATAGATCCATATTTTTGTAAATTTCTGGATAAGTCTGTTATGAAAAAACAATTTATATTTGGCTATTTAGTTGGCTTATTGTTTGATAAAACTTTCGCAAAGTTATCCCTAAAATATTCTAAAAATTTTATAAAATTAGATTTAGAAGAATATCTTTACACAGCGATCAGATTCGTACTTTCTCTCTATTCTAACGATCTAGTTTTTCCGGGAACAAGATTAAGTAAATTTTTAATTGAACCTGATTTTAAAATGAATAATTTTTTCGTTGAAAGTGAATGTTTATCATTTGTTTTTTTGTCTTATCTCAGTCATAAACTTGGATATTTGAGCGAGCTTAATTTTAAAAGCATTGTTAATGACATAAAAAATTCATTAAGTTTTTCAAATTTACCTTTAAGGAATTTGAAAGCAAAAAAGTTTTCTATTCCGTTGAACGAAATATTATTAACAGATGATGGATTTATAAGTTATTATATTAACTATACTGAAATAGAAGAATTATTACCCGAATTTAAGGTTTTTGTAAGGAGTGCATGAAATTGAAAAAGAAAGCTGGCGGATTTAATTTTTTGCTAATTATAGTTTTTATATTACCTTTAATAACTTTTGCTATAACCATATATACTATTTATCTTAAAAATGAAATGAATTTCTTAGCCATTCAAATAAACGACTTGGGTTCAGATTACATTACATCCCAAATACTTGAGATTGATAATAATCAGGACTATTACGAGAAAGAACTTATTTTGCCTGAGTTACAAGTAGGGAAGGTAAAAGCTAATGTTAACTATAATGTTAGAGAATTGAACTATCAATTTCTTCTAAGTAATTCCGTCACGCTTTTAAAATCTAGTAATGTCGGAGCTGTAAAAATATTTGACAATGAAAGAAAGGCTTTTGAAGAAGCCTTATATGCTTTAGAAAACGGGATTAATTATTTTATTTTTAAAAATGGAAACAAATACTATTTATATAGGCAAGATTATGATCTAGTTGGTGAAATCGAAGAACAATATCTATATACAATTCAAATTTATCTTTTTAATTCTCCTGCTCTTGCAGTTTTTCCTACTATGGCTTTAAGAGAAGGAGGAATACCAGCAGTTGTCTACAATGGGAAGTACACTCCAAGTAATGCAGATTATTGGTCAATTGTTGTTGGATTATTTGAAACCGGTTCTGAATCTGATGAATATATGAAAAATATGGATGAACAAAAGGTTTTTGAATTAACTGGATTGGGCATTAAAGATCGCTTTCGTAAAGCAATACATTTTACGGGGAAAAATGAGTGATAATCTTTGAAAAAGAAATTATTTTTTCCTTTATTGATTATAGTTATGATATGTACGATTGGATTGATTAACTATGAAAGATTCCCAACTGAAGATCGCTATAGTGAAGGATTCGCCACTTTAAAAATAGATCTATTAACAGCAAATGTTGAAGAATTAGTAAAGCTTCCATATATTGGCCCTTCAAAAGCCAATGCGATTGTTAAATATAGAAACACATATGGTTTTTCATCCGTCGAAGATATAAAGAATGTCCCTGGTATCGGAGAAAAAACTTTTTTAAACATTAAAGATTATATATATCTTTCAAGAAATGTTTACGAAATAAAGGATAAAAAAATAAATGTTAACACAGCTACACTTGAAGAACTGATGAATTTGCCAGGGATAGGTAAAGTTAGCGCCCAAAAAATAGTTGATTACAGATTATTAAAAAAGATAGAGAATAGTGATGAATTAAGAAAAATAGGTATTTCTACTTCTACTTTAAAAAAAATAGAAGGGAAGATAACATTTTGAAGTTATTGCTTCACGTATGTTGTGCCCCAGATTTAACCATTTCTTATAAAAAGCTAAAGGCGTTAGGTTACGAGCCAATAGTTTACTTTTACAATCCCAATATTTATCCTGAAGAGGAATATATAAAAAGGTTCAATGAAGTTAAGAAACTTCAAATGGTGTGGAACTTTGAACTTATTGAAGGAGAATACGAACCATCTATATATTTTGAAAGAATAAAGGGCCATGAGTTCAACAAATACAATAGATGCCTTGAATGTATAAAACTGAGGTTAGAAAATTCCCTTATTTTTGCTAATGAGTATAGATTTTCGCAGTATACTTCTTCCCTATTAGCTTCGCCTAGAAAATCTCATAACGATATTTTAAACATCGTAAAAAAAATAGAATTAAGTAACAAAAATATAAGATTTCAATATATAAATTTTAGATCTAACAACGGTATTAAAGAGTCTTCGAAAATGTGTAAAACTTATAATATTTACAGACAGGATTATTGTGGATGTGCTTTTTCGTTATCAGAATCAAAAAAATATGAAGAAGAGTCGAGAAGAAATAATTATGAAGAATTAAAAAAAGTAGTGGGTGAAGACTATGCCAATGCTTTTTTCAATTATTATAAGACAGACCTTTTAAGAATCCCTGAAGATATTCCTTATGAATTTTTAGTGAAAGAAGGAATAAATTCTTTAAAATATTTGAAGCCCCAAATTGTTTTAATAAGAAAAGAAATAGCAAGCGATTTTGGCATTTTAAAAAGTGGTAGATACAAAATAGGCGATTGGAAAACTAAAATTATAGTTTGGTGAGGAGGCCTGCATTGTGGCGAGATATGAAATTAAAATATCAGAAGATGCAATGGTAGCTTCATTAAAATTAATAAATGATGGTCGTCCCCCAACCATAAATGAGATAGAAGAATTTTTAAGAGAAAAAGGTATTGTTCATGGTATAATGAATGAAGTTATCCAACACATAATTTCAAATCCAAAATATGATAAGGATTATACTATAGCTTATGGGACGCCTCCAGGAATTGGGGAAGATGCGAAAATAGTTTTTCGAGAAATCATAGAAAAAGAAATTGAAAATAAAGAAACCTCAAAAATAGATATGAAAGAAGTTAGTGAGCTGGTTATAGTTAACAAAGGAGATGAACTGGCAGAAATTATACCACCAACAAAAGGAGAAGATGGCAAAAATGTTAAAGGCGGAATTGTGGAAGGATTATTGGGAAAAGAGTTAAAATTGAGACTAGGCAAAAATGTTTATATAGAAAATAACAAAATAATATCTAAAATGGATGGAAAGTTCATAACTACTCAAGACAAAAGCGGAGAAATATATATTGATGTTCTTGATGAACATAAAATTAATGGAAACGTGGATTATTCAACAGGTAATGTAAGATTTCCTGGAAAATTGTATATAAGTGGGGATGTTAAAGCAGGCTTTGTAGTCGAAGCTAGGGATTATCTAGAAATTAAAGGAGTAGTTGAGTCAGCTACTGTCATATGTGAAGGGGACGCATATATTTTTGGCGTTAAGGGTGCTGGAAAAGGCTTTGTTAAAGCGAAAAATTTGAAGTGTAATTATATAGAAAATTCATTTGTTGAAGTTGAAGAAACTCTAATTGTTTCCACATCCATTTTAAATTCCACGATAAAATCGGGTAAAAATGTTATTGTAGAAGGCAAAAACGGACGAATAGCCGGAGGAAGTGTTTTAGCTACTAAACTTATAGAATCTGATATTTTAGGTAGTGTTATGCACGTTAGAACCATTTGTGAAGTTGGGATTCCACCAGAATTGAATCAAGAGTTAATTAAGTTGGAAAATCAATTGGCTTCAGATACAGAAAATCTTAAAAAGATTAGTTCTATATTAACTGGACTAAGAAAGTTAAAAGAGATGGATAAACTTGATGAACAAAGGTTAGAGTATTATAAAAAATCACTTAATACCTTTAAAGTGTTACTTGAGGAAATTGAAAAGACTCAGGAAAGAATAAGAGAAATAAAATCTCAAATACAAGATTCAAGAGAAGAAGCCTTTATTATAGCAAGAGATGTGGCTTATCCTGGTGTGGAAATAATAATTCATAAGAAGAAATTTGTTCCTACAAAACCCTTAACCAAAGTTATCTTTCAATTAGAAAATGAAGAAATTGTTTTACACGGTTATAAAGCAGAAGTTTTTAAGCAAGGTGACTATTAGTGAAACAAATTATGAAAATTTTGATGGTAACTTTTTGTATGTTGAATTTTTCTATTATTATATTTTCTGGTATTTTGGATGAATTTGTATATATTCTTGATCCTGATCAATTGCTTGTCTCAGATGAAATGGCATTAAATGTTTTAGGGATGTATCTAAAGTATTATGAAGACGGAAATATTCAGTTTAAAACTATTGCAGATCAATCAAGAACACATATAAATTTATACTTAGAACCAGATGATTCAACAATATTAGATATTCTCGGAGGATATCAAAAGGGAAATGAAAAAGATACAATAAACAAAATCGAAGCCGCCCTTAAAAAATATCCAAATTCGGTTGTCGTTAATTCCATAAGAGTTATTTTTTTGTTTAATGAATATAAAAATACGAAAGATATTGAGATATCTAAGGCTATTTTAAGCTCTCTTGATATAATAACAAAGAGTAAGGGAGAAAATCCATTTTGTGTTTATTACGAATCAATAATTCGATGGGATTTATCAAATGATAAAGAAAAGGAATTTATTTTTTCTAATTTAGAAAAAATTTTTTCTTTTTATTCAAATAATGTTAAAATTTTAGAGTTATTAATTAGTAAAGCTTTTGAATTATCCAAATACGATAAAATAATTCAATTAGCTCAACTTTATGAAAAAGAACCCCAAAAAAGTGAAACAATATTATTATTAATAGCCTATTCTTATAATTATTCAAATGAGAAAGAAAAAGCAAGAACTATCGTTGATTTGTTAATCCAAAATTCAGATAAGAAAAATATCCTTTCGAAAAGCTATGAACTACTGGGAGATATTTCCGATACCTATACTCAGAAAAAGAAAAATTACGAGATCTCCCTATATTACGATCAAAAAAACGAAGATTCGTTGGCAAAGTTAGGCCTTTTGTTAATTCAACATGATATGAAAAACAACATTGGGTTATCTAAAATTTATCTTACAAAAGCTTTAATCTTTGATCCAGATAACGAACAAATAGTAAATGCATTAAAATTAGTAGATCACACACTAAAAAAAAGAAATTTTATTGTGACTTACCTACCGTTGTTAATTATTTTAGTTGTTATTTTATTTATTCTCTACAAATTTTTGAAAGAGGAGAAAAAGATAGAAAATGGGCAACAGTGAAAAAATTTTAAAGGTGCTGGATAAAGGCTTTGTCGAAATTGTCGATTACATGGGAGGGGATAGATCTGCAGTTAGAGCAGCAAGGGTATCACATGGAAAAGATATATCTACCGATGAAAAAGATAAAAGACTTATAGAACATTTGATGAAGAATGGTCATACATCACCTTTTGAACACATTACTTTCACATTTTACGTAAAAGCGCCTATTTTCGTTGTAAGGCAGTGGTTTAGACATAGAATAGGCATGTCTCCTAACGAGATAAGTAGACGATATACCTCAAAAAATGTTGATGAATTTTATATACCTACTAATATCAGATTCCAAGATACTGACGATAAACAAAAAAATATTGTTGTCGGAGATGAAAAGTTAAAAAAAGAAGTCATAGAAATAATTGAAGAAGCCTATGAAAAATCGTATGAAGCTTATGAAAAACTTATTAATATAGGAGTTACTAAAGAATTAGCGAGGATTATATTACCAGTTGGAGAATATACTGAATTTTATCTTACCACAAACGCTAGAGCATTAATGCATTTTTTAGACTTGCGAGCTTCTTCCCATGCACAATGGGAGATACAACAATACGCTATAGCTTTGGCTTATTTTTTTCAAAAACTTTGTCCTTGGACTTATGAAGCATATATAAAATATGCATATCAAGGAGATGTTTTAGACAAGTTATAATGTCCTTCATTTTTAGGATTTTATAATATAACATGTAAAAATTTATTAAGTATAACAATACAGGGCAATAGGGAGGTACAGTTATGAAGAAAACGTTAGGACTTTTGATTATGCTGCTCATTATAGGATTTGCTTTTTCTATAACTTTTCTAACCGATATTACCTATAATATAGATGTTTCTTATGCATCTAGTGAAATAGAAAGAATATTAACAAATTACGGTATAAAAGTGGGGTCATTAACAAGTGAAGTAGATATTAAACTAGCTTTGCAAGAAATCGTTAATCTAGGGTATTTTTCAACGGTGTCATATAATCTAAATGAAGAAACTGGCACCTTGTCTCTATTTTTTACTCCTAATCCAGCTCCTGAAAAAGTAGTAATTGAGTATTTGGGAGATAAGCTGATTGATAAAAAGACAATCCAATCGGTAATCACAGTAAAAGAAAACGTTCCTATTAATTTTAATGAATTACAAAATTCAATGAAAAATATACAGAATTTGTACGTCCAAAATGGGTATCAATTCGTAGAGATCATGACTAACCTAAAAATTAATGATCAAGGTGTTAAGCTAGAACCTATTGAAGTTAACAAAAAAAAGTATGAATCAAATACTTTAGTTTTTCTTATAAAAGAATATTGTATTTGGGATCTCGACCTCAGAGGAGAGTTAGCTCAGTTGGACAAAGAACTAATAAAAAAAAGAATAAACTTTGATTTTAAAAAGGATTGGAAAAAGAAATTCTTTTTATTTAGACCTAGCGCGAAGGAAACATATCCTAGTGTACAAAAAATACAAAACATATACATTTCCTTAAGTCAGATACCTCTTTTCGGTGATGATGTACAAGTGTCTTTTGAAATAGTAGAAATTGATGAAAATAAAGGAGGAGAATTAATACTAGTTCTGGAAGGAAGCTTGAGAAAGTTAATCGAGGAAGAACCTGTTTTTGTTGAAGAAATAGAATTCATTGGAAATGAGAGTATACAAACATTTAGATTGCATGAACAAGCAACCAAATATGTAAATCCTGTATCTTATGCCTCTAACTTAGATCTTTTGTATGCGTATGATGCAGTTCAGCAATTTTACATTAAAGAAGGATATTTATATACAACTGTAATGCCAGAATACAAAAAAGAGGAACAGAAATTAATATTTGAAATAAAAGAAGCAAAAGTTGGAGATGTGGAAATTATCCAACAAGAAAATGCTAAGACCCAAAAATATATAGTCGATTCTTTGGTAAAAATTAAACCTGGGGAGCCCGTTAATCAGAAAAAACTTCAAGATACTTACATATCATTTGTTGGGACTGGTTTTTTTGAGAATGTAGAAATTGTTCCGTATCAGCAAGATGAAAATATAATCGGTTTTAAGATTACCCCAATCGAAAAAGAAAAATTGGGAAAGTTAATCGGAGGAATTCAATGGTCACCACCCAAGGAAAAAGGAGAAAAGTGGTATAAAGGTCTTACTGGTACTTTAGAAGTTCAGTGGGCTAATCCCTTTGGATATGGTGAGACTTTTGATATAAAGGCTGATTTTCTTCCATTTAAAAATCAGTACATGTTTGAATTTGATTTTGATATTATTAAACTTTTTGGAAGCAATTTAGATCTTGGTACTAATATTAGATATATGATTCATCCAGATGAAGTTTCTCATTTACTAAAAGGCAAAGATGTTACTAATCAATTTCAATTAGGAATAAGTCCTAGGTATCAAATATATGATTTTTCTTACTTGACAGGTTCTTTATCTTATAATCATTATAAATTTAACGATAATGGAACAAGCGAAGTAATATCTTTAAATACTATTGATACTTCGATAGGATACGTCTACAACACTGTTGATAGTCCTTATAGACCATATAATGGTTATTACTTCAAAGTGAACGACATTATGGGTTTTGAACTAAGCGCCATAGAAAATAATTACTTAGGGGTTAATTTAGAAGGTAAATTTTTCAAAAGTTATTACAAATTCACCTTGGGTTCCAGGTTAAGATTAGCAACGGTAATTGATGAAAAAGATTTGTATCCAGACTTTGGAGTGGGGGGATTTAATTCAGTAAGAACTTATGATTTTTACGAAATAGAAGGAGATGCTGCTCTATTACTATTTAATACAGAATTTGTGTATGAGCTTGCAAAAGGGGATGTTCCTTTGGATTTATTTGGTTTTTTTGATTGGGGAAACGCAACCGATGATGTTTCATCTATTCTTTTGCAACCTATTTGGTCTTTTGGTGGTGGCTTAAAAATAACAGTGCCAATGTTAGGTCAGTTTAGTTTTGGATATGGATGGAATAAAGATTTAAAAGGTAATTTCTGGATAGGTTTAGGTCAAGTGTTTTAAAAAATATTTAATTATAAAAATTTTAATATATAATTGACAACAAAATGTAATGATACACTAATAAACTTGTCATGTGATTATGTTATTCTTAGAAAAAGTTAATTATTTAGAGCGGAGGCGCAACCAAGATTAGTAGCTTCTCTTATTGATGAGGCGGAAAAGAAGTGAAAGGCAAGGTTGCCGAAGGAGTATAAAAAGTAGCCTCAACTTTTATAACTCCTGGGTATGTAGGGAACACCTACATAACTGTCACGTTTTTTACAACGTGGAGAGCCGCAAAAATATAAATAATATCTTTATATAAAACCTCTCCATGTTGAGAGGTTTTATGTTTTATGATTTATTGGGATGGGAGGTGAATGTTTTGAAAATAGCAGTGGTAGGAGCAACTGGAGAAGTAGGACGAATGTTTTTGAAACTTTTTGAAGAGTATAAACTGATAGATGAAATTCGGGAATTGAGGTTATTTGCTTCTGAGAGATCAGAAGGACAGAAAATAAAAGTTGGATCTCAATATTATACTGTTGAAAAGTTAGAAGAAGAAAAAATGAAAGAAAGATATGACTACATATTTTTTTCTGCCGGCGGTAGTGTATCTGAAAAATACGCTCCTATTGCAGAAAAAGCAGGCAATGTCGTAATAGATAATTCCTCATTTTTTAGAATGAAAGAAAATATACCACTTGTAGTTCCAGAGATAAATGGAGAGATCTTAAAAGGATATAGAGGGATAATAGCTAATCCTAATTGCTCTACAATACAAATGGTTCTTGCCTTAAATAATGTATACAAATCGTTAAAAATAAAAGAAATTGTTGTCTCTACATATCAGGCGGTATCGGGCGCTGGCAACAAAGGTTTGAAAGAGTTGTTAAGTCAACAACAGGGAAGTAAAGAGGTTAAACATTTTCCAAAAATGATATATAACAACGTTATACCTCTTATTGGTGACAAGCTAGAAAACGGATTTACCAAAGAAGAGGAAAAAATGATTGAAGAGACAAAGAAAATCTTTGTTGATAAGAATATGAAGATTTTTCCAACAACGGTTAGAGTTCCCGTGTTATATGGACATTCAGAATCGATATTCGTTAGTACAGAAAAAGACGCTTCGATTAACGAACTAATAGACTTGATAGAAGCGACTCCCAACGTTATATATTCTGAAGAATATATAACGCCTATCGAAGTAGCTGGTACAGATAACACTTATGTATCAAGGCTTAGAAAACCTGAAGAAAAAGCGTTTTTAATGTGGGTAATTGCTGACAATATAAGAGTTGGAGCAGCAACAAATGCTATTAGAATTCTACTAAAACATAGGGAATTAAATTGACTATGAAAGTAAAAAATATAGGTGGTGTTCTCGTTGAAAAAGACGCTTCCTTTTAATGAACAAAAAATTTCAGAATTTGTAGATAAAACAAAAACACCGTTTTATCTATATTATGAAGAAGGAATAAAAGATAGGATTAGAACGTTACAAGATGCCTTTTCGTGGGCGGATTTTAAAGAATTTTTTGCCGTAAAAGCTACTCCAAATCCTCATATTTTGAGTATAGTTAAAGAAGAAGGATGTGGAGTAGATTGTAGTTCGATGGCTGAATTATGCCTGGCTGAAAGAACAGGATTTAAGCAAGAAGATATATTGTTCACATCAAACGATACCCCTTTAGAAGAATATGAAAAAGCTTTGTCTTTAGGAGCAATATTAAATCTTGATGATGTTGGACATATCGAAATTTTGAAAGACCGTTTATATATACCTGAATTAGTTTCAATTAGATACAATCCGGGTGGAGATTTTGGAAATTATATTATTGGTAATTTAAAAGAATCTAAATTTGGAGTTTCAAAAAAAGATTTGTACAAAGGCTTTGAGACACTTCAAAAATATGGTGCTAAAAAATTTGGTATTCACATTATGGCTGTTTCAAATGAACTAAATCCTCAAAACCATATCAAGGTTGCTGAAATGATGTTTAATTTGATGTTAGAAATCAATAAAACTCTAGGTATAGATTTTGATTTTGTGGATTTAGGTGGTGGTTATGGAATACCATATAAGCCAGATGAAAACGAACTAGACATCTTCTATATTTCTAATGAAATAAAAAAATTATATGAACAAATTATTTTAAAAAATGGATTAAAACCTCCAAAAATTTATATGGAACATGGAAGGTATATAACAGGGCCGAATGGTTACTTAATTACCCGTGTGTTACATATAAAGAATTCATACAAAAAATATGCTGGCATTGATGCAAACTCGGCAAACTTATTAAGACCAGCAATGTATAAGGCATATCATCATATAACTGTCTTGAATAAAAGTATAGAGAATAAAGAAGCCGAAATTTATGATGTAGTAGGTTCATTGTGCGAAAATAACGATAAACTGGCGGAAGATCGACTTTTACCAAAATTAGAAGTAGGAGATATATTGATCTTTCATGATGTAGGAGCCCACGGGCATGCGATGGGATTTAATTACAACGGAAAATTAAGATCTGCTGAGTATTTGTTGACAACTGAACAATCATTTAAATTAATTAGACGAGCAGAAACGTTAAAGGATTATTTTGCCACATTATCTTTTGAAAGTAAAGATTAAAAAATTATAGAAAGGGAGTGGTTTTTAATGTTTGAAGGTGTTGGAACAGCTATGATAACTCCTTTCAATGAAAATGAAGAAGTTGATTACAAGTCGTTGAGAAATTTTGTTAAATTTCAATTAACAAACAAAGTTGATAGTTTAATCGTTTTAGGAACAACAGGGGAAGCCCCAGCTGTTGAAGATGACGAAAGAGAGAGAATAGTCAATTTGGTTTTAGAGATTGTGGATGGCAAGATTCCTGTAATAGTTGGAACAGGAACTAACAATGTAAAGCATGTTTTAAAATACAATAAGATGGCTGAAAGAGCAGGTGCCGATGGTTTACTAATAGTAACTCCTTATTACAATAAAAGTACTCAAAAAGGACTTGTGGAATACTACAAGTACGTTGCAGAAAGAACTTCTTTACCTATTATAATTTATAATGTTCCATCGAGAACTGGGATAAATGTAAATCCTGAAACTGCAATAGAAATTCATAATGTTGCCAATAACGTAATTGGAATAAAGGAAGCTAGTAGTAATATTTCTCAAATTGTTGAATTGTTTTCAATGAAGCCGGATTCTTTTAAGGTATTTTCAGGAAATGATGATCAAGTGTTGCCTATCATGGCTTTGGGAGGAGATGGGGTTATTTCTGTCACTTCAAATATTGCTCCAAAGGCATTGGTAGAATTAACACATTCGCTTTTGGCAAATGATTTGCAAAATGCCAGGAAAATTAATAACAATTATGTTGCATTGAATAAACTTTTATTTAGAGAGGTCAATCCTATTCCGGTTAAATATGCCACTTCTCTTTTAGGATTATGTAAAAATGTTGTAAGACTACCTCTTGTACCTGCTACTCTTGAAACTCAAGCTCTTGTTAAAAGAGAAATGGAGAGGCTGGGAATGCTATGAAGGTAGGAATAGTAGGATACAAAGGTAGAATGGGAAAAGAAATAAAGGCCTTGTTTGAAGAGAAAGGGCATGAATTTGTTTGGGGTTATGATAAAGAAGGAGAGTTTTTTACTCAAGCGCCTGAGCTAATTATTGATTTTTCACTTCCTGATGCACTAGAAAAAACTATAGAGTTTGTGAAAAAATTTAAAGTTCCTTTGATTATAGGAACAACAGGATTAAGTGATGAACAGTTACAAAAGCTTAAACTTTTAGCTCAAGAGGTTCCCGTAGTTCAAAGCTATAACTTTTCGATGGGTATACAATTATTTTTAAAAACAGTGGATCTTTTAAAAGATTATCTTGAGGGATGGGACATGGAGATAGTAGAGGTTCATCATCGGTTCAAAAAAGACAAACCCTCTGGAACTGCAAAAATGTTAAAAGAGCACCTCAATAAAGATGTTCCAATAAGTTCTTTAAGATTAGGCAATATATTTGGTGATCATACTCTCTATTTAGCAAATTTGGGTGAAGTTATAACCATTTCTCATAGGGCACTATCTAGGAGGGCGTTTGCTGAGGGTGTTTATAAATCTGCAGAATTTGTTTTAGGTAAAGATGGTGGATTTTACACTTTTACAAATGTGATGTTTGATGAATAAGAAAGGAGAAATGTAAATGAACACGCAAGAAATTATTAATTTTATAGCTAACTCAAAAAAGAAGACACCTATAAAGGTATATCTTAGTGGAAGATTAGACTTAATAGACTTTTTAAACTTAGAATTTTATGGAGATGACAAATTTGGAATTTTATTTTGTGATGAGAAAGATTTCAAAAGCTTATATCAAAATAACAAAGATTATATTAACAAGTATAAAATAGAAATGGATAGAAAAAATTCTGCAATTCCATTAGCAGATCTTTCAAAATATAACGCTAGAATAGAACCCGGGGCAATTATTAGAGATATGGTTGAAATTGGTGCAGGATGTGTTATCATGATGGGAGCAATAATAAACATAGGAGCTAGTATAGGTGAAAATACTATGATAGACATGAATGCAGTGATTGGTGGAAGAGCACAAGTGGGTAAAAATTGTCATATAGGAGCTGGAGCTATAGTGGCAGGTGTGATTGAACCCCCCAGTGCTCAACCTGTTGTTATTGAAGATGATGTAATGATAGGCGCCAATGCCGTTATCCTTGAAGGAATAAGGATTGGAAAAGGTTCAATTGTGGCGGCTGGTTCTGTAGTATTATCTGATGTGGAGCCTTTTTCAGTGGTCGCAGGTGTACCGGCAAAATTTATTAAAAAAGTTGACGAACGAACAAGATCAAAGACTCAATTAATAGAAGAATTGAGAAAATTAGAAAATTAAGGTTTAAAAGATCGAGCTTTTCAAGTTATATTTAATTAAATTAACCGGGGTGAAATTAAAAATGAATATAGTTGTTCAAAAGTATGGAGGAAGTTCTGTTTCAGATGCAGAACGGATGAGAAATGTTGCAAAAAAAATTAAAGCAAAAGTTTCTAACGGTTTCAAAGTTCTAGCTGTAGTTTCGGCAATGGGCGATACAACTAATCGTTTAATTAAATTAGCTAATGAAGTAGTACAAAAGCCAGAACCGCGTGAACTAGACATGCTGTTAACAACTGGTGAACAGATAAGTGCTTCTTTATTGTCTATGGTTTTAAATGAGATGGGGATAAGAGCTAAATCAGTAAACGCTTTTCAGTTGAAATTAATAACAACATCTGATTTTACTGAAGCTCAGATAAAAAAAATAAATAAAGACTATATTTATCAGAGCCTAGAAAAATACGATGTGCTTGTGGTAACAGGTTTTCAGGGTATCACTGAAGAAGGTGATTTAACAACTTTAGGAAGAGGTGGTTCAGATACATCTGCTGTTGCTTTAGCGGCTTATTTAAACGCTCCTTGCGAAATTTATAGTAATTATCCGGGGATTTATACCGTTGACCCAAAACTTTATCCTCAAGCAAAAAAGTTAAAATATGTTACCCATGATGAAATGCTAGAAATGGCGGCATTGGGGGCAAAAGTTTTGCATCCTAGATCGGTCGAGATAGCGAAAAAATACAACGTTACAATTTATTGTGCGTCATCTTTTAGTGATGAGGAGGGAAGTTACGTCGTGAGCAGTTATGAAAATTATTTAGAAGAACCTGTTGTTACAGGATTAAGTGCAGATGACAACCAAATTCAAGTTACTATAGTAAACTTACCTACGGATTTTTTATTAATTAATAAAGTTTTCGAAGTCGCTGCTGTAAATAACTTAAATATTGATATGATTTCTATGATAAACGATCAAGATAAGGTTAATGTTTCTTTTAGCATTGTTGAAAGTGGCTTGGAAAATGTAGACAAAGTATTTAATGGATTCTTAAAAAATGTTGTGGGAACAAAAATCAATTACAAAAACGGATTGGTTAAAATATCAATTGTGGGAGTCGGAATGAGAAAAGCTAGAGGTGTCGCTTCTAGATTTTTTAAAGCGATGGAGAGCATCCCAATAACCTTAGTAACAACGTCTGAAATTAAAATTTCTTGCTTAATTCCTTCGGAATACAAAAATAAAGCAGTCGAAATTTTGTCAAAGGAGTTTAATTTATGACTTTTTTAAGAATGTATGATACATTTCCTGTTGAAATAGAAAGAGCAAGGGGAGTTTACGTTTTTGATAAGGAAGGTCAGAAATATCTAGATACATTTGCTGGAATTGGCGTCATGAGTCTAGGGCATTCTGATCCAGGTTTGTTAGAAACTCTTAAGGCAAAAATGGATAGATATATGCATGTTTCTAACTTCTTTTTGGATGAAGACACTTTAGTTGTTTCGCAAAAGTTAGTAAATTTTACGGGAAAAAATGGAACAGTATATTTTACAAATTCCGGTACTGAGGCTACAGAAGCCGCATTAAAGGCGGTCAAAAAGAGAGCAACTGCTAAAAGAACTAAAATAGTTTATTTTGAGAATTCATTTCACGGGAGAACATTAGGATCTTTATCTATAAACGGCTTTAAAAATTTAAGAGAGCCTTTTGAACCGCTGATACCAAATACTGTTGAATTAAAATTCAATGATTTAAGCGAGTTAGACAATTTTTTTGAATCTTTTGGGGAAGAAACTTTAGCCGTTTTTGTTGAACCTATACTTGGTTCTGGAGGAGTTGTTCCAATTACTCCTGAATTTGCAAAAGCGATTGAAAAGTATAAAAAACAGTATAATTTCATCTTAGTTTGTGACGAAATACAAGCAGGTTTAGGAAGAACGGGAAAGATATTTGCCTACCAACATTATGGTTTATCTCCTGATATAATAACAGTGGCTAAATCTTTAGGAGGAGGGTTACCTTTAGGAGCAACTATATTTTTAGAAAATATATCTCAAGCTTTTGAAAAAGGAGAACATGGTTCAACGTTTGCCCCTAACCCTGTTGCATTAGCTGGGGCTAGATATGTATTAGAAAAGGTTCCAGCTCTTGTTGAAGATGTAACAAAAAAAGGAGAATACATCATTCAGAGCTTGAGCTGTAAAAGTTTGTCAAAGATAAAAGAAATAAGAGGTAAGGGTTTGATGATAGGTATCGAGTTAAAAGAATCAGAACCTCATTTAATTAGTAATGCGTTGGATATTGGTTTACTACTTAATATTGTCAAAGGAAAAGTTGTTCGTCTTTTACCAGCTTTGAACATTAGTTATACTGAAATTGAAGAGATGATAAATAAATTGGAGGTTATCTTAGATTGATTCTAACTCCTTATAAACTAAGATGGGAACTGCATAGTTATCCAGAGTTAGCCTTTGAGGAATTTAAAACGACGCAACTATTAGAAACAAATATTGAAGAAATGGCAAGGTTTTATCAAGTTGATTTAAAGATTTATAAACCCTTACCAACCGGATTGATTGTTGAATACAGTTATAGTCAAGAAAGTGATGAATATATACTTTTTCGTGCAGACATTGATGCTTTAAATATAAAAGAACAAACTAATGCTAAATTCAAGTCAAAAAATGAATATATGCATGCTTGTGGTCATGATGTTCATACAGCAATTCTTTATGGATTTTTGTTAGATGTAGTTAAAAATAAGTTGAAAAAGAACATAATTTTCCTCTTCCAACCAGCTGAAGAGTCAAAAGGTGGAGCGAAAAAAATAATTGAAAGTAAATTCTTAGAAAGGTTTAACATAAAAAATGTGTTTGCTTTACATGTGACAGATGAATATACACTAGGAACTATTGCATCAACTGCTGGAGTTATGTTTGCTTCATCTATGGAAGTATTAATTAATTTTCAGGGAGAAGCATCTCATCTTGCCTTTCCACAGTATTCAAAAAATGCATTAAATGCTCTTAGATTATTTTTGGAATCTGTAGAGAAGATTCCCAGAGACCCAATGATTCCATTCATTTTTGGGATTGGAAAAGTAAATGCCGGAAGAGCAATTAATATAATTCCTGATGAAGCAAAATTAGAGGGAAGCGTAAGAACCATAAATTTGGAAAATAACTTGGAATACTTTCAGAAACTAAAAAACATTTTAGAAGGTATCTTTTTAATAACCGGGGTTAGTTATACTCTAGATATGGGATCTCTATATGCAGAAGTAGAGAATGATAAAGAGTTGTTTAATAAGTTTGCACCGATACTTTCTCAAAAATTTGATTTTGTTGAATGTGGATTGAAGATGACAGCAGAAGATTTTGGTTTTATTTCAAAACGGTATCCATCTTTAATGTGTTGGGTAGGAACATCAAAAGGTGAAAAATATGGACTTCACAGTCCAAAATTTTTGCCCCCCGATGAGGTTATTGATATAGGGATAAATCTTTTAAAAACGTTTATAGAAATTTAAAAATATTTAAAGACCTACTCTTAATAAATATTCAGCTAATAAAAAATCTTCTCGAGTGGTTAGCTTTATATTATTTTTATCATCTTCGACAATATAAATACTGAAGCCACAGTGGTAATAGATGGAAGCATCATCTGTAAAATCAGATAGTTTGTCTTTAACTTGTGAATAAGCAAATAAAAGTTTTGAAAAATCAAAAACTTGAGGAGTATTATGAAGGTAGATCTCTTCCCTATTTAGTAAAGATTTTATTTTAAAGTTTTGTACCTTAGACATAGAATGTTCAGCCTTTTGAGCGAGGATAGCTCCTCCTTTTTCTTTTGCTTTTGCGACACATTCTGAAATTTTTTCTATTTTAACAAATGGTCTTACAGCATCGTGGATAGCTACATGGGTTACACCAATTTTTAATTCCTTCAAAAACTTTAGTCCATTGTAAACACTTTGCTGTCTGCAATCTCCGCCCTCAACAACAGAAAGTAATTTATCAAAATCATGAACTTGTTCTATAGTTTCTTCAAAAAAACTTTTGTGGGCAATTACGATAAATTTATCAATTGAGCAAGAATTTTGAAATTTTTCAGCTGTTATTCTTAAGACAGATTTTCCGTTTATTTTTTGGAATTGTTTAGGAATTTCATAACCGGCTCTTTTACCTTCACCACCAGCAACAATTATAGCGCAAACCATATTTTTCCTCCTTTTTGAAAAGATTTTTTGTTATTTGTACTAATATAGCATTGTTAATTTTACTTGAAAAGTTTAAGATTTTGCTTTTTTGGCTTAATTAATTTTATCATTTTGGTATAATAAAATAACAGGAAAAAGTTCTAGAAAAGAATAAACCAAGGAGTGATGAATTTGTTGGTAGTAGGGATTGATTTAGGTGGTACAGAAATAAAGGCAGGTTTAGTTGATTCTGAAAAAGGTATAGTTAAGAAGATATCACATCCCACAGAAGTGGAAAAAGGTAATGAAAAAGTTATAGAAAACATTACTTCAATAGCACAAGAGTTGATGAAAGACGTGGAAGTTCGATCAATTGGCATTGGTTCGCCCGGATCTATAGATAGAAGTAAAGGTGTGGTAAGATTTTCTCCTAATTTTCCAGAATGGCATGACTTTGAACTGGGGGAACACATCAGAAGAAATACTGGGGTGGATGTTTTTGTTGAAAACGATGCAAATGCCTTCGCTCTAGGAGAATGGTATTTTGGGAAAGCAAAAGGTTTAACGGATTTCATTGCTTTAACTTTGGGAACAGGAATAGGTTCGGGAGTAGTATGTAATGGAGTATTTATTACAGGAAAAGATGGATTAGCTCCAGAATTGGGTCATATGGTAGTCATCCCTAATGGCCCACAATGTGGCTGTGGAAATAGAGGATGTGTAGAAGCTGTTGCTTCTGCTAAATCGATAGCTAGAGAAGCAAAAAAACTGCTCGAAAGGTATCCTGATAGTTTAGTTCTAAAATTAGCTGGGAGTAAAGAGAAAATTGAGTCAAGGCATGTCTTTGAAGCTTATAAACAATGTGATCCCCTTGCGAGAGTTGTAGTTAATTTTGCTATAGATGCATTAGCTCAAGCAATTGGTAATTATATCCATGCTTTTAATCCAGAAAAAATAATTATTGGTGGTGGAATGAGTAAGGCAGGGGACACTTTATTTGTACCCTTAAAAGAAACAGTAAAAAAATTTGTAATGAATAGTTTTGCTGGTACATATACTATTGAGCAATCATTTTTAGTTGAAGATGCTGGAATATTAGGGGCAGCTTCTGCTGCTTTGTATGCTGGAAGGGCCATATAAATCATATTGTTATTAATCAAAATTAAGGTTGAGGAATTCAGTATTTAATGTTTAGAATTAGATACTTTAGAAATAAATAATTGTTGAAAATAATGTTTTGAATTTAAAGTGGGTCAAGGCCGGAGCCCTCTTCCTATTCCCCAGTCAAAATAAAGAAGAAGTTAAAAAATAAACTACTGATCAAGATTAGAATTGTGGAGGTATTTTATAAAAAATTTAAATTTAAAACATTTGATAAAAGCTAGGTTTTAGAATTTCTAAAGTGAGTAAAGTTTAGTATTATAAGGAGGAAGTGAATTTTTTGTGAATAACTTATATGGAGAAGAATCTGGTAAAGGTTTCGTTAAAGAAGTGCCTTTAGCAGTTTTCGCAAAAGCAATTGAAAGTGCTATATACAAAGCACCAATTAGAGAAAATAATCGAATTTATTTAACGGATTTGTGGTTAATCACGTCTTTGCCTGAAGATTTAATCAAAGAAGCTATTGTTAAACATATAGAAGATATTGATTTACCAGAAGATTTAGAATGCATATATGACGATAAAAGAAACCAAATTATTTGGAAAAAATCTTAACAATAGTTTTTTCAAGTTTTTGTTCTTGTGGAGGTAAGAAATTGAAAGTAGATTTACATGTTCATTCGACAGGTTCTGATGGGACAAATACTCCCATAGAGTTAATAAATATGGCTATAAGTAAAAAGCTTCAAATTTTATCTATCACCGATCATGACACTTTAGCTGGCATTAAAGAGATCGATTATTTGGAACATAAAATATTTAATAACGATTTGGTTTTTGTTCCGGGTATTGAAATAAGTGCAGAATTTCCTACCACTTTACATTTATTAGGTTATGCTTTCGATATCAAGAATGAAAAATTAAATCAGGTTTTAGAAACTTTACAAGAATTTAGAGAAGAAAGAAACTTAAAAATGTTACAAAAAATGCAAGAAATAGGTTTTGATATAACGGAAAAAGAATTAGAAGAGGAAGCTGGAGGCAAATTAATAGGAAGACCACATTTTGCTAGTTTAATGGTTAAAAAAAGATATGTTAAAGATACTCAAGAAGCCTTTGAAAAATATCTTAAAAGGGGCGCAAGCATCTATCTGGATAAAAAAAGACTATCTTACAGCGATTCAATAGAGTTGATTACGCAAGCAGGAGGAGTTGTAGTATTAGCTCATCCTTATCAAACTCAGCTAGAAGGTGAAGAACTAGAAAAACTTGTTAAGCAATTAAAAGAAGCTGGTTTGGCGGGAATAGAAGTATATTATCCACATCATACAAGGAAGATGGTAGAAGAGTATAAAAGGGTAGCAAAAAAATACGATTTATTTATTACAGCGGGATCTGATTTTCATGGGAAAAATAAAATGGGAATAGAATTGGGAGTAGATGTTGATGAAAAAGAATTAAGTGCTTTTTTAAAAATTTTAAGGAAATATTAAGTTATTAACTGTAAAATACTTTTTGAAATCAATAACCCCCAATAAAATCCCCAACTTATCCCGCTTCAAGCGGGGTTTTTTATGAGGAGGGTATATGGTCGTAAAAAAACTTATTACTCTAGTGTATGGGCTGTTAATGGGAATCGCTGATGCTATCCCTGGAGTTTCGGGAGCTACAATTGCTTTAATGCTTGGAATTTATGAGGATTTCGTCAATTCATGGTCTTTTTTCTTTTCAAATTTATTTAATTTTAAAAAACTGTTCACGAGTAAAGAATTTAAATTCTTAATTTTTTTATATCTAGGCGTTATTATAGGATTATTACTATCGCTGGGCTTTATAGATTTTTTTATGACTAATTATCCAAATGCTATTTTTTCTTTTTTTGCAGGTTTAATAATTGGTGGAATATTATTTTTAATAACTGATTTTTTTAAAAAGAAAAATGAAATAAAAAAAGATCGCACTAATATTATTATTTGTGTATTTTTTTTATTTTTAGGTTTTGTGATTGCTTTTTACATATCAGGAGCTCAATTTTTGATAATGGAACATAGTTTACCAATTATTTTCGTCTCTGGTGTATGTGCAATGTCAGCGATGATCATGCCTGGAATATCAGGTGCTTTTGTTCTTTTAATGATGAATCAGTATTCATATATTGTTAATGCAGTAAATGAGTTTAAGATAGGTGTCATATTAACCTTTATTCTGGGTGCAGCAGTAGGCTTAGCTTTTATGAGTAAACTCTTAAAATGGTTGCTTGATAAATTTTATTTGTACACGATGATGTGTCTTATTGGTATGATGATAGGAGGCTTAAGAGCTCCTATTTTGAAAGTTAATAATTGGCTTTTCTTTTTTATTTATGTGTTTATGGGTATAATATGTTCATTATTAATAGAATGGTTTGGAAGAAAAGGAGTGGCTAATTAATTTATATTAGTCTGAATTTTTTTCTTAGATTTTCTTGGTATCCCAAAATTATTTTCGATTTCAATTTCTTTACCAACATATCTGTGGACTATGGAAACAGAATCCAGTTTTATTTGAAATTTAAATTTTTTCTTGGAAAGATAAGAAACGACTTGACCAACATTTTTTTTATCAATATCTTCAACGGCTAGAGTTATATGTGGGATCCAATTTGCAGGTGAATAGTATTTATTCAATTTTGTGTCGTTAACATTTACCAAATTCCATAAAAAATCGTGGAAGTGGAGTAACTCTTTTGTGGGTTTTAGAGGAATATATAAAGTGATTTTTTCTCCAGAAAACAATCCTAAACCTTGTGTTTTTATGGTAATTGAGTCTAAACTTTTTATTGATTTTTTTATTACATCGTTGAAATTTTCAATATTGTATTTTTCTGCTACGTTCCAAGTTAAATGAGGGATAGAAATATTATCTTTTACCCATTTTATATTAAATCTATTTTCGAGATCTTCCCATATTTTTAAAACCTTGTCATAATGAGGTTGTGGCAGGATGCTTAACAATGCTTGTATAAAAAATCACCTACTTTCCTTTGAATTGATTTTGTTTGGTGCTTTAGAAAATGTAAATTTTCTAAAAAACTCTTGACTTTAAATGATAATTATATCATTGCTCTTCGTCCCATCCTGTATGCAAGTACAGAGTAAGTTAAAA
Source organism: Thermotogota bacterium (assembly GCA_029780115.1). Taxonomy (GTDB): domain Bacteria; phylum Thermotogota; class Thermotogae; order Petrotogales; family Petrotogaceae; genus Defluviitoga. Next base: position 550,381 of record JAKOZG010000004.1, read on the forward strand.
AATTTGTAATTGATACGATCAAAAAGATTAATAATCTTCATCTAGAATATCTATAAAATACTTAGTTTAGAACTTTTGAGATGATTCTAATCTTGTGATAAGGAGGAACAAGTTCCAACAATGAAAAAACTAAGCAAAGAATCAAAAAGAATTATTAATTTCTTAATTTATTATTTTGTTATATCGATAGGAATCATTAGTTTATTTTACTTTTTTTTAGAAAAAATTTTCTGGTTGATTCTTATTATATGGGTTTTTGCTACTTTTGGCGTGTTGAGTGTTTCGTTTTTTACATTAGTAAATCTAAGAGTAAAAGAACTTGACGAGCTAAAAAAGGACTCAGACAGCGAGGATAAAAAAAATAAAATATAAAATTACGAATATGAGTCTAGGTTTAATTCGTCTTTTATTTTTGAGATACCTTTTATGGCCAATTCAAAAAAATCTTCTATAGATATTCCTAACTGTGTAATTTCATTAATTTTATCTCTTTCTACACCTCTTGCAAAAGCTTTATCTTTGAATTTTTTCTTTAATGATTTAACTGACAAACCACTTATATCTTTGTCTGGTCTAACTAATACGGCTGCAATTATTAGTCCTGAAAGTTGATCAGCTGCATAAAGAGCTATTTCCATATCTTTTTCAACCTTCTTTTTTTCATTATGTGCAAGAATAGCGTCTTTTACCTCTTGATCCACAAGATCATCGAGAATTTCCACCGTTTTAATAGCATGAATATCAGGATTGTTTTTGGTCAATTCATAGTCCAAATCGTGTAATATACCAGCAATTTCCCATTTTTCAGAATCTTCATTCAATTTTTCAGCCAATTCTTTCATTATCGCTCCAACTGTCAAACAATGAGAGATAAGGGTGTCAGTTTTTATATATTCATCAAGTAATTGCAGAGCTTCTTCCTTATTCAAAAATATCACTCCTTCACTTAATCAAATTTGCTAAAAGTCAATTTTATTAAGTAATAAAAAATTGCTATAACAATAAGTATTGCAGCAAAAATTATCCACAGACCAATCACAACGGGTGGCATTAATAATATGAAGGCAATACCACAACCAAATAATCCCAAAAGAAGCCAGAATAAAATTTTTAAATATCGAGAAAGATTTTTCAAATGGCTCTTCAATTTTAAAGTATTATATTCCAGATTTTCGAGTGTTTCTTTATACTGTTTTAATTCTTGTTCTAGGGTATTTATTTTTTCTTTTAATTGTGTTTCTAATTGTTTAGATTCAGTTACTTCATGATCATTTTTATTGAAGTTTGACACTAAAAGATCCTCCTTTTTTCTTTCTTAATAACTCTTTAGAAATGATAAAACTTAGATTTTAAAGCTATTATTATTTTAAATTTAGATTTTTAAAAATTTTTCTCATTCAAATAAGCTCACCTTAAGCTTTTATAAAATTTTGACGCTTTTAACGAAAAAGGGGAAGACGGACCGCCGCTCGTGAACTCACCTATATATTCCTTTTTACAATTATTTTTCACTACATTATACAAAGTGTTAACCTTTTCAATGGTTTTTGAGCTTTGATTTTAATTATATCATTTTTGGTGTTTAACATGTAAGAAGTAGTTATGTTTTCACCAATTTTATGGTATAATTTTTAAAGGTTTGTAATAAAATAAATTACTTTATTATATGTGTATTAATAATCTTATTAAATATTTTTGATGAAATGATTAACCCGGGTTGCACAATTTAAGCCTAGAAGATTTTTTAAAGATCGGGGGTTATTTTATACAACTGAAGGTCGATCTTTTCTACCTTCACTTTTCTAAAGTACAAAATCTAAGTTATTATAGCAAAATAAAGAAATTTCTCAAAAAACGTTTAGAATTTAATTTGATGCAATGACGACCTATTTTAATTTTTTTGTTAGAATTTAGATGTATCAGTGTAATTTACAATTAATAATATAAATCTTTACAAATCTTTGAAAGATAAGATAAAGAATTTAAATGGTTAAAAGCACAGAGAATTGTTGATTTTTTGTTAAAATACAGAATATAAAAGTAAAAATTTTAAATTAACAAAACTTCGGATTAAGGGGATTTTATGAAAATTGACTTTTCCATATTGATTTCTATAATAAGCATAAAGTAGGAAATCTGTAATTTAAAAAGAATTTTAAATCATGTCTTGAAAAAGGAGGTAGATGATTTATGGTTAAAAGAGAGATGACTAGACGGTTTTTGGAGGAGGCTTTTTGTGGTGAGTCCAAAGCACATATGATGTACCTAATTTTTGCAGACGACGCTGAAGAAAAAGGTTTGAAAAATTTAGCTCGGATGTGGAGGGCTATTGCTCATGCAGAGTATGTTCATGCTAGAAATCATTTTAAAGCATTAGGTCATTTAGGTTCTATACAAGATAATCTACAACAGTCTATCGATGGTGAACATTTTGAAATTCATGAAATGTATCCAGTGTATAATAATGTTGCTCGCTTTCAAAACGAGAGTGAAGCTGTGAGGAGCACACATTTTGCCCTAGAAGCAGAAAAAATTCATGAAGAATGGTATAAGAATGCTAAGGAAGCCACTAAAGAAGGAAAGGATATTGAAAAAGGAAAGATATATATTTGTAATGTTTGTGGATATACAGTCGAAGGCGAAGCACCAGAAAAATGTCCAATTTGTGGTGCTCCGAAAAATGAATTTATAGAATTTTAAAGGGGGAGTTAAAATGTTAGGGGATGTTATTAAAATTCAAGATTTCAAAAATGAAAAACATGTTCCTACAATTGATTGTATGGAAAAAGTTAAAGCTAATGAAGAATTTGAGGTGGAAGTTCAGGTGGGTAAAGAGATAAAGCACCCTAACACAATTGAACATCATATTGTATGGATAGATTTGTTTGTGCATTACGATAATGATCCCAATACTGTACATATAGGAAGATTTATTTTCGGTCCGACTGTAGGAGAGCCGCATGTGAAGGCTACAATCAATCTCTCAAAAACAGGTACTTTGATTGCTCTTTCTTACTGTAACATTCATGGATTATGGGAAAATACTAAAAGAGTTGAAGTATATTAGTCATTGGTAAAAACATATTAAATTAAAATAAAAAGGGGAGAATAAATATGGAGAAATATAGATGTACAATATGTGGTTATATATATGATCCTGCTTATGGAGATCCAGATTTTGGAATAAAACCAGGTATACTTTTTGAAGATTTACCAGATGATTGGACTTGTCCCATTTGCGGTGCCTCAAAAGAGGATTTTGAACCTTTTGATGAATAAAAATAAAAACGGGACTTTTTAGTCCCGTTTTGTAAGTATATCTCCTGCTGCTTTTCTAATCTCTAAGGTTACTCCGTCTTTTGAATCTACAATTACTAAATCACCTTCAGATATTTCGTCCTCAATGATCATATTTGCAAGAGGAGTTTCTATCTTCCTTTCGATTACCCTTCTTAAAGGTCTTGCACCATATACGGGATCAAAACCTTCCTTTGCTAAAACATCTTTTGCAGCTTCGGTTATTTGAATTCGTATCTTTTTCTCCTTCAGACGGTCTTCTAATCTGTTTATCATAATATCAACTATTTCTCTAATATGTTCCATGCTTAATGGTTTGAATACTACTATATCGTCTAATCTGTTTAAAAATTCCGCTCTAAAAACAGTTTTAACTTGTGACATAACTTCTTCTTTAATAGCTTCGTAACTTTCTTCTAAGTTTTCTTCTTCAATGAATCCAACGCTTCTTTTTGTTTTACTAATTTTATCTGAACCGATATTTGAGGTCATTATTATAATAGTGTTACTAAAATTCACTGTTCGACCTTGTGCATCAGTTAATCTACCGTCATCCAATATTTGTAGTAAAATATTGTGGACATCTGGATGTGCTTTTTCAATTTCATCGAATAGTATTACAGAAAAAGGCTTTCTTCTAACGGCTTCTGTTAATTGTCCTCCTTCTTCATATCCTACATATCCAGGCGCAGCACCAATTAACCTTGAGACATTGAATTTTTCCATGTATTCACTCATATCAAATCTAATTAAAGCATTTTCGCTACCAAATAAGATTTCTGCTAAGGTTTTTGCAAGCTCGGTTTTTCCAACTCCAGTTGGACCTAGGAATAGGAAAGAACCAATAGGTCTTCTTGGGTCCTTTAAACCGGCCCTTGCTTTTTTTATGTGCTGAGCAACAATTTTAACGGCCTCTTCCTGGTCAACAAGTCTTTTATGAATTTCATTTTCGAGGTTGGCAAGTTTTCTTTTTTCATCTTCAAGCATTTTGGTAACAGGGATGCCTGTCCATTCTTGGACTATAGATGCCACAGTTTCTTCATCAACTATATTGTTCATTTCACTTTTTAGATTCTTTTCCAATTTTTTAAGGTTTTCCAATTCTTTTTGGGCATCGAAATATTCTGCTTTTTTCTTAGAAGCCTCTTCGTATTTTTCTTCTAATGTTAATTTATTTATCTCTTCTTCTAATTGAGCCATTTTTCTTTCTAATTCCAAAACCTTCTCAGGTTTTCCAGAACTTCTTAATTTCACTCTTGCACATGCTTCATCTATTAAATCAATAGCCTTATCTGGTAAATATCTATCAGTTATGTATCTACTAGAGAGTTTTGCAGACGCAACCAATGCTTCGTCTAATATTTTAACTCCGTGATGTTTCTCGTAGGATTCTTTTATACCTCTTAATATCTCAATAGTATCTTCAACCGATGGCTCTTGTACATACACTGGTTGAAACCTTCTGGCCAAAGCCTTGTCTTTTTCTATATATTTTCTATATTCATCATAAGTTGTTGCTCCGATGACTTTAATTTCGCCTCTTGCTAAAGAAGGCTTTAATATATTGGCAGCATCCATAGCACTACCTTCTGCTACTCCTGCACCAATTATATTATGCAATTCATCAATGAATAAGATTATCTCATCACTATTCTTTTTCACACTATCTATTACAGCTTTAAGTCTTTCTTCAAATTCTCCTCTATATTTTGTTCCAGCTAATAAGGATGCCATATCTAATTGTAGTATTTTTTTATTCTTCAAGAAATCAGGTGCATTTTCATTTACTATTAATTGTGCTAGACCTTCTACAATAGCTGTTTTACCTACTCCAGCATCTCCAACTAAAACGGGATTATTTTTTGATTTCCTTGAAAGAATTTCAATGACTCTTCTTATCTCCTTTTCTCTACCAACTACTGGGGTAAGTTTCCCCTTTTTGGCTTCTTTTGTTAAATCTACGGTATATTTTTTTAAGGGATCTGCTATTCCTTCCTCAAGTTCTTCATCCCCCGTTTCTACTAGTTCATTCAAAGCTTCTCTGATTTTTCGTTCAGTTGTGAAAGATGACAATAGTTTAGATGCATATGAAGTTCCTTCAAGTAATATACCAAGCAATAAAGCCAATAGGGGGATTTTTTTAAGACCTAATTTATTAGATTCAGATTTTGCTATTTGAAGAGCGGTTCCTAAATTGTTTGATATATATATACCTTGTTGGCTTGCAAAAGGAAAAGAGTAATAAATGCCCATTTCTCTAGAAATGGCATCTTCTAATCTTTGTTTTAAGAGATTAACGTCTTTCCCTTCGAAAACTCTTTCTACACTTTCATCATTCAAGTTCAAAATTGAAAGTAACAAATGTTCAGGTTTTAAAATATTACCTCCACTGTACGATAGCGTATTCTGAGCTTCTTGAATGGCTTTTAAAGCTTTTTCTGTGAAATCATTTGGATTAAATCTCATTATTGTTCACCTCCAAGTTAATAATAAATTAATAAAATGTTTTATCACTTGAAATCTTTATTTGCTAATTCATATCAATTATAATATTTTTCTTCTTTTTTGTCAAGAAAATCTTTAACTTTTTTATTAAAATTGTTATGGTTTTCTGATAAATAAAGTGGTATAATTTATTAGTAGTGTTGAGAAAATTTTAATAATTAATTAGAATAGATTAGAGGTTTGATACCTTTAATTCTCTCTGAATTTTTAGAAACTTAGGAGGTATGATAAATGTGATGGATAATCTTTTAAATATTATATCAAAAGAAGATCCAAGAAAACTACTAAAGTCAACTTTTGAGGAAATTTCAAATCGATTAAAATACAAGTTGGGGCTAGAAAATATTGTGTTTATATACGAAGTAAACAGAGAAATCTTGAGATCTTTATCTTCTACCTTATTAAATATCGATCAAATTCGAATTCATTTGACAAATGATGATGAACTAAAAAATCAACTATCTGCAGGACAGAAGGTGTTCTATAAATTCACTTCAAAAAATTTTGATGCAAGTGATATTAGTAGCAAGGAGCTATCTCTCTATTTATACCCGATCGTCTTGAATGATAAATTGATAGGTGCTGTAGGTTTTTTTGAAGATCCTACAGACGAACAATTGTTAAAAGAAGAACTATATTATTTTTCTATATTGATAAATTTAGTTTTAGAAACTTTGAAAATTCAAGAGTTAAAGGAAAAAATATCTTTAATGGTCCAGTTAACTAGCGTTTTAGAAGAAATAACAGAGGAAGATATATTAATTAAAAACGTTTTACATCTAATTAAAGATTCTTTACACGCAGAGTGTTTAGCTTATTGGAAATATGAAGAAAATAAATTGGTATTGAATTATTTTTTAGGTTTAGAAGAAGATAAAGTAAAATTCAAAACTTTAAAGATTGAAGATTCTTTGGAAGGAAAAGCATTAAGAGAAAGAAGTAGTTTTATTCTGATAGGAAGAGAGAATTTTGAAAATTATCCTTTAGCTTTTGAAATAGATTTAAAATCTTCAATTCATGCCATAGTTGAACAGAATGACGAAATTTATGGGGTGCTAAGTGCATACAACAGGGAAGAAGGTTTTGATTATAGAACTTATAAAAATTTTGATGAAACTGATTTTAGCGTGTTAAATGATTCTGCAAAAAGGTTGGCTTTTTCTTTTCACAGAATGAAGTTATACCGAAAACTTCAGGATGAAGTAAGTAAACTTACCAATTTAAAAGAAAGTCATGAAAAACTTATAGAGATGCAAAAAGAATACTTGGATAGGATGAATGCTTTAGATAAAATATCTCAAGCAGTTAGATCTGTTTACGACAAAAATATGGCTATAAAAATAATGTTGTTAGGTTTAACGTCTGGTAGAGGGTTAAAGTTCAATCGGGCTCTTTATTTAGAAAAAGATAATGTGCGTGGTCTTTTAATTCCTAAGTTATGGGTAGGTCCAGATGAAGATGAAGATGCTAATGAAATATGGAAAGAAGCGAATATACAGGCAATAAAATATGGAAGCCTGACTCAATATCTTAAAGAAGAAGGGATAAACCTTCCTAGCAATAATAAATTGACTTTAAGTATGCAAAACAAAGTTTTGGCCTATAAAGGGCATCCCATTTTAGAAAGAGTTGTTGAAAAAAAACAAGTGATTCATGTTGTTCCACAAATGTTGAAAATAAAATGGGAAGATTTAGAAGATATTTATGATATTGTGCGAACAGATGAATTTTTGATTTTTCCGATTACGGGTATGTTAGAAACTAAAGGGGTTATCATCGTAGACAACAAAATAACAAAGAAACCTATCACTCCAATGGATATAGAAATTATAAAATTGTTCAAAGATAATGTAGGTTTAGCCATAGAAATGATCGAAAACTATCAAGAATTGAGTCAAAAAACAAAAAGACTAGAAGAACAAAAAGATTTAATGGATTACTATCGGCGCTTTAAAGATAATATTTTGCAAAATTTACCAGTGGCTATAATAGTTGTAGATCGAGGGGGTAAAATTACAGAATGGAATAAAAAAGCCGAAAATATTTTTTCGAGGCCTAGAGAAAACGTTATTGGTACTACTATAGTCGATTTAGTAGGTATTCTTGGAGATGATATAATAAATATAATTCAAAAAGTATATCATTCTAGAAATTATCTAAAACTTCAAAATTACAAACTAAGTTTGTCAGATGATGAAAGAGTTTTTGATATACAATTTTCTCCTTTACGAAATGAAGATTTAGGTGTAATTGAAGGAATTATTATTGTCTTTGATGATGTTACAGAATTGTATAATTTACAAAAAGAGATGGAAAAAAGGGAAAAACTAGCTGCAATGGGTGAAATGGCGGCAAAAATTGCTCATGAAATTAGGAACCCGCTTACTGTTATAGGGGGATATTTAAATAGGCTTAATAAAAAGGCTGGAGATAACGAATACGTTCAAAAATATACCAAAATAATATTGGAAGAATTATATCGTTTAGAAAATATTGTCAACGATATACTTGAGTATACTCGGGGAGTAAAATTAATGCAAGTTGAAGAATTTGATTTAATAGAGGTAATAAGAGAAGTTTTGCTGATGTACGAAGATTTCATAAAACAGAAGAACATTATGTTGAACGTTGAATGGTTAAATGAAAAGTTGTTTGTGAGAGCAGATCGAGATAAAATTAAACAAGTTCTTATAAACCTAATAAAAAATTCTATAGAAGTTGTTGATGAGAACGGTAAAATCGACATAAAAGTCGGGATAGATGGAGATAGGGCTTTTTTTGAAATAACAAACAACGGTGCTCCGATTTCTGATGATGTAAGAGATAAATTATTTACGCCTTTTTTTACGACAAAAAGTAAAGGAACAGGATTGGGATTAGCCATATGTAAAAAGATTATTGAAGAAGAACACAAAGGTAAAATTTATTTAGTGAAATCAGATGAAACTGGTACATCTTTCAGATTTGAGATACCTTTAACTCATAATACTAGCAACAACAGTAATAACAATGATAAATAGGATCAAAAGTTAAATATTTTGATGTGTTTTCATGTTTCATGGATGAATTTATTGCCAAGAAAGAAAAAAGTGGAGGGATTAAGTTGCCAAAGATATTAATTGTTGATGATGAAGAAAATATAAGGACTTTAATAAAAGAGGAATTGGAGGATGCAGGTTTTGAAGTTTATTGTGCTCCAAACGCTAAGAAGGCTTTGGAAATTTTAGAGGAGAACGAAGATATAGAGATTATTTGTACGGATATTGAAATGCATGATGTAAATGGTTTAGAGTTAGCAGCAGAAATAAGAAAGAAATATTCAAACAAAAAAATAATATTTCTTACGGCATATTCGCATTACAAGAGCGAAATGGCATCTTGGGCTGCCGATGCATATGTAGTTAAATCGATGGATTTAACGGAATTAATAGACACAATAAATAATCTAATAAAAATCAAATAAATAATGTGGAGGTGCACATTTTGAACTATAAGGACACAATAAATCTTCCTAAAACTGATTTTAAAATGAAAGCAAATTTAAGTTCCTTAGAACCATCTATTTTGGAAAAATGGAGAGATATCAACATTGCTAACTATCTTATGGAAAAAAGAAGAGATGCTGAAAAATTTATATTGCATGATGGACCGCCTTATGCAAATGGAGATATTCATATAGGTACAGCACTTAACAAAGTATTAAAAGATATTGTAATAAAGTATAAGACTCTTCAGGGGTATAATTCTCCGTATGTTCCCGGATGGGATACTCACGGTCTTCCAATAGAACATAGTGTCATAACAGAGCTAGGCGAAAAAGCTGAGCAGTTTGATAAACTCGAAATAAGAAAAATATGCGAACAATTTGCAATGAAATATGTTGATATTCAAAGAGACAGTTTTAAAAGACTTGGGGTTATTGGTTTTTGGGATAATCCATACTTGACTTTGAAACCTGAATATGAAGCTAAAGTTTTAGAAGTTCTTAAAAGTTTAGTAGAAACTGAAAATGTATATAGAGGCAAAAAACCTATATATTGGTGTACAGAGTGTGAAACTGCTCTAGCAGAAGCAGAAGTAGAGTACCATGACCAAAAATCTGATTCTATATATGTAAAATTTCCTATGAAGAATGAGAAGGATACATATATAGTAATATGGACGACCACACCTTGGACTTTACCAGCAAATGTAGCTATTGCTTTACATCCAGATTATGAATACGCAAAAATTATGGTTGATGGAGAATATTGGATATTAGCTAAAGAATTAATCACTAAAACTTTAGAACAAATAAAAATTGACCAATATAAAATAATAGAAACGTTTAAGGGGGAAAAACTAGAAGGAGAAAAAGCTGTTCATCCATTTATGAATAGAGACAGTTTAATTGTACTTGCCGAATATGTGACTTTGGATGAAGGTACAGGTTGTGTGCATACAGCGCCAGGCCATGGAGTTGATGACTATAAAACAGGCTTAAAATACGATCTTCCAATAATCTCACCAGTAAATGATAAAGGGTATTTTACAGAAGAAGCCGGTAAATATGCAGGCTCGAAGATTTGGAAAGCAAATGAGGTCATAATAAATGACCTAAAAAAATCTAATTTTTTGTTATCTTCTGATAAGATGGTTCATTCTTATCCGCATTGTTGGAGATGTAAAAATCCCATAATTTTTAGAGCTACAGAACAGTGGTTTATCGATTTGGAAAAAAATAATTATAGAGAAAAAGTTTTAGAACAAATTAAACAGGTTAATTGGATTCCAAAATGGGGTGAAAATCGTATAACTTCCATGGTTAAGGAAAGACCTGATTGGGTAATTTCAAGACAAAGAGCCTGGGGGGTTCCAATTCCAGCGGTAAAGTGCAAGAAATGTGGTGATTTAATATTAAATGTTCAAATATTAGATAATGTTATAGAAATAATCAAAGACCTGGGAAGTAATGCATGGTTCGAAAAGGATGTTAAAGATTTATTGCCAAAAGATTTCTTTTGCCCTAAATGTGGTGGCTCTGATTTTACAAAACAAGAAGACATATTAGATGTATGGATAGATTCTGGTGCATCTTTTGAAGCCGTAGTTAACACAAGAGAAGAATTAAAAAGATTCCCTGCTGATTTATATCTTGAAGGTAGCGATCAACATCGAGGATGGTTTCAAAGTTCAATTTTTTTGTCGGTAGCCAAACATGGGAAAGCACCTTATAAAACAGTTTTAACTCATGGATTTATTAAAGATGAAGAGGGGCGTAAAATGTCTAAATCTCTTGGAAACGTTATAAATCCGAAAGATGTGATAGATCAATATGGTGCTGATATATTGAGATTGTGGGTGGCGTCCTCAGACTATACAATGGATATTAAAATTTCTAATAACATACTACAGCAACAAGTAGAAATATATAGAAAGTTAAGAAACACCCTAAGATTTTTGTTAGGTAACATCTTTGATTTCGATCCTGAAAAAGATTTTGTTGAGTATGAAGAAATGCACGAAATTGATAAATGGGCAATGTTGAAATTGCATAAACTGATTGAAGAAGTAACAAATGCCTATGAAAATTATGAATTTTATAAAGTTCATTATTTAATAAATAATTTTTGCACTATTGATATGAGTGCAATATATTTAGATATAATTAAAGATCGTATTTATGTAGAAGGTAAAAAATCTAAATTAAGAAGATCTGCTCAAACTGTACTTTATGAAGCTTTAGTTGCCCTAACAAAAATGATGGCACCAATTATATCGTTCACTGCTGAGGAGGTTTATGATCATCTTCCAACTAGCATAAAAAAATATGAAACAATTTTTGCAGAGCGATGGCCTAAATACAATGAAAAATACATAAATTCTAACTTAGAAGAAAAATGGGAAGCCGTCCTTTCTCTCAGAGAAGATGTGCTGAAGGCTTTAGAAGAAAAACGAAAGGAGAAAGTAATAGGAAATTCGCTAGATGCAAAAGTGATTTTAGAAGTTCAAAATGAAAAGTTAAAACAGTTTTTAAAGGATTTTGATGAAAACTTTTTAGCTGATTTTTTTATAGTTTCACAATGTGAGTTTGGAGATGTGGAAAATGGTTTTGAAGGAAAAAACGCCAAAATAAAAATAATGAAAGCCGAGGGAGAGAAATGTGAAAGATGTTGGAAGATACATCCCCAAACTGGAAAAGATGAAAGATACCCTGAGGTATGCCCAAGATGTGCGGAAGTTTTAAAATCTGAAGAATTTTAAGAATTTTATTGGTTTAAAGTGGGGGTGATGTATGCGACTCTTTGTTGGAAAAAAAGAAGAGAAAGTTAAGGATCTTTTTTTTAAACATTTAGAAAAAATTCAAGAGGGAATGGACGTTTTTCAAGAGGTTATTGAATTATACTTAGCTGATCAATTAGATGAAATGAAAGAAAAAGTGCAAAAGGTATCTTTATTTGAAAACCAAGCTGATATTTTGCGCAGAAAAACAATAAGTGTTATGTATGAAGGTGCATTTTTGCCAAATTTAAGAGGCGAGCTTTTAGCTTTAATAGAGAGTGTGGATAAAGTTATGAATAAGGTACAATCCGTTGCTGAGTGCATTGATTTTCAAAGGCCTAAAATTCCTGAAGAGTTCAGAGAAGACTTATTAAAGCAGAACCACTTGGTTAGAGAAACTTATAAATATTTAAAGAAAGCAGTAGAAACTCTATTTTTAAATATTGAAGAAACAAATAGTTACATATTAAAAGTCGAAGAATTAGAACATAAAGAAGATATTTTAGAAAAAGACATGATTAAAAAGCTTTTCTCTTTGGATTATTTGGGATTGGCAGAAAAATTAGAGCTAAGAGATTTGTTTTCACAGATAGGAGATATAGCGGATAGGGCAGAAGATGCTTCTGATATGGTTGCCGTAATTGTTTTAAAAAGAAGAGTAAAATAAAATATGCCGCGCTACAATCTCGCGGCATATTTTAGTATTTAATATTAAGAATTGATTAACTTCCATTCGCTGGCATTAGATTATAAATTAGAAAGGAAATTCCTGTAGATACTACCACCGCTATAATAATATCAACAAAATTAATTCCTTTTCCTTTGCTTGCACTTTCGGCAACTTTCCTTACATTAGCAACTTCTTGGGATAAATCAGTCACATTCTTTTGAACGACTTGGAGCTGAGAACTTAATTGAGTGATGCTTTGTGTATTAGTGTTTATTTTTGTATTTAATTGCTGAGTATCATTTTTTAATTGAGCTACATCGGTTGCATCTGCTTTAGTATCTATTTTCGTATTAAGGTTGCTAACTAAAGCGTTTATTTTCTCTACTTCTTGATTGGTTTTGCTAAGGGAGCTTTGAACGTCAGAGATTTTCTTAACTTCATCTTGAAGTTGAGATGTTGTTAAGGACAAGTTTTGATAATTGCTTTCAAGACTCTTTACAGAAGTTTGTAGTTGAGAAACTTGTAATTTTAAGCTGTCAAAGTCGCTCTTGCTTACGGCGGGAGTTGGTACAGTTAAACTATCTATTTTTCTTTCTAATTCGGTGATCTTTGTAGTTGTATAGCCTAATAATTCATAAGAATTTTGTAACTCTTTAACTGAATTGTCTAGCCTTGTGACTGAACTCTGTAGGTTAGCTACGTTGCTTGAAATTGAATCTAACCTACTTTGAATTTGTTGTAATTCCGCACTAGAAACCCCTTGAGGAACAGACAAAGCATTAACTTTTTTCTCCAAATTTGATACATTCTGAGCTACTGGCCCTACAACGGATTGAGTGATATAATCTATAGTTCTTGAAAGAGCCACTGTAAGTTGATACCTGTTCATGTTTTCTAAACCTTTAAAGGTACCATCAGGGTATCCTTCGATAACGCCAATTTTTGACAGTCTTTCTACAGCATCATAGGCCCAATGGTTAATAGGCACGTCCTTAAAAGTTTGTGAGAATAATCCTACCGACAAAATTACTACAAGAAATAAAATCCCTACTTTTTTCACGGTAACACCTCCTGTATTTTATAATGTCCTTAGTAATTTACTAGTTTTATTTTACCACAAAAAATGGTAAAATAAAATGAATAATCAGAGGAGGTGTTATTTTTGTTTCAACAAAGAACACACACTTGTGGAGAGCTTACAAAAAAAGACGCTGGAAAGATAGTGGTACTAAATGGGTGGGTTGATAGAATAAGAAATTTGGGAGGCTTAATTTTCGTTTTGGTAAGAGATAGATATGGGAAGACGCAAATAGTTTTTGATCCCAATGAAAATAAAGAGGTGTATGAAAAAGCGTTGCGATTAAGAAACGAATATGTAGTTTCGATAGAAGGCGAGGTAAGACTAAGACCAGAAAAGGATGTTAACGTGAATATGAAGACAGGAGAAATTGAAATTTTAGCGACTCACTTAGAAATTCTTTCTCAGTCTGAAGTTCCGCCTATTTACGTCAACAAAGACGAAGAGGTTTCAGAAAATCTTAGATTGAAATACAGATACCTAGACTTAAGAAGAGAAAAAATGCAATCAAATCTTCTTGTTAGACATAAAGTTATGAAAGCCTCTAGAGATTTTCTTTCTTATAATAATTTTGTAGAAATAGAAACACCTTATCTTACCAAGTCAACTCCAGAGGGCGCAAGAGATTTTTTGGTACCTTCAAGATTAAAACCAGGTACTTTTTATGCTTTGCCTCAATCTCCACAATTGTTCAAACAATTACTTATGGTTTCAGGTTTTGATAGATATTTTCAAATTGCCCGATGTTTTAGAGATGAGGACTTTAGGGCAGATAGACAACCAGAATTCACCCAAATCGATATTGAGGCTTCTTTTGTTAAAAGAGAAGACATTTTTAATTTTACTGAGCAATTAATTAAAGAAATTTTTCAGGAAGCTATAAATGAGAGTATCGAAGTTCCTTTCAAAAGATATACATATGATGAGGTAATGAACAAATTTGGTTCAGATAAACCTGACACTAGATATGGTATGGAGTTCATTGAATTGAACGAGTATTTTAAAGAAACCAAAGTTAAATTCATAAAAGAAAAATTAACCCAAGGAGCGTTGTTAAAAGGTTTTGTGATACCTGAAAAAGCAGAGAACTTTACAAGAAGTAAGTTTGACGAGCTTGTTGAATTTTCAAAGGACCTAGGAAGTTCTGGTATGATATGGATAGCTAATTCTGATGATATTAGATCAAATATAAAAAAAGCAGCAGAAACTGAAATAATAAAACTCATAGAAGGTGGTATAATTAAAAAGAACGATGTGATGTTAATGATATTAGAAGAGAAAGATAAAGTTAACGAAATCTTGGGACAATTAAGGGTACATATTATAAAACAAGAATTGAAGAAAAAAGTCGGATTTGACTTTTTGTGGGTTACCGATTTTCCAATGTTTTCTTGGGGAGATGAAGAACAAAAGATTGTGGCTGAACATCATCCGTTTACTATGCCAAACTTGGAAGAATTTAAAAAATTTAAAGATACTGATCCTTTGAGAATAAAATCTCAGTCTTATGATTTGGTAATAAACGGTTATGAAATCGCTAGTGGTAGTATTAGAATACATGATAGAAATATTCAAAGAGAAGTGTTTAAGGTTTTAGGTTTAGATGAAAAAGAAATTGAAGAGAAATTTGGTTTTTTAATCGAAGCTTTTAAATATGGTGTCCCTCCTCATGGAGGAATAGCAATAGGGATGGATCGACTAGTGAGCATTCTTGTAGAGGAAGACTCAATAAAAGAAGTGATAGCCTTTCCAAAGACAGCTTCTGGTTCTGATCCAATGACGGGAGCACCATCTCCAGTTTCTAAAAAGCAGTTAGAGGAATTAAACTTAGCCTTATTGAGAGAGCCGATTGATAAAGAAGAAAGATGAGTGGTTGGGATAAGAATGAGATTTCAAAATTCAAATAATAAAACAATAAAAATTGCTATCGATGGTCCTGCAGGCTCAGGAAAATCAACGATAGCTCAGAAAATATCTGATTTGTTAAACATTTTCTATTTAAGTAGTGGAGCAATATATAGAATTATTGGATGTTTTTTAGACTGTAAACAAATTAATCCTGAAGATTCCGATTCAATTGTTCAAATTCTAAAAGAAGTTAAAATAGAAATTAAAGATAATAGATATTTTTTAAACGGAGAAGATGTTTCCGACAAAATTAAAAGTTCAAAATCAGGAATGCTTGCTTCCATTTATTCAAAAAATCCTGTTGTAAGAAAAAAAGTTAATGATATAATTAGAGAAATATCAGAGAAGAATAGCATTGTAATAGATGGAAGGGACATAGGAACTGTAGTTTTACCAAATAGCGACTTAAAAATATTTTTAACTGCCTCTTTAGAAGAAAGGGCTAGAAGACGATGGAAAGAATTAAAAGAAAAAGAGGAAAATATTTCTTATGAGGAGGTATTAAAAGAAATAGAAGAACGAGATAAAGCCGATTCAACAAGAGATATTTCACCTTTACAACCGGCAGAGGATGCAATTATTATTGATACCACCGACAAAACAATCGAAGATGTAGTTGAAGAAATTAGCTGTCTTTTAAAGGAGAAAGGTTTATATGGAAATAATTGTAGCTAAAAGAACTGGCTTTTGTTTTGGAGTTTCAAGAGCAATCGAAGAGGTAAAAAAGGTACTGGATGAAAAAAAAGAGGTTTATATATATGGAGAATTGGTTCATAACAAACAAGTAATGAATGAGTTAAAAGAACTGGGAGCCACGGTTATAAATAATCTTGAAGAAATACCAGAAGATTCTAATTCTAAAATTGTTGTTATAAGAGCACATGGGGTAACAAAAAAAGAAAAAGAAGTTTTAGAAAATAATTTTTTAGAAGTAGTGGATATGACTTGTCCTATAGTAGAAAATCTTGTGAAGTTTGTGAAACAGAAACAGAAAAAGAATTACTATGTAGTGTTGTATGGCAAACCCGATCATCCTGAAGTAGTGGGATTAAGAGGAAATGTTGAAGAGGAAAAACTTTTAATAACTTCTTCACCATTAGAAATCAAAGTAAAAAAAACATTAATTGTTTCACAAACTACTATGGCAGAATCCGATTTTAAAGAATTTATAGTTGGTATGATAAAATGTAATTCTTTCTCGGAAGTTTTGATTAAAAAAACCATCTGTTCAGAAACAATTATTAGAGAACAAGAAACCTTTTCCCTATCTAAAAAATGTGATCTTATTTTGGTAATAGGTGGTAAGCATAGCTCTAACACCGAAAAACTTTATAACATAGCAAAAAAGAATTGTAAAAGGACTTTTCATATAGAAAAAGTCGAGGAACTTGAGCAAATTGATATCAACTCATCAGATGTTGTAGGAATTGTAACTGGTTCATCAACACCTGAAATTGAACTAGAAAGAGTTATAAATTTTTTAGAAAAATTTAAATCCTAGGTTATAACGGTGGGATAATCTGATTGTAAGGAGGATATTGATATGGAAAAACAGAGTTTTGAAGAGTTAATGGAAGATCTAGAAATCATTGAATTGAAAAGAGGGAAAATTTTTGAAGGAAAAGTTCTTGAAATAGATAATGACGGTCTATGGGTTGCGTTAGAAGGATGCCCAGGAGATGTCTTTGTAACCCAGGATGAACTTTCAAAGTCAAAGGAAACTTACAAAATTGAAGATTTAATTACTGTTAAAATTTTGAAAGTAAATGATGCAGAAGGTTTACATTTAGCATCTGAAAAGAAAGCTATGTGGGAAAAAATTTTTAATGAAATAAAGGAAGGAGAAAACTACAAAGCCATTTTTAAAGAAAGAGTAAAAAATGGTTATACTGTGTTGATTGAAGGAACCGTAAAGGCTTTTCTTCCTGGGTCATTATCCTTACTAAGGGTATATGACGAAATGCCTTCTGAAGAAGTCGGAGTAAAAGTGATTGCGAAGAATGGGAAAAACATAATTGTATCTAGAAAAGATTATGTTGAAGAAAAACTCGATGATTTTTTCAATATTTATAAAATGGGAATGTTAGTAGAAGGTATAATTGAAGATGTAAAGGATTTTGGTGCATTTGTTAGATTATCAGAATATGTAACCGCTTTTCTACCCCGAAACGAAGTTAGTTGGAATAATAAAGTGGATTTAAAAGAATTTTTAAAGAAAGGGAAAAAAATAAAGGCTATAATAACAAATATCGATCAAGAAAATAAAAAAATAAATCTTTCTATGAAACTGTTAAAAAATGACCCCTGGGAAACAGTGGAAGAAAAATATCCTGTAGGAAGTATTGTAAAAGGAGTAGTAACGAAAATATTCCCCTTTGGATTCACTGTAGAAATAGAAGAAGGTGTAGAAGGATTAGTTCATGAATCTCAAATTTTTTGGGGACGTCGAGGGAGAATCGAAAATGTGGTAAAAGTCGGAGATATAGTTAGCGTGAAAGTGTTAGAAATAGATAAAAATAAAAGAAAAATGAATTTGAGTTATAAACTTGCTTTGGGTGATCCATGGGAAAATATTGAAGAGAAATACAGTGAAGGGACAATTGTTGAAGGGGTTGTTGAAAAGATTTTAGAAAATGGAGCAATTATTAAAGTTAAAGAGGGATTAACTGGTTTTTTACATGTTTCTGAGCTTTCATGGAATTTTATCGATAACGTAAACAATTACTTAAAAGAAGGAAACACAGTTATGGTAAAGATTTTAAGCATAGATAAAGACAACAGAAAAATGAGATTATCTGTAAGAAAATCGACAGAGAATCCTTGGAAAAAAGTGATAAAAGAAATAAAACCAGGAGATATTGTAAAAGGCAAAATTACAAGATTTGTTGACCGAGGAGCAATAGTTCTAGTAGATGATCATAACGTAGAAGCATATTTACCTTCGAGTAAGGCATCTTTTGATTCAAAAAATGTCCGGGACATTTTTGAAATTGGAGAAGAAGTAAAAGTCAAAGTTTTAGAGGTAAATTTAGAAAATGAGAACAAAAGAGGCAATATGGTTGTTAGCATAATTAATCTAAATAATTTTGAAGGAAAAGAAGCAGAAGAAATTTTGAGGGATTTAGAATAATAAACATATATAATTTTCGGCATTGAGGTGTATCGACATGATTAGACCAAAAGTCTTAATAGTAGGAAAATCTAATGTAGGTAAATCTACATTGTTTAATAGAATAATTGGAGAAAGAAAGTCAATTGTTCATGATTTACCGGGAGTAACTAGGGATTTTGTGTATGGAGAAACTGAATGGGATGGAGTTTCCTTTACAGTTGTAGATACTTGTGGTATTTTGGAAAATCCTGAAAGTTACATAGAAGAAAGACAGAAAATGCTTATTTTTCAAAGTAGAGAAGAAGCGGCTTTGATATTGTTTGTAGTTGATGGAAGAAATGGTCTCACATCTGAAGATTTTCATATAGCTGAGAATTTAAAAAGATACGCTGATAAAGTTTTGTTAGTTGCTAATAAAGCTGAAAACTTTGATAAATTTGAAATTGAGATAAGGCCAGAACTATATTCTTTAGGATTTGGTGAAGCAATACCTGTTTCGGCCGAACATAATAAAAATATCAGTGAACTTTTGGATGAAATTACCAATTTTTTGATAAAAAATGATCTAGCTTCATTTGTTGAGGAACCAAAAGCAACTTCTGAAGAAACAATAAAAGTAGCTATTGTTGGTAGGCCAAACGTAGGGAAGTCTTCTCTATTTAATTCGATAGTTGGCATTGAAAGGGCCTTAGTTTCGGAAATCCCGGGGACTACACGGGATTCCATAGATTATGAAGTTGAAATTGATAATCAAAAGTTTAGTTTTATAGATACTGCGGGTCTAAGGAAAAAAAGTGCTGTTTCATATGGCAGTATTGAGATGTTTTCAATTTCTAGATCGATAAAAGCTATAGAAAAATCAGATGTAGTTGTTTTGGTGGTTGATTCTGTTGAAGGAATAACCAGACAAGATAAAAGTATTATAGGATTGGCAGAAGATAAAGGAAAAGCTAGTGTTATCGTTTTTAATAAGTGGGATTTAATTAAAAATAAAAAACAAAAAAAAGAAGAATTTTTGTTAAACTTTGATAAAGAATTCTTTTTTGTGAATTACAGTCCAATAGTATTTACGTCTGCTCCAAAAAAATGGGGGATAGATGAGTTGATAGTTGCAATAGAAGAAGCAAATAGATCAAGAAATAAAAGAGTACCAACAAGCCTATTAAACGCAGCACTTGAAAGATACGTTATGGTGTCTCCTCCCCCTATAAAAAAAGGAAAAAGAATCAAGTTTTATTACGCTGCACAAGTTGGAGTAAAGCCGCCTGTATTTGTTTTCTATACAAATTTACCCTATGATATACCTAAGTATTATCAGCAGGGATTAAGGAACATGATAAGAAATTACGTAGATCCATTTATCGGTTCCCCGATATTTTTAAAATTTGAGGAAAGAAAATCTTCTAGTAAAAGGACTGATGAAAAAGGTAAGGCGCAATCAACTAAGAAGTAAATTTACAGATTGAGCAGATTATTCAATGATTAAGGAATATTGACAGTTTATAAAACGTTGATTTTTTGATTTAATAGGTTATCAGGATAGCACCTTACCAACTATTTTCTTAAAAACAAAGAATATTCCAATAAGTTTTAGATTCAAGATTGTTTTTTGAAGGAAACAGAAATTTAGAGAAATATAGATTTTATGTTAATCATTTCATTAAATAAGATTTTTAGAATTTTAAAATCGTTAAAAAAAAAGAAGTAGAGGGAGGGAATCCATGAAAATACTTTTTTTAATTATAAGTTACGTGTGTGGTTCTTTGCCTTTCAGCTTCATAGTACCTTGGTTAAAAGGGGTTGACATTAGAAAAGTTGGCAGTGGGAATGTAGGTGGGACAAATGTCTTAAGAGCATTAGGTCCTAAATATGGAGCTATCTGTATCTCTTTGGATTTTTTGAAATCATTTGTACCAGTACTTATAGCAAGATTACTTTTTGGAATAAATTCATGGATCCCTTATCTTTGTTTAATTTTAGCTGTTTTAGGACATAATTATTCCTTATTTCTTAAATTCAAAGGTGGAAAAGGTGTCTCTTCTACATTAGGTGGATATTTTGCTTTGAGACCTTTATTGGGTATAATTTTTCTTATTGTTTGGATTCCCGTAGAAAAAACTACTAAATATGTTTCCTTAGCTTCATTATTAGGATTATTTATTTCAGCTATTATGGGGTTTTTCATAGATTTAAAAGCGGGCATAACCTTTCTGATCCTTTTTTTGCTAAGTGCTTATAAACATAGATCGAATATAAAAAGATTAATTGAAGGTACAGAAAGTAAAACTGATATACTAGGAATGATTAAAAAAGGTAAAATAAAAAATGAGTGATTATTACTTATGAAAAAATTTGTTATAGTAATTTTTATTTTAATATTTTTGACAATGGGATTTTCTCAAGAATTATCAAAAAGCGAATTAGAATCGAGGAAGCTTTTTGCAGAAAGTTTATCCTTGCTTTTTGAAGGCAATAAATATGAAGCAAGGATAAAATTAAATGAAGCAATGAGTGGCGAAATTTACATAACAGATATTCCCAGATTATGGTATTATGCCGCTAAATTGGATTTACAATTAGGCATGGTTGACAGAGCTCTTCAAGATTTGGAAAACGCTCTTTTGTTTTCTACGGTAAATGAAGAAGCAAAAACGTTAAAAAATTTCATTGAAAGTATGAAAAATTTTTCTTTATCTAATTATGTAGCTCCAACATTTTTTGATTTAGCATTAATTCCAGGAGTTAAAAATTCTTTTGAAAAATTCTATAATCCTGTTGCTGTTGAGATATTAAATTCAAATCTCTATATTTTAGATCCTCAAAACCATTTGATTTATAAAACGGATACTACTAATGAAAAATGGATTCGACTCAACAAGGAAACGAAATATTATTCCCTTAATGCTGACAAGAATTTAAACAGGATATACCTAGGTTCAGATAAAGGGATATACTATTTTGAAAGTTATTCCCCCAATATAATAAAAGAAAGCAAAAAAAATGACGAAGAGTTAACAAAAGAAAGCACCTATGTTACTTCTGAACAAGAAGATCAAATACAAACATTAATTGAAGGATTTCCTTTTATAATTTATGGAGTTGATAATGCGGGAAGAATAATAGGTTATGATCCTTACAATAATGAAATAAAAATGATTGGATTTAATGGTGAGATACTTCATCAAAAAAAGTTTGACAATACTCAAGTTTTTATAGCTGGAGCATTGTGGCGGAATAATTTATATTTGGTTGAGTTTGCAAGTTCATCTATTTTTCATCTTGATATATTAAAAAATGAAGTTGTAGAGGTAATAAAATTACCTAATAAAACTTATCTATCTTTATCATGTTTACCATGGAATAAATTAATGCTGACTTCTTTAGAGGATGGTATTGAAATATTAGAAATATTAGAGAACGAAAGTGAAGTAGAACTAGTAAAAATTAGTGAATTAATAAAGAAAGACAATCTTGCAGAATCAACAGGTCGAATAGAGATTAAAAATGGAGTAATGAGTATCACTGATTACAAAAATAATCAAGTTGTTCTTCAAAGGGTTAATTCACGAGGAAAGTATGATCTTTACCTTTTAAATTTGTATGGTTTAAATTACAACGACAAAGACAGGAAAGTAACAGCTAAAGTTAACGTAATAGACGCTTCTGGTGAGAAGATGGAATTTGTGGCCAAGAATACTATTATTATCGATATGGGAGGACGTGTCCCATATCAATATATCAGAAATTATATAATTCCAGAAGTTTATTACTACGATATAAATGAATTATTTCAAATACATATGCCTCAAATAAAGACTGATTCGAACATAGTAACTTACGGTGAAATTAACTTTGAATTAACACCTGAAAAAAGTATTCCTTTTATACTATCAAGCAGTTCGCTGTTTTATATTGTCGACGAAAAAGGAGCAAATGAAGAAATAGAAAATTTAGCTTATCTAAGTGGTGGAGCAATAGTCACCAAAAATTATGAAGAATACTTGAAGGAGTATTTGGTATCTTCCTATAAAGCAGTGGATTACTTCGAATATAACTTATTTCCTCCTATAATATCAGGAATTAATTCTACTTCAATTAGTTTACTGTTGGAAGATACGTTGTTAGTTGATACACTTTATTATTACACCGAGGGGATAGACTTTGAGTGAAAACGAAGCTTTTTATTTCAACAAAAAAGGAAATGATCTAACAGAGGAAGGACAGTATGAAAAAGCAATAGTCTATTATATGCACGCTATTAGGATTTTGCCTGAAGAGCCTATCTTTTATCATAATATGGGAGTTTGTTTGTTGCTAAATAAAGATTTCGTGAATGCAACTAAATATTTTAAATTATCCTTGGAAAAAGGATTATTTTTAGATGAAACATATCTTTACTTAGCGGAAAGTTTGTACGAGACAAATAACTATGCAGAAGTTATTACTATAAAAGAACCCGAAGCTGAACAGATTAGGTATAATATCTTACTTTTAAAAAGTAAATCAGCTTTGAAATCAAACAACAAAAAATTAGCTAAAAAATACATAGATAGTTTAAAAATTATGGGTTATGACTCTCAAGAAATTAGTTTAATCGAGCAAATGGCCTTTTATAAAGATGATTTAGAATGATTAAAAAAACAAATATGTTTCTAAGCAGTTCTTATATTTGTTAAAATATAAAATGTGCAAACAAAATTTAGATTTACCGAAGTTTCAAATTATAAAATTTTCTATAAAAACAAACTAATCAATAAAAAAGTTAAAAAATTATTAAAGATATTACTAAAAATTATAACTATGGAGGAGGAAAAAATGAGTAGACAAAAGTCTTTTTTATTATGTGCTGTGTTTGTTATTTTGTCTTTGCTTTCCTTTTCATATAACGTTAGAATAGGAGATGCATTGGGCATTTGGGTTTTAGGGTATCCAGAGTATTCGATTTCTGAATTAATCGTTGGTCCTGAAGGAGACATAACTGTTCCTCCTCTTGGAAGAATAAAAGCAGAAGGAAAGACTTTAGATCAATTGGAGCAAGAAATTTCAACTAAGATGCAAAGTTATATAAAAACTAACAAGATTACAGTTGGTGTAGTAAAATACGCGCCATTTCCTGTAACGGTTCTTGGCAACACAAAGGTTAATGGAGTAATCGATATTAAAAGCGAGAAGATAAAGCTTTCGGATCTTATTGGCCAAGTAGGGGGATTTCAAGATGCAAACAAGTCCTCATATGCTTTAATTAGAACCCCTGATGGAAAAGAGCAAAAAGTAAGTGTTGGATGGTTAAAAAGTGGAAACAAAGGTGAGGATCCATACATTCAATCTGGATCTTTCGTTTTATTTCCATATGATTACACAAATAAAATCAATGTTTTTTCAGACTTTGGTACAACTTCTTTAGATTACTATGAAGGAATTAGTTTAAAGTCGGTTATTTCAGTAATGAATATTCCTGTAAACAAAATTTCACCAAAAATAGTTGTTATCAGAGATTCACAGATAAAAGAAATCAATTCAGAAAGTATTATTAAATCGGAAGATTTCTTTTTAAGTCCAGGAGATACTGTTATAATTCCTTTAAATTATACCAATAAAGTACTCGTGTTTTCTGATTTTGGTACAGCCTCTTTAGACTATTTTGAGGGAATGGGAATTAAATCAGCGATAGCTTTATTAGATTCTGTCGCTAATATAAATATTTTGCTTAATCAAGTTAATGATACAATAAATATAATTCGAGATTCAAAGGTTATTAGCTTGTCATTAGACGAGATAGCCAAAGGAAAAGATTTCGTTTTACTTCCAGGAGATACGGTCATAATCAATAAATTTCTGAGCTATGTTTATGTAAATTCAGAAGAGGTATCGAAAAGAGTTGATTTTGAAAAACATGAAAACATGAATGTAAGAACTTTATTATCTAAGATAGGAATAAATGAAGAGGTTGTTGAAGAAGTAAAAATTAACAACATTAAATCTAATTTAGATTCTCAGCTTAAAAATGGTGATTTTGTTCAAGTGACATCAAAAAGGAATTACGTATATTTGACTGGAGCTTTTAATCAAACGGGTAAGATCAGTTTCCTTCCAAGTGAAAATATAACTATGGACAAAGTTTTAGGATTAGGACATGGGTTCACTAAGGATTTTTCAGGAGAATTAGTTATAATAGATACTCTAGGGATTACCAAAGCTATTAAAGTTGATACAAAAGAATTAAGTAACTTAAAAGAAGTCTTCGTTCAACCTGGCTCAACCATTGTAGCTAATTCTATGGAAAGAAAGGCTTATTTATTTGGAGAAATCTCAGGAACTGTAGAATATACATTAGGGGATACATTGTACGAGTTATTATTGCCTTTAAATTTAGGTGACGCTTATGAAATAAGATATCAAACATTCAACAAATCTGGAACTATAAATGCTTCTGATTACAATAGTTTGAAGTTGATTCCTTTGGAGGGGAAGGTCTTTATAGAAATTTATAAGAAAGCTTCTAATGAAGTGATAGTGTATAAAGCAGGGGAAACTAGAGTTATTAGAGATAATATTGTAAGGATTATAGATGTATTTTCTGCAGTTAATGGCTTTTCACCTGTTGATAAAGGAGTAATACAAATTTATAAAGATGGAAAGTTAATTGAAAGCTTTAATTCAAATGATCTATTGAATAATTTGACCAGAGAAGTTCCGAAGGGGTCTTATGTTATAGTTCAACCGGATTTAGAGGGATCTTACATAGCTGTTTTAGGAAATATAGATCCAAGAAGTATTAGAACCGATATTCCTATAAGTTTGGTTGAAATTCTTTCAGGTTCAAAAATAGACTGGAAAAATCAAGAAAATGCGATCATATATACAGAAAAAAGCGAAGAAATATTAGTAGACCTTACGAATGTAGACAACCTTAGAAATATATTAGTGAAACCAGGTTCAATTGTATATGTTCCTCCTGCTGAAGAACCAGTAGTATATGTTTTTGGTGAAGTGGCGAGACCCGGTTTAGTTTCATACAATGCAGGTATGACAGTCTTGGATGCTATACTTAAAGCTGGAAACACTACAAAGTCTGCACAACCGTCTACTGTCTACTTATTTAAAGACGGTCCTGAAAATCCACCCATTACTCTTGATTTATCTGGTATAATAAAAGCAGCACCAGTAAAAACATCTATGAATCCAGAAATTAAACCTAAGGATATAATATATGTTCCAAAAAATGCATTAACAAACGTAGTTGAAGTTATGAGCACTGTACAATTTTTCATGAGTTTTGTAAATACTGGAATAAGTCTTGTTGGGAATGTCACAGATTTATTTTAAAAAAATGAGTTGCGTTTTGTGCAAATCAGGTCGAAGGTGATAAGTTAGTTGACTACATCAGAATGGTTAAAAAAGTATAACATTAAATTAAAAAAAAGTTTGGGACAGAATTTTCTTACAGTTCGTAGTATTGCTGAAGAAATAGTCACAAAAAGTTTGGTAACTTTCGAAGATACAGTTATTGAAATAGGTAGCGGGATTGGTATATTGACTGAAGAACTTGCAAAAAGAGCCAAAAATGTTATAAGTTTTGAAATTGACGAAAGACTTAAACCTCTGTTAATTGAAAAGTTGAAGAATTACGATAATATAGAATTGATTTTTAAGGATTTTCTGAAAGCGGATCTGTCGCAAATTAGAGATTATAAAAAGTTAAAGTATGTTGCCAATATCCCATACTATATTTCTTCACCGATCCTTGAAAAAATACTTAAGGAATCTCCTAACTTTGATTACGCAGTATTAATGTTTCAAAAGGAATTTGGTGGAAGAATGATAGCTCAAGCTGGAAAAGCTTACAGTCCATTAAGCATTTTCGTTCAGACGTACTATGATGTCGATAAAATTATGGACGTTTCGAAGACTAATTTCGTTCCAATTCCAAAGGTTGATTCTGTTGTTTTAAAATTGACACCTAACCACAAAAATCTTGAGGAATTAGATCCGGATAAATTTATGAAATTTATACATCAGTGTTTCTCTAATAGAAGAAAAACACTAAAAAATAACTTAAAAAGTATAATAAGCAACCCCGAAACTTTATTAAAAGAGATAGGTCTTAACGAGTTAGTAAGGCCAGAAGTGGTCCCAATTGAAACTTATATTAAAATGTATAAACGGTTGGAGGGATAGACATGGCTGATCAAGGCAATCCAGATAAGAAAGAAAATAAGTTAGAATATGAACAGCTGATAGAAGGAAGTAAAGAGCAAAAACCTAGAAATAATAGGGAAAGAGCGATTATAATATCAACAATAATTGCAATTGTAGTGGTTGCAATCATAATAACTTTCTCTGTCATATTTTTAGGCAAGAAATATAAAGTAACAATTAATTATTCAATAAACAAAGAAAGCAACATGACAGAACCTTATAGTAAAATAAAAGTTGAACTAAAAGGTTTAAATGTCTATGAATCTGTCTTTCCTATAGGTACTCCAATAGAGCTAAAAGTTGAAGAAGGTACTTATGAATTAAATGTATTAGCAGTAGATGATAATAACATTGCCTATTACTATTATTCAGAGCCCTCTTTATTCATTAAGGACAATATGACATTAGATAATGTTAAATTAAATAGAAACTCCATTAAGTTCAGTATTGACTACAAATGGCAGGGTAACGATTTATATATTACTCTTCCGTCGGGTTACGATCAATATTTAATATACAAAAAAAATAATGCTGGTATATATGAGCCTTTTAAGACCTCGTCTCAAAATGTTGTTTTGCTAAGTTCCCTTCCTTCTGAAGGTTTAGAGCTTAAATTTGCCGTTGTAAAGGAAAATAAAGTTTTTGGATTTTCCAATCCTTATGTGTTTCTAAAAAATGTACCTCCTTCACAGCCTATAGTTCTATCCCCTACCGAAAATCAACAAATAGAAGGAGAAAGGATATATTTTGTTTGGCAAAGCGAAGATTTAGATAATGATGAGTTGACATTTGATATATACTTAAAAGAAGGTTTTCAAGAAGAAAAACTTATTGCAAGCAATATTACAAACTATTTTTATGAGTATAATTATTTGGAACCTGGAAAAAGTTATACCTTAAAAATAGTAGCAAAAGATGGCAAGGGTGGAGAATCAACAACTCAAATAAGATTTTCAACCAAGGAAGAAGTTACCAAAAAAGTTTATCTATATTCTCCAAGTGGGAAATATGGAGTAACTATTTACGAAGTTGGAGATCCAAACAATCCTAAAGAAATTTCAAGTATTCAAACATCTGGTAATGTAACGGACGTTATTCAAAATGATAATTACTTGTACATTTTGAGGTTAGATGAGGGTATTGATATAGCAGATATTTCCAATCCAGAAACTCCTATAATAAAGTCAAAGTTAGACCTCAAGGGAGTAAATGGAATTAAAATGGCAAATGGTTATTTATATCTTAGATTTACCGGCGATAAAGTAAGTGTTTATTCTATAAAAGAAGATCCTAGCCACCCCAAATTTCTTGGCTACACAGATATTAAGTTTTATGGTTCAGAGAAACCAGAAATTGTGTATGTAGAAAAACAGACAGATATCACTGTCGATATTATTAAAGGAGAATATCCAATTAGGATAAATTTAAACAATCGTGTTTATGTAACAGAATTTTCATTTGTTGTAGCGGATGAAGAAATTAAAGAAAAAGTAGAAAAATCATTTGCAAAGGTATTTGACACACTTAGAATAATATTTTCTACATATTCACCTGAGCAGTTTAGAAAATCTGGTATAGAGAAAGAACTAGAAAATAAATTATTAATAGCTATAAACGAGTTATTAGGAACTACTAAAGAAAATGGTGTAAAACAAGTAAAATTAAGTATCTCAAGAGTTGAATAAATAGGACAAACAAAATATGTTTCATTTGAAATTTTTTCTTCAAAACAGCCCGCCTTTAACGGGCTGTTTTATATTTATGTTTTAATTATTATTTAACAATGAGGAAAAGTAATTTGTTTATAATTATTTTACCCCCTACCTAGGGGTGGTAAAATTCCCATAGGAGGTAAAAATAATTGAAGCATCAGAAAGCTCTAAATAAATTGAAAACTGCAAAAGGCCAACTAGAAGCAGCGATAAAGATGGTAGAGGAAGAAAGATATTGCATAGACATATCTAAACAACTATTAGCAACTATATCACTTTTAAAAAATGCTCATACAGATATTTTGAAAAAACATATTGAAACTTGTTTGAAAGAAGCTATTTCCTCACAAGATCAAGAGGAGATAAATATTAAATTAAAAGAACTTGAAGAAGTTATTAAATACTTAAATAAGGCTTATTAATTATAGGGGTGTTGTATTATGAAATCACAAATTAATACATCTATACAAAATTCAGTATCTACATTCCAAGAAAAAGAAATTAGCTTTAGTGTACAAGGAATGACATGTGCTTCATGTGTCAGGAATGTAGAAAGAGCTATAAAAAATATAGATGGGGTGAAGTATGTTTCGGTAAACCTTGCTACTGAAAAGGCGATAGTAATTGCGGATGAAAAAGTTACAATTGAGGATATAGAAAAAGCGGTGGAAGGTATAGGTTATAAAGTATCTAGAGAAACACCAACAGAAAATTTAATAGAAAAACGATTTAAAGAAGCAAAGAAAGATCTAATTATTTCTTTAATTATTACTATTCCATTGATGATAATTATGATTTTTCATATGAGTGGTTTTCATATTCCATACATGGTCTTTATCGAACTAGTTGGAGGAGGAATTGTACTCTTTTATCCTGGTAGAAAAACATTAAAAAGTGCGTGGATTGCTTTATCCCATTTTCATACTAACATGGACACTTTGGTTTCAATAGGAGCCTTATCTTCATGGTTTACGACTATCTTAGTAATATTTGAAATAAAAATACAATCTTTTGGTAGTATTTCTGCTATGCTAGTAACTTTAAATATCTTAGGCAAGTACATTGAATCTAGAATGAAATATAAGGCTTCAAAAGATATCCAAGCTTTAATAGCTTTGAAAGTAGAAAAAGCTAATGTGTTAATTGATAATGAGATAGTAGAGCTACCAGTTGATGCGGTAAAAATTGGAGATAAGATATTGATAAGAAAGGGTGAAAAGGTCCCTGTTGATGGCGTCATTATAGAAGGAAAAGCCACTATTGATGAGTCCATGGTGACAGGCGAATCATTACCCGTGTTCAAAACAGTTGGAGATCAGGTGATCAGTGGAACCATTATTGAATCTGGAGTTCTCAAAGTAGAAGTTCAAAAGATAGGAGAAGATCTATTTATAAACCAAATGATAAAATTAATAGAAGAAGCTCAATCTTCAAAAGTTCCTATTCAAGCATTTGCAGATAGAATTACGATTTATTTCATACCTATCGTTTTTTCACTAGCTTTTTTGAGTGGATTTTTTCGGTTTTTTAATTACGAAACATTTCAACCATTTTTGGTAAGGATGTCAAATATTTTACCTTGGGTTCTTGTCGATGCCGGTCCTTTTTCGACAGCCTTATTTTCTTTTATTGCCACCTTAGTAATTGCTTGTCCTTGTGCATTAGGGTTAGCTACCCCTATGGCACTTTTGTCAGCTAGTGGTGCAGCTGCAAAGAGAGGATTGATAATTAAAAATGGAGAAGCTATCCAAATGGCTAAAAATATCGATGTTGTATTGTTTGACAAAACTGGTACTATCACAGAAGGTCGCCCAAGTGTCGTTTGGCATAATTTGGATGAAGAAACCTTGATGGTAGTTGCAAATATAGAAGAGAATTCAACTCATCCATTAGCCAATTCTATAATTGAGTATGTAAAAAATAATTATCAACTCAAAAATATTGAAAATATAAATTTGGAAGAAGTAGAAGAAATTTCTGGATTAGGGATTTTTGGGACATATAGAGGCGATTCATATTTTATTGGAAAACCGAAAGATTTTAGTAGATATCAAAAATTTTTGCAACTGGGCGAGACGATAGTTGAAGTTTCGATAAACGATCATTTAAGAGGATATATAAGAATTGCAGATAAAATAAAGCCCAATGCTATAAATACAATTTATGAATTAAAAAATATGAACATTAAGCCGATTCTTGTTACTGGAGATAATGAAGTTACTGCCAGAATTGTGGCAGAACAAGTTGGAGTAGATGAATTCTGGGCGAATGTTAGTCCAAGTGAAAAGGTTGGTATAGTTAGAAAGTATCAAATTGAAGGAAAAAGAGTTTGTATGGTAGGAGACGGAATAAACGATGCAGCTGCATTAAAAGCATCAGAGATTGGGGTAGCTATTGGTACTGGTACGGATCTTGCAATAGAAAGTGCAGATATAATAATAATTCAAGGTGAAATATCTAAAATAATAGACGCTATAGAAATTTCAAAGATAACTTTTCAAAAGATAAAACAAAATCTTTTCTGGGCATTTTTTTATAATGTAATTATGATTCCTTTGGCTATGATGGGAATTATGCACCCAGTAATAT
Organism: Thermotogota bacterium; assembly: GCA_029780115.1. Classification (GTDB taxonomy): domain Bacteria; phylum Thermotogota; class Thermotogae; order Petrotogales; family Petrotogaceae; genus Defluviitoga. The sequence continues at coordinate 581,712 of JAKOZG010000004.1, forward strand.
CAGAAATAGCTATGTTTATAAGTTCCATAAATGTTATTTTAAACTCTACTACTATTGAAAAAAAATTACAAAAAAAGAGGGATAACCATGAAATATATCTTTGATGTTCCTGATATGTCTTGCAATCATTGCAAGACAGTTATAGAAAAACAACTTAAATCATCGAACATAGTCTCCGATTATAAGGTAGATTTAAACAATAAAAAGGTTGAAGTTGAAACTGAAGAATCTCCTAAAAAAATTATTGAATTATTGAATGAAGCGGGTTATACTGCAAAGCTCAGTAGTTAAATAAGTTAAAAAAGGCGAAAATTTTTGCCTTTTTTGATGTATTATAAGAATAAGTCAGAATAACTTAGACAATTATCAATTTTCTTAGCATGTTTAACAGCGTTAATTATGGATTTCTCAACTACCTCAGCAGCAATTTCTGCGATCAATGAAATTTCGAAAAAGTCAACGTCTATAGTTCCTGTAGATAAGCAAAAAATCGTGTCTCCATCGAATAATGAATGAACGGGTTTTATAGCTCTAGCGAATCCATCATTTGCAATTTGAGCAATTTTGTTAGCCCACTCTTTTGTCAACCTTGCATTTGTTGCAATTACAGATAAAGTTGTATTTTCCCACAAGTTTGGTTTAAATGCTCTTTTTTTCATTAGTTCATATATGTTAAGAAAATTATTATTTTCATCAATAGCTCCAGCTATGATGTTTCCATTTTCATAAACGTCACCACTTGAATTAACAACAGCGATAGCTCCAACAATTATTCCCTTACCAACTTCTATGGAATAACTTCCAATACCACCTTTCATGGAAAAAATCTTACCTGCTCCTTTGCCTATCATGGCACCAGTTCCAGCTCCAACATTGCCCTGTATTACTTCTTGATCTGTTGCATTTTTTGAAGCGATGTAGCCAGACTCTTTCGTAGGGCGAACATAAGGATTTCCAATATCTAAATCGTAAATAACTGCAGCAGGAACAATAGGAATTTTTATCGTATCCGTTTGAAATCCAATATGTTTTTCTTCAAGGTATTCCATAACTCCGCTTGCAGCATCTAGACCATAAGCACTTCCTCCTGTTAAAAGGATTGCATGAACTTGCTGAACTAAATTGCCTGGTTTCAATAAATCGGTTTCTCTAGTTCCGGGAGCTGATCCGCTTACACAAGCTCCAGCAATAGCTCCGCTTTCAGCTAAAATTACTGTGCAACCTGTTACAGCCTGTAAATCAGTATAGTGACCAACTTTGATTCCAGGAACATCAGTTATAGTGTAATTCATTTAATTTTCATCCTTTTTATAAGATTGGCTATTTCATCTTTCAACTTATTTAGTAAAAAACCGTAGAAATTAGCAAAAATTATATACGAAAGAAAGAATATCCACATTAAATTATTTTTTAAAAGAAATTCCGGTAAAAGGTTACCAAAAGAACAGTACATTAAAGAAAATGAAAATACACCTACAATAGTTATTAATATATGTTTTAAAAACTTTCTATTAAAACTTTTATATATCAAAACTGGAAGCATAAAAAGTAAAAAGATTCCAATTCCTTCAATTACAAATCCGCTAATTATAATTAAAATAAAAAGAGCAATAGAGAAAATTCCTGTATACCAACGATTCAAGAAAAACGTTCCAAAAGGTAATAATATACTGACAACGTTGGGAGCTATCCCTAAAAATTTCGCAAATATGAAAATGAGATAAAAAATAACAACTAGCAATGAGGTTTGAACAAGAGGGTTTAATTTATAAAGATTCTTCATAGTTAAATATTTAAAACCAGCGACAAAAGTCCCCGCCAAAGCATTCACAAATAGTGTCAATACAAACAGTGGCACCTAAACATTGAAGACATCCTCCGCAACCTGAAGCTTCTTTTTTATAGTATCCAGCCCTAAATTTATCAATGTCATTTTTAAGATCATTATTGTTTTGGTAATTTAAAAACAGGTTTTTGAAGTCGCCTTGTTTTAGGTAATTTTGAATAATTTTTTGGTTGTTCATGAGATTTTCCTCCATTTAGTATGTGAGTTATTTTCTCTCTGTGATAAATTAAAGAAAAAGAGGCTATTTTTTTACTCAGGTGATTATTATATTCTGCAAAAAAATCAATTTTTTCTATGAGCTCTTTTGCACATAGATCATAAGTAAATAGCAATCTTTCCTTTTGATCCTTTTCCAAATTTAGAATATTATTCACATTGAAAGCTTGAGATATAGCATTAAATTTTTTTCTTTTAATATCTCTTTCAAAATCGTAAATGCTGTCTAACATATAAACTAAATATGCTATAATTATCGGAATTACGTCCAAATAACTATCAGAGAAAAATTTTTGAAATAACAATTCCATTATTTTTATAGAAGGTTTGGCGTACTCATCTAAGTCCAGAGATAGTTGCTCTACTCTTTGTTGCAACTGTATGTAGCTTTCAAATTCTTCTATAAAAGGTGCATCAAAAAAAGATGAGAGTTTTTCTCTGAAATTGTTAATCATTTTTTGAGGAACATGCGCATTCTCGTATTTGAAATCCAACATTTTTCCATAAATAATTAATAAATTGAGAAATGAATATGGTTTTATAAAATCTATAGTTTTGGGTTTGTATCTTGTTTTAAAAGTTGCGAAAGGACATTTGAACTTTTCTACCGAACTGATTGGATTTTGAAGCATCATAAAAAAAACAACTTCTCTTATTATAAAAGGTCTGTATATAACTCCCAAATCGCCTTTTAAAGAGTGACATAACCCACAATAGTAATAAAGATAAGATTTTAATTCCTCATCAGTTGGCTGAAAGTAAATGGAAATGTATCCATACATAAAGTTTAACCTCTTAATTTTCAATATACACTTAATTGTTGCTGTTTCGATAAAGTGTTATTTCCTATAGTGACACTAAACTCGACTTGATAATTTCCACTTCGATCGAGGGTAATGTAGCGAACATCTGATAAATTAAATACTTTTGTTGTACCCAATTCTGATATATATATTCTAAATGCATCATTATTTTCGTAATTAAAAATCAATTGATTTTCGTAGTAAAGTCTAAATCCCAGTTTTTCAATTTCTAAAGGTCTGGGCTTCTTCTTAGAATTTTTAAGGTTTGCTTCAAAGTATAAGGGATCTCCTCTGGAAATAAAAACTGTAGTATAAAAAATGAGAGAAAGGTCTTTTGTATCTTTTTCTATTTTTTCAACAACAATCAAAGGAGCATAGTAATTCTCCTCAGTTGATTCAAATTCAAAAACTGAATTATAAATACCCGGCTCAAAATTTTTATTTAAAGGTAGTTCAAAGGCAATACTATCTAAAGATTTTAAATTTAGAGGACCAAAAAAGAAACTTTGCTCATGTACTTCCTTTTTCTTGTCATTGATCTTTATTCTACCAAAAAGTTCATCAGTTATTGTTTTATTGGTTCTATTCACTGCGACGATTGAAAAGACTGGGAATTCGTTTTTTAAATAAAACATTTCCTTAGGATAGGTATTAAGTACTAGTCTCTGATTATAATAAAAATCTCTCGTAAGATTTATTCTCTCTCCATTATACAAAAAGGAAGCAGTTGCTTGATATTTTCCGTCAGGTAAAGCTTTTATTTCTGATTCTTTTGATAAATCAAAAAGTAGCAACGTTTGAAGAGGTTGAATTTGAGCTTCAACAGTTTCAGGTGATGAGAAATGATGAATAACCTGCGAATCTGAGATTTTTACAATTTGGAAAGTAAAATCCTCAATTTTTATATAATCTTTTTTATTTTTAGTATTTTGTATGTAGATTTTTATCTTAACTGCTTCAGGATAATAGTAATCATCTTGAGTTTGTAAATTTAAATTAATTCCTTTCTTGGTTACACTATGAGAAAAAATAAACCTTGAAAATCGGGGGCCGAATAAAGTAAAAAAAACAGCAACAATCGACAAAGCTATTATAATGAATAAAGTGTATTTTGCCACCATTTTTTTTGGCTTGTTTTTTTTGTCTCTTTCTTTTTTTCTTTCTTCATCGTACTTCTTCCATTCTTCAGGACTTCTTGAAAAGTAAGTCAATTAAGTTACCTACTTTCCTATATATTTTATATTAACTTAAAAAGAATGAAAATTGACGTAGTATTCTTCGTCATTAATTAAATTGTTGTCTAAAAACTCCCTGAGTTTAATTGAGGGATCTAAGTAATTTTCTGAGTTTTTATATTTCTCTTTAATGAAAGAAATACTTTTGTTTAAAGAGATATCTCTTTTCAGCTCATTTGAAACTAACAATCCTTCAAATATGGTTAAATAACCTCTTTTGCCAGTACCGTAGCAAGCTTCACATCCTGTTCCCTTACAATTTACACATTTTTTTGGTATTAAACGTTGATTCAATAAAAAATCTAGGCTTTCAGAGATATTTTTTACTTCTATACCAAGCATTTTTAAGCGCTGAAAAATTAAAAAGACATTTTTTGTATGAATTGTTGAAAAGACCAAGTGTCCGGTGACTGCTGATTCAAATAATAGTTTTGCAAACATTTTTTCTCTAATCTCTCCTACCACTATTATGTCTGGATCCTGTCTTAAAATGTACTTTAATATATTGATTTTCTCCCCGTCATCTTTAGAAACTACCTGTATTATATCAGGATTAATATATTCTATAGGATTTTCGATACTATGAACCTTTCTTTTGTTTTTAAATTTGTTAACTACATATTGCATCGTTGTAGTTTTACCAGAACCTGTCGGTCCAGAAAAAATAAGTACCTTTGATTTTTCACGCATCATTTTTTCAATGTTTGAAATTATTATCGGATCCATTTCAACTCTGATATCATTTATATTTTTGAGTTTTCTTAGTACACAACTAATGCCAAGAGAAGATTTAACAAATGAAACTCTAAAATTGGTATTCTCAAAAGAAAAGGAACCATCTATATTTTCAAAATCTTTTATTATGTCAAAACCGCAGTTAATAAGCAGTTTATTCAAAAATATATCGTATTCGTACAAACTCATAGGGTTCAAATCTACTAAATTTCCACAATATCTAGTTTTAACACAAACGTTGTTACTGTTAGGTTCAAAATGAAAGTCTGTAATGTTTTCATCATCATATTTGTAAAAAAACTTACCTAACAAATCCTCTGATGCTACAAAATTATTTTCAGTTTTGTTATATAAATTGTAAATATTAAATATATTTTTGTCATATTGGTTTTTTTTACTATTTAGATTGTTCGATAATCGCTTCTTCTGCATGATCTTTTAAATACTTATTTAATTTTTCTATTTCTTCCTCAACAATTCCTCTGCCAAAATGTCTGTAAAGTGCCGGTTGTTCATACAAGTCAATATAATTTTCTTCTCCCGGAAGTTTATCATATCCAGAAGCAATTATAGTAACTTTTATTAAATCATCGGGTAGTTTGTCATCAATAGTAATACCCATTTTTAATTTTGCATCATCAACCGCATAAGAACGAAGTATTTCATTTATTATTCGAACATCTTGAGTGGTAGGATTTTTTCCAGAAATATTAACAAGTGCTGCTGTGGCATTTCTTACAGGATCTTCTAATATTTTGCTATTTAAAGCATTTTTAATAGCCTCTTCAGCTCTTTTTTCACCTTTTCCTAGACCAATTCCCAGCATTGCTGAACCTTTTATTTTTAAAACTGCAGCTACATCGGCGAAGTCAAGATTGATCATGCCTGGTTTAGTAATTAAGTCAGAGATTCCAGTGATTGCTTGGAGTAATACTTCATCAGCTTTTTCAAAAGCCTTATCGATCGGGATATCTTCATCGTTATCGATAAGTTTATCATTTGATATTTTTATTAAACTATCTACATAACGTTTGGTTTCATGAAATCCTTTTAAAGCAATTCTTTCTTTCGTAGAACCTTCGAAATGAAAGGGCGTAGTAACTATGGCTACAGTTAAAATACCCATTTGGGTTGCTAGTTCCGCAACAACAGGAACAGCACCAGTACCTGTTCCACCCCCTAAACCAGCTGTTATGAATAAAAGATCGGTATCTTGTAATATATCTCTTATCTCCTCCAAGCTTTCCAACGCAGCCTTTCTTCCAATTTCCGGATCTCCTCCTGCTCCTAATCCTCGAGTTAATTCCTTTCCTAATTGGATTTTAATAGGAGCATCATTGTTTTCTAGCACTTGCACATCAGTATTTGCGGAAATCAAATCTACATCTCTAATCCCTTTTTTAACCATTCGTTGAATAGCGTTGTTACCTGCTCCACCTACTCCAATTACTTTTATTTTATACGTGCTCTTTTTTGTGAATAATTTCTTTTGTCTATCAATTTCTTCAATTTCAAAAGGCATCCTCTTCACCCCCAGTTATCTTTTTAATAAACGTTTTAAATGTACCCTCTTTCGCAGATGATTTAGATTTTTGAGGAGATTCTGTAGAGAAAGACTCCCTTGATCTTTCGTAAAAACTTTCTTCCATTAGATCGAGTCTATACCTGTCTACGATTCCAAAAACTGGGAGAAATGAAGAATCTTTCCTTATCTCTTCAGGGACATCTCTAAAGTAATCATGTAAAATTAATGAGCTTTTTCTAAAATTTTCACCCATAAGCTCTTTAATAGTTTGATCTATATTTTTTATTTTTGAACCTCCTCCAGTTAATACTATACCACCTTGCAGAGCACCTATTTCATGAGTTTTTTCGTAGCTAATTTTTGACAGCTCTCCGTTTAGTCTGCTTATAATTTCTCTCACTCTAGCATAAATTATTTTATTTAAAAGTCCAAGAGATGTATAAGACATTCCTGTTCCTGTTATTGGTTGAAATTCAACTTTTTTTATAGTTCTTGTATCTCTCAAACAAGAACCTTCTTCGACTAATAATCTATGAGCTTCTTTTTCAGACACCTTTAACACATTCGAGATGTCTTTTAAGACATATTTTGTGCCATAAGGAAATGAGTAAAAAAGTTTAGGAATGCCATCTTTAAAAATGATAGATCTTGAAGCATTATATCCTAGATCAATTACTGTTATACCTACATTTCTATCGTTAGGTGTTGTGGTTGCATAACTAGCAGACAAAGTAGAATCGTAAAGTGGTATTTGAGAAGAAGGAATAACATCCTTAAGAACATTAATGAGTAGAGAAAAAGAATTTTCATCGACCCATACAATATTCAATGATGTTGTTAGAGAATTTTCTGCATAAAATGAAACGGGATTTTTGACAGTTTTATTATCTATCATAAATTTTACAAAAGATGAATCTAATATAATTTTACCTTCCTCGATGTACTTTTTAGTTATGTTTTTTTTGATGTTTTGCAATTCTCTTTCTCTAATTTCAGTTCTTTTGCTGAACTCAATAGTAAAGTTTTCTTGAGTAATGTGTAGATTGTTTGTAGAGTATCCAACGATTATTTCAACATTTTTTACCTTTCTTTGTGATTGTTGTTTAAGGAACTCAATTAGTGTTAGAAGGGTTCTCCTTAATGATTCCATGTCCTGAATCTCGCCGTTGATAATACCTTCAACAGGCAAAGTTGCATATGAAATAGGTCTTATATACCCTTCTTCATCAACTTCGAAAAGTATTCCTTTTAGTAAAAAACTACCTATATCTATTCCCATTAAGAAATTTTTTGCCATATCAAAGCCCCCGATCATGAATATTAAAAACAGATTGCCCCATTAAAAAATATTCACCAGCCTTTAAATCTTGTAGAAATTCAGTTTTATGAGTTTCAAAAAAAACCATTATTTCTCCTAAATCGTAATAATTTAGTATAACATTATTATAGCAAAAGATTTGTTTTTTAGGAAAATTTATACTGATAATTTGAGGAATCCAAAAAAAACTTTTCACGAAATCTAATTCTTTTTGTCTGTTTTCTTCTTCACTGCTAAAAACTACTTTTATGAACTTTGGATATTCAATATCACTCACGCATGTGACATTATCAAAAATATCAAAATAAATATATCTATTATTAAATGAGATATAATAAACACTTTTATCAATGTTAACGACAAAAGTTTGGCTTATCAGTTTATTATTATACACAAAAAAACTATAAAATATATGAAAATAAACTAAACCTGTAAGAAAAAAATAAAAAAAATGTAATGTTATTTTTTTTGATTTCATTAAACATCTAGCTCTTTCACCTTATATGCGTTATTTTCAATAAATTCTCTCCTAATAGCTGGATCATCTCCCATAAGTATTTCAATTATTTCGTTGGAAGCTTCTAAATCTTCTATTTTAATTTGAACAAGTTTCCTTGTATTTTTGTCCATTGTTGTTTCTCTTAATTGATCGGGATTCATTTCTCCTAATCCTTTATATCTTTGAATTCTCCACTTTCTATTTGCATATGTTTCCTTGAGTCTTTCTAACTCTTCTTCTGAATAAGCATAGAAATGTTCGTTTCCTACCTCAAATCTGTATAAAGGTGGTTGAGCTATGTATACATGACCTTCTTCGATAAGAGGACGCATATATCGGTAGAAAAAGGTTAAAATTAAGGTGCGAATATGAGCTCCATCGACGTCGGCATCCGTCATTATAATTATTTTACCATATCTTAACTTGGATATGTCAAATTCATCACCTATTCCCGTACCTATAGCTGTGATGATGTTGGATATTTGTTCATTTTTTAGTAGTTTTAATAAATCAGCTTTTTCAACATTAAGTATTTTTCCTCTTAGAGGTAATATTGCCTGGTAATATCTATCTCTAGCTTGTTTAGCATTTCCTCCAGCAGAGTCTCCTTCAACTATAAAGAGTTCCGATTCTTCAAGGTTTTTAGATACACAATCCGCTAATTTACCAGGCAGAGTAGTACTCTCAAATATCGTTTTTCTTTTTATGTTTTCTCTTGCCTTTTTAGCTGCAATTCTTTTTTTAAAGGCAAAATTTATTCTTTCAAGAATTTTTTTTGCTTCTTTTGGATTGGCGTCATAATATAAAGATAGTTTTTCACTAGTAATTTGATTAACAGCCTCACGAGCAGCCTTTGACCCAAGTCTCCCTTTCGTTTGACCTTCAAAAACAGGCTCTGACATTTTTACATGTATAATAGCTATTAAACCTTCCCTAACATCTTCACCGCTAAAATTTTCATCATTTTCTTTTAAAACACCATATTTTCGAGCAAATTCGTTAGATAATCGTGTTAGGGCCTGCTTAAACCCCGACTCATGTTCTCCTCCATCTATTGTTCTAATATTATTTACAAAGGATATAATTTCACTATCTTCAGATTGTGTATAAACAAGTTCGATTTCAACCTGAATTTCAGGTTCATTTTCCATATACAAGTAAGATCCTGATAGATAAATAGGTTTAGCAACAGGTTCTTTCTTTCTTTTTTTAAGTACGTAATTGATAAACTCTTCTAATCCACCTTCAAAGTGGAATTCTTCTTTGTAACCTCTTTTTTTATCTTCAAAAATAATTTTAAGATTGGGATTTAAAAAAGCAATTTCTCTTAGTCTATTTTCGATCAACCTTGATTCAACAACCACATCGCCATCATCAAAAATTTCTTTGTCTGGCAAAAATTTAATATAAGTTCCTGTCCTATCAGTTTCTCCAAGAACCAAAACTTCTGTTTGAGGAATACCTCGTGAATATCTTTGATAATAAATTTTTCCGTCTCTGTATACCTTTACCTCGAAGTATTCAGATAGGGCATTTACTACAGATGCACCTACGCCATGTAGCCCTCCACTAACCTTATAGGCCTTTTTGTCAAACTTACCTCCTGAATGAAGAGAAGTCATTACTAATTCCAATGTATTTTTTTTCTCAATAGGATGTATACCTACAGGTATTCCTCTACCATTATCTTCAACTTCGACAGAATTGTCCTCGTTGATTGTAACTCGAATTAAATTACAATAACCATTTATATGTTCATCTATTGAATTATCAATTATTTCATATACTAAATGATTAAGGCCAGATTTTCCAGTTGAACCAATATACATACCCGGCCTTAATCTTACTGCTTCTAGCCCTTTTAAAACTTTTATCTGTTCTTCAGAATAGTCTTTTTCTTTTTCTATCATTAAAGCACCTCCAAATTGTTACTTCAAACTAATTTAATTTTTTTTATTTCATCGGTTCCAAAAAAAAGATTTAATTTTTTCAAAATTTCGTTTTCTCTAAAGACTATTTCTTGTTTCACAAAATTATTGGAACAAGCTAACAATAATGTTTTTTCACTTATTATATAATTAACCACATGAACTTCTTCTGCTAAATCTTCAGGCAGCCATTTTTTGACTTCGTTTCGTATTTTTGAAACAATATATATTTTTTTTAAAGATGGATTTTTGAATGATAATCTTTTTAGAACCTCTTCAAATCTTTCTTCCATTTTTAAACAACCTAAATTTACTGATTTTTAAAATCATTATTACTCATCAAGAGTTTTAGTAATAAAATCTTTCCAGTTAGATAACAAAGCCTCTGTTACTACCCCTGGCACAGTATAAGTGAAGTCTGGGAATATTCTTCTTACAGGAACTATACCTTTTGAAGTATGGCAAAGAAAAATCTCATCAGCAGATAGTAGTTCCCATGCCTCAACATTAGGTTTTTCCTCTATTTCCATGGATAAGTAACGGGCCAACTCTATAACACTGGTTCTTGTAATTCCAGCTATTATTCCTGTAGATAGATGTGGTGTAATTAATACACCGCTACTCACATAAAATATATTTGAAAATGTTCCTTCAGCCACGTAACCAAATTCATTCAATATAATTGATTCATAATAATAATCATATTTCTTATGAATGAACTTAACCGAATTGTTTAAGGGAGTTTTTACATAATATGGTATTATAGAAGAATGAGGTTTCCTTTCTCTAGCAATATTAACTACAACCCCTTCTTCAATTATGTCAATATCTTCTTTTAATTCTTCTACGAAACAGTAAAAGGTCTTATAACTCGAAGTGAAAGGGGTTACATAAATCTTAAACTTATATTCGTCATAATTATGTATTTTTTTTGCTTGTTCTAAAACTAAGTTTATCTTCTCTAGTGATGGAACATCAAACCCCATAAAGTTAGCTGATTTTTTAAGCCTATAATAATGGCTTTTCAATCGATACGGTATACCAGAATATGTTCTAATAACTTCATAAACTAAATAACCATTAACAAAACCCTCGTCATCTGCGCTTACTAAAGGATATTCAACCCATTCATTACCATTATAAAACAATAGATATCACCCCTTCACTTCCTTCAGAGATAGAAATAATTTTAGATTTAAGAAATGTACTCCTTAAATCTGAAGAACAATTTTTAAACTCTAATTTTATTTTATGAGGAATATAATATTCATCATAACCAAGTAAATGATTATTATTTTTCTCTTCTATTAAAACTGTGGTTTCAGAATTAATTAATCGAGATAAATACTCTCTTCTAGAAATTTGTGAATTTTTTATAAGTTCAATAATTCTATTCTTCTTTTCACTCCCTGGAATTTGATGGTCCATTTTAAAAGCAAGAGTTCCCTCTCTTGCTGAAAATCTAAAACCATGAACTTTTAATATTTTAAGATCTCTAACAGAATCAAACATTATTTTTAAATCTTCTTCGTTTTCACTTGGAAAACCAACAATTAAATCACAAGTAATAGCAAAATTTTGATCCATCTTTCTTAATTTTTCAATAGAATTATAAATGTCTTTTCTATTATAATTTCTCCGCATTAATTTCAAAATTCTGTCTGAAAAGTGCTGAATAGACAAATGTAAATGTTTTTCGAATATAGAATAATTATTGAGTAAAAATGCTAAATTGTCAGTTACATCGTCTGGATATAATGAAGTCAACCTAATTCTAATTTCTTTGTCTTCAAAATTTTTGCCGATTGCCTTCAGCAAATCTTCAAAAGATTCTAAATTATCAGAACCATAACGCGTTAAATTTGTTCCTGTTAAAACAATTTCCTTATATCCTTTCTTAATCAATTCATCAATCTTATTTATTATCTCTTTTTGAGACAAGCTCGATGTTTTTGTTCCTCGAAGCATTCGTATTTTGCAAAAAGTGCATCCATTGTTACAACCTTCTTCAATGGGTAAAAAGAACCTGGTTCTATTGTCATATGCTTCTTTGGGAACCAAAATTTTTTGGTCGTTTTTTAACCAAAATAATTCATCGGCATATATTCCTTCCTTATCAAAATATTTTTCAATATCTTTTTTCTCCGAATTTCCAAGGACTAAATCTGCGCCAATTTCTTTTAACTCTATAGGATTTGAATTAGAATAACAACCTATAGCTATAATTTTTGAGTTGTTCCTTGATTTTTTTATTCTTCGAATAGTTTGACGTACTTTTCTTTCGGCTTCGGAAGTAACTGCGCATGTATTGAGTATATAAATATCACTTTTTCCATCTTTTTCTTCAAAAAGGATCTCAAACTCTTCTGAAAATTTTTCATATATATATTGAGATTCGGCTTGGTTCATTTTACAGCCGAACGTAATTATTGATAATTTCTTTTTCATTTACCAAATTCCTCCGATTTATGATACACTTGGAGTCTTTTTTAATTTTTTTAAAAAAATGAACAAATATTTATTTTTTAAATCTATTTCTAACTTAGAATCAATTATATTTTGCCTTTAATATTATATCATATTAAAGCTAATTATTATTGAATAATAAATTAAAATAACGGGTTCTAAGAACCCGTTACTTCGTGAATTATTTAAAATGTTATAAAAACACTATGCCTTTCTATGCCTTTTTATCTATGGCTAATTTTTCTTCATTTTCAGCGTATCTTCGCATTCTTGTTTCATAGTTGTAAACACCTCGTTTAGAGGGATATCTTTCAGAATATCCATCTTCATACCATAGCTTATCTGCATATTTTTTCCATTCTTCGGCAAGTTGATCTAATTCTGGAGCTAATTCGTTAATAGTTCTTTCACTTCCTGGATGTTGTGGGATTGCATTATATTTTTTAATCATAGCTCTGAAAACTTTAGGATTATCTATTATTGGACAAGGTCTGAAAAGATTATCCGAATATGGAATTGTTCTTTTGTATGCTTCAAAGAAAGGAGATTTCAAAATTTCTATCAAACTTTTTTCTCTAATGTTATCTACTGCAAATTGCTGGAACACACATGGTTCAACATAGCCTTTGGCGTTTATGTGTAGATAATTTGCTCCGGCAGCTAAACAGCCATTTGTTAAGAATCCATGGTTCCAAAAGTCAGCTACAAATGCGAATTTTCCACTCAATCTAAGTTCTTCAGCTTTATAAAATCTCTCGTATCTTTGTTCAGGAGTTGGGACTAAATCCATTGAGGCATCTGCACCGACGGGCATAAATTGAAATACCCATACATAACTTACGTTATTTTCTTGCAGGAAGTCCCAAAACTCGTCGCTCATAATAGCATCGTGATTTTTTCGTGTTGCAGTGACAGAAGCCCCATATATCAATTTATATTTTGTGAGTATTTCCCAAGCTTTTTTCACTTGGTCAAAGACGCCTTTTCCTCTTCTCCAATCGGTCATTTCTTCGAATCCTTCGATCGATATAGCAAGTGTTGAATTTCCTAATTCAGCCATTTTTTTGGCATTTTCTTCTGTTACAAGTGTACCGTTAGTGTAAATTAAAAAGAAGGAATCTTTGAAATGTTCTAGTACATCAAAAAGGTATGGATAGACAAAAGGCTCGCCACCGGTTATGATAAAGAAATAAATGCCTAGATCATTGAATTGTTTGATAACGTCAAACATTTCCTCTTTTGATAACATATATTTATGACCATATAGAGCTGCATAACATCCAACACACCTTAAGTTACATGCATAAGTTGGAGAAATAACACCGAGTTTTGGCAATACAATTTTATGTTCATGCATTAATTCTTGTCTTACCTTTTCACCGACAGCGAACTCATTAATGATTAAATTATTTATTATTTTTTCTACGACTTTTGGCTCAGACCTTTTAAAAAGTTCCGACCAATACATTAACATTGGGTCATGATTTTCTGCTCCTTCTGCTAATTTTCTTAATCCACTTTTGGCAGGTTCTTTAGATAATTTTGATAAAGTCCAGAAAAGGGTGGCAAGCTTATCTATATCTGCCCTTCTAACAACACTTGAAACTATTTTGGAGCTTTGTCTTAACATCATATTTTTCATAGAATCAATAACCGCCATTCTTACACACCTCCGAATTTTTTGAATTGTAAAACATTCACCGGAAAATACAACAAGTATAAAATTACCAATGATCAAAAAACGTTATTTAGACTTACTTAGCAAGGCAAAGCACTATTTTTCTTACGTTTTCCTCTATTTCTTCATCAGAGATTTCTACGCCAAATGCCTTATAGATTACTAATCCGTCGAACATTGCCTGGAGCATCAAAGCACTTGATTTTGATTTGAATATTTTTTCAAAGTTACTTAGAATTTTATTATAATATTCTTTGAATGTTTTTGTTAAAGTTTGCATCATAGACGGATCATGTGTTGAGTTCAATAATATTTCTAATAGTCTTAATAGATCACCTGAAGGAAAGCTTGACAAAATCTCTGAATAGATTTGGGTATAAATTTCAGCACTTTTCTCTAAACTATCAGATTCGGGCTCAGATATTTTTTCTTCGAAAAAACTCAACATTTTTTCCATAAGGGCACTAAAGGCAGCAATTATTAAAGCGTTTTTATTTTTGAAATAGTTGTACAAGGAACCCTTTGAAACATTGCAAGCGACTGCTACATCTTCCATCGTAAAATTAGCTAAGCCCTTTTTACTAATCAATTCTAACGTTTTTTCAGCTATGTATTTTTTCTTTTCGATTTTATCTAATGTTTTCATTGTATTAGCCATGATACCACCTCATTCTTTGACTGACCGTTCAGTCAATAATTATTATACACCATAATAACTTATTTTGCAAATATGACTAAAGAAATCTGATTTGTTACGTTCATTCATTCTTTGCCAAAAAATGCTTTATTAAAAGGTATTACAGGCATAAACATATTTGTTCAATCATAAGCGTTCATTTTTATTTATTTATTAACTAAAAATCAACTATAATTTAAAAAAATCAACGAATTTTTAACTTCTCTTAACGCCTTATGAATACATAATTCAAAGATATATTCTACAGAAGTTACTTATGGTATAATTAATTAGCATAGTATTATTTTTTTGGAAGCATTCTAAACGCCTGAAAGATTGATTAAGAATTTAGAATTTCAAAGCGTTCATAAAAAATGTGTTGATCACAGATTAGAAATAATGATTTTCAAAACATAAGTTTTTGAGTTTTTATTGTATGTAATAATTGATAAATTGAGGAGGAAAAATTTTGGATAATATCGTCATAGTTAGAGTTGATGAAATTGGTTTAAAAAGCAAAAATAAAATTCTTTTTATGAAGCAGCTTAAATTTAATATAGAAAGTAAATTTAAAGATCTTTTTTCATGTAAGATTGTGGGAAATAGAATATATTTATTACCAAAATATTCATTCAATAACAGAGATTTAGAAAATTTAAAAAAAATTTTTGGTATAAGTTCTTTTTCAGTTGCAAAAAAAATAGATAAAGATTTTGAAAAAATGAAAGAAGAAGCATATAAATTAGTTGCGGAATCACTTAACGATGATGTTAATTCGACAAAGTCATTTAGAATATCAGTTAATAGAGCAGATAAATCTTTTCCAATGAAAAGTCCGGAAATTGCTGGTGAAATAGGAGAATTTGTACTGTCGAAACTTCCACAGTTAACAGTTGATTTAACGCACCCTGATATTAACCTTGAAATAGATATAAGACCTGAAGGAGTATACTTATTTAAAGATCGTATTAAAGGAGCTGCAGGTTTGCCAGTCGGTGTTTCTTCAACTGGGACGATACTTCTGTCTGGTGGGATCGATAGCCCTGTGGCTTCCTTGCTTATGTTAAGGAGAGGAATGGTGATTAATGCTGTTAATTTCTATAGTCCACCTTTTACAGGACCGAAATCGCTGGATAAAATCATCAAAATAGGCGCTATTATATCTGAATATACACCTTTTCCTTTTCACCTGTATGTTGTACCTTTGACGAAAATTCAAATGTTATTTAAAAATTTGGAAGAAAATCAATTTTCGGTTGTTCTTCAAAGAAGATCGATGATGAGAATAGCACAAAAAGTTTCTGATATAACTGATACGAAGGTTTTGATTACTGGAGAAAGTTTGGGTCAAGTGGCTTCTCAAACTGTTGAAAATATATTAACAATTTCTGAAAGTACACAAAAAGTGATTTTTAGACCGCTGATAGGCTTTACGAAAAATGAAACTATAAAGATATCAAAGAATTTTGGCCTGTACGAAACATCGATATTGCCCTATGAAGACTCATGTAGCATTTTTGTACCTAAAAACCCTGCAACCAAAACACAACTAAACAAAATAAAGAAAATAGAAACTGCTCTTCCACAAATTAGTGAATTAGAGGAAGAAGCACTACAGGAGTCTAAAAAGTTTGAAATCAAAAATGGGAACATAGAAGAAATAGACGTCTTTAAAATTCTGAAGGGTGGGGTTTTATGAAAAAAATTTGGCAGGCAATTAAAGGAATAATTTTTTCAATATGGTTATTTTTAGGTTTTGTAGGAGTAGTTATTTTCTATGGAAGTTATGTTTTAATAAAGGCTAAAATTTTAGAAAAACGTAAAGGAGAAGAAGCTTCTCGAAGATACATAAGAGAAGTTGTCTCTTGGTTTGGTAGGGCTACTTTTAGTTTTTTATGGAGCGAAGTAACTGTTTATGGAAAAGAAAATATTCCAGAAGAAGGACCATTTGTTATAGTGTCGAATCATCAAAGTATTTTTGATATACCTTTAATCTTAGGATATGTTTATCCCAGTGGATTTATTGCAAAAAAGGAACTTTCCAAAATTCCTCTCCTTGGAACTTTTATAAAAAAACTAGGTTCTATATTGATTGACAGAGACAGTCCAACAAGTGGAGCAATAGCGTTAAAAAATTTTGCCAAGATTACTCAAACAGGTGATGTAATTACTGTGTTTCCTGAAGGTACCAGAAGTGAAGACGGAAAAGTTCATGAGTTTAAAAAGGGTTCCTTACTTGTGCCATATAGATATAACATCAAAATTTTACCAGTTACCATAGACGGCACTATAAATATGAACAAAAAGGGAAGTATTTTGATCAAACCTGGAAAAGTTAAGTTATACATTCATGAGGTCATTGAACCAAAGAAATTTTCAAGTGAAGAAGAATTAAGAAAGTATGTACAGAATGTAATTAGTCAAACAATAAATCAGGATACTTTGGTAAGAGCTGGTTAGAAACGTCTTTTAAAATTTTCTTCAGATGTTTCTAGTTTAATAGCTGAAACTTAGAAAAAATTTGGAGGCGGGAATTATGAAAGAAGTAAGTAATGTATCGATGGGAATAGACAAAATTAGCAATTCTCCTATTGTTTTTTTAAGAATCGAAGATTCAAGTTTGGTACTTCCCATATGGATAGGACCTTGTGAGGCAGGGGTATTAGCCTTAATATTGAGAAAAGAAGACTTTGAAAGACCTTTAACCCATGATCTACTTCTTAGTGTAATTCAGAGTTTAGAGGCAAAAACTGTGAAAGTTTTAATCGATAAATTCAAAAAAGATATTTTTTATGCTAAGTTAGTTTTAAAAGATAAGAATTCTAAAGAAATTAAAATTGATGCAAGACCTTCCGACTGTATTATAATTGCCTTAAAAGAGAATATCCCAATCTTTGTTGATGATCAAATAGTTCGTGATCATTCAATAGATTCTTCGCTGTTTTATGATTTAAATTTTGAAGAAAGCGATGAAGAAAAAAAGGATATTAGAAAAGAAATTGAGAATTTTGATATTGATGAATTAAGAAAAAGATTTGAAAATTTTGAAGATGATGACAATGATAATGAATAAGGTTTTCCCAAAAAAGACAAAATATAAGGGGCTCTAAGAATGGATGATAATAATTTAGACGAATTTAAAAAAGAATTTGATAAACACCTAATCAAATTTTTTGAAGAAATTGAAATGGAAGAAAGTTTGAAAGAAGCTTTAAGTTACAGTGTAAGAAGCGGAGGAAAAAGGCTCAGGCCTTGGTTTATCTACAATTTTGGGAAAGAGGTAAGGGTATCAGATGAAGAATTGATAAAAGTAGGGATAGCCATTGAAATACTACATTCTTCCTCTCTGATTCATGATGATTTACCTGCTCTAGATAACGCTCACTATAGAAGAGGTGTTTTGACAAATCATATTAGATTTGGAGAGCATAAAGCCATACTTGCAGGAGATTATGGATTTATCTTGCCATTAAAGATAGTAATGGAACTAAATAACTTAAAAATCGAAAATAAAATGGTATTAACAAAATATTTTATAGAAGACACTTTGAAGATGTTTGAAGGAGAAATGAAAGATCTTATTTTCGAAAAAGAAGATATAGAAGTTGAAATTGAAGACATTTTAGATATGTATGCAAAAAAAACTGGTGCAATATTTGGCTTGTCATTTTCCGCACCTTTTTTCATGGTAGGAGAAAATCTGTTAGGTGAAAGAATGCATGAGATTGGAATAGATTTTGGAATAGCGTTTCAAATTTTTGACGACTTAAAGGATCGATTAAAATCTCAAGAGGAGTTAGGGAAAGATACTCGAAAAGACATAAATAAAAAAACTCTTTTGAATAAATTAAATTTTAAAGAAGTAAAAATAGTAGCCGATAATTATTATGAAAAAGTTATTAAAGATCTTAACCAGAAAAGTTATTCTGCTGTAGTAAAAAAGTTGTTGGGAATAAGGAATATTCTTGAAAGTAGGTAGATTTTTTGAAAAACCAAAATCTTCTTTCCAATATCAATAATATGAAGAAATGGAAAAAGTTTTTCTTGTTAGTAACGATTTTTTTGACAGCGCTGTTTGTTTACTATTTAATCACACTAAATATTACTCAAAAGTCAGTTGAGAGCACAAAATTGAAAAGAGATTTAGAAATAACAATACCTCAGTCTGCATATTCTTCAAAAAAAAGTTTATTGATAACCCCTCTTTCTAAAGATTCTCAAGAATATATAGAACTAAAATCTTACAGGAATTTTTATGGAGAAATTTATAGAATAGAATTCTCGGATGATTCAAAAGAATCCTCCCTCTTACCTCTCACGGTAAAATACAAAATCCCCTCCAACATGTATTATGGAGACAATTTTGTACATTATTCTTTAGTTTACGCCACGAACGATGAGCCTTTTGTTATTTCTAATTTTACGGGTTCTAAGATTATAAACTTAGCCAATCAATATTATATAGAAGCAGAAACATTCCAACTTTCAAAAATCAAGTACATTGGTTTAGTGCTAGATAATCCCGAAGAAGCTTCATATGGATTAAAAATAATGAAAGAGTCAACCCCATCAACTGAACCCGATATAATTTTGGTACCTGGAAGTGATCTTAACTTCCTAGGAAAGTTAGTCAATGTATCTGACAAAATTTATGATTACTCGATCTGGTCTTCATTATTTCCGACAAGAACTATATGGAAGTACAATTATCCTTTGACTTCTACAAGGAGCAAAAATTATGTTGATTCTTTTAATGCTTTTGTTGATAGAACGGGAATCAATAGTTACGTAGAATATGAAAGTAGAAAATTTGCGCAAGAATTAAAAAGATTTCCTAACAGGAAGTTTGATGTTATTGCTCATGGGATAGGAGGTTTAATAGTAAAATATGCACTTGAATCCGATCCTGAAATAAAAAATGTTAAAAATCTAGTACTTATTTCAACTCCCAATAAAGGAACAAACCTTGCTAATCCTCTTTTTTTAAACTTAATATGGGGGAAAGATGAGAGTTTACTAAGTAAAATGCTGGGGATTGAAAAAGTTACCATTGCTACTATAGCATCTGAATCTGCCTTCTATTTAGATTTAATAAATTCTTATTACAATGATATTATTCCTAATTCCAATTTTTTAAACAAAGCTAATAGTTTTAGCAGAAGAGCCGATATTAAGTATTTAGTAGTAGCAGGAACTAATTCGAACATTAAAGAAAACATCAACAATAAAGTTATTTCTCAAATATATCCTGAATTTAAAAATGGTGACGGTGATGGGGTAGTAAGTATAGATAGCGCTATTATAGAAGGTGTTAATGAAGTTTATTATGCAAATAAGTGTTTTTACGACATTTACCTTGATCAAGATGTTTTAAATAAAATAAAAGACTTTCTTGATGAATCTTTAATAACTTTAACTATAAAACCATTTCAAGATGATGATTTTATAGAATATCAATATGAATTAGAAAAAAAAGTAAGCTCTGTTCAAGAAGTAAAAAAAGAAATTAAAAAGGCATCTATATTTAAGTTACCTTCTTCTTACCGAGAAAACAAAATTTTAAAAGATCCTGTGAAGATAGGCAATATAAAAAATGAAAGGTTAAAGATTATATTATTTGCTGATAATGTTTTATTTGAAAGCCCCACAGGAGTTTATGATAGAGAACTAAACAAAATTTTAAATGAACGAGTTTTAGGGGGAATAGTCTACAACGATATTTATTATGTTACAACTATAAATGGAGTTTTTACTATTGATAAAGATTCTAAAGTAATTAAAAAAATCGATAGTATCCCTAAAAAAGGTAATGAGATGTATTATATCCCCGATTTAGGGTTTTTGAGTATAGAGTATTCATTGGACAATTGTATAGTTTATCTGAATGAAAAAGAAATCTCAAGTGGGGTAAACTTTGTTAAGTTAAAAAGTTATGGTAAAGATGTATACGTGGTTCTTGAAGATAAGATTACTAAGATTGAAAACAATAAATTAAATGAAATTTTTAATTTATTAGAAGTACAAAGATCGATAAATGAGAGTTTTGGAAAGATTGTTGAATACGAAAAAGATAACTCACATTATTATATTCTTACTTCTGATTATAAACTACTATTTTTCGATTCTTCAACTTATGATGTTCAGGTAATCGGTAGGGAGGATATAGGTAGGCTTGGAATGCAAATTTGCAAAGGAAAATTATATGTTTTTGACAATAATCATGTTACGTATTATGAATTAAGAGATAAAACTTTTCCGGGAATTTATCAAAGATTGAATTTAAATATCAAAGATTTTGCCATTAAAAATAATTTAGAGGTATGGATAATTTCTGAAATAAATGATACAGAAAATTACGAAATATACAAATATTACTTATAGGAAAATAATGGAGTATATGATGAAAAGATTAATACTTTCTTTCATGTTTATTTTAATATTAACTTTTGCTCAAGCCCAAAATTATGAAATAGCGAAGGAATACTATTTCAATGGGTTGAAGTATTATAGAAATGGTAATTACGAAATGGCTGAAATTTGCTTTCAAAGAGCCTTAGAGTTATCTCCAACATTGGAAAGCGAAATTCCTGAAATCAAAATGTATTTAGGGCTATCGGCCTTTCAAAACAAAAATTATAAAATTGCTGGGGTATACCTGGAAAATTTTCGAGGGAATGTTTATGTTGATCAAATTCTTGAAATTCTCGAAACAATTGATATGGAGAATGATCGACAAATTGTAAAAGTGCCTGCAAGTGAGCAACAAGAAAGTACTGTTATAGAAAAAAGAGAAGAAGACATAAGTTTTTCATTATTTTTAGTTGTTGAAATTATTATCTTTTCAATAACTTGTCTAACTGCAGTTTTGACTTTTTTATGGTTGAGAAGATATAAAAAGCCTTTAAAAATATATAAAAACCAAACTCCTATTGATAACTTATCTAGTAAAATGGAAGAAATCCAGCCTACGAAGGTTAAAATTAAAACTTTAAATGAATTTGAAGAAGAATCTGTAAAACAAATTTTGAAAGGATCCAAAAATTTACTTAAATTGCTAAATATAGATTTGGACCCAGAATCCGGCTCTGCTCAATCGTCTAGAGAAAAAGAAAGAGAAGAATTGAGCGAAATTGATCGACTTCAAAAAGAAATAGAGGATACGTTGCAAGAGTTGCTACATACAGCAAACGTTAGCGATATAGAAATGTTATTGTTCGAATTAAAAGAAGAAGAAGTTCTGGATGTTGAAAAAAGTTTAACAAGTCGTGAAAAAAAAGAGACACAGAAAGTTGAAAAAGAATATCAAGAGGTTAAAGGATTTATTCAACCTGATGAGGAAACAAGGAGTAAATTTAACCTTATTATGAATACTAAACAAAAGGAATTGTTCCTAAAGAAATATGATCGGCATGACATCATAACATTTAAAGAAAATATTCGCAAAGAACAACAAAAAGCTAACAAAAACGATTTAGAAGAGTTTTTTAATTTATTGTTTAATGAAACAAACTATGAAAAATTAAAGAATCAAAACATTGATTTTTAAATTTATTTTGCTATAATATAGAAGAAAAGATTTGCGGATGTAGCTCAGCCGGAAGAGCATCAGCTTCCCAAGCTGAGGGTCGCGGGTTCGAATCCCGTCATCCGCTCCATTATTCTCAACAAAGAGAAAAAGGAGCTTAAATAAAAGGCTCCTTTTTTTCGTAGGAAAGGTGGTTTAAATGAGTTTAAAAATTGAAACAGGAAAATTCAAAAATAAGTATATAGAGACAGTTAACGATCCAAAAACGAGATACACAACTTCTATGTTAAGGCAAGCATTAATGAATATGTTTGATTTCAACGGAGCTATTATTTTAGAGTTATTTGCTGGTAGCGGGATATTTTCATTTGAAGCTTTAAGTAACGGGGCGCAAAAAAGTGTTTTAGTTGATATATCTTCAAAATCAGTAAAGTCTATCTTAGAAAACGCAAAAACTTTACACGTATTAAAAAATATAAGAGTAATAAAAAGCGATTATAGGAAGGTTTTTTCAAAGTTAAGCTCAGAAAGATTCGATTTCATCTTTGCTGATCCTCCGTTTAATTTGGGCTATATAGACGAACTTTTAAAGCTATTAGATAAAAACTTTTATATTTTAGAAGAAGAAGGATATATCATAATCGAAAAAGCCAAGAATGAAAATTTTATTGGTGCCTTTGAAAACTTAACTCTTGTAGAAACAAGAGATTATGGAGATGTTGAGTTATTAATTCTTCAAAGAATAAAAGTGGAGTGAGTTTGAAAAATAAAAAAGGCCCGTCTTCTTTAAAAACGGGCCAAAATTTGAAAATGAATTCTTCCGGGGACAGAACACTCCAGGAGGGAGGGTAACCTACAAAAGTGTTCTGTATTTAGATTATACATCATGAAATTTTTTTCTCAAAGTCTAATGTCAGGCAAATAATTTCATATAATCTTAGTTATAGCAAACTAGATCAGTTTATTTCAAAAAATCTCAAAAACAGAGAAAATCTCATTATTTTTTATAAAATAAACATTTCGTGAAATATTTGAGAATAGAGGCACATAATCTATCGTATGACCAAAGCTACTCCAATTTATACCTGCAAGGTTGTTTAAATAATCGTAATAGTATTTCACAATCTCAGATTGGTAGGAAAGAGTCTTTGAAGAGCTTTTAGAAATATAAAAGTAATTTTTCAAATCAACATTTAAATTTAGCCTTTTTGAAAAATCTTCGTAGTTGTCGGTGGTGTTCAAAATATCTACAAATTTTTCATATGAGAAACCATAATTTTTAATTTTATTTAGGGATATGAAACCGTTCCCTAAGGTTAGGCCTCCAGTAGCATGGTCTGCTGTGACAATGATTAGTGTATCATTGGGATGTTGTTTTAAAAAATCTAAAGCCACTTTTACAGAATCATCAAAATCTATAATTTCTTTTATGAGAGAAATTGTATCATGTGCATGAGCAGCATGATCTATTCTTCCTCCTTCTATAATAATAAAAAACTGATCATTTCCAAATTTCTTTATCGCATAAGATAAAGTATCCGCCAAAGGAACCCTATCTTCATTGTCAGTGAGAAAAGGAAAATTGCCATAATATAGTACAATTAATTCTTTTCCTATGTATGGACCATTTTTTAAGGTTTCAGAATATTGATACCCATATTTTTCAGCCTCTTGTTTGTTGAAGTAAGCTTTTCCTCCACCAATAAATAAATCAAAATTACTTTGTAAGAGATACCCCACTATTTCGTTTCTGCTAGTTCTTTCATCAACAAATGCATATGCCCCTGCAGGTGTTGCATCTACAAGTGTATTTGTTGATATAACGCCAATTTTATAGCCTTTTTCTTTAAGTTGATATGTAATTGGAGAGAGGTTAGCCCCCAATGAGTCTTTATTTATTCTATTATTATAAGTTTTTTCGCCTGATAAAATGGCTGTTATAGCCGCTGCAGAATCAGTAACTCCATTTAGAGAAGATGTTTCAACAATTGAAAAATAAGGTAATTTGAAAACATTCAAACCTCTATTAGTTGTGCTTTCTTTATACATATTTGCTAATTGCAAATGAGGAAGTCCCATGCCATCTGCAATGAAAAGAAAAATAAATTTGTAAGAAAATGAAAAAACAAAAATCAAAATAAAGACAACAAAAGTTAATATCTTTTTCACGGATATCCTCTCCCAATGTTTTCTGGTTGTAGAGACCACCCACATGGGTGTCTCCTGTTTTAGACGCGCAGGTTGCACGTTTCTACACGATTAAATCAAAACTTTTTTATTATATTTTCAAATTCTTTATCATCAAGAGACTTGTAGTTTTTTAATATAAACCTTTCCAATTCAAAAATTCTTTCTTGGTCATAGTTGAAATATTCGAGAAAATTAATTACACTCTTCCCGTAAGGTTCATAGTAAAATCCAACAGTTTTAAGTTCTAACTCTTTTAAATATCTATATCTTGAAAAAGATCTAAGAAAAAGCACAGAGTTAACTTCACATAGCAATTCATGCCAAGTACTGTTAGCATCAGCTTTAACTTGATATCCAAAAAAGTAATGAGACAATTCGTGAGCCAAATCCTTAAAAGAACTTATTATATAGACATTTGGTAAAATTTGAAATGATCTGTACATTTCTAAATGCAAAATGTATACTTTTTCTTCAATTGGTCCAATGTTGTGTAAAAAGCTAGATACGTCTTTTACTTTAGCTTCAAGCCATTTTCTATTGTAATAATAATTATCAAATTTGAATAAATTATGAGAATCCTTATAAAATACCATTGCAGATGATTTTCTGTTTTGTTTTTGAATCAAGTTTTCTCCTTTTTGCATCCTTAAAGGACTATTGATTATATTTAAGATTTGTATATCATGATAAGGCAATTTGTAATAGAAAAAGAATTTGTTATTATTAAAATCAAAAGATAGTTCGTCAAATAACAAAATGTTTGTGTATCCTGATGAAAATATTATAATTTGTCCTTTTTTTTCTAAAGTAAAAGTTATTGGAAAAAATAAAAAGAAAATTATCAAAGAAAAAAATATGAAAAATAAAAGATATCTAGTTTTAAAAACATTAGATTGCATATTTACACTCTTTCTAAAGCTTATATTGTCGATTTCTTTTTGTCCTGTTTAAGAGATTTCCTTCTCAGAGAAATGAACATAAAAACACCTATGATGATTAATAACATACTTAGTATAACAGCTACTCTGAAGTTTCCAATATATAAACTGTCTATTCTTAATAGTTCAATTGGGATACGCCCTACCGAATAAAGTATTAAGTATAGAGCAGTAACTTCGCCGTAATTTTCTCTTTTATTCCTTATATAATAAAAAAGAATTAAAAAAACAATTAGATCCCAAAAAGATTCATACAAAAAAGTAGGATGAAAAAATTCATAATTTTGATATTCCGGCATTCTGTGCTCTGGAGCTACGTACATTTTCCAGGGGAGGCTTGTAGGACGCCCATAGGCCTCGTGATTAAAAAAATTCCCCCATCTTCCAATTGATTGAGACAGAGGCAGCACAAATGTAAATAAATCCAAACCCTGGAGAAACGTAAAAGTACAATTCTTTTTGAAGTGGCTATATAGAAAGACAACCAAGAAAGCAGCTAAGATTGCCCCATGTATTGCTAGTCCACCCTCCCAAATTTTAAAAATATCTCTCAAGTTATGAGAGAAGTACGAAAAGTTAAAGACAACATAATACAATCTCGACCCTATAATTCCAAATATTATACCCAATGAAAGAGCGATAAAAAAATCATCTTCACTAATATTTTCTCTTTTGGCCTCTCTTTCACCAATATATGTTGCTAAAAGGATAGCGATAGCTATTAACAAACCGTACCATCTTATTTCTAGAGATCCAATTTTGATAAGGACAGGATCAACATACCATTCACCCGAAAAACTTTTTGGTAAAATTGTTATACAAACTAAGAAAAAAGCAGCTAATGAAATCCAAAGAACATTGAAAAAAACTTTATCTTTTTTCATAGAATCACCTTTATAGTAAAAATTTATAAAACATTGATTAGTTCTATAGAATCACCATATCTAATTTTTAATTCACTTTTTAATCTTTCTAACTTTTTAAGTTCATCTGGTACCACTAAAAATTGCTCTACCATTCTTCTTGATTGTTCTATTATAGAAAAATCTTCTACTAAATCTAAAAATTTAAATTCAGGTATTCCATGTTGCTCTACTCCAAAGAATTTACCTGGTCCCCTCCATTTTAAATCTATTTCTGCTACCTTGAAGCCATCATTTGTTTTAGAAAAAGCAGATAATTTTTGCCTAGTTTCTTGGTTTATTTTTTTGTCTAAGATTAGAAAGCAATAAGATTGTTTTTTCCCTCTACCTACCCTTCCCCTTAATTGGTGTAGCTGAGATAATCCGAATCTATCAGGATGTTCAATCACCATCACTGTAGCGTTGGGAACGTCTATACCTACCTCTACTACAGATGTAGCAACTAATATATTATATTCTTTTTTCATAAATTTGTCCATAATTTCATTTTTTTCTGTGGAGGGCAGTTTACCGTGCAAAAGTCCAACTTTGTATTCTTTAAAAACTTCAGTTAATTTCTCATACATTTCTGTAGCGTTTTTTAAGTCCAAAGCTTCAGATTCTTCAACTAATGGATAAATGAAAAAAGCCTGGTTATTTTGTGATAATTCTTGCTTTACGAATTTATAAACGCTTTCAATATTTGAATCAGGAACTAAATAAGTTTTAATAGGTCTTCTTCCTTTTGGCATCTCATCTAAAATACTAACATCCATATCTCCATAGAAAGTCATTGCCAAAGTTCTTGGAATAGGTGTAGCTGTCATGACTAGAATATCAGGTTGGTTACCTTTTTTTATCAACTGAAGTCTCTGATTAACTCCAAATCTTTGTTGTTCATCTATAACTACAAATCCCAGTTTTTTAAATTCCACATCTTCCTGGATAAGCGCATGAGTACCTATTATTACATCAATTTCTCCATTTTTTAATCTTTCTTTGATTGCCAGTTTGTCATTTTCTTTCGTCTCCCCTATTAATAGCTCGGTTATTAATCCTAAAGGTTCTAAATCTTTAGATATTCTATTGAATTGTTGTTTTGCTAAAACGGAAGTTGGTACCATAATAGCTGATTGATAACCGGCTTCGCATACATCGATTACTGCTAATTCAGAAACAACAGTTTTACCAGAACCAACATCTCCCTGTAAAAGCCTATTCATAGGATAATAAGAAATCAAATCATTTTTAATCTCTTCATAGCATCTTTTTTGAGCATCTGTTAATTCAAAATCTAGTATATCAATAAATTTTTGAGATAATTCTCCTTTAATTTGTTTACCTTCAGTTTTTTTATTTTCTTTCAATTTTAATTTAACATAAATAATAGCTAGTTCGAAAAGTATAGCTTCTTCATACTTTAAAGAATAGATTGCCCTATCTTTATGGTAGAAACTTAAGGGAAAATGCAGCCCTTTTAGACGCTTCTTTAAAGTCAATAAATTGAATTCTTCAATAAATTCGTTTGGTAAGAACTCTTCTAGAAAAAAGGTTTGTTTGATAACTTCTCTTGAAATATTTCTCATAGAATTTTGAGTTAATCCAGAAGTTAAAGGATAAACAGGCAATATTTCTTTCTTAAAATCTTCTGTTGAATTTAACACTTGAAAATCAGGTGAATTCATTTGCTTCAACCCGAAAGAATACTCAATCTTTCCATAAAAAGCTGCTAATGTACCTTTCGATAAATATTTTTTTAGGTAAGTCCGATTAAAAAAAGTTACCCTAATAACACCTGTGTCGTCTTCTACTGAATAGTTCAGGATTGTAAGATCTTTGTTTACTTTTACTTCTTCATAATTAACAATTTTACCAATAATAACAACTTTATCACCATCTTTAGCGTTGAAAATTTTTGTAACTTTTCTTCTATCTTCGTAGTCTCTAGGAGGGAAATAAAAAAAATCGTTTAGAGATTCAATCCCCATTTTTCTTAATAATTCAGCTCTTTTGGGTCCAACATTTTTTATATATTTTATGTCAGTAAATAAACTGAGTTTTTTTTCTGGTGAATCATTTATTTCATCGATTAAAAACCTTTCTTTTATTAATACTATATACTTTTTTATGTTTTCGAGTATCTTTTGACGTTGGTTTTCATCGAATGCTTGGAGTGCGTTTGCATAACTTAGCAATTTTTTAATGTCTTCAAAAAGGCCGTTTTCTTTTATCTCTTTTATATTATTTTTCGCAATGCTATAAAAACTTGGGAAGATATCTTCCCAAGTTTTTACCTTTTTTTCTTTTAGAAGAATAATATATTCAAAGGAATCAAGAATTTCTTCAATCATTTTTAAACTCCTATTCAGTCTTTAATTTTTTCTATTAATATTTTACCATCTTTTTTATACATTTTATAGCCATTGAGAGTTATTTCTTTAATCTTTCCTTCTTTTATAAAAGGTTGTATTTTTGCTAAAGAAGAATTCCCAATATAAAAATCCTTTAGATTACCTTCCAAAGCTTCTCCATATGATTTAACTTTTAAATAAACAGAATAAACAATTAAAAACCAACTTAAAGAAAAGAATAGCAAAAAAACCATTACTTTATTCATAACAAAACACTTCTTCTCTGAAAAAATTCGTATTCGTTTAAAAAACTGTCTATCCTTTGTTGATACATTAAATAAGTTTGAGAATTCTCATTTTTTAGCTGATTGTAATATTGATAAACTCTTTGATAATTTTCAACAACCGCCTCAACTAACCGAAGTTTAGTGTCTCTCTCACTTAAGGTTAGATAAATTTCAGACAAAAGAGTTAACGAATCATCTGGAATTCCGCGAAATTTTTTTGCCATATAATAATTTGCCGTTCCATCTTTTTGAGTAATCTCTATTATTTTTTCTATAACCTCATTTTCAGGGTATATATCTAAACACTCTGCGGTAAGCAAGAGGTATTCGAAATATATATTTTCCCACTCAGGAATATTGTTCCAGCCTCCTGGAATAATGTAAATTGTTTGTTGCATCCAATGATGGAAGTTGTTATACGCTTCTAATTGAAGTTTTTCAACATTTGGGAGTATATGGCTGTCAGATGGAATGAATCCTTTTAATTGTTCGGATAGAACTACGATATTGTAATACATTTTTCCTATAAGTCTGTAGGCATTTTTTTCATTGAATGATATAAAAGAATATTCTAATTGGTTTATCATATCATAAAAGGTCTGGATCCTAAGAATTAAAGATTTCGCGCTGTCATTGATGTCAGTAGTACTATCTTTGTAGATAATCTCCACCGTATCCCTCAAGACATCGTCAGGAAAAGGCATTAAATCTATAGTGCCTTCGAATTTTGAAATCATAAATTTGTATTCATCAAGTTCTGAGCTAAAAATTTTTGGAAGATCTTCATATCTTAGATTGTTCAAACGAACATCGGATGGAAATAACTGAGCTAAATAAAAAGCTGATCTTCCATAATTACGATTCTTACTTAACGATTTGAGAAAGTAATTGAATGATTGTTCATAGCTTTGAAGTAATTTATTTTCATAATTTGCTTTGATTTCTTGATACTTTTTTATTTCAGATTCAATTTTTGCAATATTTTGGGTTATTTTGTTGTATTCGGTGGAATTAAAAGGATAATTACGTAGTTGATTTTGCTGAATATTTTTTTGAATTTCAAGTTGAGTTAATATATTGGGGACTTGATTTTGAGAAACATCCAAAGACAAAAGCATCTCATTGTAATGAGAATTTGCAACAACATAGTATGCTTCCGATAATGATTCACTAAATTTAAAATAACACGAAACTAAAGCTACTACTAACATCAAAATAACAAATACATAACTTTTCTTAATCTTTAAAGATTTAATTTTTGGATTGAATTGTTCGGATACTGCAACTGATAGAATAAAAACGCTTAAGGTAATATTAGGTTGAAGATGAAATGCAAATTCTGTGAAAGCATGTATGATCATTACTACAGCTGACCAACCAAACAAAGGAAAAAGTAAATTTTTATTATCATTATCTTGTTCATGTTTTAGTACCTTAAAATAAATAAATACAAGACTTAAGATCATCATTATTATTGAAAGAAAGCCAAATATACCAGTTTCACCTAAAACTTGAAGATAATCATTATGAGCACTTTTAAAATTACACCAGGCAGACAAAAACCTCTCAGGATTCCCTTCTTGAACCTGTGCAAGGTAATGAAGCGAATAAACAGAATATGTGTTAATTCCGCTACCTATAAAAAAATGGTTTCTATGATTTTTATCGTTAAATTGCTTTACTGCGGAAAGCCATGACAAGATCCTATCGTTCCATGAAGAAACAGAGGTCAAAGCTGCTAACCTTTCTGTTGCGGTCACTTTTCCTCCTTTACTGAAAGGAGTTTCAAAACTAAACATTACGATTAAAAATAAAATAACACTGAAAACCAATAATGTCCATATCTTAAATTCTTTTGTTTTTGCATATGATTTTAAAGAGTCTTTCTTGTTCGAAATAAGAAAACTAATAATTGAAAATACTAATCCTATAAAAGTGGCAAAGTATATTGTTCGAGTTTGAGTAAGTAAAATCACCCAGAACATTAGAAAAACATTTCCTAAAGAAAATATCCTAGTGTATATTTTTGTATCTTTTCTTAAGGTAAAATAGATAGAAATCGGTAACAGTTGAGCTAAATAATCAGATACAAAATTAGGATTGCCTATCGTGGTGCGCAGCGTGATCCTTCGAGAAGGATCACCGTACTGACCAAAGAATAAATCGAAACCCAAAAACTTATTTAAAAGTCCATCAAAAGCAATAATGGTACCAGTTATTGTAAACATGAAAAGACCAATTTCTATAAATTTAAAGTTTTCACCAAACCTTGAGGAAACTAAATATGAAAATAATACTATTAAGGCCAGGTAAAAGGCGGTTCCAGCTGAAGTACTTAAATAGTATTTATTTTCTAGATAAACAGAAATCAATGATAAAAACGCAGATATACAAAACATAAACAGGAATACATGTGCTGATGAGTATTTAAGTTCGAAAGATATGGAATAATATTTGACCAAATAATAAAATAAAATAATAAACAAAAATATAGAAAAAACAAAATGTTTTTGAGTAGAGTATTCATATACAAATTTTGGGATCATTAAGAAAGGAATCAAAAGAAACAAAAGTATCATTAGTATGATGTCATTTGGTAAATTAATTTTTTCTTTTGAGATATCTTTCAATTCTGATCCTCCCCGCTTATATTTAAAATCTTATATTTAAAAATTTATAGATTTCAAGAAGCTCTGTAAATTGAAGTCTTTTTACTAAAGATCTTCTAAGAAATGGCCTAATTCTTGCTAATTTATGATGAATTCACTTATTTACTCCATTGCACAGAAAAAGATTAAGTAAGGGAACATTCTGATAACCAGAGAAAAACCAAAACTTCTATTAAGTTCGGCATTTTGACCAAAATAAAAATAGATATTACTCTCAGAAGCTTTGTTTATAAACTTTTATATTATACCAAATATTTACCAAACTTTGATCTTTACCTTTTTATTGAATCTATTTTATAGAAATGAATATTTTTAGTTACGATTTGACATTTTAGAATTTTTGGTTTAAAATAATAAATAGTTAGCTTGCTAACTATTTTTTGATTTAAATTTTTAAAAAATAGTTATTAGGTTTACAGACGAACATTTCATTTACAATTTAATAGGCTAAGCAATTCATCAGAATTGTAGAAAGGTGCAATATGTATGTCAAAACCTTGGAAACGCCCCTGTAGGTCGTCTCTACAGCTTGAAAAATTGTGGTCGTCTCTGATCAAGTATATATTTTGGAAAAAATTAAGATTTGAAACATTGATGGAAATTAAGTTTCAGAAATTCTAAAATGCCTAAACGAAATTTTTTAGGAGGGTAAAGATGAACCATGATTTCTCCACAGAAGAAAAGAATACTATAAAAGATCTTAATGATCTAAAGGAACTCAAGTGGGAAGTTAGTAAGGAATTATTTCTGACTATAAAATTACATAACCAATTAAATTTTGTACTATTGACTCAGAAACATATTTATCTTTATCCGGGTCAAGCCTTTTGTTTATGGTATGTAGGGCTTAATCCTGGTACAAATCAAAAAAGCATAGCAGAACAAATGTATGTAGCTACTCCGACCGTTTCAAAGATTTTAAGAAATTTAGAAAAGAAAGGATTGATAGAGCGTAAAAGGGACACAAAAGATAAACGTACCTTAAGAATTTATTTATCAGAAGAGGGGGAAAAAATTTTAAAAGATATAAAAGACACTTTTATAGATATCATTAATTGGGAATTTGAAGGAATGAGTTATGATGACTTATCCTGCTTTAAAAAGTATCTTAACCAAGTTTCAACTAATATCATAAAATATTTAGAAAGAATAGAAAGGAGTTGAAATAGTGAAGCACTTACTTAAATATTTAAAACCGTACTACAAAGAGATAATAATAGCTGTACTGTTGCTTGTTGTGCAAGCGGTAGCCAACTTATATTTGCCTAATTTGAATGCAGATATCATAAACAACGGTATTGCAAAAGGCGATATAAATTACATAGTTCGTACTGGTGGAAAAATGCTATTGATTGCACTCTTACTAGCAGGCGCTGCTATTACAGCCTCTTATTTTAGTTCAAAAGTTGCTACATCATATTCTAGAGATCTACGAAGAGAATTATACTATAAAGTTCTCAGCTTTTCTAAACAAGACTTTGACAGATTTGGAACAGCTTCACTAGTTACAAGAAATACAAACGATGTTCACCAAATTCAAATGTTTATTTTGACAATGCTAAATATCATGATAATGGCTCCAATAATGTCCATTGGTGGAATGATAATGGCTATTCAACAAGATGTAGTTCTTTCATTATCAATCATAATTGTAGTTCCAGTAATAGGAGTAATAGTCTTTTTCTTGGTACGAAAAACCGTACCTCTTTTTAAACAATTACAAATAAAAGTTGATAAAGTTAACCAAGTACTTCGAGAAAAATTAACCGGAGTTAGGGTTATTAGAGCTTTTGTTAAAGAAGATTATGAAGTAAGAAGATTTGATGAAGCTAACAAAGATCTTACCCAAACAGCTTTAAAAGTTAATAGAATAATGGCTCTTGGAATACCGCTAATTATGCTCGCTATGAACGTAACTTCTATCGCTATCACCTGGTTTGGCGGAATTCGTATTGATAGTGGTGCAATGCCTATAGGTAATTTAACCGCCTTTTTAACATACGTTATGGAAATTTTGATATCGATCATGATGGCGATGACTATGTTTATAATGCTCCCACGTGCTGAAGCTTCTGCTGAGCGTATAAACGAAATATTACACACGGAACCGTCTGTTAAAGATCCTGAAAATCCTATAATACCCCCTGAGAAAAAAGGAATGGTTACTTTTAAAAATGTTTCTTTTCAGTATCCTGATGCTGAAGCACCGGTTCTGTCAAATATATCTTTTACAGCTTTGCCTGGACAAACAACCGCCATCGTTGGTAGTACTGGAAGCGGAAAGAGTACGTTGGTGCATTTAATTCCAAGATTCTACGATGTAACAGAAGGAACAATAGAGATAGACGGTGTTGATATCAGAGAAATGCCACTTGTAGAAGTTAGGGACATGATAGGATTGGTTCCACAAAAGTCCTATTTATTCAGTGGCACAATAGAAAGTAATTTAAGATTTGGTAAAAAAGATGCAACTGAGGAAGAAATGTGGCGCGCACTTGAAATTGCTCAGGCAAAGAATTTCGTCAGCAGATTGCCCGAAAAGCTTAAAGCACCAGTTGATCAAGGTGGGACCAATTTTTCGGGAGGTCAAAGACAGCGTTTATGTATTGCCAGGGCAATTGTGAAAAGGCCAAAAATATATATTTTTGATGATAGTTTTTCTGCATTAGATAATAGGACTGAAGCAAAAGTGCGAACAGCTTTAAAAGATGAAACGAAAGACGCTACAGTCATAATAGTTGCTCAGAAAGTGAGTACAGTCCTTACTGCAGACCAAATTATAGTTCTAAGTGATAAAGGTACTATCGTAGGAATAGGGACTCACCAAGAGTTGTTAAAGACTTGTGAAGTTTATCAAGAAATTGTTTACTCTCAGATTCCGAAGGAGGAAACAGCATGAGTCAGACAAACCAACAAATAGATAAAAAGAAGGACGAAGGTAAAAAACCTGTACGCCTTGGTGCGGGAGGAGGTCGTGGAGGCAGGCGTGCAGCTGGTGTAAAACCAAAAAATTTTATGGGATCATTAAAAAGATTGTTAGGTTACTTGAAACCACAATTAGTTCCACTGATTATAGTAATATTATTTGCAGTTGCAAGCACTGTTTTTATGATTATCGGTCCTAAGATGCTTGGGAAAGCAACAAACGTTCTTTTTGAGGGAGTAATAGGTAAAATGATGCCTCCCAACATGACAAAAGAACAAGCGATTCAGTTTTTGAAATTTTCGGGAAGAGAACAAATTGCTGAAATGCTTGGCCCTATGGATATAGTGCCAGGTAGAGGGGTGGACTTCAACAAATTAGCGAAGATTTTGCTGACATTATTAGGTATATATTCATTATCAGCTTTTTTTAGTTGGTTGCAACAATATATAATGGCTGGTGTTGCTCAAAAAACAGTTTACAATCTCAGAAAAGAAGTGGATGCTAAACTAGCTCGTTTACCTTTAAAGTATTATGACAGTCATCCACATGGTGACCTTCTAAGTAGGGTAACTAACGACATTGACAATATTGGGCATACTTTACAGCAAACCTTGGTCCAATTAATAACTGCAAGTGTCACAGTAGTTGGGGTATTGATTATGATGCTCACGATTAGTCCGCTTTTAACTCTTATAGCATTGATCGTAATTCCACTGGCTTTACTCGTGACGTTGTTTGTTATAAAACGATCTCAAAAGCAATTTGAAATTCAATGGGATAGTACCGGACAACTTAATGGTCATGTTGAAGAATCTTATACGGGGTTCAACGTTATTAAAGCTTTTAATAAACATGAAGATATGCAAAAAGAGTTTGATGATGAAAACGAAAGATTACGCGAAGCAACATTCAAAGCTCAGTTTGTTTCAAGCTTAATAAGGCCTTTTATAGGATTGATCAATAATCTTAGTTACGTTATAATAAGTGTTGTAGGAGGATTACGTGTAACTAGAGGAATGATGACACTAGGTGATGTCCAAGCCTTTATTCAATACTCAAGACAGTTTACAATGCCTATCATTCAAACATCAAGTATTATTAACGTTTTACAATCAACTGTTGCATCTGCAGAAAGAGTTTTTGAATTACTCGATGAAGAAGAAGAAATACCAGATCCTGAAAATCCTGTTGTATTAGAAAAAGTGAAAGGACATGTAAGATTTGAGAATGTGTATTTTAGTTATGATCCTCAAAAGCCTTTAATTGAAAATTTAAATCTTGAAGCACTTCCAGGACAGAAAGTAGCTATTGTTGGTCCGACAGGTGCAGGTAAAACTACTTTAGTAAACTTACTCATGCGGTTCTATGATGTTGATGCAGGTAGAATAACCTTAGATGGTGTCGACATTAGGCAAATGAGAAGGGCCGACTTGAGAAAGAACTTTGGTATGGTTCTTCAGGATACCTGGTTATTTAGAGGAACCATAAAGGAGAATATTGCCTATGGTAAAGAAGGAGCCACTGACGAGGAAATCATAAGAGCAGCACAGGCAGCCTATGTTGATTATTTTATAAGGACTTTGCCTGATGGCTATGATACAGTAATTGATGAAGATGCTTCTAATTTATCTCAAGGTCAACGTCAATTAATAACAATAGCAAGGGCATTCCTAGCCAATCCTCCACTGCTCATTCTAGATGAAGCTACTAGTTCGGTTGATACCAGAACTGAGATATTAATACAAGAAGCCATGAATAACCTTATGGAAGGAAGGACTAGTTTTGTTATTGCTCATAGACTATCTACAATAAGAAATGCGGATGTAATAGTTGTAATGAATCATGGAAGAATAGTTGAACAAGGTAATCACGAAGAACTTATTAAGAAAAAAGGATTTTACTATGATCTGTATATGAGCCAGTTTATAGGTACAGAATTAGAAAAAGAATTATCTTCTTCAGCAGATGATGTTCAAATAATGAGCTAATAGTACTTTAAATAGAAAAAATTGGGAGCTAACAAGCTCCCAATTTTTTAATTACTATTTTAAACTTCTACAATTTCACCATACAAGGGTCCAGGAGATATTTTGTTTATTTTTATGTTCAAAAACTGACCATTTAATTGATCTTGACTTTTATATATAACTAATTTATTGTTAATCGTTCTACCCATATAAGTATTGTCTTTTCCAGCTTTCCCCTCTTGAATTATTGTCAATATTTCTCCAAGATATTTTTTATTTTCTTCTAGATTAATCTTTTTTTGAATTTCCATTATATGTTGTAATCGTTTGTTTTTAATACGTTTTGGTACGTCGTCTTTAAAATATTTGTACGCAATTGTACCTTCTCGTGGGGAATACTCTGCAATATTAATTCTTTCGAATCTACATTTTTTAATTAAATCCACAGTTTCCTCAAAATCTTGCTCCGTCTCTGAAGGGAAACCTGTTATGATATCGCTGCTTATTGTAACTTCAGGTACTTCCTTTTTTATTTTGTTCACTAGATCAATAAATTGTTCTTTAGTATATCTTCTATTCATTGATTTTAATATTCTATTGCTACCTGATTGAACCGGTAAATGGACATATTTAGCTGCTTTTTCTTCATTAGCTATGGTTTCAATTAAAGAATCGGTAATATCTGTTGGATATGAGGTCATAAACCATATTCTTTTTATTGAATCAAATTGTGCAGATTTTTGAATTAATAAATCTAACTTTGGTTTTTTATCTCCAAAATCCTTTCCATAGGAATCTACATTCTGCCCTAAAAATGTAACTTCTTTATATCCTTTTTCTGCATACTCTTTTACTTCATTAATAACATCGTCTATCGGTCTGCTTTTTTCGAATCCTCGAGTATATGGAACAATACAATATGTACAATATTTATTGCAACCATATATGACGGTTATCCAAGCATGATGCTTACTAAAAGGTCGTTTTGGAATGATGTAGTTGACTTCATCTAACTTGTCGCTAAAATCGGCGAATCTTTCTCCACCCAATGCGCGTTTTACTAGATTGGGAATGTCTATAACATTTCTTGTTCCAAATACAAAATCGATGTTTTTAAATCTATTTAGGAGGTTTTCTCTCTCTTTCTCTGCAGAACATCCACCTATTCCTATTATTAGATTTTTATTTTTTTCTTTAAATTTTCCGTATCCTCCTATAGCTCCATAAAGTTTATTTTCAGCTTTTTCTCTCACAGAACAACTGTTAATTATTATAATATCAGCTTCTTCTGGATTTTCTGTCCATTCAAAGCCGTCCTCGGTTAAAAGCCCTGCCATAATTTCGCTTTCATTCAAGTTCATTTGACAACCAAAAGTTCTAATGTAAAATTT
Organism: Thermotogota bacterium; assembly: GCA_029780115.1. Lineage (GTDB taxonomy): Bacteria > Thermotogota > Thermotogae > Petrotogales > Petrotogaceae > Defluviitoga. Next base: position 619,783 of record JAKOZG010000004.1, read on the forward strand.
CATGTATATCACTCCAAAAAAATCGGGGGAAAATCCCCCGACTATTAATCGATTTTACTATATTAAATATTCAACAATTTTAGTTTAATCAAAATGTGTCTTCTTCTTCATCTTCATCCGGAATCTCTATTTCTTCCTCTTCTTCGACTTCTTCAATAAACTTTTCATATTTTTCTTCCGCTTTTAATTTTTCTATTATATGTTCATCTAATTCCGGCCTTTCCTCACGTTCAACTTCTTCTAGAACATCTATTCTTCCTTCTTGTGCCTCAATTATTGCATCAGCCATCTTTGAAGTAATTAACATTATAGCTCTTATTGCATCATCATTAGAAGGTATAACATAATCTATAACATCAGGATCACAGTTGGTATCAACCATCGCTATTATAGGGATTTTTAGCATATTTGCTTCTTTAACGGCGATCTCTTCTTTTTTTGGGTCAACTATAAAAAGAACGCCCGGTAATTTATTCATTCCTCTTAAACCGCCTAAGTTCTTTTCCAATTTCTCTAAATTTCTTCTAATGTTTGCTTGTTCTTTCTTTGGAAGTCTAGAAAATTCTTCACTTTCTACATATTCAGATAATTCTTCTAATTTGTCAATCCTTCTTTTGATAGTTTTAAAATTAGTTAGTAAACCTCCAAGCCATCTGTTATTTACATAGAATTCTCCGCATCTTCTCGCTTCATCCGCAACAATTTGTTGAGCCTGTTTTTTTGTTCCAACAAACAAAACTCTTTTTCTCTCCATTACGGCATTTTTTAAAAAATCGTACGCTTCATCAATTCCTTTCAAGGTTTTTTGCAGATCGATTATGTGTATGCCTTTTCTTTCTGCAAAAATGTATGGTTGCATCTTTGGGTTCCATCTTCTCGTTCTATGGCCAAAATGTGCTCCAGCCTCCAACAACTGTTTCATGCTAACTACTGACAAATAAAACACCTCCGAATGTTTTGATTTGGTTTTAAACCTCCAGTCTTCTCCTTACACCGACCCTAACTATTAATTATGTAGCGGGCACCGAGGTGAAGAGCGAAAACTGTGAGTGTTTGCATATAATAAAATCTAAATAATATTTTCTATCTTCTTTTGTTCTCCCCATAAACTTTCAAGATCATAAAAACTTCGGCCTTCCTGAGAGAAAATATGAACTATAAAAGTGCCTGCATCAACTATCATCCAATCAAATCCCTTACTTTTATCATAAGAAAGAATAGGAATATTCTCCTCTTTTAAATATTTAACTACTTCATCTCTTAAGGCTGCCATATGGATATCGGAATTTCCGGTAACTATGACAAAATAATCAACCATAATTTCAGAGTCTTCCATATCAATTACGGAAATATCCATGCCCTCTTTTTCATCCAACAATCCAACAATACTTTTTACAGATTCAAACACTTCTGATTTTAACAAACAGCTAACACCTCCACTGTATTTTTAATTTACAATTCGATATTTGAAAGCAAATCAAATCTAGCAGCTTTGGTAGCGACGTAAATAGCATTAGAAATCGCTTCTGCATCAGAAGATCCATGAGCTTTAACAAGAATTCCATTAATACCTAAAAAAAACGTTCCTCCATAGCTCCTATAATCAATTTTTTCCATCAATGTTTTGAGAGGACTTTTTAAAAATAGAGCTCCCAACTTTGTGAACAATCCACCTTTTTTAATAATGGCTTTTAATTCGTGAAGAATAAAGTAAGCAGTTCCTTCGATCGTTTTCAGAACATTGTTTCCTGTGAAACCATCTGTTACAACTACATCACAAGTATCATCAAAAATTTCTCTAGCTTCAACGAATCCCACAAAATTTAAGTTTGTATGACTTTTTAGAAGACTATAAGCATCTTTTATTAAAGTGTTACCTTTTTCTTCTTCTGAGCCGATATTTAAAATGGCAACACGAGGGTTTTCAATATTCAAAAATTTAGCGTACGCTATTCCTTCTCTAGCAAAGTCATAAAAATGTTCAGCCTTTACTTCAGCATTTGCTCCAGCATCTACCAATATTTTTGGTTTGTCGGATTTCGAAGGAAGAGCTAAAACTAAAGCAGGTCTTTTAATTCCTTCTAACCTGCCAGCGACAAAAGTTCCGCTTGCTAAAAGTGCACCTGTATTACCTGCGCTAACAAAAGCATCTAGTTTTTTTTCTTTTAGATATTTACATCCAATGTACATCGAAGAATCTTCAAGTTTTAAAACTTCGGTAGGCTTAGTTTCGTTGGTTACCAATTTTTTTGCGGGAATAATCTCTACACCTTCTAAAGATTTTAATAGATCATTTGGTAACTCATTTCCTACTAAAGCTAATTCATCACGGGATAAATAATTGTTTTTTAAAGCAGACAGTGCGCCCTCAACCACAGCTTTGGGCGCATTGTCTCCTCCATAAGCGTCTACCCCTATTTTTACCTTAGACATTTATTACTCCCCTATTTCTAAGATTTGTTTATCTTTATAATAACCGCAGTTTAAACAAACTCTGTGTGGCAACTTAGGCTCGCCACATTTTTGACATTTTACTACATTAATTTTATATGCAGAATAATACTTTGCCTTTCTTGAGTGTGTTCTGCTTCGAGATGATTTTTGTTTTGGTACGGCCATGAATAGTTCCTCCTTTGGTTTATAAATAACGGTTTAATTATTTAAGACGAATTGTAATCGCCTATTCTTTAATTCAAGATAATTACTTCTCTAGCAAGTTTTTTAATGGTAACAATCGTGGATCAATTTCTTCAGTTTCACAAGTGTGATTTGGATTTTCGTTTAAATCAGCGCCACAGATTTGACACAATCCTTTACAATCTTCTTTACAGAGAGGAATCTCTGGTACTGCTAATATTATAGCTTCAATTACCCTATTTGTCAAATCAATTAATGAATTATCGTAGTAGATTATATTTTCAAGAGATTTTAACTGTTTTGTTTTCGATAAAAATCTTTCATATCTTCTGTCAATATATATACAGTCAAAGTTTTCTTCAACCCAGTATTCTATAGGTTTTAAGCATCTTGAACAGTGTAGTTGTAATAATGTTTCCACTTTTCCACTAACATACACTTGGTTGTCTCGCTTTTCTAGCAAGAAAAACACGTCTATCGGTGATAGTATTCTTGAATTTTCAGAAGGTAATTCTATTTCTTTCCAGTTCCTTATGATTACTCTTCTTTCAAAGATTTTTTCAAATTTTTCATATTCTATAACTAATTGACTACTTTTTAATTCTTCGTTAAACATTTACCTCACCTCTACGATGAATATTTTACTTTATAAAAGTTTACTGAAAAAGAATAATTTGTTAAATTTTATCATTCACTATCTTCAATTATAACAAAATTATAAGAAAAGAAAGGCAGTATTTTCTGCCTTTCTTAAATCTAAAATATTTTCTTCATATTTAATTTTTTAATTTTATATTGTAGACACAGTAAAAACAACAGTTCCTATCTTTTCGTTGAACTCCCCAAGTTTCAAAAGCTCATTTTCTACCTCAGAATCATTTTGCAACTTATTTTGGAAGTTAAAGCCAACAGATACAACTTTTTCAACTATTCCGGAGTTTGATACGTTTGAATTCAAATTATATATGAAGCTCCCAACTAAAAATTCAGAAAGGATTGGATTTTCAACACTAGAAATGAATTCAACGTCTACTTGATTGGACGAGTTAGCAATAACCTTTACACGAACTTTCTTCTGCGTATTTTGAGGATCAGATAAATCTAAAACATAATCTAGTCTTTCAGCTTCTACTTCGATACTGGCATAACTTGGAATGCTTATAAAAACAGGAATAGACACACTGTCAGATACTTGTGTGAAAGATAAACCACTTATCAATAACAAAGAAATTATACTTAATATTACAAAATTAAACTTTTTCATTAAAAAATCACACCCTAATAAATTATCAATAAAATTATATCATGATAAAATAAAAAAGTCAACTCTATTAAAAAAATAAAACACTTATTCTAAGCGTCTTTTAAAAATCTTATTGATTTTTTATTGAGAATGTGTATAATGAATTTATAAATTGATTAGAACTTAAGGTATAATTAGTTGGTAATGGTATTTTAAAAAAGATAGAAGGAGTTAATATTATGAAGAAAACAATTTGCGCAATCTTATTTATATTTTCGGCAATAACTTCATTTGCACAAAACTATTCTGGATATTTAGGAGATATTGAGTTTGTATTTGACCAAAAAGATATAAATTATGATTCATGTATAATAACTCTTAAAAATGCACAGTCTAATTTAACTTCACATCTATATTTAAATGATAACTATAATCTGTTTTGTTATGATAATAATATAAATGAACAATATTTAATAAATCAATACTATTATGACAATAGTAGTTTTGTAATTCAACTAGGTCTACAAAAGCGTGCATTATGGGAAGCGAATTTTCAAAAAATTCTTCTACTTGAAGGACAAAGTATAACCGTGGGCCAAGTTAGGCTAAAGAAAACTAATGGTCTTGAAATAGCGTATTACGATCTTGTATTCACTGTTCCAAAATACAATATTGAAGATATTACTTCTGAAGGAGAAATTGTTTTTGACTTTATCCCATTATATAATGGTGAAACTAACTCCATTTGGTGGAAATATGAAACTTCAACTGTTACAATTACCTTCAACCATTTGCCTCCATTAAAATTCGGAGTACATTTAGAACCATCTAACCAAGAATTTGAATTTTTAAGTGATGAATTAAAGTTAACCGGGACTCAAGACGTTTATTTTTCAGGCGACTCTACAATTTTTAATGTGCAAGTTGAAGTTGGTACAAATATTGAAAATCATTATAATAAATATGGAGATAAATTACAAAAAATGTATTTTGATGCAGGTTGCCCACAAGAAGGTTTACATGTTGCAGATGCAATTGTTTCTGTTCCAATGGAAGGTGGGTATTATTTTTACCTTGATATTCCTGTTTATTACCTTATAGCAGAACCTTTGATAGATATTGTTGTTGATGGGAGTTTTCACCTGTTTTTTAATCCTGCAAATCCAGAAAATGACTACATTTCTATTGTACCCGTATCTATAACATCTAGTATCCCATCATTTAATATTAATTTGAATCTGGAAATATTTAATGAATATAATTTATTACACAATTACATATTTTTGATAAACGAGCAAACGATTCCTGTTAGTAATGGTGAATATGCTTTTGATATTCAATTAAAAGCAAACTTTGCAGATTTATGGAATCAAAATAAAGAACAGATTTTGTCACTTTTTCAAGATGGCGTTTTGACTGTCGATAATGATGTTCAAATAGGAAACGTTTATATTACTCTTTCTGCAACTTAATCCTCTCTATTTTTCCTTCATTAATTGTTTAATTATTTTTTTTATTTTAAAGTTTTTATTTTTATTTAAATTTCATTAATATTCATCATCTTTTTTTTAATGTTGATATAATACAGCATAATGTTGCAAAAACTTCTAATACCAAACCTCTTATGATATTAAAGAAAAAGTTTTGTGGGGGATAAGAATGCAATTACTTAAAAGCACAATCATTGGACTTTTATTTATTTTAACGATTAATTTAAGTCTATGTTGGGGCCAAGTTTCTCACAATGTGGAGGTAGGAATATACTTAACTATTCCTGAATTCATAAAAATTACAAATATTAGCAAAGAAAAATTATATTTTGAAATTGAAATGACAGATAATGACCTTATTTTTGAGGATAATCTTTTTTTTGATGTTTATGCAAATGTAGATTATTCGTTACTACTTGAATTTAAAACAATAGATGATTTGAATGAAAATGTAAAAAAGTTAGTGCAAGATACATATGATTCATATATAACTGACCTAACTAATCAATTGATAGTAGATGCGAAAGAAAATCGTATCGCGGAAAGAAACAAAGGTATTGAAAGATATAAACTTATTTTTGAGATGGATATGACTAAATCCGTAGAGAGTAGATATCCACAGTTTGAAGGGCAAGTAGGAAGTATCGAAGTAATTGTTTCAAAATTAGAAACAATTTAAAATATTTTCTAAATATAAAAGTTAAGTCATAAGGTAGATAATAAAATCGGAGATATTACAATAACGGTTGCAGGACCAGTTTGAGGCATATAAAATTGTAACACAATTTTGATTAAGTTTTTATTTGTAATTATTGAGTTTTTAGTTTGACTTTTATAATTAAGAATAAATATTAAAAAAATATAAAATAAAAATAAAATTTTTGAGGGGGGTTAAGGTTATGAAAAAAGTTTTAAGTATGGTTGTTTTGATGATGATTTTAGCGGTTTCAGTGTTTGCAGTAACGAGTGATGTAACTGTTCCAGTTTATTTGAATGTTCCAGAATTTGTAAGAATTTCAACTCATCCGGATGATGATGGACAATTTGATTTAGTTTTTGATCCTTTATATCCAGATGTTGAGGTACAAGATACTGTTACATTAGTAGTTGAAGCGAATGTTGCTTACACTCTCAGTTCATCAGTTACATATGCTGCAGGTCAGTCACACTGGGGTAGCTTAATCCAAGTAACGCTACCCGACCCGCAAACTACACCTTATAAGACGGGCAAGAATAATTTCGTTGTGACTGCAAAAATAAATGTGATTGATCATTTAATGTATGGCAAAGTTGATCCAGCTACAAAAATTGCTGATGTTGTTTTTACAATAAGTTCACTATAAGTTTTTTGTAAAAATAAATAATAATAAAAAGTTAAGAATTTGCCCCCAAAAGTGTTAAAATTAACTTGAAGGGGCAAATTTTTATTCAATATTTCATTTTTCTTAAATTAATTTTGGGAAACTACTCTATGCGACTTTCTTGACTTTCTTTATGAAAGAAATTCTCTGATCAAAGTATTACCTGTCTTTATTTACTTCAATATTTGCTTACGTTAACTGGAAGGTGAATTTCTGCCTCAACTACAAAAAATACTTTTATATTTTTTTAGTGTTGTGTTTTTCTTGGTTTTTTCTCTGAAATGAGTGTAACTCTGTTGTCTGTCAAACTTTTTCTTATACTCTAATTGGAGTCAATTTGAAAAATTCAGTAACTGTTCCTATGACATCGAATTAAAAGTAGACTTTGCTGATTTATGGAATGAACAAAGGGATAAAATTCTGCTTCTTTTTCAGAGGGAGTAATGACTGTCAGTAATGATATACATATAGGAAATGTGTATATTACTCTTTCTGCATCTTAATCCTTTCTATTTTCTTCTTCCCTAATTTTTTAATTACTTTATTTCTCATAGTGTAGAGGCAGGAATATATTTAACTGTTCCTAAATTCATAAAAATTGCAAATATTAGCAAACAAAAGTTATATTTTGAAATTGAAATGACAGATAAGAACAAGTAGGAAGTATTGAAGTAATAGTTTCAAAATTAGAAACAATTTAAAATATTTTCTAAATATAAATAAAAAATGCAATAAAATTTTCTTTAAATAATCTAAATATCTTATTTCTGAAAAGAAGTAGACGATTAAAACCTGTATTTATAAAAATCATAAATGGTAAAAATTACAACATAATTTTGTTTTTGTAATTTTTTATAATTTATTGAAATTTATATGATCTCTTGTAATATAAGCCGAATTTTTATAAAACTATAATTTTTAATTATTAATTTTTTATTATGAAGAGTACAATAAAGACAAGAACTAAATAAGAGGGCGGAGAGATATTGATGCGAAAATTTAAAGGTAAGATATTAGTCGTTATGAGTATCATTTTAATAACCACTATGTCATTTGCTATATCTCAAAGTGCAAATGTTCCAATCTATTTAGAAATTCCAGAATATTTGAAAATCACACATTTAAGTAAAGGAAGATTAGATTTATATGCTACTTCTGAAGATGTACGTTTAGAAAATGAAATATCGGATTCTTTAACCTTCGATGTTGAGTCAAACATTAACTATAATATGGAAATTTCTTTTGAAGTGTTAACTCCTGGTCAGGGGGGCCTTCCACCAGGGCAGGGGGGAGTTCCACCAGGACAAGTAAAGAATGCTTATAATATAAAAGTCAATTATGGAAATGATGAAATTATAAACCTAGCAGAAAATGATGATTCAGAAAGTAACATTTCACCAGGAGTGAAGCAATATACATTAACTTTTTTCTTGAAAATAAATAAACATTTAAATCCATCAGTAAGTATTAAAATCGGAGATATTACAATAACGGTTGTAGGACCAGTTTGAGGCATATAAAATTGTAACACAATTTTGATTAAGTTTTTATTTGTAATTATTGAGTTTTTAGTTTGACTTTTATAATAGGAATAAATATATGAAAATATAAAAAATAAAAATTTTTAAGGGGGTAACAAGGTATGAAAAAAGTTTTAAGCATATTTGCAATATTAGTGGTTTTGGTGGTATCAGCATTGGCAGTATCAGATAGTAAAACAGTTCCAGTTTATTTGAATGTTCCAGAATTTGTAAGAATTTCAATTAATGAAATTGATGGAAAATTCGATTTAGTTTTTGATCTGGCTGATCCAGAAAGTACAGTTGAAGATACAGTTTGCTTATTAGCAGAAGCGAATGTCAATTATACCGTTAGTTCAATTGTAAATCCAGTTATAGATTATCAAGATTGGGCAGATTTAATTGAGGTAACAATAAGTAGTGCAAGTGGTTTTGGGGCTCCTGGAAAAGTCGCTTTTAATACGACTGCAAAAATAAATGTCATTGATAATCTAAATTTAGGAACCGTTCCTACAAATACAAAAATTGCTGATGTTGTTTTTACAATAAGTAGTTCAATATAAGGATTTTTTTCAAAAATAAATAATAATAAAAAGTTAAGAATTTGCCCCCAAAAGTGTTAAAATTAACTTGAAGGGGCAAATTTTTATTCAATATTTCATTTTTCTTAAATTAATTTTGGGAAACTACTCTATGCGACTTTCTTTATGAAAGAAATCCAGTGATTAATATATTATTTGTTTTTAGCTCCTTCAATAATAGGTGTCATCTAGGGAAAGGAGGATTATTGTGTCAATCACTGCAAAAAAATCATCTGTAATCATTATTTTTAGTGTTTTGTTTTTCTTGGTTTCTTTCTCTCAAATTAGTGTTACTCCTTTATCTATTGAAAAATATGTTAGGCCTGGTGAGATAATAACTGAGACCTTCTATATAATACCAGGGAATACTACTCAGCAAGTAAATATAGAACTTTTTCAATTGGTGCAAGATATCTTTGGTAATTTCAGCTACGAAAAAGTTGACCAGTCTTCATTTTTGTATTCGAGTTGGATTCAATATGATAACTTGGTAACAGTACCAGCAGGCACTACAACTGCTGTAGATGTTAAAATAAATGTTCCATTAAATGCTCCTTTTGGAACATACAATTTTATTTTAATGTTCACTCCACAAGTTGAACCTACCGGACAGATAGGCATTATAATAAGATATGCTATTAGAATTACCATACACGTTGAAGGTTTGACCGTCACACGTATAAATGTTGAAGATGTTCAAGTGGTCCCAGATGAAGAGAAAAGGCCTACCGTTGTGGCTTCAGTTTTTAATGATTCAAGTTATGATTTGGTTGTGTCTATAGAAGGAGCTTTGAGGGATGAGAAAGGGAAGATCATTGAAAGGTTCCCTTTAAAGACTCAATACATGGAAAAAAACAATTTATCTGCTCAAAGGATTCTAAAAGGTAATAAAGTTGTATTTCAAGGTAAACCAAAATATTTACTCTCTCCTGGAGATTATAAATTAAATCTCTTCGTAAATTATTCTGATAGACAAAAGGTTTTTACTTTTAATATAACAGTTCCATCAGAAGGGTTTTCGTTTTCCCCGCTTGAAGAACTAGCTTTAGTTTTAGATCAAAATGAATTTAGTTTTACTCTTTATCCAGGTGCAGTTAAGTCTTTTGTCATTGGTTTTCAAAATTTATCAAATACAAATGTAACGGTTAAAATTGGAGCAAAAGATTTTTCTGGAATCGATAAAAAATATTCTTTACTCTCTTGGTTAACGTTGAGATCTCCAGAAACTATGATTGTTTATCCTCAGAGATCAGGAAGGGCAACTGTATCTCTTACTGTTCCAAAAGAAGCAGAAGAGGGAGGTTACTATGGAAAGATTGTTTTAAATGTTTACGATGAGTTAGACAACCTTTTAACACAGAAAGAAGTTAATATTGAAGCAATTATTGGCAAAGCGCATTACGATGTTGAAGTAGTAAGCAGTAATTATGAAGTAGCAGAAAATATCGGTATCTTTAGTGTTGCTGTGAAAAATATTGGAAGTAGATATTTAATCCCTAAAGGTTCATTAAGTATAATAAATTCGAGAGGGGTAAGTATTGGAGTATTTGATCTGTTACCTTCAAGTGAAGAATGGGTTGTGCCTGAAAAAGAAGCATTGCTCTTAGGAGAGGTACCAGTTTTAGATACAAGCGAAGAATATAGATACATACTAACAATATACAACCAAGAAAGTAAGTTAAAAACCTTCGAGGGTACGCTCTTTAAAACAAAGGAAAACAATGAATAAGAATTTGGTAAGTGGTGGAATGAAAGCTAGCTACTCTTAAGGTTTTATTTTAAATATTTTAGAGAATTTCTACGAGGGGGGACAGTAATTGAATAATGGCAAATCTAAAATTGCGGGAGTTTTAATTTTTATTTTAGTGATATCTGTGGTAGCTATACCTCAAGATATTCCATCACCAAAAGTTACTGCCGTTTTTTATAACACAGATTTGATAGAAGCTCTTAATGAGATATCTTTACAAATTGGAGTTACTATATTGACTGATCAATATGTGACAGGTTTAGTTACAGCAGATTTTATGGATGAAGATTTAGAAAAGGTATTAGAGATACTTTTGCTTCCTGGAGGATACTCTTACAAAAAGATAGATGAAAACGTGTACTTTGTTGGATTGGCTGATCCCAAAAGTCATAATTTCTTAAATTTAGCTGAACTGAAAATATTTCCTTTAAAATACATAACAACTGAAAAATTTATGTCTTTAGTTCCTGATACTCTACAACAATACATAAAAACAAACAAAGAAGCTAATGAACTTGTTGTATATGCTCCAAAAGACAAAATAAATTACATTGAAGATTTAGTATGCCAGTTAGACAAAAGTCAACCCTACATTGAACTAACAGTCTATATTGTTGAGACAAATGAAAGTTCTTCCGAAACAATAAAAGGAAATGTTTTTAATATTAACCGAGAAGGATTAAAAAACAACTTATATTATTCTTATCCTAACATAGGTTTTTCAATTCAAAATCTTTTCGAGGCTGAAATAGAAATGTACGAAAAAACTGATACAGCAAATTTGGTAACAAAACAAACTGTAAAGGTTTTGCCAGGTGAAAAAGCTACTTTGTATTTAAAAAGTCTAGATAATATTCTATTTGTATCTACTTACAGAACAGAGTTTAGGAGTTTAGAAAGTGGAATAGAAATAGAAATGACACCTAGATATTTAAACGAAATCTTACAAATAACTTTTAAAACAAAATCTTCTAATATCATGGATATTAGAAGAGATTCTTATATAATTTCAGAGTCACAATTGGAAACTAAAGTTAATTTATTCCCCAGCGAAGTTTTGTTGGTGGCTGATTTAGACATGAGTCAACTTTATTCTAAAGACGGGGGTTCAAGCTTTTTAAAAGACTTACCTTTCTTAAGATTTTTATTTGGTGACAAAGAAAAGAGAGATGAAAATAAGCGGCTAATGATTTTTTTAACTTCTTCTCTTTCTGACCAGGGGGATGGTGTAAAATGAAGAAAAATGTACTTTTGGTTGTTATAAGTTTATTATTTTTTGGTATAATAATTTTAGGTCAGAGTTCACAAATGTATAATTATACGATATATTCCCTTCTAAAAGGAGAAAGTAAATCTGAAAGTGTCCTGGGAAGTGTCTCAGTTATTCAAGGGTATCCACTAAATTTACAATCTAAAGGTGTAGTAGACTTATCTTTTACGATAACACCTTTAAATGAATTAGGAGATGCTGTAAGAACAAAAATTGTAATTAAAAGTGCAAATCTACATTTTGAAGATACTTTTGATTTGTTAAAAATGCAAAAAAATTATATAACTTCTGTGAAGTGTAACATTAACGATGAAGAAAAAATTTTGGATATTTATATAAACGTTAATGAAGTTGAAAAATTACAGTTCAAAGGAAATAAAGAAGAAACTTCTAAGAAAAACAAAGTAACTATAAAAGGTTCTTACATGGATTACCCTAATTTTAACAGAGATTTTTCTCCCGAAGTAAGGTTGGCAATGAACGATCTAATATTTGTGGGTGCTAGAAACATTTTTAATATAGATGAATTAGGTTTTTATTTTGGCGGAATAATAAAAGGTTTGAACTTGGGGATATACGCCCAAAAAGATAATTTTTATATCTTTTTAAAAGATAAAACTTTTATAAATTCATTTGAGTTTAAAGCCAGTTTTGTACCTTTTACGTTTTCAAATAATAGTTTAGATTTTAACGGAGATTTCAGCGTAGAGGCTTATAAACATTTTGGTTCTTTTGAATTGCTAAATAAACGGTTAAAAAATAATTTTATGATTGGTTTTGATATGTCTTATTTTGAAAAGAAATATGATTTTGCAATTGATTCGGGATTGAAAGGAAATTATGATAATTTTAATTATCAATTTATTGTGGGGTACAATTTTATTTCAAGTCAAGTTTCTTTTTTAACAAGTCTATCTGTAAATTTTTAAGGGTATGATGAGACTATTAAATTTATTAGGTGAAAAATTGATGCTAAGAGTTTTTACATTGGGTGAGTTTATCATCTATAAAGATGAAAAAAAAATAGAAAGCTTCAAATCAAGAAAAGCGAAGGAGCTGTTTAAGTTCTTATTATTAAATAAAAATAAAAAGATTCCCCTTATAGATATATATGATATTTTCTGGCCTGGTTTTGATGATGAAAGTGCTAGATTAAATCTAAATACAACTTTATATTATGCACGTAAACAACTTGATATAAGTAGTGAAGAACTGGGGATTAAAGACGAGCATTGCTTATTTTCAGTAAGGGACATTTATGTAGATTTTGAAGAATTTTTAAAGCTACACGATGAAGCTTTTAAGGAAAAAGAAATCAATAGAAGGTTATTCCTGCTTTTAAAAGCTGCTTCCTTGTATAAAGGAGACTTATATGAAGAAAATGTTTATGATGAGTGGGTAAGGGATCAAAAAGAATATTTTAAGAGACTGTACTTTGATATTTTAATCGAAATAGGTAACATATATGAAAAATTAAACGATAAGATTGATGCTCATTATTATCTACAAAAGGCTTTTTATAGTTCTCAAAGAGAAGATGCTTGGTTAAGACTGATAAGATTTTATGAAGATAATAATGAAAAAGATAGGGCAATTAGTATCTTCAAGCAGTACAAAGACTTTTTTGATTATAGTGAGTATCCTTTTTCTAAAAATAAAATTGAAAGAGAATTACTAAATATTTCCAATAATCTAGAATTAGAAAGAAACGGTAATATTTTATCCCTAGATTTGTTTAATATTATTTTGGATTTAGAAAGACTTAAAAGAGATAAGGATTATGTGTTAGTAGAAGTGAAATTACAAAAGAGTGTTGACAAAACTGTTTTAGACAAATTACGTACAAAAATTAGAAAAGAAGATGTGTTGACTTTCGGTGGCAGAGAACTGAAAATTATTTTCAGAGGCATAAAAGATGTGAAAGAAAGCCGAGAAGTAGTAGTTAAAAAGGTTTCAGATTTTTTTACTGAAGAAAAAATTGAGTTTTCTATTACTAATGTTGAATAACTATAGTATTTGTTATTGGGGGAGAATGTTTTTCAATGAACAATCCTAATAAGCTTTCAGCAAGCGAGCGAGAATTTCTTTTATCTGAATTAGAAAAAAACAATAATAGCTTTGAGTTAGAAGAAACTAAAGAAATAGACAAACATTTCATTTTTCTTTTGGATGAGCTTAGTGAACTTTTGTTTATTATTAATAACTCAGGTAAAATTGTTTTTGTTAATAATAGAATAACTAATTATGGATATTCAAAGTTGGAGTTAAAAGGAAAATTTGTTTTTGAATTATTTCATAGAGAGACAAAGAATTTGCTTGAATACTTTTTCAATAAAAGCAATATGAACAAGTTGTGGATATTTAAAGATGATTTTGTAGGGAAAAATGGAGTTAAGTTTCCCTTTGAGTTTAAAATTAAAAGTATCTTAAGAAATGGAATTCCTTTTTTTGTTTTGATAGGCAGAGACTTAAGCGAAATCGTGAATTATCAGAAAGAAATTGAAAATTTAAAAAATGAGAAAACAATTGAACAAAAAGCAATTCAAAAATCTGACATAGGTATTTGGCAATGGGATATTGTAACTGGAGAAATTCGTTATGACGACATGTATAAAATCCTTCTTGAATATAAAGAAGATCCATTTCAAGGAAGTTTTCAAAAATTTATAGAATTAATTAATGAAGAAGACAGAAAAAAAGTTGTGGATGATATAAAAGAACACTTTTTTGAAAGGAAAGAAAAATATTCATCTTTTTATAGGATAAAAAATGCTAAAGGACAATATGTATGGTTTTTTTCAAGGGGAGTCGTTGTTGATAGGGATAAATTTGGAATTCCGAAATATATGATAGGTATTTATACAGAAACAGATGAATATGAAGAAAAATTCAAAGAAATATTAGAAGGGAAAAATTATTTACGAAAAATCATTGAAAATATGGATCAAGGTTTAGTAGTACTTGATAAAGATTTAAAATTAAAACTAGCAAATAAGGTTTTTTATAGCTCCTTAAATATGCCCGAAAATGTTGTTTATTTTAAGGATATTTTGGATGCTGAGTATGAATCTGTATTTGATGAAAAGATTCAGGAGTTGAAAGATAAAAAGGAAGGAACTGTGTCTTTTGAATGTAGACTTATAAACAAAAAGAAAGAATATATTTATGCCTTCATTACTGCACTTTCCTATGATGAAAACTCTCAAGAAATAATATTAATTATAACTGACATTACTCAAAAGAAAAAATTGGAAGACCTTCTCAGAAAATATGCAACCATTGACGATTTAACCGACACATATAACCGAAGAGCAGGTTTCTTGGCATTAGAAAGAGCGTTGCAGTCGGCTAAGAAAAAGAAAGAGCCGATGAGTGTAGTCTTTGTTGATGTAGATAACTTAAAAACAATAAATGATAATTTTGGTCATGATGTTGGTGATTTTGTACTAAGAAAGGTTGCGGCAGTTATAAAAGATTCTATAAGAGAAAACGATATTTTAATAAGAGTTGGTGGAGATGAGTTTGTTCTTGGATTACCTGGGGCTAAAAGAGAGGATGCGGAAAAGATATTGCAGAGAATTGTTGAAGCTTTGAATAACGTTGAATTAGGTGGAGGTTTAAAAGTAGATTTGAGTTACGGTATTTGTGAATATGATGAGTTTGAAAAGGATTTAGATTTAGAATATCTTGTAAAACTTGCTGATAATGGGATGTATGAAATGAAAAAAAGAAAAAATAAACCTTCAAATCGCTCATCTGAACATAACTAACTAATTGTTGTGTTATAAATCATTAAATGTAAATACACTTTTCAAAATTTTTCTATCGTTGTCAAAAAGGCATCGAACAAGTTTAAAGAGTATATATTGAAAAAAATGCCTATTAACACCTTCTAAATATTCTATTAGTGTCACTTTCTTACGCCAATGTGTCTTCAATATTCTATGATTGACCTTTTGTTGAGTTCATATTGAAAGAGTCATGGATATGTTATCATTTCAAAGAGATCCAATTAGGAGCTGACCAATTATTTTCCCGAGTTTGGCAGTTACTGTTGTCTAATGCGGAATCCTTGACCTTATCAAATAAATATGATATAATATTTTCTAGGGATTTAAAAGAAATATATACTGAAAGGGAGAGGTGGCCGAGTGGCTGAAGGCGCACGCCTGGAGAGCGTGTGACGGTTAAAAGCTGTCCGTGGGTTCAAATCCCACCCTCTCCGCCATAGCGTACTATAAACATAAAAATTTTAAAAGAGTCTAGATTTTTGAATCTAGACTCTTTTCATAGTTATTTTCTTCTTGTATAAACGTTATGTTCATTTTTTAAAAAATTAGTTCTTATTTCTTTTATAGCTGCGATTCGCTCTTCTGCCATTTTATTGGCGGCTTTTGCGGTAGGTATTTTATCTCTTTTAGCAATATCAAATACTAGTCCAAGTTGGTTATATAAATTTGCAGCTTTGGCTAAAGCTCTTTCTCTATTATATCCAGTTAATTCATCTGCAACGTTTATCGCACCACCGGCATTAACAATAAAATCTGGAGCATAAATAATTTCTCTTTCTTCAAGCATTTGTCCATGTCTGTCTATGTCTTCTAATTGATTATTTGCGCTACCACATACGGCTTTAACCTTCAATTTAGGAATAGTATCGTCGTTTAATATACCTCCCAAGGCACAGGGAGCAAATATGTCAGCTTCGACTTCAAATATCTCATCTACTCCAACTCTTTCGGCGGCGAATTCGTCGACGAACTTTTGAACGGCTTCTTCCAAAATATCAGTAACTATTAATCTTGCACCTTCTTCTTTTAAATGTTTGCATAGATAATAGGCAACATTTCCGCATCCTTGAATAGCTATTGTTTTACCTCTTAGTGATTCTTCTCCAAAAGCCTCTTTTGCTGTTCTCAACATTGATTTATATAAACCATAAGCTGTTACCGGGCTTGGATTGCCAGAAGAACCATAACTCTCAGAGATGCCTACAACGTAGTTGGTTTCTTGATATACTATATCTAAATCCTCTGTTTTAGTTCCTACATCCTCGGCAGTTATATATCTTCCATTTAGACTTTCTACAAACCTTCCAAAGGCTCTAAACAAAGCTTCTGATTTATCTTTCTTTGGATCGCCTATTATTACGGACTTCCCTCCTCCCAAATTTAAACCAGCTGCAGCATTTTTATATGTCATACCTTTTGCAAGTCTAAGTACGTCCTTTAAGGCTTCTTGTTCTGAATTATAATTCCACATTCTACAACCACCAAGAGCTGGTCCCAAAGTTGTATCGTGTATTGCAATTATGCTTTTTAAACCTGAAGTTCTGTCATAACAATAAATAACTTGCTCATATTCACCACTTTCCATATTTTCGAAAACCATGGTATCCCTCCCATATACAATAGACTTTTGATACCTTTAGATTTTTTAAAAACCCATTCTGCAATTATTAATTATTAAAAAATCTAAGTTTAGAAAATTTTCTTCTTTGTAATTGTCTAAAAACCATAACAAAACTTTTTACTAGATGATATTTTAATACAAATTACTCTATATTCATATTTACGTTACAATATTTTACAACACTTACGTTTTATTTTACTACTTCTTTCATTCCCGCTTTTATTGCTTCTAGATTTATTTTTATCAGGTCACTCTTTTTTCCGGTCAACCTTTCTTGCAACGCTTTTTCAATAGATTTAAGGGTAACTGCTTTTGTCGCCTTTAAATAGGCCCCTAACATTACCATATTTGATACCATTTTGTTTCCTAATTCTTCAGCTATATCATTGGCAGGTATTTTAATTACTTTAATGTTTTCTCGATGAGGTTTTGTATCGATAACAGATGAATTTATAATAAGTATCCCATTTTCTTTAAGAATTTTTTCAAATTTCAACATAGATGGAAGATTAAAAGCTACAACTTCGGTAGGTTCATCTACAACAGGAGAAGCAATATAATCATCAGAAATTATTACAGTACAATTTGCAGTTCCTCCTCTCATCTCAGGTCCAAAAGAAGGAAGCCAAGTGGTAAACTTACCTTCAAACATCGCAGCCATGGATAATATTTGGCCAAAAAGCATAACACCCTGACCCCCAAAACCTGCAGATATTACACTGTGATACGCCATTTTAAACACCTCCAAAACGTTTATTTTTCCTCGATTCACTTAACTTTATCAACCTTATCAACAAATACACCTATTGGAAATTCTTTTACCATGTTTTCTTCAAGCCATTGCATAGATTCAATAGGTGTGAGCCCCCAATTAGTAGGACAAGTAGACAAAACCTCTACCAAACCGTATCCTAATCCCTCTATTTGAGCTAAAAATGCCTTTTTAATTTGTTTTTTTGTTCTTATCACATCTTGTGGAGTGGTGACTTTTGTTCTAGATAAAAATGCAACTCCTCTGATTTCTTTTAGTATTTCAGATACTCTCAACGGATAACCTTCGTTTTTTTCGCTCCTTCCGTAAGGTGTAGTTGTGGTTTTCATACCCAATAAAGTGGTTGGAGCCATCTGTCCACCTGTCATGCCATATATAGCATTATTTATAAAAATGGTTGTTATCTTCTCTCCTCGGTTAGCAGCATGAATTATTTCTGCTGTTCCTATAGCAGCTAAATCACCATCCCCTTGATAGGTAAAAACTACATTTTCAGGTCTAGCTCGTTTAATACCTGTAGCTACAGCAGGTGCCCTTCCATGAGCAGCTATAGTTCCATCCAATTCGAAAAAATCATTCGCAAAAACTGCACACCCTACAGGTGCCACCATGATTGTTTTTCCTTGTATATCAAGTTCGTCAATTACTTCGGCTATTAATCTGTGAACAATTCCATGGTGACAACCAGGACAGTACGAAAATTCCTTACCACTTAAGGATTGAGGAGCTTTAAAGCGTTCAGTATAAATCATGTCTTTCCACCTTCTTCTTAATTTAAATTAATTCCATAAGTTTTGCAAAAATTTCATTGGGCGTAGGAATAATTCCAGCTGTTCTTCCATAATATTCAACAGGTCTTTTACCTTCAACAGCAATTTTGACATCTTCTACAAATTGCCCTGTACTCATTTCAACAGTAAAAAAGAAGCTAGCTTGGTCTGACCACTTGCTCAATTGAACATACGGAAAAGGCCATAAACTAATGGGTCTAAAAACTCCGACTTTAATCCCTTTTTCTCTGGCCTGATTAACCACAGATTTCACAATTCTTCCCATCGTACCATACGCTACAATTACAATTTCAGCATCATCAAGTTGATATTCTTCATATAATATTTCATTTTTGACAACTTCTTTATACTTACTCTGAATCAACATATTCTTTTTTTCTAAACTAACAGGGTCCATGTCAAAAGACGATACCCTGTGAGCTTCTCGACGCATACCAGTCCCACTAAGAGCCCAACTTGAATGATCAGGTAAAGAATCAAGGTCCACAAATTCTGGAAAGCTTACAGGTTCCATCATTTGTCCTAACAGACCATCTGTTAACAATAAAACAGGATTTCTATACCGATCAGCTACATCAAAGGCATACATAGTAAGTTCTACCGCCTCTTGAAGAGACTCAGGGCTAAAGACTATTAATCTGTAATCTCCATGTCCACCGCCTTTTGTAGCTTGAAAATAATCAGATTGAGCTGGTTGAATATCGCCTAAACCAGGTCCACCTCTTACTACATTTACAAAAACGCATGGTAATTCTGCCCCAGCTATATATGAAATACCTTCTTGCATTAAAGAAAAACCCGGTGACGAAGTTGAAGTCATAACTCTTTTACCAGCAATTGCTGCTCCATATACCATATTAACAACCGCAACTTCGCTTTCTCCTTGCAAAAAAACACCACCAACTTCTGGCATTCTTCTTGCCATATATTCTGTCAATTCACTTTGGGGGGTGATTGGATATCCAAAATAAAGTCTACATCCGGCTCTAATAGCTGCTTCAGCAATTGCTTCTGTACCTCTAGCTAACACCTTTTCCATTGAAATCAACTCCTTAGCTCTTAATCTTCTCCAATACTTTAACGCTAATACAAACGTCTGGACACATTTGATAGCAAAAGCCACAACCGATACAATTTTCTATTTTTGATACTTTTGCATAGTGGTAGCCCTTTTCGTTGTATTTTTTTGAAAATTCCAAAACTTCTTTGGGACAGACTTCTATGCAAAGGCTGCATCCTTTGCATCTATCCTCATCTATAGAAACTATAAATTTTTGTTTATCCATCTTTTTTCCCTCCAGTCTTAAAAATTATGGATACTTTAAAATTATAAAAATTAGCCTCAATACTTGTTATAAATTTTTTCTAAATATTTTCTTATTTTGTTTTAATGAAGGTAATGAATATGGCCGTGCATTTTACCCCACTTCTTTATTGTCTGTAAAATTTAATAATAATCTTTGAAAAAACGCTTTATCGGAAACTTCTCAAATTTCGTTTCTATTTCATCAGAAATCTTTTCTGAAACAGCAGTGAATAATACAGGGATGTTTGTTTCTCTTGAAACATTTTCTAGGATCTTTTCGCCTTCTTCGATTATCAAATTAGTTGTTTCATTTTTAAGATGGGTATTACAAATTAAAAAATCAATTTTTGTTCTTATTTTTTTCTCAATCTGAATGATATTTTTTTTAATGTTGTTTTCATTTTGAGTAAAGGGCCTTTTAGTGTTAACAACAAAATAAATCACCCTTTTAGAATTGTCTAAAAAATTTTTCAAAGATCCAAGAACAGTTGCGCCTTTTTCATCTCCACCAACATCTAAAACTGTTTTAAATTTTGGATTTACTAAGTAGCCACCTACTTCAGCTGTTATTATTGGAACGTCTGCATGCAAATATCTTTCAGGGGGAGTAACTACACGAAGATTATTATTCTTTAACTCATCTAATTTGTCTCTAACACGAAAGTAAGGAGTGGCAACATCCAAATCAACTATCGCTACATTTTCGTTCTTTTCTTTCAACTTAATTGCAATATTAATAGCTATTTCAGTCTTTCCTGATCCTCCCATACCTATGAAAATGTGAGTTTGATATTCTTGAAGAATATGTTCTAACATTTTCTATTATCTCCTTAAGCCCTAATTAACAGCTTTTTAATAGTCTGTAGCTTCTTCTTCACCTCTTAATACTCTTAAAGCAGCATTTGCTAAAGCTTCTTCCTCTTCTTCACCTGGAAATACATAAATTGGAGCTATGAAACTGACTTTTTCTTTTATCCAAGGTATTAAAAACTCATTTTCATTTGCTAAACCACCTGTCAAACCTATTGCATCTACTTCAAAATTTAAAACAGCCGACATTTTTCCTATCCACTTTGCAATTTGATGAGCCATAGCTGAGTATATTTTTTTGGCATATTCATCTCCGTTTTTTATTCTTTCAACAACATCCTTTGCGCTATTAGTTCCAAGATATGCCACAAGACCGCCCCTGCCTTTAATCAACTTTCTAATGTCTGATTCTGGATATCCCTGATAACAAAGACTAATAAACCCCGTTAAAGGTAATGTTCCGGAACGTTCAGGAGTAAAAGGACCTTCTCCTTCTAAAGCATTGTTTACATCTACTACCCTACCTTTTTTGTGAGCACCAATAGAGATTCCTCCGCCAAGATGAGCTATCACAAGATTTAATGATTTGTAATCTCTTCCAATTTTTTGACTGAGCTTTCTTGCAACAGCTTTTTGATTTAAGGCATGAAAAATCGACTTTCTTTTAAAATCAGGATGACCAGAGATTCTTGCTATATCTTCCAATTCATCAACAACTACAGGATCTGCAGTTAATGCTTGAACTCCTATTTTATCGGCTATATGATAAGCAATTAAGGCTCCTAAATTTGATTCATGCTCTCCGTATTTGGCGGTTCTTAATTCTTCTAACATTTTTTCATTTATTTTGTAAATCCCGCTAGGAACAGGTCTTAACAGGCCTCCTCTGCCAATCACTGCAGAAATACTATTTAAATTAAGGTTTTCTTTTTCAAGAAATTCCAAGATTGTATCTTTTCTCATTTCATATTGATCAACTACTTTCCTAAATTTTTTAAGTTCAGAGATATCATGATGAATAGTTTTTTTTATTATTTCTTTTTCATCTTCATAAATTGCAATCTTGGTAGAGGTAGATCCAGGATTTATAACCAGAATCTTAAACATTTTTTCACTCACCTTTCGGTCATCAAAATTGAAAAGGCTATTGAATTTAATTTTGTTTCGTTAGAATCTGCTCTAGAGGTAAGTACAACTGGTTTTTTACCACCGATAATAGAACAAGCTAACTTAGCCTCTCCAAAATAGACTAAAGATTTGTATAAAATATTACCAGCCTCTATATCTGGTACTATCAGTATATCAGCGTCACCAGCTACTTCACTTACCAATCCTTTATGCTCCGCAGCTGTTTTTGAAATTGCATTATCCAGTGCGAATGGTCCATCTACCACACAACCTTTAATTTGACCTCTTCTATTCATCTGAGTCAGGATCGCAGCGTCTATTGTTACAGGCATTTTAGGATTAACCAGCTCTAAGGCACCTAAGATAGCAACTTTAGGTTCTTTATTACCTAACACATGGGCAACGGTTACGGCATTATTTATTGTATCAATCTTTTGCTCAAGTGTTGGAGAGATTACCATTCCTGCATCAGACAGAATTAGAAGCTTATGGTACCTTGGGATTTCAAAAACGCACACTAAATTCATTGTTTTACCGCTTTTTAATCCATATTCATCTTTAAGATATATTGATAAAATCTCCGAGGTCGTTATCTTACCTTTCATAGGAAGATCTGCTTCTCCCTTAGCAACACTTTCAATTGCACCAACGACTGATTCATAATCATTTGTGGTGTTTCTTATTTCAACTTTACTTAAATCTAGATTATTTTCTTGAGCAATATATAAAATTTTTTCTTTGTTACCAAACAATATAAAGTCGCAGAGACCTAGTTCGTAGGCCTTATTTACTGCTTTCAAGACTTCTAAGTCCTCAGCTGCAGCTACAGAAATCACCTTTTTGGTTTGCTCACTTATTAGTTCTAAAATTTGATCAATTTTTTTTATCATGCAACTTTCTCTCCTTCCCAAATTAAAAATTCTTCTAATTGATATAAAACTCGTAGCGTCCCATAAGCGAGTCCTTCAATTTCATAAGTTCCTGGATAAAGCATCACTACCCCTAATTTTGCTATTCTATTCTTAATTAATCTAACAAAATATTCGTTATTTGCTAATTCACCAGTTATAATTACAGCGTCTATTTTTCCTTCTAGTACAACCGCCATTGCTCCAATTTCTTTTGCTATTTGATAAGCCATTGCTTCAACAATCAGTTTTGCATCATTTTCCTTTGTAGCTTTTTTAATCGCTTCCTCTAAATTTTTTGTACCAAGATAAGCAAGTAACCCACCATTTTCTATGAATCTCGATCTAATATCCTTTTCTTTGCACTTGCTTTTATGTTTAAAAATCCAACTTGTTAGGTCTCCTAAAGGCAAATCACCAGTTGTGTGAAGTCCAAAAGGGCCTTCATCAAAAGGAAAAGTTGCATCTATCATCAATCCATTTTTTTGTGCTCCTATGGATATTTGTTCATCTAAATGTGCAATTACAAAATTGCATTCGAAATAATCTTTTTTCAACTCGTTTGAGGCATATCTTGCGACAGTTTTCATATTAAGGGCATTGTATCTGCTAAGTCTCTCTAATTGGGGTATTCCAGCTATTCTAGATTCGTCGATAAATTCATCTACAGAAATAGGATCGGTCATGAAAACTGGAGGTTTTTTAAAACTTGATTCGGAAAGATTATAAGCGATAGTTGCTCCTAAATTGGCTGGATGTTCCATAGGCGATTTTGTGGCGAGATAATTCACTATATTTTCATTAACAACATATGTACCACTTGGCATAGGCAAGAATACTCCGCCTCTAGCAGCTATAGCATCAAAATCGTCAATTGAAAGGTTCAGTTTATTCAAAAAGTCTTTTATCGATTCTTTACGATAATCTAATTGATCTATAATCTTCTCATATTTTGATAGTTCATTTTGATCGTGATTTAAAGTCCCTTCTAATACTTTTTTTTCATCCTCAAAGATTGCAATTTTAGTAAGAGTCCAATCCGGATAAATAACTAATATTTTCTTCATTAGTTCACCTCCTAAACTTTAAACTTTTAGACATTTTAGAATTTCTATGACTTAAATTCTATAAATATTTCAAAAATCTTCCTAATTCAGAAACGATCAAAGTTTTTAATTGTAGAGCCGACCTACATAAGTATCAAAATCAGGGTACACGCAAATTATATATTTCTACGATTCAGACAAATTGCTTACCTCTGACTATAAAATTGTTAATGAACTCTTTTTACTGAAATTATTCAATTGATTTTGATATTTTCACAAACTTTTTTAAACAAAAAAGTTTGTGAAATTTAATTCATTTGTAATTTTCTCTTATCATTTTAATTGTAATTAAAAATATCTAAAAAGTCAAAGTTGTTTATGAGTAATTATGGTAAATTACAACCAATTACACGCATTTAAAACCAGTGTGAAAAAAATTTCATGAAAAATATTTCATATATAAACTTTTTATTTTTCAGTCTTGCTCGTATTTAAAAATAATTCTGAATCATAAAGCTTTTGCGAGTTTTTACTCTTTTTATATTTAATCTTATTAAGATTTTTTCACAAAGTATATTTGTTAAATTTGCAAAAAAAACAATAAAAAAAGAGCTCGAATTTTTAACCAAGCTCTAAAGCTAAGGACTTTATATTTATTTTAGAAATTATTGCAATTTAATTTGCTACAATTCATGAATTTCCGATATATAATTTTTTAAATCAATTTCTATCATAAAAGAACTTTTTGTGTCTTCTAATAGATAGGTTAATTTTTTATCTTTAAATTCTAAAAATTTAAAATTCTCTATATTTGTTAAACCTTCTCTAAAGTTACATAAATCTTTTACATGATCATAAATGGACATATTCCAACTTTCTTTATCCCAATTAAACGTTCTTCTACAATCAGGATCCCTTCCACCAAACATCCCTATTTCATCGCCATAATAGATAATTGGAATTCCCGGAAAAGTAAATTGAAGTGTAAACGCTATTTTAACTTTTTTATCGCTTTTAAGAATCCCTCTTATTCGACTTGTATCATGACTTCCTAACATGTTCCAACATCTATTAAATCTAAGATGTTCTTTGTAACTTAGATTTTGCACAAAAGTATGAAGATCTATTGTCCCCTTCAGTAAGTTGATCACGTTATCTCGAAAAATATAATCCATCGCTCCATCGAAGGGATATTTTTCAAGTAGTTCATAAGGTAATCCCCAATATTCTCCAATTACAAATATATTTGGATTTATTCCTTTAGCTTCATTAATTAATTCTGAACAAAAATCAGGTTTGATGCACCAAGGCATGTCGAATCGCCAACCATCAATTCCTTTAGAGGTCCAGAATTTTACTACCTGTTTCAAATAATCTAATAGATCATTATTATCATGATTTAATTTTGGCAAATAATAAATTCCAGCATCTTCATAATTTGGATTAGGGAATCTTTTTATTGGAAAACCGTGGATATGGTACCAATTCCAATATTGTGAGGTCTCACCATTAATTTCACAATCTTTAAATGCCCAGAAACGGTCGCCAGTATGATTGAAAACGCCATCTAATAATAATTTCATGCCGTCATCATGCAAAGACTTCAATAGATCTTCAAAATCATCCATGTTACCGAAGTTAGGATCTATTCTCATGTAATCTTGAGTATCGTACTTATGTGGAGATGGGGCTAAAAAAATTGGTGTCAAGTAAATGCAATTTATTCCCAATTTTTTTAAATAAGGAATTCTATCTTTTATTCCTTTTAAGTTACCTCCAAAATGATCCCTTCTTGTAGGTTTTTCACCCCAATTTTTATATTTTTTTTGATTATTGTTGACTTTATTAAAACGATCGGGAAAGATTTGATAAATTATCGTATTATCTCTACTCAACAATCCTCACTCCTTTAAACCTGAAGTTGATATTCCTTCAATAAAATATTTTTGGGCAATTATAAAAACAATTAAAGAAGGTAATATTGAAAAAATAGTTGCGGCTGATAGTAATTCCCATCTAATACCGTATCTTCCTTGAAAATATGACAAACCTACTTGAATAGTTCGCATTTTTTGAGAATCTGTGATTATTAAAGGCCATAGAAAATCATTCCAAGCAAATAAAAATGAGAATAAAATGTTTGTTACCATTACTGGTTTTGAAAGTGGCAAAACTATCTGGAAAAACAGTCTAAACAAACCACAACCTTCCAATCTAGCAGATTCTTCTATGCTACTTGGTATTGACAGGAAAAATTGTCGAAAAAGGAAAATAGCAAAAACACTTACTGCTCGAGGAACAATTAAAGCAGTATAAGTATCATACCATCCAAGGTTTTTTATTGTCAAAAAGTTGGGAATCATTTTGACGGAATCTGGTATCATCATTGTGATTAAAAAAATAATAAATAGAGCATCTTTAAATTTAAACCTAATCTTTGCAAAAGCATAACCAGCCATTGCTGAGAAAAGAGTCTGAAAAATAACTATGCCCAAAGACATAATTGTACTATTGAAAATATACCTAGCAAAAGGAACAGCGTTCCATGCTTCAATATAATTCTCAAAATAAAAATGCGTAGGAAATAACAAGGGAGCAGAAAAAATCTTTCCTGGTGGCTTTAAAGAGGTAGTAACGAGCCATAAAAAAGGCATTATAGAAATGAAAGCACCGATCACTAGAAAAATATATAAAAACACATTTTTTATAGAAAAAGATTTTTTATGCGACATTTTTAACCCCTCCACCTGTATATTTCCATTGAACTATAGATAAAAAGAAAAGAATAACAAAAATTATTAGCGCGATCACAGAAGCATAACCTAGATTAAAATACTTAAAAGCATGTCTATATAGCAAAAATCCCAATACATCAGTAGCCCCTATTGGGCCTCCGTTAGTCATAGTATATATTAAATCAAAAACTTGAAACGATTCAATAAAACCAGTAATTATTAAGAACAGTGATGAAGGTAATAAGAGAGGTAATTTTATATATCTGAAAAGATGCCATACGTTTGCCCCATCAACTTCAGCTGCTTCTAAATAACTTTTTGGAATATCTTGTAAAGCAGCTAAATATATCACCATACAAAAACCTATTCTTTTCCAAATTCCGACGATAGAAACTGAAAAAAGAGCCCAAGATGTGCTGTTTAACCATTGTGGCCCATTAATATTAAAATAGCCTAGTATTTTATTAATCACCCCATTGTAGGGATCAAACAAATACTTCCATGTAATCCCTGAGGCAACACTTGGTGTCACAACTGGAATAAAGTAAAGTAATCTAAATAAGGATTTCCCTTTAAGGTCTTTATTCAATGCCAATGCAATTAATAAACCTATGATCATCGAGAGAAAAGTAACTAACGAAGAATATATTAAAGTGACGATTATCGAGTTTCTCAATTCTGGATCCTTAAAAGCCATAATGTAATTGTTAAATCCTACAAATTCTTTATTTGGACTGAATCCATTCCAATTAAAAAAGCTCAAAAAAAACGAATAGAATGCTGGAAACAAATTAAAAACAAAAATAATTATAATTGAAGGAATTAGAAAAATAGCCAATGAAAATCGTTCTTTTTTGAAAAAGAGGTGGGTCTGCGACCCACCCGTTTTTTTTGACATTCAATCACTTCTTTCCCAACAACAAATCTACTTGGGATGCGGCTTCATTAAGTACTTCTTCAGGTGTCCCTTTTTTATATACTGCACTTATAATAGCTTTTGATACTATATCAGAAACTTGAGGATATTCTTTAATAGGAGGTCTAGCATGTGAATATTGCTGTACTTCTATAAACGGCAATAACAATCTATTTGTGTTTTTAATATATGCATTATAACTTTCATCAGTTGCCACAGATTTCTTTACTGGAATAAAACCAGTTGCTTTATCCCAATCTATCTGAACTTCTGTACTGGTAAACCATTTTACAAATTCCCAGGAAGCAGCTTCTTTTTCTTTAGTAGTGTTGAAAATAAATATCTGTTCCCCTCCCATGTTAGTGGCAGGGACACCATTTTCAGGGTAAGGAAAAATAGCGCTACCTAATTCGAAATTTACTTGAGCTGGGAAAAATTGTGTCATCCAAGATCCATCCATAACCATGGCAGCTTCACCACGACTGAATAGTCCCCAAGGAGCTATTGGTGAAATCTTATGAGTATTAGTTAAATCAACCCAAAATTGAAGGGCTTGAACTCCAGCTTCAGAATTGAAAGAAGATTTTCTATAATTAGAGTTGGGATCCAGAAATTCTCCTCCAGCCTGCCAAAGAAAAATTTGCCACTGCCAAGTTGTACCTTCTCCTCCATCTAAATATAACTCGTAACCAAATTTTCCTGTTTTTTCTTTAATAATTATTCCAAACTCAACGAGTTCGTCCCACGTTTTTGGTGGTTTTTCTGGATCTAAACCTGCTTTCTTGAAGAGATCTTTATTCCAAAACAACCCAAGGTTACTAGAACTTACTGGGATACTAAAAAGCTTATCTTCGACTTTGCCATAAACTAAAGTATTTTCATAAAAATCATTTAAATCATAGTTATATTTTTCCACAAAAGGCATTAAGTCGATGACTTTTGCAGTATCAAGTATTAAAGGCATGCCGATAATATCTGAAATCGCAAGATCTGGAGTTTGTCCTGACAGTATTGAAAGTTGAATCTTTGTTAGCAAATCTGATCCAGGTATAAAAACAGGTTGAACTTCAATGTTAGGATGAGAAGCATTAAATTCTTTTACTAAAGATTCTAATTTTTTTCCATTCTCTCCATCCCAATAGTGCCAAAAAACTAACTCTGTCTTAGCAAACATAAAAACACTAAAAATTGCAATAACTAAACATAAAAACGCTTTTTTCATTTTCTCTCTTCCTCCTTTTGATTTATTTGTTCCATTTGCACTTCTTGATTTTTCAAATTCCATAACTACGCTGAATTTCTTCTAATTACCAAAGGATCAAATTTAACGGACTTTCTTGAAGACATAGAAAACTTCGAATTCATTTTGTCTAAAAGAATATTTGTAGCTAATTGACTCATTTCTTCAATAGGTTGTTTGATAGTTGTTAGTCCAATGTCTTCTGTCCAAGGCTGACCATCTACACCAACTATAAAAATATCTTTTCCAACTTCCAAATTAAGGTTATTAGCTGCCAAAATTAATCCATAACCAAATAAATCCGTAGTTGCAAAAAATCCTACCGGAAATTTTTGAATCCTTTTCAAGATCGACATTGCCTCATTCAATGCATAGTGTAAGTTTAGTTCACTATGAAAAACTTTTTTGGAAGAAAAAGTTAGATTATTTTCTTTTAAAACTTCTTCAAAACCCTCAATTCTTTTTTTAAAAACACCTGAAGTGAAAATAGTATCAGGTTCTATAAAAGTCATAACATATAAATTGGTTGTTTTTTCAAGTAAAATTTTCGCAGCGATTCTTCCAATAAGATGATTATCTATATAAACACAATCATAAAAATTTGATTCCATATCTATCAAGACAACAGGTTTTTCTGTAGGAACTACTCCATCTTTAAATAACTTTTGAACAGGAAGCGAAGACATAAGGATTCCATCAGAATGATATAGAATAGAGCTTTTTTCTAAGAATTTTTTTAACCGATATTCTGAAAGTAAAGGAAATATAGAACTTTCATAATTATTTTCTATCAATACACAATCAACTGAGTTAATCAGTCTATCATAAAAATCTGTCCTTATCATAGGGACTACTATCGATATAGAATTAGTTTTTCCTGAAACAAGTCCTCTAGCGTAGGTGTTTGGAACATATCCAAGAGTTTCAATCGCCTTAAGAACCTTTTGCTTATTTTCTTTAGAAACGTTTTTTTCACCATTTATAACTCTTGAAACGGTTCCAACTGATACATTAGCTTCCTTTGCTACATCTTTAATAGTAACTCTGGACATAATTTACCTCCTTTTTGAAACGTTTCAATTTATTAAATACATTATATCTTTTCTTACTAAAACAGTCAAGAATGATTTCCACCGATTAGACAACTTTATACTGAAACACGGAGATTTAGAGTTAAATAAAAATTAATTTCTTTGTTTTCGTGGATTTTTATCAAAAATTTTTTCATAGTAAATATATTTTTGTGTTAGAATTAAGATACGATATTAATTACTTACTTATCTAAAAGACGTACATTTAAGAGGTGATGTTAAATGTGGGAGGAAGTTAAAAACGTTGATTCAGAAGTTTACGATATATTGTTAAAAGAACTCAAAAGGCAAGAATTTGGTTTGGAGTTAATTGCTTCAGAAAATTATGTTTCAAAGGCTGTTTTACAAACTATGGGAAGTATATTTACTAATAAATACGCAGAGGGTTACCCTCGAAAAAGATATTATGGTGGTTGTGAATTTGTTGATGAGGTAGAAACATTGGCTATTGATCGAGCTAAAGAACTTTTTCATGCTAGATATGCAAATGTTCAGCCTCATTCAGGTTCTCAAGCAAACATGGCAGTCTACTTTTCACTTATGAAACCAGGAGACACATTAATGGGAATGTCTTTAAATCACGGAGGTCATTTAACTCATGGTGCGCCTGTAAATTTTTCTGGAATGTTATATAACGTAGTAACGTATGGTGTAGAAGAAGAAACCGAGATAATTAATTATGACGAGGTAGAAAAATTAGCAATTTCTTCGAAACCTAAAGTTATTGTTGCTGGTGGAAGCGCATATTCTCGTATTATTGACTTTAAAAGATTTAGAGAAATAGCAGACAAAGTTGGGGCCTATCTTGTTGTTGATATGGCTCATTTTTCTGGATTAGTGGCTGCAGGGATTCACCCTAATCCAATTGAATATGCCCACGTTGTAACCTCTACTACACATAAAACACTCAGAGGTCCCAGAGGAGGTCTCATCTTAACTAATGATAAAGAGCTTTCTAAAGAAATAAACAAAACAATTTTTCCAGGAATGCAAGGTGGTCCTTTGGAACATATAATTGCAGCAAAAGCAGTTGCTTTCAAAGAAGCTATGAGTGAGGATTTTATAATCTATCAAAAACAGGTTGTGAAAAATGCTAAAAAATTAAGCGAAGAGCTTTCAGAAAAGGGTTTAAAAATTGTTTCTAACGGAACAGATACTCATCTATTTTTAGTTGATCTATCAAATCTAAGCATCTCTGGTAAAGCCCTGGAAAAAGCCTTGGGAGAATGTAATATAACAGTCAACAAAAATACTATTCCAAAAGAAACTCGCCCTCCTTTTGTTACTAGCGGAATAAGAGTTGGAACTCCGGCCGTAACTACTAGAGGTATGAAAGAAAAAGAAATGACAAAAGTAGCTGAATTAATAATAAAAGTTACAAAGAACATTCAAGATGAGGAAGGAACACTTGACAAAAATCTAGTTAATGAAATAAAGAGTGAGGTATTATTCCTTAGCCAAAGCTTTCCTATGTATGCAGATCTTTTGGAATAAACGTTTTTATTTTAAATTTAATTAAATTTAAGTAGATTATCAATAAAGATATTTTTCAACTAAATCATGCAGAATTTCACGAGCGACAGGAGCTGCGGTTGAAGCACCCATACCACCATATTCAACAAATACAACTATTGAATATTGAGGTTCTGTTGTAGGTAAAAATCCTGCAAACCATGAATGGGAATGCTTTTCTTTGTCAATTTGAGCAGTTCCTGTTTTTCCTGCTACAGTTATTGGAAAATCTTTAAATGCGTCATAGGCGGTACCTTTTTCGTTTGATTCTCCATCATAAGTCGTAGCTTCAATCATCCCTTGGTAGATGTATTGCAAATATTCTTTGTTCATTTCATAAGAATCTATTAAGATAGGTTCATATTCGTTCACTACATTTCCAAAAATATCTTCTTCCTTCATAAACAAATTAAATTTATAATAATTACCTCCTGTTGCTATTAGGTTATACATCCTTAAAATTTGTATAGGAGTCATAGTTGTTGCACTCTGACCGATATAAACTCTCAATGTTTCTCCAGGATACCAAACTTCGCCTAGATTTTCAAGTTTCCACTTTCTTCCAGGGAAATTTCCACTTTTTTCATAAGGAAGATCTATCCCTGTGGGTTCTACCAATTGGTACTCATGAGCATATTCTTCTAAATAATCAATACCTAGTCTTTCACCTAACCAATAGTAGTAGCTGTTGACAGACGATCTAATTGACTTAACTAAGTTAGTCTCTCCATGTCCTAAAGGATTCCAATCTTCTAGTTGATCTATGATTTCCCCTTTGGAATTTCTCAAATAATATATACCTGTTGAATTAATAGTAGCATCCGGTGAGATTCCAGCTTCAAGAGCCGCGTAAGCAACAAAAGGTTTAATAATAGATCCCGGCGGATAATATGCTGAAATACATCGATTAACTAATATTTTATTTGGATCATTTAGTATTTTTTTGTATTCAAGATTATCCATTCCTTCAGAAAACTTATTTGGATCAGGTGAAGGATAACTTACAAATACCAATATTTCACCAGTATTTGGATTAGAAATTATTATTGTTCCATTATGATTATATTTTTTCATATAATCATATGCCTTTATTTGCAGATCTAGATCTATACTTAAAACTATGTTGTTCCCAGGGATGGGATAAGTTTTTTCTATTAATTGGGTAGTTCCTTTACTTGAAGACATAATCGACATTTTGTATCCATAATTCCCCCGTATTTTCTCATCATACACCAATTCTAGCCCTGTTCTCGGATATCCTTCGTTATCAACATACCCCAAAATGTGATACAATGACTCATGAGCATACCTTCTGATAAGCTTTTCTTGAACTTTTAGGTTTGGATCAATGTCAGCTATTTTTAATGCCACAACAGAATTTATATTCAAATTAACTTTTTTTTGAAAGTTTAATTTATCAATGACCATGTAAGGATTATCAACAACATCTTTTAAGATGGAGTATAATTTTTCCTCGGTGTCTTCTTCTAGGATGTTTCCTGAATTTGTTATTTGATAAATTGTTTCATTCCAAGCCAAAAGTTTCCCATTTCTATCATATATTTTTCCCCTTTCAGGTGGTTCAATAAAAATCTTGGTACTCAAATCTTGAACCTTTAAAGTATACTCCTCCCAGTCAATAACCTGAAGCTGAAAAGAGCGTAAAAATATCAAACAAAAAGAAATTAAAAATACCACAAACAAAAATTTAACTCGTTTCTCTTTCATTTACAATCAACCTCATGTTTACAAAATAAACTATTATCATTATAATCATGCCAATTAATGATGAAAAATAAGACTTGGTCATTATACTTAGCGAGAAAGAAAGCACGCAAAAAATAATCAAAGCTTTAAAAAAATTCATTCTCATATTTTTAAAAAGAAAATTTAGCATCAAAAAAATACCAAAAAAAAGAATTGCTGAAAAATTTAACTCTAATCTTGTACTAAAATAAAAGATTGTATATAAGAAAGTATAGTAAAGAGGGAATATCTCAGAGTTTTCAAGTGCTATTATATAAACAACACAGATAGGAAAAACAAAAATTAAGGTTTCTCCTAACCATCTATCGAACGAGGCCGTAATTAATGCGAAAAGCAAATAAAAAACGTATTTCATAGATTCATCTCACTTTTATACTAAATTAATATGGGAAAATAAATACTACAAAGCTTTCGTTTCTGTATGGTTTAAAGAGGTAAAATTCTCCATATTTTGAAACTAAATCGCCAACCAGAAATGCAGCTTCTTCATTTTCGTTTCTATTTTTTAAGTAAAATGGAAAATCTAAAAAAAGCTTTAAATCATCATGCGGTAGTCTGTAATCGTCAGGTATTTCAACTAGAATATCTCCTCGATTTTCCTTTATCAAAACGTCTAAATTATGTATTCTACCAAAAAATCTTTGATTCCCCCAACCAACTTTTCTAACTAAAACGTTGTTAGAATAGACTTTTTCAACAAATCCAAGTAATACTCCATTTTCATTTACAACTAAGTAGTTTTCATTAATTTTGTCTCCGCTAGTTAATATTGTTAACGTTCTATTAGTTTCTTTTAAAATTATACCCCAAGGAATGCTCATATTTAAGTTTTTCACTTCTTTACTTTCAATTATAAAAAAAGGTTCTTCTTCTACAATATGCATAATACTTTTTAACTTATCTTCAGTTAAACTTCGAGATTCAATCTTTGAGTATAAATTTGAAAACAAAAAATCACAGGGAAACATTAGGGTTTCCACAACGTTTAGGGCATTTGAGAATAAATTGAATAAAATTGAAACAAAAATTATTACAGCCAAAAAAAATAAACTCGAATTTTTCATTTTATAACTTCTAAAGTGTTCTCAAAATATTTATCTTATCTATTATTAACCCTGCTCCCCGTGCCACACAGGTAATTGGATCATCAGCTACAATAACTCTAATAAAAGTTTCTTTCTCAATTAGCTCTTTCATTCCTTTAATCATTGCTCCTCCACCAGCGAGGAAAATTCCTTTATTAACAATATCGTATAATAATTCAGGAGGAGTCTCTTCAATAGCTGACTTAATATTTTCAATTATTTTATTTACTGAGTTTTTTATTGCTTGCCTAATTTCATATCCTGAAACCTGGATAGTTTTTGGTAAACCTGATAATACATCCAATCCTACTATTTCTAAGCTTAATTTATTATACTCTTCAGTATCAAAAACATTACCTATTTCCATTTTTATTCTCTCGGCAGTTTTTTCACCTATAATTATATTGTATCTCGTTTTTATATAGTCCATTATTTCTAGATCCATTTGGTCTCCAGCAACTCTTAGAGACCTTGACAATACAATATTTCCAAGAGAAATAATAGCTATTTCTGTTGTACCGCCTCCAATATCAACAATCATATTTCCAGATGGTTCTTCTACATCCAAACCTGCTCCAATAGCTGTCGCCATTGCTTCTTCTATCAAGAAGGCTTTACTTGCCCCGGCATCTAATGCGGCTTCTCTTAAAGCACTCTTTTCAACTTCTGTTGCGCCAGTAGGGACTCCTACCACAACTACCGGTTTCAAAACTACAAAATTTCCAACTGCAGCATTTATGAAATATTTTAACATTGCAACTGCTATGTTATAATCTGCAATTACTCCTTCTTTTAAAGGTCTAATAGCAAAAATATTAGCTGGGGTCTTTCCTATCATCTTTTTAGCTTCACTACCGACACAAATTATCTCTCCATTTTCTTTATTTATAGCGATAACCGAGGGCTCATTTAAAATTACTCCTTTTCCTTTCATGTAAACGATTGTATTGGCAGTACCTAGATCTATGCCTAGGTAACTTCTCATATAAGATCTCATGCTATAAAAAATCCTCCTTAAATTTTTATCTAAAATAAATTTTTCATGATCAATTTATTTTATCAATTTATTCTATTGACTTTAAATAAAAACTCACTCGGCATCAATAATATTAAATTCTAAAAGATTCGTTATTATTTAAATCTTTATATTAAGAATTCTAGGTTATTTAGTTTATCTATATTAGTATAACACAGAAATAATATTTTTGAGATTTTAGCAACATAAATTTAAATTAAAGTGATTGACAAAGTTAGGCAAAAAGTTTATAATATTAAACAGATAGTTTAATATATAATATTTTTAAAATTTAATATTTCTATAGGAACACCATATTTGGAGGTATTTTTATGAAGATTGGTGAAAAGATTAAAAGTTTGAGAATTATGAGAAATATGACTCAGGAAGAACTGGCAATAAGATCAGATTTAACAAAAGGTTTTATTTCTCAAGTAGAAAGGGACTTAACTTCTCCAACCATTGAGAGTTTAGAGATGATTTTGAGAGCCCTTGGAACAGACTTAAAAGAATTTTTCTCAAACTTAGAAAACAAAGAAAAAGTGGTTTACACAAAGGAGGATAGAATTCCTATATATGACACACCTGAAGGAGTATGCGAAGAGCTTTTGTTAACAGCCAGCGATCCAAAAAACATAGAACCATCATTTATAATACTTGATCCAGGAAAGTCAACAGAGATAGAGAAACCTCATGAAGGTGTAGAATTCGGATTCATTATTGAAGGCACAATAGAGCTTCATTTAAACAAAGAAACTTATATAATTGAAAGTGAGGAGTGTTTCTTTTTTACGCCAAACAAAAAACACTACATAAAGAACAGAAGCAAAAGTCAAAAGGCAAAGTTTCTTTGGATAGAAATTTTTTAAAGGAGGAGTGAGAGATGGCAAAATCTTTAGGTAGACATTTGATAGCAGAGTTATACGACTGCGACGAAGAAATACTCAACAATGTTTCAGAGATCGAATACCAAATGACGAAAGCAGCTATTGAATGTGGAGCAACAATTGTAACATCCACCTTTCACCGCTTTTTACCTCACGGAGTAAGTGGTGCAATAATAATTTCAGAGTCTCATTTAGCTATTCATACGTGGCCAGAATACAAATATGCGTCGTTAGATATTTACACTTGTGGCGAGTCTGTTGACCCATGGGTAGCTTTTAATTATTTAAAAGATGCTTTTAAATCTCGTAGACAAGACGCTGTGGAATACAAACGTGGGGTATTTGAGTCTATAGGTGTCCCTGATAATTCACGACATAAGGTTGAGGTGAAATAATGTCGGAAAAGGTTTATCCACCGTTTATTTTCAACGAGTACGACAAAGTGAATAAATATGGTATCTTTATGAATGTCGACCACGTTATCTATTCTGAACAAACCCAATATCAAAGGATAGATATATTTGAAACAAAGGCATTTGGGAAAGTGTTTACGTTAGATGGTATAACAATGACCAGGGATTCAGATGAATTTGTATACCATGAAATGATCTCTCACGTTCCTCTATTTCTCCACGAAAACCCAAGGAAAGTGCTTGTAATTGGGGGAGGAGACGGCGGAACTGTTAGAGAAGTTTTGAAACACTCTTCTGTAGAAAAAGTTGTCATGTGCGAGCTTGATAAAGGTGTTGTTGAAGCGACTAAAAAGTATTTACCCAATTTATC
>JAKOZG010000022.1 GCA_029780115.1 Thermotogota bacterium
ACGATGTTTGGGTGATTATTAGAACTGATTGGACAGTTGAAACAAATAAACCAGATGAAATCGAAATTAAGCATTTTGTCAGCCCTGGATATAAAAAATATGCTTTTGAATGCTCAATTACTCTCCCTCAAAAATTTGAAAAAGGTTCATCCATAGGTTTTGATATTGCGGTAATAGATGGCAAGAAAATGTACAGTTGGAATGACACTACAAACCAACAAAAAGAAAGTACTGCAAATTATGGGATACTTGTTTTAGAAGCTGCTGCTGTAGGAACTGCAAAATATGGAACACCAATTATTGATGCAGAAATAGACGATATTTGGGAAATGGCAGAAACCTATTCAACCCACACAGTTGTTTCTGGAAGTCTTCAAAATGCTAAAGCAGATTTTAAAGTCTTATGGGATGAAAAAGCACTTTATGTTCTTGCCATAGTATCTGATCCTGTTTTAAATAAAGATCACTCAGATCCATGGGAACAAGATTCAGTAGAATTTTTCATCGACGAAAACAACAACAAAACAGGGTTCTACGAAGTGGATGATGCACAATATAGAGTTAACTACGTTAATGAGCAATCCTTTGGTACAGGTGCATCTGCTGCAAACTTTAAAACAGCAGCTAAAGTAATAGATGGAGGATACATAATTGAAGCTGCTATTTCTTGGAAAACAATTACACCATCTGGTGGAGAAGTTATAGGCTTTGACGTTCAAGTTAACGATGCTAGTGCAGCTGGAAGAAGGGTAGGAATACTAACTTGGAATGATCCAACTGGTAACAATTATCAGAGCACAGTAAACTTTGGAAATATTAAATTAGAGAAATAAAATTTATGCAGTATTTCTTTTAACTCTCTGATTTAAAGATTGGCCTGCATATCTTACCCTATTTTTAACATATTAAGTGCAGGCCATTTTTTGGTAATCAACTATAAAATTTTAAGCAAGGAGGTCTACATGGAAAAATTAAAAGTAATGCAGCGCATTGTAGGTACAGGAATAATTTCTGTTGTTAGAGCAAATTCTCCCGAAAAGGCTATAAAAATTGCGAATGCAGTAAAAAAAGGAGGAATTGATGCTATTGAGATAACCATGACTGTTCCAGGTGCTATTGAAGTAATTAAAGAGCTAAAAAAAAGTTATCCAAATGGTGAAATTCTTATTGGGGCAGGTACAGTACTTGATTCAGAAAGTGCCAGGGCGGCTATGTTAGCCGGAGCGGAATTTTTTGTGAGTCCTTACTTTAATTCTGAAATGGTAAAATTATGTAACAGGTACCAAAAAGTTACAATGATGGGAGCAATGTCTATAAAAGAGATTATCGAAGTAATGGAATCAGGTTCAGATTTTGTAAAATTGTTTCCAGGCAGTGCTTTTGGTCCTTCAATGGTTAAATCTATCTTAGGTCCTCTTCCTTATGCACCTATTATTCCGACTGGGGGGGTAAATTTAGAAAATGTCGCTGAATGGATTAAAGCAGGTTGTTTAGCAGTTGGAGTCGGCGCTGAGTTAACTAAAGGAGCTCGAGAAGCTAACTATGAAGAAGTTGAAGAAACTGCTAGAAAATTTGTTGTAGCAATCAGAGAAGCTAAAAAGTAGATGAGAAAATTTATTAAAGAAAAAATTAAAAACTAAAACAATAATGGATGTGGTGATTATAATGGATGTAGTAACTTTAGGCGAAACGATGGTTCTTTTTGTACCTACAGAGACAGGGCCTTTAAAGTATATATATCAATTTAATAAACATATTGGAGGCGCTGAATCAAATGTTGCTATAGGTCTTTCAAAATTAGGTCTAAAAGCAGGATGGATTAGTAAATTAGGTAAAGATGGTTTTGGAGATTACATAGAATCTTTTGTTAGAGGAGAAGGTGTGGATGTTTCTCAAGTAAAAAGGGATGAAAATCATCCCACCGGTGTTTTTTTCAAAGAGAGGGTGGAAATAGGGGAAAGCGTGGTATACTATTACAGAAAAGGATCTGCAGCAAGTTTTATGGATGAAAGCGACTTAGATGAAAATTATATTGCTCAAGCAAAATATTTACATTTAACAGGTATAACTCCTGGCTTGAGCGAATCATGTTGTAGAACAGTATATAAGGCAATAGAAATAGCAAAAAAGCATGATTTGAAAATAGTTTTCGATCCAAACATAAGGTTTAAAGTTTGGGATGATAAAGAAAAAATGAAAGAAACTATTTTAGATATAATCAGTAAATCAGATATCTTATTGCCAGGACTAAGTGAAGCAAAAATTTTGTTAGGGTCTTCTGATGAAAAGGAAATATTAAATACATTTTTGGATATAGGTCCTGAAATAGTTGTTATGAAAGTAGGAGAAAATGGTGCTTTTCTAGGTACAAAAGAGGAAACAACACACATTCCCGGATTTAAAGTCAAAAGGATCATCGATCCAATTGGAGCAGGAGATGCCTTTGCAGCTGGATTCTTAGCTGGACTAATAAAAGGTTATACATTGCAGGAAGCTGTTAAATTAGCAAATGCGGCAGGAGCTTTTGCACTGACTGTGAAGGGTGATGTGGAAGGGTTACCCACATGGGAGGATCTTCTTTCCTTTTTTGGGAATGAAAAAGGAATTACTAGGTAAAGGAAGCTTTTTTTACCTATTTGTAATTACAAAGTAAAATGATTTGGCAAAAATATAATATAATTATAGTAGATATTTGATAGAAATTTTTAGGTAGGTGAATATAAATTCAAACTGTTAAAAATGTTATAGCCATGCTTGATTATATCGTTAATTCTCCTACACCAGTAAGTGCAACAGAAATTGCTCATGAATTTGATATGTCAATCTCTAATGCCTATAAGTATCTAGATGATTTACACAAAGGAGAACTTTTAACTAAGAATAAAGATAGGACTTACATTCCCAGTTTCAAACTCGTAGAGTATGGAAGTATAATCCTGAAAAAAATAAACCTCAGAGACTTAGCTCAACCACATTTAGTTGATCTCATGGTAAAAACAGGTCAAACTGTCCACCTTGTGGTAAAAGATGGTTATGAAGGAGTATACATTGAAAAGATTGAGGGTCCCCACTCTCTGCCGATGATGTCAAGGATTGGAATGAGGATGAATTTATACGCAACCGGATTTGGAAAGGCTATTTTAGCCCATCTACCACAACAAGAATTAGAAGAGTATTTAAAAGCGGTAAAATTAGAAAAAAGAGGTAAAAATACAATTACAGATCCTAAGGAATTAAAAAAACAGTTAACCGAAATAAAAAAAATGGGTTACGCAATAGATAATGAAGAAAATGAAGATGGGATTTACTGCATAGGGGCCCCCATCTTTAATTACGATAATCAAGTTATTGCAGCTGTAAGTATTTCTATGAGTGCATCTCATGCTAAAGAAGTAAGTGTTGAAGAATTTGCAGGCTACGTTATGGACTGTACTAGGAGAATATCCCGATTGTTGGGATATAAAAATTAAAGAACACATTTATGAAGATTTTTAAATTATTTAAAACATATCTTTATATGTCTTCTAAGGGTTCAACAATAATTGTTTCGTAATTATCATAAAGCCAAATTCCTGGTTTAGCTCCTTTAGGTTTCCAGACATTTTTTCTTTGAGTGTAATCAACTGCAACATTCGATGACATTTTAGCTTTTGAAAATGTTGCTGCTATTCTTGCTGCATATTTAACTACTTCCTCAGGTACTTTTTGGCCTGAGGATTTAATTATCACATGAGAACCTGGAATTTCATGTGTGTGAAGCCATACGTCCTCTCTGGCTGCAGAACGTGTCAAATCATCATTTTGTTTGTTATTTTTACCTACTAGTATTTCAAAACCTTCATATTCGAACTTTCTATATGTGGACTTTATCTTCTTTTCTCTTTGAGGTTTTTTAGTTTCTCTAATTAAACCTTGTTCTTTCATTTCTTCTCTTATTTCTATTAGAGTTTCGATGTCTTCAGCTAAGTTAATTGTTTCTAAAAGTTGATATAGATATTCTAATTCTTCTACAATATCTTTAATTCTTTCCTTTGCAAACTCAACTTTTTTCTTAATTCGTTTTATTTCTTTATAATAATTTTGAAGATTTTGAGTGGGAGATAACAAAGGATCTATTTCTATAACAATTTCTAACCCAGTGTTCCAATCAATTACAGGAAGATATCTATCTCCCTTTTTTATTTGGAATAAATAACTCTGGAGTAGTTTACCTTTTGTTTCAAGCTCTTTCAAGCGAGCTTCTTCAGCTAAATCTTTTAAAATCAGATCTTTAGTTTTCTCAGTTTTTTCAATAAGGTTTTTAACATTTTTTTCTAGTTTTTTCTTCATCTCTAAGAATCTTGATCGATTAGCTCTTTCTTGAAATACCTTAAGTAAGGCTTCTGAAGGATTAAGTTTCTCATACACAAAATTATTAGGAGTTATAGCTACAGCATCATATTTTTTATTATCTTGGTAAAAATATAAATGCGGACCCCTAAGATCATGAACGGCTTTTTCAATACCTATAATTTTTAAAAAGTCTTTGGATTTTTTTGAAAAGCCCATCAAATTGTCTAAAGATAATTTGTCCAAGGTTTTAATATCGTCGTTTAAAATATCTAGCTTTGAATCGTCGTAGTAGGGTACAAATTTATCGCCAGGTATAATTGGCCTAAATTCGTCTTGCACATGTTTGTAAGCTTCTTCAATTTTGCCTTCTTCATTAACTAAGATAAGATTGGAGTTTCTACCCATCAATTCAAAGTAAAGCTTATAACAAACCTTTTCTCCTTTTTCCTCATCAAAATTTTCTATTTCAATAAAGCCTAATCTATCCAAGCCTAGTTGTTCAATATTTATGATTCTTCCATTTCTAATTCTTTTTCTTAGAAACTGTGAAAAATGACCAGGTTCCATAGGGATATCAGGTTTTTCAGGTAATAAAAGCATGTAAGAAGGATTTTGGAGAGAAAACAATAAAAAGTTATTGGGTAATTGTAACAAAACTTGGTAATATACAGGTTGATAAATGTTTTTTATTCTTTCTCCTAAAATGTTGTCTTTAACTTCTCGTAAAACCTTATATAAAACTAAACCATCAAACGGCACATGATCACTCCTTCAGAATCTCAATCTAAAACAAAAAGGGCAGTTTTATACGCCCTTTTTGTTTATCTATTTTTATACTCTATATTTTCTGTTACCTCACGATGAACCTTTTTTGCCCTTATCCGTAGAAGCTACGATCAAGGAGATAATTGCAACAATCAAATCAATCCACGCATGCCACGTGGGCATTGATGCTACAAATAGACCTATAATCCCCATCAGTAATAGGTAAATTCCAACAGTTATTAACCAACCTTTTGACATTTTACCCCCTCCTTACCTTTTATGGTTATAGTCACTTTATAGGTACTACACTCTAGAGGAGCACATTCAGGCATTAAGGTAGCTCAAACATTAATCAAAATTTTGAGCCAACAATCACTAATATCATAAAAAAAATAAATTACGAATACAATAAGAATAGAATAATTTTATGTTAACAAAGATTATGTTTTAAGTATAAAGGCTTGTTGATTGAAAATATAAGAAGATGATTGCTCAATGTATCACATTCTTTTTCAATTTTAGTAATTATTTGTAAATGAAAGATGTTATAATAAATATGTAAGAACTGAAATGTCTGGGGTGTAAACAAGGGATTAATGTATAAGGCTCACTAAACTAAAATTCAAAAAGCAAAGAAAGTTTGTTTTTTGAATGGTAAAGGGGGTACAAACCATTAAATACACTAAAATATTTTTG
The DNA here is from genome assembly GCA_029780115.1 of Thermotogota bacterium. Lineage (GTDB taxonomy): Bacteria > Thermotogota > Thermotogae > Petrotogales > Petrotogaceae > Defluviitoga. The sequence continues at coordinate 5,794 of JAKOZG010000022.1, forward strand.
TTAATTTTATTGGTAGTACAACTTGGTCTAACTCTCTTTTCTCAAAACTCTGTGTTGGTTCTAAACTCTTATAACCCAGGATTATCTTGGTCTGATGTAGAATTAGAAGGCCTTAATTCTGTATTAAGTAAACAATATGAATTAGAAGTTTATGTTGAATATTTAGATTCCAAAAGATTTGGAGATCCCTATTCTTTGGAATTGTTCAAAGATTATTTATTCAAAAAGTTTAAAAATATAAATTTAGATGCTGTGATTGCTCTAGATAATGATGCTTTTGATTTCGTTTTAGAAAATTATGAAACTTTTTTCAAAGGTATACCCGTTGTGTTTTGTGGTATTAATTATTATAAAGAGTACAATTTAGAAAGTAAAGATTTTGCAACCGGTGTTGTAGAAACTCAGGATATAAGAGATACATTGTCTACAGCGCTGAGCCTTCATAAAGATGTGAAGCATGTTTACGTAATAATAGACAACTACACCAAAACCAGTATTCTTGTAAGACAAGAAATGGGAAAAGAAGTAATTCCTTATTTTCCAAACATAAATTTTATATTTCTAAGTGATTCTTTAGAAGAAATACACGAAAATCTCAGTAATCCGGTAAAGAATTCAATAGCTATTCTTTTAGGCTTCAATAAAGATAAGAATGGTGTTTTCTATAGTTTCGATCAAATTGGACGTTTTATCGAACAATTTGACAAAATACCTATTTACACTACTTTGAGTGTCTACATGGATTATAATGTGATTGGCGGCAAGATAACAAGCGCATTCGACCAAGGAGTAAAAGCAGGAGAAATTGTATTAAATATTTTATCGGGAGCAGATATCAAAAATTTGCCGCGTTATTACCTACTGGAAAACAAGTACTTGTTTAATTACCCTCAATTAGTTAAATTTAAAATTTCTTTAAATTCTCTTCCGCCCAATTCAATCGTTTTAAATAAACCTATACCTTTCTATAAAAAATATCCCGTTTTATTTTGGATTGGTGTTGTTTCTATAGTTTTTTTAATAGTTATAAATATTGTAATCATCAATAAAAATAAAAAGGTTAATATTCTGTTGAAAAAGCTGAAAGAAAACGAGATAGAGCTTCAGAACTTTGCCGAGGAACTGGCAGCTGCAAATGAACAACTTATATCTTCAAATGAACAGTTGATTGCTCAAAACGAAGAATTAAGAGAAAGTTATGAAAATATCGCGCTTTTAAGAAAAAAGATAGATAATTTATTAGTAATAATTTCAGACATGGGAAATGAGGAAGTACCAGTAGAAATTTTCTTCCAAAAGTTTTTAAATATACTGATCTCTGAAGTACCCGAAGCAGATTATGGAAGTGTTTCTTTAATAGAAGGTGATGAATGGAAGTTTTTAGCAGCTATTGGTCATGATGTTTCAGGGTTAAATAGTCTGGAGTTGAAGAGAGAGTATGCTTTTTTTACGCAAGAAGTACAAGTAGTCGAAAATATTTCTTTATCTAATATGAACAGGATGCCAGAAGAAATACTATCATCAATAAACAAATACTCAAAGCCAATAAAATCTACAATATTAAAGGTAATTAAAATTGATGAAAAGAGATATTTAGATATTTCTCTTGATATAAAAGAAGGGAGTGATAAAGTATTTTCACAGGAGTCTATTGATTTTTTTGATAATTTTATAAATTTAGCCAAAGTTTTTTTATTAAATAGACTAAAAACAGAAGAAGTTAGACAAGCATACATTGATTTTACTAACAACCTAGCTCTTATTGCAGAGTCTCATGATGAAAATAGCTATATGCATATTCATAGGGTAAGCAAGCTATCTGCCTTTCTTGCAGAAAAATATGGATTGTCAGAAGAAGAAGTTGAAAAAATAAGGATTTTCTCTCCTTTACATGATGTAGGAAAACTTTTAATACCTGCTTCTATCCTAAACAAAAAGGAACAATTAACAGACAGTGAGTGGGAAGAGATAAAAAAGCATCCTTTGTATGCTGAACATTTACTTACAGGAGATTATTTTGAAACAGCAAGAAGAATTGCTTTATATCATCACGAACATTATGATGGAAGTGGTTATCCCTTTGGACTTAAAAATGATGATATTCCTATTGAAGCTCAAATAGTTGGTTTGGTTGACATATACGATGCATTGAGATCAAAAAGAAGTTATAAAGAACCTTTCACTCATGAACAAAGTTTAGAAATTTTATTAAAAGGAGATACAAGAACCAAACCCGCACATTTTAATCCAAAACTTTTAGAGATTTTTAAGACTTACGAAAAAGAGATTAAAGAAATTTATGAAAGTTTTGATAAAGAAGAAGAAGGGGAGGAGAGATATCAATGGTCGAAGAAGAAATAATGAACAAGTTATTAATTTTTCAAAAGAATGAAATTACTGAATATATGATTTATAAAAAGATAGCTAATTCAATCAAAGATGAACAAAACAAGAAAATTTTAGAAGAGATAGCCGAAGAAGAATTGAAGCATTATAACATTTTGAAAAATTATACACAAACTGATGTAAAACCAAATAAGTTGAAAGTTACGTTTTATGTTCTACTTTCTAAAATCCTAGGTTTAACTTTTAGTCTTAAATTAATGGAAAGAGGTGAGGAAAGGGCACAAACCAGTTACAAAGAGGTATTTGATGTTATTCCAGAAGCCAGAAAAATAGAAGAAGAAGAAGAAAAACATGAAGCCGAGCTATTATCGATGATAGAAGAAGAAAGATTGAACTACACAGGATCCATAGTTCTAGGATTAAATGACGCTTTAGTTGAATTAACCGGTGCCTTAGCGGGTTTAACTTTTGCGTTGCAAAACGGCCTTTTAATAGCGTCTTCAGGATTGATAACAGGAATAGCGGCTTCGTTATCTATGGCGGCATCAGAATATCTTTCTCAAAGAGCGGAAGGAAATAAAAATGCCCTGAAATCAGCTACTTATACAGGAATCAGTTACATAATTACTGTAGTTTTGTTGATTTTGCCTTATTTGATAATACCAAAAAAATATTTTTTGTGTTTGATATTGACTTTAGCGATAGCAGTTATAATAATTTTAGGATTTAACTTTTATATTTCTGTCGCAAAAGACTTACCTTTTAAAAAAAGATTTTTAGAAATGGCGAGTATTAGCTTTGGTGTGGCGGGATTAACCTTCTTTATAGGTTTTCTAGTTAGAATAACTTTAGGAATAGAAATTTAAAAATTAAAAATGTTCAAGATAAAATTTCTGAAAAATGAATATTTCAATTTCAGGTGGTTATAGGATTGCAGCTCAAATTTAATCTGAACTTATTTTTTATAATAAACATTAAATAGAATTTTAGAATACAAAGGTGTATCAAAATATGGAGGTGTGAAATAATAAAAAAACTATTACTCATTTTTATAATGATATTCTTTATTACTTCTTTATCTTCTGCAACTGTTATAAAGATAAATAGTTTGCTAAAAGCTTATGAGGAAATTTATTCAACCGTTCCCTTCTTCAGGTTTTTAAATTCAACAGAAGGGTTAGGATTAGATTATTTTAGGCAATTGTGGACAAGGCTTTTAGAGACCGATGAAAATAGTTTTCAGGCTTTTCTTAATTCTTCGGTTGTATTCTATTTGCAAAATGATTATACTTTCAAAGATATTATTAATCCAAATTACTTTAACTTATTATATAAACTGATCCTTGATTCTGAGAGAATTGCTATATATTCCACAGAATACGAAGTTTTTGATGAACTTATGATTAAAGTTTTTGGCGCTAGCAAAATGGGAGAAGGTTTGTATAATTTAGATGATAAAAATTATAGAGTAACAAAAAATGAAGAAGGTATTTTCATAAACATGGAACCGACCAAGAATGATTTTGATGAAAATTTTCTAATAACAGGAAGCACAAAAAATCTTATTGGAAAGAATGAAACATGGGATTTTTTTGTTTCAGTTGAAGCTAGAACTTTTGTTATTACATTTGAGTCTAATAATTATGAAGGTAGTAACAGATCCTTTAACTTAACTCAGCTAGAAAACAAGAGTTTTTTTGGAGAAGCAGTAGCTATAGAACTGATAGATAAAATGTCATTTATTTCGTATTTTAAGAGTTTTATGCTACCATTAGATGAAGAAAGTGAAAAAGCTTTATATTTTATCAAGGATCTTATTGAAAAAGACGAAATTATAGCTGTAAGTGGGCGTGGTATAACAAACGACGAATTATTTATATTTTTTGAGTCTTCCATAGATAGAGAAAAAATAGAAATATTTGCTCAGGAAAGGAATCTTAAAAAAGGGAAAATTGGAAATTATATATTTTATCAATTCACCAACGAAAATATTGGAGATCTTGTTTTTTTGTATATTTCAGATAATGAATTTATTTTTTCAAATGTTGAGCCTACAAAAGTTAACACATATTTTTCAGAAATACCACGTTTAAAGAATACTTCTTATTATAAAATAATAGAGGAGAAAGAAGAAGTAGTTAATGTTTTTATTTTAAATTTATCTCAATACTTGGCTAAAAATTTATATGGTTCGATAGATAGCTTTATTGTTAAGCAAGAGTATGAAAAAAATGGTAATTATATTATTAAAATTAAAGTACGATAAAAAATTACAATATTTTAACTTTTGAACTGAAGTAAAGAAAGAGGTGGAACGTTTATGATGTTTGGATTTCTTGACAAGAATAAAAGTTTACTTAAAAAGTATGAAAAAATAACAAAAACTGTAAACGATTTTGAAAAAGAGATGACTTCTCTAAGTGATAGAGAGCTCGCAGGAAAAACCGAAGAATTTAAAAAAAGATTAAAAAATGGTGAGAGCCTAGATGATATACTTCCTGAAGCTTTTGCTGTAGTTAGAGAAGTTTCAAGAAGAACTATAAATATGAGACACTTTGACGTTCAAATAATGGGCGGGATAGCGTTACATGAAGGGAAAATTACCGAGATGAAAACAGGAGAAGGTAAAACTTTGGTTGCAACATTACCCATTTATTTGAACGCCTTAACAGGGAAAAATGTTCATCTCGCAACACACAATGATTATCTAGCAAAAAGAGACGCTAAATGGATGGGACCTGTGTACGAATTTTTAGGTTTGACAGTGGGATATATTCAAGCAAATATGGATCGAGAAGAAAGAAAAAAGGCGTATCAGGCAGATGTGACCTATGGTACTGCCAATGAATTTGGATTTGACTATTTAAGAGACAATCTTGTATACGATAAGTCAGACAAGGTACAAAGAGGTCATTTTTATGCAATAGTTGACGAAGCTGACTCAATATTAATAGATGAAGCAAGGACCCCTCTAATAATATCAGGACCATCGGACACTCCTTCTGAGTTGTACAGAAGATTTGCAAGCTTAGCGAAGAGATTTGTCCCAGAAAAAGATTACACAATAGATGAAAAACAAAAGACAGTTGCGTTGACTGAAGAAGGGATATCAAAAGCTGAACGAATGTTGTCTGTCAACAATTTGTATGATCCCAATAATATACAGTATTTGTTTCATTTGCTAAATGCGTTGAAGGCTTTGAATTTCTTTAGAAGGGACAGAGACTATATAATTCAAGATGGCGAGGTTATTATAGTTGATGAGTTTACTGGAAGATTACTTCCAGGAAGAAGGTATTCTGAAGGTTTGCATCAAGCTATTGAAGCAAAAGAGGGAGTAAAGATAAAAGAAGAAAGTATGACTTTTGCTACAATAACCTTTCAAAATTATTTCAGAATGTATGAAAAGTTGGCAGGAATGACAGGAACCGCTAAAACGGAAGAAGACGAATTCAAATCGATTTATAACACCGAAGTGGTTGTTATCCCAACAAACGAACCAGTTATTAGGAAAGATGAAAATGATTTAATTTTTAAAACAAGAGAAGAAAAGTACAAAGCAATAGTGGAAGAGATAGCTAAAAGATATGAAAAAGGTCAGCCTGTCCTTGTCGGAACAACATCTATTGAAAATAGTGAACTTTTAAGTAACATGCTGAAAAAAAGAGGAATACCTCATGAAGTCTTAAACGCTAAACATCACGAAAGAGAAGCAGAAATTGTTGCAAAAGCTGGTCAAAAGCATGCTATCACGATTGCTACAAATATGGCTGGAAGGGGAACAGATATAAAATTAGGAGAAGGAGTTACCGAATTAGGCGGGCTTTTTGTACTTGGAACTGAAAGACATGAAAGTAGAAGAATAGACAATCAATTGATAGGGAGATCTGGGAGGCAAGGAGATCCAGGTGAATCTAGATTCATTCTGTCATTTGAAGACGATTTGTTGAGATTGTTTGGTGGAGACAGAATGAAAAATATGATGAATACGTTAAAAATCGAAGATGGTCAGCCTATTGAACACAAAATGTTGACTCGCATTATTCAAGATTCCCAGAAGAAAGTCGAGGGGATACATTTTTCAATCAGAAAAAGATTGTATGAATTTGATTCTGTAATGGATAAGCAACGAACAGTTATCTACAATCACAGAGATTGGATATTAGAACAAGGTAACTATGATGGGCACATGAAAGAAATAATTACAGATGTGGTAGATAGATTGGTAGATTCATTCTGGAATGAACACGAAGAAAATATAGATAAGAAGGCACTTTCTGATAAGTTAAAGCAGTATTTGATTATTGCAGATTTAAAAGGGAATAGCCCAGAAGAGATAAAAGAAGAAGTTTTCAACTTATTCTGGAAAAGATATTCAGAGAAAAAAGAAGAATTTGGAGAAGATTTTAATAAAGTTGCAAAATTTGTGATGTTAAGAATAATAGATGACAAATGGAGACATCATCTAGATTCTATAGAGGCTCTGAAAGAATCAGTGAGCTTGAGATCTTATGGTCAAAAAGATCCTGTAATGGAGTTCAAGAGAGAATCTTATATACTTTTTGATAAAATGGTCGATAACATATACGATGATATAGTAAGTTATTTAATGAGAATTGCAAGGGTTATCCCGGAAAAAGAAGAAAAAGAAGCTTTGAAAGCTTATGCTAACTTAAACTTTATACACAATGATTTAGTAACAGCTGAAGATAAGAGAAGTAAATCCAAAGCTACAGACAGTAGTTCTTCTAATAAATTACACAAAAGATATAAGGTTAAAAGATAAAAAGGTAAACCTGAGAAGTTGAGAAGTTTATGAGGTGGTTAGATGATAGAATATGAAGTAAAAGTAAAAATAGATGAATTGAAAGAAAAATTTGAAGACCTGAAAAAAGTTTTTAATTCAGAAGAAAAAGAAAAAGAAGTTAAGGAATTGGAAAAGATTATGTCAGAGCCGGAATTTTGGAGTGATCCGGAGAATGCTCAAAAAGTATCAAAAAAGGCTCAAAATCTAAAAGATGAAATAGAAGATTTCAAAAAACTTGAGAATATATTTGAAGACTTAGATGTAGCGATAGAGCTTTCAGAGGAAGATACTACTATTCTTGAGCAAGTAGATGAAATTTTAAAAAAAATCCAAAAGAAGGTTAATGAATTTCAATTAAAGATGCTTTTGTCTGGGAAATATGATTATGCTAATGCTTTTTTAACCATACATCCAGGAGCAGGAGGAACTGAATCGCAAGATTGGGCTTCTATGCTTTTAAGAATGTATATCCGCTGGGCGGAAAAAAACGGATATGAAGTGGAGATTTTAGATTGTCAAGAAGGCGAAGAAGCTGGTATAAAAAGTGCCACCATTAAAATCAAAGGTTTATATGCTTATGGTAAATTAAAGTATGAAAAAGGCGTTCACAGATTGGTTAGGATATCTCCATTTGATGCGAATGGGAGAAGGCATACATCTTTTGCTTCTGTATCTGTTGTACCGGAAATTGAAGATGATATTGAAATAGAAATAAGACCAGAAGATTTAAGAATCGATACATATAGAGCAGGTGGTGCCGGTGGTCAACATGTTAACAAAACCGATTCTGCAGTGAGGATTACGCATTTACCTACAGGTATAGTTGTTGCAGTCCAAAGTGAAAGATCTCAACATCAGAACAAGGCAAATGCTCTAAAAATTCTCAAGGCTAGACTATATGAATTAGAACAACAGAAGAAATTAGAAGAAAAAATGAAACTGATGGGTGAAGTAAAGGATATTTCGTGGGGAAATCAAATTAGATCCTATGTACTTTACCCTTATACTCTTGTTAAAGATCATAGGACAAATTATGAAATGTCAAATGCAGAGGCGGTTTTAGATGGGAACATAGATGATTTTATAGAAGCAGAATTGTTATATTTTGCAAAAATACAATAAAATTTACTTTAAGTTTATTTAATATTCATCATTAATTGTAACAAGAGAGGTGTATAATATAAGAGAATATCAAGATTCACACGTTAGTGTATTGGTAAATGAAACTGTTAATTATTTAATCACAAAAAAGGATGGAATATACGTCGATTGTACAGCAGGAGAGGGAGGGCATATTAAAGCTATTTGTGAATTTTGTGAAGATCAAGCGAAAGTTATCGGTTTAGATATAGACTTCGAAGTCTTGCAAATAGCTGAAAATAAATTAAAAGAGCATTTAAACAATATAAAGCTAATAAAAGCACCTTATCAAGATATAGATATTGTTTTAACAGGACTAGGGATAGAAAAAGTTGACGGTTTTTTGATGGATTTAGGCGTTTCAACCTTTCAATTAAAAGGGGAAAATCGCGGTTTTTCTTTCTCTAAAGATGAACCTTTAGACATGAGAATGGATTCGGAAAGTCAAATTACTGCGGCAGATATAATCAATAATTATCCCTTAGAAAAATTGAGACAGATAATATTTGAGTACGGAGAAGAAAAAAAATATGCACATAAGATAGCAAAAAGTATTGTAAGAAACAGGCCAATTAACTCAACTCTTGAGCTTGTAGATGCTATAAGAAAGGCGCTACCTACCTCTGAAATATACAAAAGGAAAACACATTTTGCGACTAAAACATTTCAAGCAATAAGAATAGAAGTAAATAATGAGCTAAAAAATTTAGAAGAAGTACTTTATAAATTTGAAAAATTCTTAAAGAAGAATGGAAGAGTGGTTATAATAACCTTTCATTCTTTAGAAGATAGAATAGTAAAAAACTTTTTCAAAAATAATAAAAGCTATAACTTCATTACCATTAAACCCATTTTACCTTCAGAAAATGAAAAGAAGAGAAACCCAAGAAGTAGGAGTGCAAAACTAAGAATTGCTGAATTCATTGGTACCGATTAAAATCACTTCAATTGGGGGGGATTTTTATGCCAGACAAAACAATCGAAAAAACTCAGGGAGCGGAAAGAACACGGTCAAAAATTAAGGCTATTGATGTTGTTTTAATATTGTTAGTTTTCTTGGTTTTTATAGCAGTTAGCATTTGGCTTACGTTGTTTCTTAATTTTGGAAAGAATATCGAAAATTATAAAACAATAATTTCTAGGTCTGAAATGGATGTTATAAACATGGAAGAAAAAATTAAATCACTAGATAGACAAATTGAAAATTACTTAGAAATATTAAAAATTATGGAGCCGTAGAAAACATGAATTTTAAACAAAGAATTTTTTCTTTAGTTTTATTTCTTTCCTACATTTGCTTATTAGTCATCATTTTTATATATAATAATCCTTTGGAAAAAGACTTTAAAGAACTTTCAACTACCTTGCAAAGTGAAAAACTAGCGACCCTTGTTGATGACAAGGGTCATTTTCTTGTTACAAACGAAGAAAAATTCGAGGCCTGGATAGATTTAGAATTTATGAAACGAAGAAACAAATATTATCAATATAAATTTCTTTTGAATCAAAAATTTAACGATGAAGAATTAAAAGATAAAAAGTTTCTAAAATGGGGAACATATGAAACTTATGCAGAAGCATATTTAGATTTGGGAGTATTGAACAATTTTTCAAGGATATATCCTGTAAACATTCGCGTATACAATGAAATCTTTTCCTTACCCCAGGTTTTGGGAAAAATTGACAAGACTGTATATGGAATAGAACCTTTTTTGTATGAAAAAAAATTGTTAGAAAGTAATGATACTATAAGATTAAGCATTGATTTAAAAATGCAACAAATAGCCTATGAGGAAGTATCGAAAGCTGTAGAAAAAGAAGGAGCAGAAGGTGGAATTGCGATAATAATGGAAACAAATACGGGGAAAATAAAAGCAAGTGCTTCTATATATCCCTGGAATATTGGTTACATGGGTTATATTGAACCAGGTTCAACTCTGAAACCAATACTCATGTCTATTGCCTTAGACCAAAATGTGGTGAATTATAATGATAAGTTTTATTCTGGAATTGAATATGTTCCCACCAACAATCCCAATTTTAAAATAACGGAATCACAGGGGTATGGTTTTGGAGAGATAGGCTTAAAAGAAACCTTAGTGTATTCATCAAATATAGTTATTTCAAAAATTATGACAAAAATACTTCAGGAATATTCTGAGTTGTGGCTTTATGAACAACTTTTAGGGTTTGGGTTTGGGAATAAGACAGGAGTAGAATTTAAAGGGGAAATTAATGGAGTTTTTCCTCATCCATCAGAATGGTATGCAATTACACCATATCAGATATCACTAGGTCAAGGTATAGGAGTTACACCTATTCAATTGATAGCCGCTTTTAATGTTGTTCCTAACAAAGGGAAATATGTAAAACCCTCTTTTTTAAAAGATAGTAATCCAAAAGAAAGGCTTGTAATATCAGAACCTACAGCCGAAACAGTAAAGGATTGGTTAGGTTATACAGTTTTGAAAGGTACTGCAAAGAGGGCTTACAAAGAAGGGCTAAAAATTGGGGGGAAAACAGGAACTGCTCAGAAAGCCCAAAGTGGAATTGGTTATATTGAAGGAAATTATTATTCTTTATTTGTGGGTTTTTATCCTGTTGTAAACCCTAAATATACTGCCTTGGTAATAATAGACAATCCCAAAGACGAGTTCTATGGTGGAGAAGTTGCAGCGCCTGTAGTCACAAATATCTTTTATCGTTATTTCAAACCTAGTGAAAATAATTTTACCGATAATATTCAGGTCTATTTTAAAAATATAATGCCGAATCTTATAGGCTATTCTCCTAAAGAGGCTTTCAATGTCTTGCTTAACTTGGGTATTGATGAAAATTCTATAATTATAACAGGTAATGGTGATAAAGTAGTATCACAATCTATAGAACCTTACTCATACCTGGATGATTTTAAAATAATTCAATTGCATACATTGAATTAGAAACATGATTTTTTAGAAAAAATTGATTTTAAAATAGTTACAGAGGTACAGCCTTCTTATTTATTAAGTAAAAAATGATTATTATGAACTTTTTAAATTTAAAAGGGTTACAAAGGTAGAGACCTTCTATTCATTTCTGTTGATACATAGAATAAATGTCTTAAAATATATATGACCAAGAAAAGTAGATTAAACTGTACTTTTTTATATAAAATGGAGGATTCACTTCAATGGAAACAATTCTCATTTTAGGAGATTCAAAGATCCTAAAGAACAAAAAAATAGAGGAAATTTTAAATAAACACAAAAATGCTGAATTGATAAGAATTTCGCCCGAAAATTATGATGATGAATTATTAGATAAGATTTTCACCATGGGAAGTTTATTTGCTCAAGAAAAGATTGTAGTTTTTTTTGAATTTTCCGAATTCAAGATACATCAACAAGAAAAAATAACAAAATTTTTAACAAAGCAAAAAGATTCGTTTATCGGAACAATTATTGTAGATACTAAAAAAGAAAGTAAAAGTCTTACTAATATAAAATTTGATAAGAAATTCGAATTCTCTTTGCCATCACCATGGCAAGATGATCTTTGGCTAAAATTTATAAAAAACATATCTGATATGTTTGGTAAGAGCATGGATGAAGAAGTTGCCTTTAGATTTCTGGAACTTGTAGGGAAAAATGAAGAGTTGTTATATGAAGAAATTAAAAAAGTTTCTATATATACTGAGAATGAAATAATTAACCTTGTCGAGGTTGAAGAAATTCTTTCTGTTTTTCCAACAATAACTTATGAGGAGCTTTGTTATAGTTTAGTAAAAAAAGATTTTTCACAAACGATCGATAAATTTGCTGTTTTGGCAAATTCTCCTCAATTTTCTCCAATCGCTTTAAACAGTTATCTTTTTACTTATTTCTTAGATTTACTTTCTGTTAAATTAAACACACTAAGTACAAAAAATCAACCATCTTACACATGGCCTGAAATATCAAAAATTAGCAAAGAGGCAGAAGTTTCACAGCAACGAGTGGCAAATTTCTTGGGTTTCAATTTTAAAACTGATAAAGAAAGAAAGATAAATATATCAAAAATTTATGATCTTAAAATTATAGAACAAATACTCCTAGAAATCGAAGAAATGGATAGGATTCTAAAATTAGGAGGAAATTCAAAAGTATTGTTTCCTAAATTTTTTCACAATATATGTTATGGTGATCAATGCTAATTCACCAGTGAACTTAAGAAGGCGGGGACTCTAATTTTAAAAGTAGTTCCCACAGATAATTTAGATTCGACTTCAATGTCTCCCTTTAATATTTCTATATTTTTTTTCACGATAGCTAATCCCAATCCACTGCCGGGTTTGTCTTTTGCTAGCCTTAAAAATGGCTTAAATATATCCTTTAACTCTTCTTCGGGAATTCCAGGACCTGTATCTTGAATGGTAATGATAAAATGTTTTGTATTATTTTCATAATTAACATCGATACGGACGTATCCTTGATTAGTATATTTTATAGCATTTTCAATGATATTCATTAAAATTTGCTTCAGCTTTGTACTATCTGTTTCTATTTCCGTTGGAATATCGGTAGGATAATTAAACACTATTTCTACGTTTGGTGAAGCAGAGACCTCCAATATAGATAAAACTTCATAGATCAATTTTTTAAGATTTACTTTTTCCAGGTGAAGAGTTGTTTCCCTATTTAATTTGTTAAACGTAGAAATATCTTCAATTAGTGAGTTCATATGCTTTGCAGATAAAAGTATCTTCTTTACAATATTTATGATTTCCTTCTTTGTCATGTCTTTGTTTGCTAAAATTGTTTCGGCAAAACCTATAATTGCAGTTAAAGGCGTTCTAAGTTCGTGGCTAATAAAACTTAAATAATTAGCGTTTAATTCAGCACTTTCTCTTTCAGCATCTCTTAAAAATTTAAGAGTTAGGAAGGTTGAAGCTAGATGGCTAAACATTTCAAGAATCTTTTTAGAGCCTTCATCAAAAGATTCAATGTGAAAACTATCTATGTAAATATGACCTGCCACCTGATCGCCATTTTTCAATGTAGCAATCAAAGTAACCATATTGTTATTTTTTTTGTGCATCATTTTACTTATTTTGTATAAATCTGTTTCTGGTGTATTGTAATCAATAATATTTTTAACTTCTAAAATATCTGAATTCATATACTTGCTTACAAAGGCATCACTTACTGGCACTTCCATTTTAGACAATAATTCTTGATTGTAACCCTCACCAACAATCGCTTTATATAAAGCTCCTTTAATTAGCCATATAGAACCACATTCAGCTTCTGGAATTATCTTAATTGCAATTTTCAATAACTTATCCAGAAAATCCTTTTCGCTTTCATCCCAATTGATTTGCTGAAAAAGTTGTGCCATTTCTTGAAGATTTTCGATATAGAAGTCATAATTTACTTGACGTTTCATGTATGTCAAGCCTCCTTCATATTTTTCTTATGTCCAGATAATTAAGAAAGGTCTAGCTAGTATAATGTGATTATTATCTAATCAATCTTCAAACACGATTTCAATTCTTAAAACCATATTGATTCGTCAATTTTACAATTATGTTTTAAAAAGATTACAACACAAAAACCCCATAAGTTTTATTTTTATAGGGTATTTTTAGTTAGATTTTGTAAAATATCTGTCACTTTAATTATATCACAAATTAAATTTATTTATACAAAATTATTATAATTTTTAACTTAATATTTCTTATTAAGCCACAATTTATAATAATAAATAAAGTTTAAATTAAGCTTAAAAATAATTATCACAGAAATAACTTACAAATAGCAAACCATGCAAAACATTCTTGTAGTTGTCTTCTGTATAAATGACAAAAGACGCCCAGTAGGGCGTCCTTGAATAAATAAAATATAAAAAGTAGTGAAATCAAAGGGTGGATAGTAAAATGAAAAAACTAAGGATGAAATATCAAGCTGGCGGGGACGACGGGACTCGAACCCGCGGCCACCGGTGTGACAGACCGGCATGATAACCAGCTTCACCACGTCCCCAATTCGAATGTTCAACTTATTATACCATAAAAATTGTTTTTTGTAAAGACATTGCGTTAGATCATATTAAATGTCCGTGAAAACAATTGGTTAGATCATGATTTGAAGTCACTGTTAATGATAACATATTCCTGACTCTTTTGGAAGGAGGTAGAGATAATTTAAGTCATTTGATAGATAACTAATTGAGTGATTAATTGAAAATTATATGAATTCAACTAGAAAAAGAATAAATACTCAGATAGTATTATGGACTAACAAAGTATTAGACTATAACATTTTTTTTAGCAATACACAAGATATTTTTATCTTAATCTATTTATTTCAATGAATTATATAGTTGACAAATTATTAAAATGTAGTATAATATAAACAGTACGTTAATAAATCTTATTTTAAGATGTATTTTTATTTTGCCGGCGTAGCTCAACGGAAGAGCGGCTCATTCGTAATGAGTAGGTTGGGGGTTCAAATCCCTTCGCCGGCTCCAAAAATTAGAAAAGTAAGGTATGAGTAGCGGCGTCCAATGACGCTAAAAATTTTTTTACTTATCATTATTTATATTTTAAGTAAATTTGAAGTTTTTTGGAGGATAATACATGGTACTTCATGAATTTGAAAAAAAGATTTTTAAATTCATCAAAGACTATAAAATTTTTAACAAATATGATAGAATATTACTAGGTGTATCTGGGGGTAAAGATTCAGTATGCTTACTCAATTGCATGGCGAAATTATCGCAGATTTATAAATTTGAAATAGCTGTAGCTCATCTAAATCATGGAATGCGAGAAGAAGCACCAGATGACGAAGAATTTGTAAGGCAAATGTGTAAAGAATTAAAAGTTCCGTTCTTTGTAGAAAGAAAAGAAGTTTTTAAATATGCAGAAGAAAACAAAGTAGGAATTGAAGTTGCTGGAAGAGAATTGAGATACAACTTCTTTTTTAGAAAAATGAAAGAGTTAAACTATGATAAAATAGCGACAGCCCACCATATGGATGATTTAGTCGAAACGATGATTTATAGGATTATTAGAGGCACAGGCATATATGGACTAGCAGGGATGGTTCCATTAGAAGGGGTTTTAGCAAAGCCTATGTTATGTGTAGATTTGGAAGAAATCGAAAATTATGTTAAAATAAATAACATTCCATACGTGGAAGATAAATATAATTATTCACTTGAATATTCTAGAAATAAAATAAGATACGAAATTTGTCCAAAGATGAAGGAGATAAATCCGAGTTATCAAAAAAGTTTTTTTAGGTTAGCTACTACAGTTTGGGAGTATCGAAATGAAGTTGAGAAAAAGTTTGAAGAACGTGCTCATAAAATAAACGATAATAGTTACAAAATCAAGTTAGAAAAAGATATTTTTGATGCAGAAGTTTTGAGGTTAACATTTTTAAAATTTCAAGAGTATCCTCCTAATATGGAAGAAACGCAGAAAGTTCTGTTGATGAGAAGCGGGGGTAGACGGATACTGAAAGGTTTAGAAGTTGTCAAGGACAAAGATTTTTTAGTAATAACAAAGCTTTGATAAAGTAATTTCGTGAAGAATAAAACTTTTGGAACATTAGAAAGGAGGCTTGTTTTTGCAGAAAAAAAGCAATGTATTTGGACTACTAATTATATACATTTTAATAGCTCTATTTATATACCTTGGTATAAGTAGTCTCTTGAATACCAAAGATGTTACAAAAATTGAGTATAGCGAACTCGTTCAGATGATAGAAAAAGGTGAAATTCTATCAATCGAAATTGATGATTCCGGATATGTAAGAGCTAAAAGCAAAGAAGGAATTTTTTATAAAACTTATGCACCAAACCTTTTGAGTGATCAACAATATGTTTATGGATTAGCGAGTCAGGGTATACAAGTTCAATATGTTAAAAGTTTTGGAAATAGTTGGTGGGTTACTTTATTAACTATATTCCTACCGTTATTTCTCTTTATAATAATGATGAACCTTTTGCTTAGGCCAGCAAAAGGATCGCCTACTGAAGGAATGACTTTTATAAGGAGTCCCGCGAAAAAATATACTGATTCAAAAAACAGAGTGACCTTTGATGATGTTGCTGGAGTAAAGGAAGCTAAAGAGGAACTTCAAGATATTATTAAGTTTTTAAAAGATCCGAAAGCTTTTACTAAACTAGGAGCAAGGATGCCTAAAGGAGTGCTGTTAGTTGGGCCTCCTGGAACTGGAAAAACATTACTTGCAAGAGCTGTGGCAGGAGAAGCAAATGTTCCATTCTTTTATATAAGTGGTTCTGATTTTGTTGAATTATTTGTTGGAGTTGGAGCAGCTAGAGTCAGAGATCTCTTTAATCAGGCTAAAGCTCATGCCCCCTCGATCATATTCATTGACGAAATTGATGCAGTTGGAAGGCAAAGAGGAGCAGGGCTTGGTGGGGGTCACGATGAAAGGGAGCAAACATTAAATGCTATATTAGTTGAAATGGATGGATTTGATCCAAATATTGGTGTAATAGTTATGGCAGCAACAAATAGACCGGACGTACTGGATAGAGCGTTATTGAGGCCTGGAAGATTTGACAAGAAGATTGTTGTAGATATTCCAGATGCCGAAGGAAGAAAAGAAATTTTAAAGATACATTTTAGGGGAAAGAAAGTGGCCCCTGATGTTGATTTAGATGTTTTAGCTAGGGCAACTCCAGGTTTTGTGGGAGCAGATTTAGAAAATTTAGTTAATGAAGCAGCTCTTTTAGCTGCACGAAGTGGCGAGAAATATATAACAATGGCTCATTGTGAAGAAGCTATCGAAAGAGTTATTGCTGGCCCTGAAAGAAAAACAAGAATTTTATCACAAGAAGAAAAAGAGGTAGTTGCATATCATGAACTAGGCCACGCAATACTAGCCACTCTTCTTCCAAATGCAGATCCAGTACATAAAGTTACTATAATTCCAAGAGGTTATGCCGCTCTAGGATATACCCTTCAATTACCCACGGAAGATAAATATTTAATGAGTAAATCTGAAATTTTAGATGACCTAGTAGTGTTACTTGGAGGGCGAGCAGCTGAAGAAATAGTTTTTAGAGATATTACTACTGGCGCAGAAAATGATCTCAAAAGAGCGACGATAATAGCACGAAAAGTAGTTGCAGAATTAGGTATGAGCGAAAAGATAGGGCCAGTTGCTTGGAGTGATGAAAGTGAAGAAACGTTCTTGGCTAGAGAACTATTTAGGGAAGTAAATTACTCAGATGAAACAGCAAAGGAAATTGATTTTGAGATTAAAAGATTGATAAATGATAGCTATGAAAAAGCAAAAATTATTTTGTTAGAAAATAAAGAAAAGCTTGATTTAATAGCAAAGTATTTATTAGAAAAAGAAGCGATTTCTGGTGAAGAGTTAAAAAATCTTCTTGAAAAAGACGTTAAAGAACTAGAGAATTTAGTTGATAGTTTATTTTATCCAAAAACACCAGAATATGAAAGGACGCCACATTATGAATACTTCATTGGAAAAAATAAATTTATTGAAGGGTAAAGAATTTAATTACTCTTTTAAGGTTAGGGATGAAAGTTATATTTGGTCTGAAGATAGTGATGTGATTGATTTTTACATACTCAGTCCAGTATCTCTTCTAGAAGAGATACATAAATGCTGCTATGATGTTCTAAGAGGATGCTTAGACAAAAGTTTTGTTTCGGTAGTTTCTTACAGTAAGATAGAACATTTTTCTTTTACTCCTTATTCCTTTAAAGTATTTATAAAATTAAGAATTATAGATGTCCTAGGAAATAAAGTTTATTTCTCTGGCGAAGTATATGATGAAGTGGAAAAGGTTGCTCAATTTGAAGTTGTTAGAAACGTAGTGTCAAAAAAAATATTAAAAAAGAACATAAATGAAAAAATAAATTGTTCGAACTTATCAGAGATCTAGAAAAGATAGATAAGTGTCTACAAAAATAGTTTTATAGAGCTAATAAATCAAAATAGAAAATAAAATTATCCCAAAAGGGGGGAGTAAGTTGGCAAAAAAGACCATTATGATTGTCGAAGACGATCCTGCGATCTCTGAAATGTTATCCTTAAATTTAACTAAGGAAGGTTATGAAGTCGTAACTGCTGTCTCAGCTGACGAAGCTTTGAAAAAATTGGAAGAAAAGGACGTCGACTTTTTTATCATTGATATTATGTTACCGGGTTCAATGGATGGATTTGATTTGATAAGGGTATTAAAATCCAACGAAAATTATCGTAACACCCCTGTACTTATATTAAGTGCTAAAGACGACGCGGCTGATAAAGTTGCTGGTTTAGAATTAGGCAGCGACGATTATGTGACTAAACCTTTCAATGTGAGAGAGCTTCTTGCTAGAATAAAGAGTATCTTCAGAAGACAAGCTGCTTCTGCTCAAATGAAAGAAGAAGGACCAAAAAAGATTACTGCAAAAGATTTAGTAATAGATACCGAAAGATTGGAAGTATGGGTAAGAGGCAAACCAGTTAATTTAACTCCATTGGAGTTTGATTTATTGGTGTTTCTTGCAAAAAATGAAGGAAAAGTTTTCAGCCGAGATGTCTTACTTGATAAATTATGGGGATATGATTATTACGGAGATACCCGAACGGTTGATGTCCATATACGAAGGTTAAGAACTAAAATCGAAGAAGATCCTTCTAATCCAAAATACATAATAACTGTCAGAGGAAAAGGCTATAAGTTCAGAGATCCAGGAAAAGAAAGAGAATTTTAAATAATAAAATAGCAGGGGATTAATCCCCTGCTATTTTTTTGAGCTGTTATAAATTGACAAATTTTTAAACGGTTATGTTATAATTAAAGAAAGTGTTATTTTAAAGCGATCTTCAAGTATAGATGATGTAAGTTCATAAATAAAAAATTATTTGAGTTACTTATTATAAAAGTTGAAAAGTGCAAACAAAAACACTCACTAAAACTGACGTATTTATATTATCAATCATAAAGAAACCATTTCTAATTGGGGGTAGTTTACGTTAAAGGTGACTTTCTTTTGTTTAAACTTCTTGTTTATTTTTGTGAGTCTTTCTTCTTTTTTCTAATTTTCAAGACAAGTCAGGTGAGCAAGATTGGCAAAAGCATACGTAGTCGTTATAGTTGTGCTTAGTGTTCTAAATGTTATAACTTTATATCTTTATTTTAAAAAAAGAAATTTAGAGAAATCATACAAAAAGTTTAAAGATGAAATTGCAAAAATTTTAAAAATAAATATAAATAATCCTTTGGACGACTTTTTATTGCACCAGTTGAATCATTATATAAAAAACTTAGAAGAAAAATATAAATTAGAAAAGTATAAAAGAAGGAACATTTTTTCCATTCTTGACGCACTCTCTGAAGGGGTAATACTAGTCTCTTCCAAGGGCCCTGATATAGCAAGGATAGATTTTGCAAACAATGTTGCAAAATATCTTTTTAATAGTGAAGATTTTGTTGGTCGGTCTTTGACAGCAGTAGTTGATAATCATGATTTGGTAGATTTAGTAATTCAAAGTTTTAAAAAAGGTGTAGACCTAGAAAAAGAGATTCTGTTTTACTATCCAGAAAAAAGATATTTTAATTGTAAAGTAAAATCGATCAACGTGGAGAATTATCGCGTTATAATATTAACTGATATAACTAAAGAAATTAATTTAGAAAATCTTAGGAAAGAATTTTTGACAATAATGTCTCATGAAATGAGGACACCTCTTTCGGTAATTAATGGATATTTAGAAATTTTATTGAATGAAAAAGGATTAGATGCGAAAACTCGTTCATTCTTGAAGAAAATTGAAGAAGAAACAGCCCGATTAACTAGAATGTTTAACGATCTTTTAGATATTCAAAGATTAGAAAAAGCTGTAGGAGAAGAAAAGAAATTTGAAGTAATTAACTTCTCAAATACAGTAAAAAAAGCCTGCGACTTTTTTAAAATAGTCGCAAAAAAAACTGGTATAGAATTTATTGGAGAAATTGAAGACGATATATACATCGTTGGTAATGAAGATAGATTATTGCAAGCTGTCTACAATATTTTAGACAATGCTTTTAAATATACTGCCTTAAAAGAAAAAGGTGAAAAAAAAGTTTGGCTAAGATTGTACAAAGAAAATAATGAAGTGATATTTGAAGTAGAGGATACCGGTATTGGTATACCATCCAAAGAATTAAAAAAGATATTTAATATTTTTTATAGAGTTGATAAATCAAGAACCAGACAAGTACCGGGATTTGGATTAGGTCTGTATATAGTAAAGACCATATTGGATAACCACGGAGCTAGGATATTTTTGGATAGTGAAGAAAATAATGGGACGTTGTTTAGGGTAATTTTTCCTGTTCATTCTGATTCTAAGTACGAAAAGGAGATGACAAATTGAGAGCTTATGATATTATAAAGAAAAAAAGAGATGGAGGAGTGAACTCTAGAGAGGAAATACAATTTTTAATTGAAGGATATTTAAAAGGCGAAATACCTGACTATCAAGTTGCGGCTTGGCTAATGGCAATATTTTTTAGACATATGGAAGAGGAAGAGAGTTATAATCTTGCTGAAATAATGCTAGAGAGTGGTGACATAATAGATCTTTCTCAAATTGAAGGGGAAAAAATAGACAAACATTCCACGGGCGGGGTTGGAGATAAAACTACTATAGCAATAGCTCCAATGGTTTCTTCTTTGGGCCTAAAAGTTGCTAAACTTTCAGGAAGGTCTTTAGGTCATACAGGTGGAACGATAGATAAGTTAGAAGCTATCCCAGGTTTTAAAACTGATCTACAGGTAGATGAGTTTTATAAAATTGCTAATGAAGTGGGAATAGTGGTAGCTGGTCAGACTGCCAACATAGCACCAGCAGATAAAAAGTTGTATGCTTTGCGGGATGCTACTGCAACAGTTGAAGAACTTTCGTTAATTGCTTCTAGTATAATGAGTAAAAAACTTGCTGTGTTAAGCGATGGAATCGTATTAGATGTAAAAGTAGGATCTGGAGCGTTTATGAAGAGTATTGAAGATGGAAGAAACCTTGCCAAAATTATGCTAAGCATTGCAAAAAGGCATAATCGAAAGGCAAAAGCCTTAATCACTAACATGCATCAACCATTGGGTGAGACAGTAGGAAATTCCCTAGAGGTGTTAGAAGCTGTAAATACTGTTAAAGGTACAGGGCCAAAAGATTTTACAGAGCTATGTATAGAGATTTCTTCACATATGGCAGATTTAGCTGGTATAATATCCTATCAAGAAGCAAAGAAAAAGTTAATTGAAAACATAGAAGCCGGGGTTGTTGCAAAAAAAATGAAAGAATGGATAAAAGCTCAAGGTGGAAATGAAAAAGTTGTAGATAATCCAGAAAAAGTTTTAAGTATCTCTAAGAATACTGTTGATTTCAAAGCGAAAAATTCAGGTCATGTCAATTACATAGATACGGAAAAAATTGGAATGGCGTCCATGTATTTAGGTGCTGGAAGAGAGAAAAAAGAGGACTCGATAGATTTATCTGTTGGATTGAAGATATTTAAAAAATTGGGAGATAAAGTAGAAAAAGATGAAACAATAGCTACACTGTTTATTTCTCAAAATAGTAATGTGGAATATGCCTTGGATCTATTAGATCAAGCTTATTTAATTCAAGAAGTTATACCTTCATATGTCAGCAATGATATAATATTTGATGTACTGGAGTAGTTTTAGAGAGAAGTTTTAATTATCAAAGGTGGCGTGGGAGGAGAATTAATGGAAAAAATTATCATGATATTTCTTTTTATATTATTGGTTATAAATACTTTTGCTGCACAAGCAATTTTTATTTTTCAGAATAAATCTCCTGTTCATATGGATGCCATAAAGAGTCAAACGAATTATTATATTAACGTTGAAGATCTGTCGAAGTATGATTCAATGGTTATAAATAAAACATCTAGAATCATTTACGTAATATATAAAAAAGATGTTTTAGAGATTAGTTTAAATGATTTTTATTCTAAGATCAATTTTATAGATAAATACAATGATTCTGTGGTAACTACAAACGGTAACGTGTATATAAGACAAGATGTTTTAGCTTCTTTTTTAAAGTTAAACTATTTCGAGAATTATGAGAATATATTTTTCTATTCTACTTTACCTCAAATAACTAACTTGAAAGTTTCAACAAACGAAATATCGGTTTCTTTGGATAGTTATTTAGATGATTTCTCTATAACTTTGACTAAAATATCTAGTGCGGGGGACTATTTATTAACCATAAAACCGGTTAGCCCGATAACAACTGTTCCAGCGAATGCTGATTACACTTATTCAAATAATACGTTTTATCTCAGATTTAGAAGTGACTTTGAATATAATATTAATATCCAAGGAAAAGATCTACAGGTCAAATTAAAAACCAAAGATATTGAAGCTAGCCCGCTTTTATCCCCGGTACCAAGTAGTAAATTATCAAAAGAAGGGCTTTCTTATTCAGAAAGAGTAGAAACATTCAATGGTCAACAAATTAAAGTATATCAATTATGCGTTGATCCAAAAAAATACCAGTTAAAAGTCGATCTAAACAACTTAGGTACTTATTCGAATGTAAGCACTTTTTTGAAGAATAAAAACCCTATCTTTTCTGTCAATGCCTCTTTTTTCGATACGCAAACATTAGAGCCGGTAGGTAACATCATTTCAGGTGGGGAATTGTTACATTTGAGTTCTTACTCAAGGCCAGCTTTAATTATAAACGAAAAAAACGAGGTAGACATTGATTACGTAAAATTAGAATATCAAATGGAAATAAATGGTCTCCTTTTTTGGGTTAAATCAATTAATTCGAATTGGAAAGGCGATGTGAAACTATATACGTATGAATACAAAGGAAAAATTGAAGAAAACGAAGATAATTATGTATTTCTTTTGTTTAATAAAAACAACGAACTAATTTCAAAGAAAAAAACTACTCCGAAAGAAGGGGAAAAGCTTATTCTAATTGACAAGAAGTATGAAAAGTATTTAGAGAACGTGTCTATTGGTTCTAAGATTAATTTCCTGCTCAAAAAGAGTGATAACATAGTTGGAAATCCCATCTTATTATTAGAAGGAGGCCCAATTCTACTATATCCGAATTACACTCAGGAGCAGTATGAGAGTGAGAAAAGGAGTTATTCCAATGGTATAGTGTATGGAAAAACTTCTAGAACTTTAGTTGCAATAGATCAACAAGGTATGATCACATTTATGGTTATTGAAGGATATGATAATCCGGATTCAGGCTTAACATACGACGAATTAAGAAAGTTTTTACTCAATTTAGGGATCTATGAGAAAGCTATGTTACTAGATGGAGGAAGTT
The DNA here is from genome assembly GCA_029780115.1 of Thermotogota bacterium. GTDB lineage: Bacteria > Thermotogota > Thermotogae > Petrotogales > Petrotogaceae > Defluviitoga. Next base: position 29,419 of record JAKOZG010000022.1, read on the forward strand.
CATCGATAGTATTTTATAATGGAGATATACAGAACTATAAAAATGGGAAAACAAGAGATTATATTCCTGTGTTAATAAGTGTTTACGAAAAATAGATAATAAAACGGAGGGATACTATGAACATTAATAATCCTAACAACAAAAGAATTGTCGGTCTTTTTGGTCATCATTGGTGCGGAAAAACCGTCATGACTGATGCACTTTTGATGAATTACGCAACTGCGGACAGAATAGGTCAAAGATTTTTGGATAGAGATCCAATAGAAAAAGAAAGAGAAGGTACCTTTTCCAACCATATTTTTTCTCTCGATGTCGATGATACAAGGTTTTATTTTTTTGATACTCCGGGTTCTGCCGAATTTATAGGCGAAATACAAGTAGCTTTAACAGCTGTAGATAATGTTGTAATTGTTATTAATGCTTCTTCAGGTGTTGAAGTTACGACAGAAAGAATATGGCATATGGCTCAAGATTTAGACAAGCCTATCATGTTTTTTGTAAATCAAATGGACAAAGATGGAGTTGATTTTCAAAATATAATTCAAGATTTAAGAGAAAATTTTGGAGATAGCATTAAAATAGCTCCTCTACAATTACCAGTTGGTCAAGGATCCTCTTTCAAAGGTGTCACTGATCTTCTAACCAAAGAAACATTCATTTATTCAAGCATTAAAAGCAAACCAGCTAAACAACAAGTTATACCTCAAGAAGTTGAACCTTATTTTACCGAATATCATTCTGAGCTTATTGAAGATATAGTAGTAAGCAGTGAAGAATTAATGGAGAAATATTTTGAAACAGGAGAAGAGGGACTGACTCCTGACGAAATAAAATCAGCTTTTCATCAAGCTTACGTGAACAAAGAAGTTGCTCCCGTGCTCTTTGGATCAGCTATTAAGAATATTGGAGTAGATAGACTGGTGTCTCATATAAAAGATATAGGGGCTCTTCCTGTGGAAAGGACATTCTATACAAACGAAAATCAAGAAATAGACTTAGAAAATGACGAATCTCTTTTGGGTTTTATAGTAAAAAATGAAGTTGATCCTTTTGTTGGTAAAATGACTTATATAAGGATTTTAAGGGGCTCGTTAAAAAGTGGAGCGTCTATTTATATAGTTGAAGAAAATACTAAAGAGAAGATTTCTCATATATATATCCCCAAATATGAAAAAAACGAAGAAATAGAAGAGGCCAATATTGGTGACATAGTTGTAATACCTAAATTAAAGACAAGTAAGATTAATCAAACTATTTCTTCTGTCGAAATTCCCTTTACGATAAAACTACCAGAATTTCCAGAACCCATGATTTCAAAAGCAATAACTCCAAAATCCAAGAATGAAATAGACAAAATTACAGATTCTTTAGCAAAGCTTGCCGAATCAGATCCGACATTCAAGTGGGAGTTTGATCCAGAAACTGCTGAAACTGTTATTAGTGGCATGGGTACAGTTCATTTGGAAATTATGATTGAAAAATTAAAGAAAACTTTTGGGATAAACTTTGAAGTAGGTAAACCTAAGATCGCTTACAAAGAAACAATTAGAAGCAAATCACAAGCTGAATATAAACATAAAAAACAAACAGGAGGTCACGGTCAATACGGTCATGTTAAGATAGAAATAGAACCCTTAGAAAGAGGTCAAGGTTATGAATTTGTCGATAAAATTGTTGGTGGAGTTATACCTAAAAATTATATACCTTCTGTTGATAAAGGAATAAGAGAAGCAATGAAAAGAGGAGTTTTGGCTGGTTATCCTGTTGTCGATGTAAGGGTTATTCTATATGATGGTTCTTATCACGAAGTTGATTCTTCGGATATATCTTTCCAAATTGCGGCTAGAAACGCTTTTAAAATAGCTATGGAAAATGATTCTCCAGTGATTTTGGAACCTATAATGTATGTAGAAATTTTTGTTCCAAATCAATACACAGGAGACGTTATTGGTGAGATAACTGCAAGAAGAGGAAGACCTATGGGTATGGAATCCGTAGGAAAAGGATACGATAAAATAATGGCAGAGGTTCCTTTAGCAGAAATGTTAGACTTTTCACCAAGATTGAGTTCAATTTCATCAGGTAAGGGATATTTTAACATGAAACTTTCACATTATGCTGAAGTAAGCCCTGATATACAAAATAGAATTATCGAGGAAAGAAGAAGAGAAGAGGAAGCTCAAGGTAAATAATTAAAAAGAAAAAACAATCGCAAGAAATCTTTTTATATAGAGATATGCTTTTTAGCATATCTTTCCCTTTTTTTCTAAGTTAATAGTTAGTAAGAAATGGTAATTAGCCTTACAAGATTTGGAAACTTTTTAATTTTAAGCTTTAGAAATACTCTACATGAGTGTTTTTAGAAAGAGATTTTTTTAAAAAAATTCAAATTTAAAATATTAATAAACGTAAGTTTTAGAATTTTTAAAGTAGCTATAGATATTGAAAAAAGGAGGTCAATAAAACATGTCAATATCTACAAAAACAGGCGATAACGGAGAAACTTTCCTTTGGAGTGGCGAACGAATATCTAAAGATGACCTCAGAGTTGAGTCTTATGGAACTATAGATGAATTAAATGCGTTTATTTCTGAAGCAAAGCATTACGTAAATTCACAAGAAGTCAAAAAAATATTGAATGAGATACAAAATGATCTGTTCAGATTGGGTGGAGAATTAGCTTCAAAAGACAAGCAATATCCTCATCCAATAGAAGAAGCAGATGTAGAAAGAATTACTAATTATGTTGAACAATTTGAGAAGAGAGTAAAACTAAAAGGTTTTGTAGTTCCTGGTAGCACAATTCAATCATCAAAACTAGAAATATGCAGGACAGTTGCACGAAGAGCTGAACGTAGAATTATTTCTTTAGATAAAAAGGAACCAGTTTCTCCAATAATAAAAAAATATATTAACAGATTATCTGACTTATTATTTCTTATGGCTAGATTTGAAGAATATCTTTTAAATAAAATAGAATACAAAAGATGGTGAGACAGTAAACATGTTTTGTCTAAAATTAAAATTGAAGATAAGGCTTTTTGGTATGAATTCCTTGAAAGACAAAAGGTCTATAGTAAAAAACTTAACAAATAAACTACAAAAAAAATATAATATTTCAATTATAGAAGGGAACTACAACGATTCGAAGAATCACCTTGAAATATATATTGCTTCTTTAAGTAAAAATAAAGATTACCTACTGGATCTGATAGAACAAATAGAAAAAGATATAGAGACAATGCTTGGCTTAGAAGTAGAAGGAGAAGATTATATTATTTTTTGAGTTTAACTTTCATTTTACAAAAGTTATTCAGGAGATGCAATTAGTGTAGTCTAAATTATGAAGACATTTATATAAAATAAAGCACTCCTCCGTATAGTGTTTTTAAGGCTTTAAAATTAACGGGTTTTTAATATATTGTGTTTGTTTCAGAGCGATAGTCCTGCTACCAGGAGGCTAGATTTTGAATACGAAAGAAATTATATCAAATTTAGAACAGTATTTAAAAATAATGATAAAATCTACAGATAGGTTAAATCATGTATATAATGTGGTATATTTTTCTCAACGTTTGGCAAGGATACATAAAGTTTCTCAAGAAAGAGTAAGAATAGCAGCACTTGGTCATGATTTGTTTCGTGAAGTTGAACCTTCCAAACTCATCACTATAGCAAAAATCTACAGTATTCCTATAACTGAATTTGAAATGTCTGCTCCAATACTTTTACACGGTATGATCAGTGCAGAATTTTTGAAGCGGAAGTATAAAATAGATGAAGAAATTTATGAAGCTGTATATTATCATACGAGCGGCTATGAATACATGGGTCAAATTGGAAAAATCCTTGTCATCTCCGATTCCGCAGGAGATGACAGGGAATATAAAGGGGTGAAAAAACTAAGAGAAGAATCTTTAAGATCTTTAGATTTAGGTTACAAAATTGCTATTGAAAATAAAATTCATTATGCTATAGAAAAAGAGAGATATATTTTAGAACAAACGTATAAAACGTGGAATAGGATAGTGTTGAATAAAAATTTAAATAATTAAATTATTCTCCTCCGACACCGTAGGTGCTTTCTCTTTCGTCCAAAACGTAAATGTTGCTACGAGATGGAAGAAGAACCAGTGGATCATAAAGTTTGCTGCCTTTTTGTACTTCAAAATGTAAATGAGGCCCTGTGCTAACTCCAGTATTACCCACTCTCCCAATCAATTGACCCTTTTTAACGTACTGTCCACTGTAAACATTGATTTGAGATAAATGTCCATAAATATATGAATCTTTACCAGAGTTTATTTGAATCATCAAGCCGTAACCGTTATTTTCTCCCACATAATCAACCACGCCGTCTTCTGCAGAAAATACGGGTGTTCCTATGGGAGCTGCTATATCTACACCTTTATGAAGGATCCTTTCGCCTGTTATAGGATGAATTCTATAGCCATATAAAGACGAAAGAGTTCCGTAAGTTGGCCAAATGATACTTTTTTCATTGTTGAAACCTTTTCCAATTATTTTACTAGGGACGAAAATCTTTTGACCAATAACAATAGTGCTAGAAGAAAGGTCATTAGCCTTTTTTATGTCTTCAACATCGGCAAAAAATAATTTTGCAACAGATGAAAGGGTGTCACCTTTTTTAACTTCATATAGATAACCATCTGGTTGAGGTATTTTCAATGATTGACCTATTTTTAAAGTATTAGGTGAAATTCCTGGATTCCAATCGAAAATAGTAGAAATAGATACGTTATATTTGATAGAAATACTGAAAAGAGTTTCGTTTTGCTGAACTGTATGAGTTATAACTGAATAACTTGCAAAAGAAGATACTAGCAAGATGAGGTAAAAAAAGATCGCAAAATAGCCTTTTTTAGAACAACACTGATTCAAGCTAAATTCCCCCTTCCTAGAAAAAGTATAATAAGCAATCAAATCATTATATCACATAATAAAAAATTTTGTATCAGATAAAACCTGATATTTAACATTAATTTTCTTATGTACTATCTAAGGAAGCTTTAAATAATCTTAAAGAATAATTTTAAATAGCTAAAATTATCGATATTAAATTAACATTTCTTTTTTTAAACAGAAAAAAATCCTTTTTTATTAATTCTTTTGAAGGTAAGCCAATTCCATCATCACGTAACCCTAAAACGTGAACGCCTGTTTTAAAAAATCGAACTTCTTTTGCTGATTTAATGCCGTAGCTAGTTGTAAAATTTTTCTGAGTGCTGAACAAATAATTTTGAATTTTTTACACACGATGTAATTATACCACTTTTCCACAAAAAAAGAAAACGTGTAAGAAACTTTAAAATTACTAAATAAAGCCTTTTAATCCTTTTATTTTCACTATAAATGAATTTATTTAACTTTGACAAATGTTAATCATAAATGATAAAATATTTATAGTTTAAACGCTTAAATTATATTATAAAACTATAAAATTTTGGCTGGTGATTAAGAGAAAAGCCTATATTTGCTAGATAAGATAGCAAAAATGGGCTTTTTTTATTAATATTTTGAATGCTTCTTGAGGGAGGAACCTTCCTATATGATCTTTTTTTATATTTTACCTTCTCTTTTGCTAGGTTGGTCGTTGGGGACTAACAATGCTTGTCATATATTTGGACCCCCAGTTGTTTCGGGACTTGTTTCTTACAAAAAAGTAAGAATAGTTTCAGCGATTTTCGTTTTTTTAGGAGCTGTTGTTGGAGGAAAAGCTGGTTTAAAAACTTTAAGTCAGTTAACCAATCTAGACATTAGATTCCTCTCCTTATCGCTTTTTTGTGCGTTTTTATCCATGTTTTTAATGACTTTGTTTGCACTTCCTGCATCAGCTACCCAAGCTGTTGTAGGTTCCCTAATTGGTGCAACCATTTTAAAAGGCGAAGTGAATCTTGGGTTGTTAGTAGGAATTTTAGTATCTTGGTTATTAACCCCTGTTGGCGCAATGTTTTTTTCTTTTGTTTTGTATAATGCACTTTCTTTATTGTTTAGAAAGTTTTTAACTATAGCTGGTCAAGATAGATTTATAAAAATTCTTACATGGATTGTAATCATCTATAGTTCGTATTCTTTGGGAGCAAACAATGTTGCTAATGTAACAGGAGTATTTGCTGATATTTTGTTCACTCCAACGATTTTAACTATGATAGGTGGAATTGCTATAGCTGTTGGCATACTGACAACAAATCAGAAAGTTTTGCACACAGTGGGGAAAGGAATTTTGGAAATGGACCACTTTTCATCTGCTATATCCATTTTTGGAGTTTCCATATCATTATGGATATTTTCTCTTATAGGTATCCCTGTTAGCGCCACTCAGGCTATTATTGGATCAATTATAGGGGTAGGTCTGGCAACTGGAACCAAGACTTTTGATTATAAATTGATACTAAAAATAGTATTTGGTTGGATAGGAACACCACTTGCTTCAGGATTGATATCTTTTCTAATAATATGGATTTTTAAACTATAGAAAGTTTTAAAAAGATTAGTTATAAAAGGAATGACACATTTTTAGGTAAGGAGGTTAAAAAATTGAGAAAATATATCTTAGCAATAGATCAAGGTACAACAAGTTCTAGAGCAATGATTTTTGATCATGAAGGAAATATAGTAAACTCATCACAACGAGAATTTTCTCAGCTTTATCCAAAGCCTGGCTGGGTAGAACATAACCCTGATGAAATTTGGGGAACAACTATAGGAGTAATCGCAAATGTTTTAGGCGTTTCTAATATACAACCCGAACAGATAGCAGCGATAGGAATAACTAATCAAAGAGAGACAACAATTATTTGGGATGCTAAAACGGGTGAGCCGGTTTACAATGCAATAGTGTGGCAAGATAGAAGGACTTCATCAATTTGCGATGAGTTAAGGGGAAAAGGCTATGAAGAATTGATCAGAAGTAAAACGGGTTTATTGATAGACGCATATTTTTCTGGTACTAAAATAAAATGGATTTTAGATAATGTAGAGGGAGTTAGAAAGAGAGCTGAAAAAGGAGAATTAAAATTTGGGACCGTTGATTCATGGTTAATTTGGAAACTCACAAGAGGAAGAGTACATGTAACAGATTATAGTAATGCATCAAGAACTATGATATACAACATCTTCGATTTAAAATGGGACGATGATTTACTAAAGATATTAAATATTCCAAAATCTTTACTACCTGAAGTAAAAGAGTCAAGTGAAATCTATGGTTATACAGATGCCAGTGTTTTTGGAGCAAATGTTCCAATAAGTGGAATTGCTGGAGACCAGCAAGCTGCTACCTTTGGACAATTATGTTTCGAAAAAGGTATGGCCAAAAATACATATGGTACAGGATGTTTTATGTTACTAAATACTGCTGAAATTCCAGTTAAATCAAAAAGTGGATTATTAACTACAATAGCTTGGGGATTGAACGGAAAAGTTGAATATGCCCTAGAAGGTTCTGTATTTGTTGCAGGTGCAGCTGTTCAATGGTTGAGAGATCAGTTGAGATTGATCGATTCATCTGCCGATTCAGAATATTTTGCTACTAAGGTAGAAGACAACGGGGGAGTTTATTTTGTTCCAGCTTTTACTGGTCTAGGGGCTCCGCATTGGGATATGTATGCGAGGGGAGCAATATTTGGTTTAACAAGGGGCTCAAAAAAAGAACACATAGTACGAGCTACCCTAGAATCTATTGCTTATAGCACAAAAGATGTGTTGGAAGCAATGGAAAAAGATTCCGATCTTTCATTAAGAAAGCTTAGAGCAGACGGAGGGGCATCAGAAAACAATTTTCTTATGCAATTTCAAGCCGACATATTAGTAATCGAAGTAGAAAGGCCATTGATTGTTGAGACAACGGCATTAGGTGCAGCATTTTTGGCGGGACTAGCGATTGGATATTGGAAAGACAAAGAAGAGTTGAAAAAGATTTGGAAGTGTGAAAAATGTTTTCAACCCAATATGTCAGAAAAAGAAAGGGGAACTTTGTATTCAGGTTGGAAGAAAGCTGTAGAAAGAGTAAAAAATTGGGAAAAATAAAAAATATGGGTGCTTTGGAGTGATCTAAAATAAAAGCTCGATTTTAGAATTCAAGTATATTTTTCAAGTTCATAAATTTGGCAAGGAGACCCCTGCTTCTAAACGATAGTGTAAGCAGGGGAGGAATTGCCTTCCCTCCTTTCACATAATAATGTATTTGCTCTTTCAATCAATTTCAATTTCTTGACACTAGCTGATGCAGTAACTTTTGTCCCATCTAATTTCCGTAAATCAAAATAACCACTAGTTCGTCTACCAAATATAAAACATTCTTGATTTTGGTAAGATACTTTGTCAAATAGTTGAAAACCATGTAGATATCTTGGAGCTTTATTATTTTTACGAACACCGCCTTTAGATGGAGTGGCTTTGTGTAGCTGACGATTTTGTTTGCGAACACATTTGAAATAATAATAGGTATCTAATGGTTTCGCCAAAGGATTACCACTAATACATCGAGCATCCATTCTATGAGATTTTTCAAGACCATATTTGATTCTCTTGTGTTTGGTTATATATTCATATGTCAATTTAACATTTGGATATAACTCTTTGAGTGCATTATAAGTTGCCCATCGCATAACGCCCATAAATGTTGCATCTTTAAACATTTGGCCACGTTTTAAGTTCAACTTTAATTTACCTGCATGATAATCATTATGGCACGTTTCACAAAGTGTTATAAGGTTGTTTGGAGAATTGCCACCTGTCTTGCGAGACTCGATGTGGTGAACGTTCAGTATTTTGTTTTTACATCCTTTTCTACCTTGACATTGGTAATTATCCCGCCACAGAACATATTCTCTTACATTGTAAAAGCCTAACTGATCACCTTGTTGATATTCTTTGTCTTGAATATCTGGGTTCTTGATTTTTTGGATATCAAAACTTGCAACCTCAATTGTGATATCGGTTATTGGTAATAACTTGGTTAGCATATCTATTATTTTGATATGACTATTTATTTTGTGTTGTATACTCGGAGCTAACCAACCTTCAGGTTTTTTACGATTCAAAAACCTTGCTTGACGATATCGCGTTTTGCGATAACGCCTACTTCGACGATATTGTCTCCTATCAGCTAAAAGTTTTACAATATCATTTCTGAGTTCAACTTCTGCTTCAAACAAAACATGTTTTTTGGTAGTTGCAGATATACCAATATATTTACTACCTGAATCCACACCAAGAGAAATATCTTGTTTTGCTTCCCCAGTGGCAATTGTCAATTGGATAGTAAATGGATCTCGTTTGACAACTTTGGCTTTACCTTGTTTCAATAACAATCTTGCTTTTCGTGGTTTACATGGCATAAGTGGTTTGCCACGCATATTTAATACGAACACTCTCAAGGTTCGTACCTCCTTTTTAAAAAAGGGTTAGTGCCTCTTCGCCAATGTTGAAATGGCTTGTCATGTCAGCAGCACCGTTCCTACCCCTTAGAACTTTTAACCACCGACGATAGAGCATAGTGCTAGAGGAGTACACTAAGGTATCATGACCATCCCAACGTAGTCAGTTAAGACTTAGGCTAGTCAACTAGAGCTTTTACAAGCCCCCACTTCTTTAAGTGGTGGGTGGTTGACAAGCAAGATATTACTACACTCCAAAACACCCGCAGAATCATTTTAAATAGTCTTTTAAATTATCAATTATTTGATTGAGAGTTATCTGCCCTTTAATGTTTCCTCTAACGTCACTTCCTCCACCTTTTATTTCGTATTTTTCCTTTAATTTATTTATAAATTTTTTACAGTTTATTCTTGTTGAAAACATCATAAAAGTACTGTTTTCCTCATCTTCAACTATTAAAGTGTACTCGTTTAAATCAATAAAACTATTAATAAAGTCAGCAATTTCGTTTTCTTTTTTATAATAAATTATCCTGTAATCTTGAATAATTATAGGATTTTTAATGATTTCACCAACAACAAAAGGAGTTGCGTATTCACATATCTTTTTAACTTTGTTTTTAGTTTCTTTATTTTCTTGAATTAGCGCTTCTATCCTTTCCTCCAATTGAGAAATACCAGAGGTAAGTTTTAAAGAAAGGTTTTCTAGAAGACTATGTTTCAGTGAGTAATCTCTTAAAGCTCTTTTTCCTGCAATAAAATAAACTCTTGTCAAATTTCCTTTAACTTTTTCTGTATGGATGATCTTTACTAAATTAATATTACCTGTGTTCTTAACATGAAAGCCTCCGCACGCCGACTCATCAAATTCTCCAATTTTTATAATTCTTACAGGCCCCTCGATCTTTTCACTTAAAGGTTTCCGTAAAGTAAAATGATCAACTTCATCTTTGTTTACAGTTATTTCTTCTACATCGATGCAATCTGAAATTATTTTATTTGAAAGACTTTCTACTTCAGTATATATTTCTTCGCTAAATTCAGAACTATTTAAATCTATGGTTGAATGTTCTTCTCCCATCTTGAAGCCAACTGTTTTTAAATGAGCTATTTTTTCGAAGGCGGCGGATAGAATATGTTGAGCAGTGTGCTGCTGAGATATCTCAAATCTTCTTTCTTCATCTATCTCAAAAATATGTTCTCCCTCACTTATTTCTTTGTCCAACAAAACAGCATCTTCACGTACCTCTATTATTTTTGCGTCTCCTATATACCCTCTATCTCCAAGTTGCCCGCCTTTTCCATCTGGATAAAAAGGAGAATCTTCTAAATTAGCTAAATAGAGCTGTTTTTCTTTTTGTACACCTAAGATTTTTATAGTTCCTTGCAAAATTTCTTACCTCCTTCAATTTTGGGTAGTAAGGTGAAATGATTCGCCTTAACTAACTAATTCTTCTTTGTGGTTTTTATCTTAAATATATTATAATACATTATAGAACAATGTAATTAAAAACTGTATTAAAATAAAAATTCAAAAACTAAAGGGGGTATTACGTTATGTCTTCAAAGAGTATTAGAGGAAGAATCTTTTTAATCATTTTTGTAATGCTGGCTTTTTTTGCTGTAACAGTTATTTTTAATATCTTTTCCTTAATTAAATCAAATGATGGATTAGAAAGCTATACTGTTTTGTCAGATCGAACTGACGTTATCTCACAAGTAGAAATCCACTTTTTTAACGCTTCACTTGCTTTAAAAGATTATGTTGTAAATTATGATGAACAAATAGCAGAGAACTTTCTTACAAGTATTTCTTATGTACAAGATGCTATTTCTACTTCAACTGAGATTGAGGGAACCAATGGCCTTGAAAGTTTAACCGATAAGATAAATGATTATGAGAATAATTTTAATCGTATAATTCAACTAAATAGCGAAAAGGAAAGATTAATTAGTCAAGATTTTAAGAATATACATGATGAATTATCACAATCTATAATTAACTTTAAGGAGTTAGCACAGAAAAATTTTGTATCGACTTTAGTATTTTATTCTGATAGTTTTCTTCAAAGTTTAGACAGTCTTGTTGAAGTTTCATCTACATACTTTAAATCAAAATCTCAAGGGGATAAAAATTCTGTTTTGGCAGCTTTCAATCAGTTAGATTCATATTTATTGACCATGCAATACGGAATATCAATAGATGATTTAAGGGAAAAGTTTGCAGAAATTCAAGAACTTGTTGCTCAGTTCAAAGCAACTTTCGAAAATATTGTTCAGGCAATCGAATCCCAAGAACCAATAATCCAAGAAATGGAACAATTAAGAGTTGAGATACTAAGTCTTTTAGAAGACCAAAGGGCTCAGCTAAAAGAACAACAAGACACACTAGGGTCTCAACTAATAAAAGAAAACAACAGATCCATTCTACTAACAATAATATTAACGGTATTAGCCTTTGTAGTTGCAATAATCATGGTCATATATCTAATACGAAGTATAACCAAACCATTACTTGAATTAAGAAACAAGATAAACCAATTCAAAGAAGGAGATTTAACAGTAGACTTTCAAGTGAAGAGTAAAGACGAAATAGGACAGATGGCATTAGCTCTATCAGAGATGAGTAAAGAACTAAGGAACTCAATGGGCTCGATAAGGCAAGCTTCAAACAAAGTACAAGAATCATCAGTTAATTTAACTAAAACCTCGCAAGCAAGCAGAGAAAACTCAGAAGAATTAAAACGACAAATGGATACGATACAGACCTATGCAGAAGAGACAGCAGGAAATGTAGAAGAAGTAACCTCAGGAGTAGATGAAGTAGCAAGAGCAGCACAAGGAGTATCTCGAGATGCCCAAAGGTTAAGTGAAGAAGCAGAAAAGACAAATAAGGCAGCGCAAGAAGGAAGTCAAACAATAATAAGCATAAGTGAGATAGTAAAAGAAGCGGTAGAAAGGACAAAAGAAAGCCAAAAAGAAGTGACCCAACTAGCGACGAATGCGAAAGATGTCCAAAGCATAGTAGAAACGATAAACTCAATAACTGAACAAACGAACTTGTTAGCGTTAAACGCGGCGATAGAAGCTGCGAGGGC
>JAKOZG010000009.1 GCA_029780115.1 Thermotogota bacterium
TGCGAAAAAGCCAAGATACCAAGGAGGAGGAAGCTCACACGTCAACCCAACAAAACTAGATAACGCCCTAGAAGAGATAGAAAAGCTAGTTCAAGGAAAAGCAAAAATCATCTACGAAGAAGGATACAACCTAGACAACGATGAAATGAACCAAGAACTAATAGACAAAGCAAAAGAAGCAGCGAAAAAATCAAATGTAGCGATAATCTTTGCAGGATTACCAGACAGATACGAATCAGAAGGATACGATAGAAAACACATGAAAATGCCAGAAAACCACAACAAACTAATAGAAGAAATAAGTAAAGTACAACCAAACACGGTAGTAGTATTAAGCAATGGATCACCAGTAGAAATACCGTGGATAGATAAAGTCAAAGGACTACTAGAAAGTTACCTAGGAGGTCAAGCAGGAGGAGGAGCTGTAGCAGACATACTCTTTGGAGAAGTAAACCCAAGCGGAAAACTAGCAGAAACCTTCCCCAAAAAACTAAGTCATAACCCATCGTACCTAAACTTTCCAGGAGAAGGAAACAAAGTAGATTACAGAGAAGGAGTATTTGTAGGCTACAGATACTACGACAAAAAAGAGATAGAACCACTATTCCCATTTGGATATGGACTAAGCTATACAACATTTGAATATACAGATATAATAGTAGACAAAAAAGAAATAACAGACAAAGAAACGATAGAAGTAAAAGTGAAGGTAAAAAACACAGGAAAAGTAAAAGGAAAAGAGATAGTACAACTGTATGTAAGGGATGTAGAAAGTAAAGTAAACAGGCCAGAAAAAGAGTTAAAAGGATTTGAAAAGATAGAACTCGCACCAGGAGAAGAAAAGACAGTAACGTTTAAACTAGATAAAAGGTCATTTGCATATTACAACACAGAGATAAGAGACTGGTATGTAGAAAGTGGAGAGTTTGAGATACTAGTAGGCAAATCATCAAAAGAGATAGAATTAAAAGAAACAGTTAAAGTGAATTCAACAGTTACTATTAAGAAAAAATACGATAGAAATTCAACAATAGAAGATTTGATGGAAGATCCAAATGCTTCTCAAGTATTAAAGGAATTAATGGAAAAGATAAATGAGATAGGAGGAATTTTTCAAGAAGACGAACATAGAGATCAAGAATTAATCTTGTCGATGATGAGATATTTGCCTTTAAGAGGTTTAGTAAACTTTGGTAGAGGATATTTTACAGACGACATGCTTGAACAGCTTCTAGAAAAGTTAAATAAAGAGGAGAGATGACTTTGCAAATAAATCTAAATGGTAAATGGAAAGTTTTTGATAATGAACACGAATTTGAATTTAGTGGAAATGTTCCAGGCACTGTTCAAGGAGATCTAGTAGATTTAGAATTAATGCCTCATCCATATATTGGTACAAATGAAAAGCATTTTAAAAGATTAGAAGAGAAGGATTGGACTTACGAACGAACATTTTTTATAGAAAATTTAAATCTAGATTTACGTTATGAATTAGTTTTAGCAGGAGTCGATACCCTTTCTAGTGTTTACATAAACGATAAATTTGTGGGAAAAACTGAAAATATGTTTATTGAGTATAGATTCGATGTAAAAGAGTGCTTAAGAGCGGGTGAAAATACTATAAGAGTTGAAATTAATTCTCCCATTAAGATCCCAAAGGCCCTAGAAAGAAATTATGGCAAATTACATGCTGGTGAGGAAACGGCAAGAGTGTACATAAGAAAGGCTCAGTATTCATATGGCTGGGATTGGGGTGCAAGGATAGCTACAAGCGGGATATATAGGAATATTTATATTGATTGTTTTAAAGATGCCAGGATTTATGGCAGTTATGCGTATATAGAAGATTTAAATGGAGAAGTTATTTTTACTGGATACGTGGATTTACATGATGAAGAAATTGATAAATACAACGTGGATATTTTGTTGAATAGCGATTTAGTAATTACATTACCAGTTAAAAATTATTTAGAAAGATTTGGTTTTGACGGGAGAAAAGAAGTTAAGAATTTAAAACTATGGTATCCACATGATTTAGGCGAAAGTTATTTGTATAATATTGAATTTAAGTTAAAGAAATCGGGAGAGGAAGTTTATTCAGAGAAAAAGAAAGTGGGTTTTAGAACTGTCCGAGTTTTAAGAGAAAACGATGGAGAAGGCGAAAGTTTTATATTTGAAATAAACGGGAAAAAGCTATTTGCTAAAGGAGCAAATTGGATACCTGCGGATAACATTCTAAGTTGGCTTAAAAAAGAGGATTATCAACGATTATTGATGATGGCAAAAGATTCGAACATGAATATGTTAAGGGTATGGGGAGGGGGGTTGTACGAAGATCCGGCTTTTTATGAAACATGTGACGAACTAGGAATTCTTGTTTGGCAAGATTTTATGTTTTCGTGTGCTGAGTATCCTGATCATATCGATTGGTTTAGAAAACTTGCCAATGAAGAAGCAAGACATAATGTAATAAAATTGAGACATCATCCTAGTATAGCTATTTGGTGTGGAAATAACGAGAACAACTGGGGTTTTGAAGAGTGGGATTACAAGATAAAAGTAGACGGAAAAAATCTAGGGAATAGACTATACCTTGAGGATTTCCCAAAGATTTGTGCTCAAGAAGATCCTACAAGGTTGTATTGGCCGTCAAGTCCTTATGGAGGATCTAGAGCAAACTCTCCTGAAGCTGGGGATAGGCACGTTTGGGAAATTTGGTCTGGCTGGCAAGACTTTAAATATTATACAAAAGATAATTCGAAATTTGTCAGTGAATTTGGGTTTCAAGCAGCACCAGATCCTAATACTATAGAGTTTTTTGCTAAAGAGGACGAAAAAGAGATCTTTTCAGACGTTATGTTAAATCATAACAAACAAATCGAAGGAACCGAGCGATTATTAAAGTTCATTAATGCACATTATGGTTTAGTGAGTGAATTTGATTCTATCGTGTATCTTACACAATTAAACCAAGCAGAAGCTATCAAAACTGGTGTAGAACATTGGAGAAGCCGCAAATACAAAACTGCCGGCACACTTTATTGGCAAATAAATGATTCTTGGCCTGTTTTTAGTTGGTCGTGCATAGATTATTTTAAAAGACCTAAAGCCCTCTATTTTTATACAAGACGTTTTTTTAATAAACTATTGCCTATAGCCAAAAATAAAGGTGGAGAAATCTGTATTTCAGTTGTAAACGATGGAGATTATATTGATGAAATCAACTTAGAATTTGAACTTTGGAACATCAATGGTGAACTTTTGTTGAAAAAAACATATACTGATTTAAAAATCCCAGATGATTCTGTAACAATCATTGATAGAATTCATGTAAAAGAAGATATTTTAAGCAAATCTGTAGGCTATATTGCTGTTAAGAAAGATGATGACGTCATTGAAAATCATGACATCTTTGCAGATTTAAGAATCAACAAGTTAGATAATCCACATATAACTCATAAACTTGAAGATAAAAATTTAATATTGAAATGTCAAAAACCTGCAATTGGCGTGAATGTGAGAGTTGATGGAGAAAATTACGCTGGAGATAATTTCTTTTCACTATTTCCTGGAAAAACAAAGATGTTAAAGAATGTAGAAGGAGAAGTAGTTGTAAAAAGTGCTTTTGATTTTTTATAACATATAAATATAGAAGAAGATTTTGATTTTGTTTTGAAAGCAGGGTTAGGGCGCAGTCTTTCTCGGGACAAGCCCTCCTGCTACCGCTTTTTTAAAGATTATAGTTAGAAAAAACTAGTTTTTATCTTTTCATTTTTGTAGAGTTTGCACTTCTAGAAATACCTTAAGGAATGCACAAAATACAAAATTAGGGGGCCGGTTATATGAAGAATAGATCAGTTAGTAGAAGAATAATAAATATTATTGTGATAATATTTATATTATTTGGATTATCCATTGTTTTTAATATTATTTCCCTTAACAATTCCAATAACGGGCTTGAAACGTATAAAAAGTTATCTGATGATGTAAACAATTTTACACAAGTAGAAACAACATTTCTTGAAGCATCCCTTGACTTTAAAGATTATCTTGTAGTTTATGAAAAGAGCTTTGAAGAGTCTTTTAAAAAGAATTTATCTTTTATTGGCGAATATATAGATAAATTAAGTGAAAGCTCAGTAGAAACCACTGATATAATTATTGTTAAAGAATTAATTAGTAAATATGACAACGATTTCGATAGAATTGTTGAATTGTATAATAAGGCTAATAAACTCCTACACGATTTTAACCACAAGGCGGAAATGATTAAAGAAGAGCTATCAAGTTTTGATAGCCTATGTAAAAAATACAGTGTATTAGCATTTTCATTGCTTCCACAAAATCCTATTGAGACTGTAAATACCATAAACGAGGCTGTTAAAAATTATTTTTCAACCAAGTCATCTAGTGACAAAACTAGTGTATTGAATATCTTTTCAAACTTTAAAAATAATTTGGCGTTTGTGGAGTTTGGATTAACAAATGATGAACTCAGAGATGCCTTTTTCCAATTAATGGATAGTATAGAAAATTTGGAAAGCGAGTTTAAAGAGTTAGTTACAACAATCGAATCCCAGGAACCAATAATCCAAGAAATGGAACAATTAAGGGTTGAAATACTAAACCTGTTAGAAGACCAAAGGGCTCAATTAAAAGAACAACAAGACACACTTGGTCCCCAACTCATTGAAAAAAACAACAAATCTATTCTACTAACAATAATATTAACGTTATTAGCCTTTGTATTTGCAATAATTATGGTCATATATCTAATACGAAGTATAACCAAACAATTACTTGAATTAATAAACAAGATAAAAAAATTCAAAGAAGGAGATTTAACAGTATACTTTCAAGTGAAGAGTAAAGACGAAATAGGACAGATGGCATTATCTCTATCAGAGATGAGTAAAGAACTAAGGAACTCAATGGGCTCGATAAGGCAAGCCTCAAACAAAGTACAAAAATCATCAGTTAATTTAACTAAAACCTCTCAAGAAAGTAGAGAAAACTCAGAAGAATTAAAACGACAGATGGATACGATACAGACCTATGCAGAAGAGACAGCAGGAAATGTAGAAGAAGTAACCTCAGGAGTAGACGAAGTAGCAAGGGCAGCACAAGGAGTATCTCGAGATGCCCAAAGGTTAAGTGAAGAAGCAGAAAAGACAAACAAGGCAGCGCAAGAAGGAAGTCAAACAATAATAAGCATAAGTGAGATAGTAAAAGAAGCGGTAGAAAGGACAAAAGAAAGCCAAAAAGAAGTGACCCAACTAGCGACGAACGCGAAAGATGTCCAAAGCATAGTAGAAACGATAAACTCAATAACTGAACAAACGAACTTGTTAGCGTTAAACGCGGCGATAGAAGCTGCGAGGGCTGGAGAAGCAGGAAGAGGCTTTGCGGTAGTAGCAGATGAGATAAGGAAGTTAGCAGAAGAATCGAGAAACGCGACAGAAGAAATAAGTCAGATACTAGCAAACATA
>JAKOZG010000027.1 GCA_029780115.1 Thermotogota bacterium
AAAAATATTCACGCCCCCTTCGGGGGGCTTTTTATGAAAACGGAGGTGTAATACTTGCTATTCATAAAACGATACTTACTTCCTAGAATAGTACAATTCTTAGTGGTTGTATTTGTTGGTATAACCATTGTATTCTTTGTACCAAGACTCACTCCTGTTGATCCTGTACAACAAGTTATCAGTCGAATAACAGCGCAAGGTGCATTTCTAGACCCTGCTGCTGTTGATGCGATGCGTAAATCTCTTACTGAGATGTATGGACTAGAAGGAAACATGTTTCAACAATACTTCGCTTTTTGGGGAAGACTATTTAAAGGTGATTTTGGTCCTTCACTGTTCCAATTTCCTACACCTGTAATTGACTTAATAATGATTTCTCTACCGTGGACAGCTGGGTTACTAATAACAACAACTATAATATCTTGGATAATAGGTAATCTACTTGGAGGACTCGCAGGATACTTCAAAAACAAAACATGGGCTAAAACCTTAGACAACATATCTATGGTTTTACGACCAATACCGTACTACATATTTGCTTTGTTACTACTGATACTATTTGCGTATTTAATCCCCATATTCCCATCAGCAGGAGGATACTCTGTAGGAAGAAAGATAGGGTTCAACTGGCCATTTATCTCTGATCTTTTAATACACTCATTCTTACCAGCTATGTCACTAGTCATTTTAGGTATAGCAGCAAATTTCATGACAATGAAACTCATAGTCTCAAACATAGTAGCTGAAGATTACGTTATGTATGCAAAAGCTGGTGGGCTCAAAGAATCAACCATAGCTTTTAAATACGTCATTAGAAACGGATTATTACCTCAAATAACTGGACTAGCCTTATCGCTTGGTCAAATATTTGGGGGAGCACTGATTACAGAGATAGTATTCTCATACCCAGGGCTAGGGACTCTATTGTATGGAGCAATCAACTCAGGAGATTACAATCTAATCATGGGAGTTACTTCACTCTCTGTTGTAGGAATAGCAGGTGCCACGTTGATTATTGATCTCATATACCCACTATTTGATCCTAGAATAAGATACAGATGAGGTGATGATGATGGAAGCTTTCAAAGAACTCATGAAAGATGGAAGATTCAGATTTGCGTTCATAGTGATATGTGTGCTTGCGTTCATGGCGATACTATCGTTCTTTTCACCATACGATCCATTAAGATGGAACGTTGTACCTAGAGACATGCCACCAACATGGCCACACATATTTGGAACAACATCACAAGGCCAAGACTTATTTTGGCAATCCACCTTTGCGATAAGAAACTCATTGACAATAGCCCTAATAGCATCAGGTATATCAAGAGTTATAGCGATAATAGTAGGATTAGTTTCTGGATACAAAGGAGGAACAGTAGATACTGTATTAATGTCGATTAACGACAGTTTTGTAGTTATGCCTCTGTTACCAATTCTGATACTAATAGCGTCAGTTGTAAGAGAAAATTTAAACATGGTAACTTTAGGAATTGTACTCAGTCTATTTGGCTGGGCATGGGATGCAAGGGTGATAAGGTCACAGATACTGAGTTTAAGGGAAAGAGAATTCACATACACTGCGATACTATCAGGAACAAAGACGTTCAGTCTAGTGGTAAAAGAATACTTTCCATTCATAATACCGATAATATTTGCGACGTTAATAAACAACATGATCTGGGCAACAGGTATGGAAGTAACGCTAGCCATACTAGGACTATCAAACACAGAAATACCAACAATAGGTACGATGATACATTGGGCGGTTAACTACCAATCAATACTACTAGGGTACTGGTGGTGGATACTAACTCCGGTAATAATCTCTGTATTCCTGTTTGTAGCGTTATATTTACTCTCAACAAGTTTGAGTGAATATCTCGATCCACGAACTAGAATACAAAGAATTGGTAAGGCGAAGGAGTGAAACTGTTGAATATACTAAAAACAGAAAATTTGAAATCATACTATATATTTGAAACACCAACAGAAAAGAAAGAAGTTAAAGCTGTAAACGATGTGAGTATAGACATAGAAGAAGACAAAATCTACGGTATAGCAGGAGAAAGTGGATGTGGAAAAAGTACCTTTCTAAAAACGATATGTGGATTAGCAGAACCACCATTAAGGATAGTAGGAGGAACAATATACTACTTAGTCAACGGTAAATACGTTGATATAACCAAATTGAAAGAAGAAGAATATAGAAAGTTGAGATGGGAATACATCTCATACATACCGCAAGGATCGATGAGTGCGTTAAATCCAATAATTCGAGTGAAAGAATCATTCAAAGATTTTGTAACAGCGCATAAAAAGATAAAAGATGAACAAAAAGATTTTGAAGAACCGTTAAGAAAACACTTGAATGCGTTAGGGTTACCGATGAGGGTGTTAAAATCGTATCCTCACCAATTATCAGGAGGGATGAGACAAAGGGTAACAATAGCGTTAGCAACGATATTAAATCCACGAATAATTCTAGCAGACGAACCTACAACAGCGTTAGATGTAGTAGCTCAAAGAGCTGTGATACAACTTCTCAAAGATATACAAACCTTACAAAAAAACACAATAATTCTAGTAACTCACGACATGGCGGTCCATGCGAACATATCTAACAGGATGCTGATAATGTATGCAGGTATATTCGTAGAAGAAGCAGACACAGAGGAACTATTTGAAAACCCGCTACATCCATACACACAGTTTTTGATAGGATCACTTCCGAAGATGGGAGACAAAAGTTACAAGATAAGTGCACCAGGTTCACCACCGTCACTTGCAAATTTACCGCAAGGATGTCCATTTCATCCGAGATGTCCATATGTAATGGATATATGTAAGAAAGAAAGGCCAGCCTTAGTAGAAATGAAACCATCACACAAGGTATCGTGTTTTTTGAATTCAAAGGAGCGGATGCAGAATGAGTAATACAAGAGAAGAACTCATAAGAACAGAAAAGTTACAGAAAATATTTGTGGTAGGTGGAGGGTTTGCAAGGAGTAAACTGGTAGCAGTAGACGATGTGAATTTTCATGTGAACAAGGACGAAATCTTCACACTAGCAGGAGAAAGTGGATGTGGGAAATCCACGGTCTCAAAGATGTTGTTAGGATTTCTAGAACCAAATGAAGGTAAGGTATATTACAAAGGAGAAGATATATCGAATTTAAAGAAATGGAAAGATAAGAAAGGGTTTATGAAAGAAGTGCAATCGATATTTCAAAATCCATTTGAAACATTCAATCCGTTAAGGAAGGTAGACAGTTATCTGTACGATACACAGAAACATTATGGTATGAACCATAAAGGTAGGGTAGTAGAAGAATCCCTAGAAGCAGTGGGATTAGATATAAGTGAAGTAAAAGGTAGGTACCCGAATGAATTTTCAGGAGGACAGTTACAAAGGATATCGATAGCAAGGGCGTTGATAACAAGACCATCGTTGTTAGTAGCGGATGAACCGGTATCGATGGTGGATGCGTCGTTAAGAATGTCGATAGTGAATTTGTTTAAAGAGTTAAGAGATAAAAGACATGTAAGTGTGTTGTACATAACGCATGATTTAGCGACAGCATATTATGTGAGTGACAGAATAGGGATAATGTTCAGAGGAAACATAATAGAGATGGGAGATGTAGAAGATGTACTGATGAACCCTAAACATCCGTACACACAGATGTTGAAAGAATCGATACCTGAAGCTGATCCAAAGAAGAAATGGACTGAAAGGATAAGCATAAAAGAACTTGAGACAGAAGAGTATATGAGGAAAGGTTGTAAGTTTGCAGGTAGGTGTCCGTACGTTATGGAGAAGTGTAAGGATAATATGCCAGAAGAAATATCTGTCGAAAATAGAATGGTTCGTTGTTGGTTGTATGAGTGAGTGAGAAGTCAGAAAGTTCAATCGTCTAGAAAAATAAAGTATTTAATAAACAAAACCGAATTAAAACGTCTTTCAGAAAATAGCAGGTGGTTATCTGAAGAATTTGGGTATTGGGGAATTAGCTAATCTCGACTACCATTTGATTATTATGCTTGATTAGAATTGGATATGTGATACATTAGTTAATAGAGAAATAAATTATATTCACGAGCAAAATAAAAGACCTATTGAAGTTTAGAAATGATAACTGTACGAATTGCAATTGAACATTTATTTAGCAAGTTAAAAATTAATTGTCGTAGCTTAGATCAATTATATTTAATATATAAAATTCACTTTTTAAAATCTGCTTAGAGTTATAAAATGACCAGCTATAAGAAAACAAGTTAACAAAGAATTTGAGAAATGCAGTTCTGCGCTAATCACTAACGAAGAAGAATTAGGAAAAGGAGAAGAAAAACATGATTACAGAAATTATCACGTTAAATAAAACCCGAAATGTAACATTAACAACTTTTATTCAACCAGTGGAAGGTGAATTCAAGAATATTAAAAAACGTCCCGCTATAATTATAATTCCTGGCGGAGGATATCAAATGTGTTCCGAAAGAGAAGCAGAAATAATAGCATTTGAATATTTAAGGGTAGGGTATCAAGCTTTTGTACTTCGTTATTCAGTAAAGAAAGATGCTTTATGGCCAAATCCGTTGAATGATTACGAACAGGCTATGGAATTGATAAGATCTAAAATTAATGAATGGAACATCTATGAGGATAAAATTGCGGTTTTAGGATTTTCTGCTGGTGGTCATCTTGCTTCAGCAGCAGCTACCATAGCAAATAATAAACCTAATGCTGCTTTATTGGGATATGCAGTTACAACTGAAGATACAGTGCACGAGTGTTTACCAACAGCACCATCAACATGGGATAAAGTCGATAAAAATACATGTCCTTGCTTCATCTTTGCAACGCGTACAGATGATATAGTTCCGATAACAAACTCTCTTAAGTTTATGAATGCACTAGATAAAGCAGGAGTCGCTTTTGAAAGTCATATTTATGGATATGGGCCACACGGTTTTTCATCATGTAAATCAGCAGTCATGGCACCTAATATTCCTTTCTGTAACAGGATACCTCAGTGGGTGGATGATAGCATAGAATGGTTAAAAGATGTTTTTGGCGATTTTGATGGCTCAGGAGGTATGACAAGCCCCAGATATTTTAGTTATTAATTATTTTGTGAAAAATATATTTTAATTGACTCAGAGGTCTTGTTTTTGTTTAAGAAGATAAGTTAAAAAAGATAGCAAAGGTAGAGTTAGAAAATTTCTACTTTATAATAAGATGAACGCAGCTTAATTTAGGGAGGATATTTATTATGAAAAAATCACATGTTTATGTAGACAAAAATTATATAATTGATAAAGTGGATGATAGAATATTTGGTTCTTTTATTGAACATCTGGGTAGAGCAGTTTATACTGGTATATATGAACCTGATCATCCTAAAGCTGATGAAAAAGGTTTTAGAAAAGATGTTATTGACTTAATAAAAGAATTGAATGTTCCAATCGTTCGTTATCCTGGTGGAAATTTTGTATCCGGTTATAATTGGGAAGATGGCGTGGGTCCAAAAGATAAAAGACCGAAAAAGCTTGAATTAGCATGGCAATCCATAGAACCAAATGAATTCGGTACAAATGAGTTTATTGAATGGTGCAAAAAGGTAAATACTGAACCAATGATGAGTTTAAACCTTGGTACAAGAGGTATAGATGAAGCTCGTAACTTTGTTGAATATTGTAACCATCCTGGTGGAGGATATTATGGAGAATTAAGAAAAAAGCATGGATATAAAGAACCTCATAAAGTGAAGATTTGGTGTTTAGGAAATGAAATGGATGGTCCATGGCAAATAGGCCATAAAACAGTTGAAGAATATGCACGATTAGCAGAAGAAACAGCAAAGGTTATGAAGTTGGTGGATCCAGATATTAGTTTGGTTGCATGTGGGAGTTCTGGTTGGCACATTCCAACTTTTGGCGAATGGGAGGCTACGGTGCTTGAACATACTTATGATTATGTAGATTATATTTCTCTTCATGCCTACTACGACAACTACGATAATAACATTGAAAACTTCTTAGCAAAATCAATAGATATGGACTCATACATAAAGTCGGTTATAGCTACTTGTGATCATATAAAAGGTAAGAAAAAAAGCAAAAAGACAATCTACATATCTTTTGATGAATGGAATGTTTGGTTTCATTCAAGAGAGGCAGATAAAAAAGTTGAACCCTGGCAAATTGCTCCGGCCCTATTAGAAGATGTCTATACTTTTGAAGATGCGCTATTAGTTGGTTTAATGTTGATTACTCTTTTAAAGAATGCTGACAGGGTGAAAATCGCATGTTTAGCTCAATTGGTAAATGTCATAGCTCCAATTATGACAAGAAAAGGTGGAGGTGCATGGAGGCAAACGATTTTTTATCCTTTTATGCATGCTTCAAACTTTGGCCGAGGAACAGCTTTAAAACCCGTTATATCAACTGATACATACGATACAAAAGATTTTAAAAATGTTCCATATATAGATGTGATTCCTATTGTTAATGAAGAAAAAGGAGAATTAACAATATTCGCAGTAAATAGGGCACAAGAGAAAATGAAGTTTGAATGCGAATTAAAAGGGTTTGAAGATTATTCGGTAATTGAACACATAGTATTAGAAAATAGTGATCTTAAAGCTGTTAATACTGAAGATAATCCAGATAATGTTAAACCTCACTCAAATGGTAATGCAAGAAATGAAGGAGAAAAAGTAATGGCTGAGCTATCTCCTCTTTCTTGGAATGTAATTAGAATGAAAAGATAATACCACAGTTAGGGACGAGTTAATAAAAATTGTTAAGGGGGCATAGCCCCCCTTTTATTTTAGTCTTAAGTCTTATTTAATTTATTAGTTTTGGAGGTGAACTTATGAAATTTGAAAAATCAGGAAACAAGCTAATAGCAAAAAGTAAAAGAGAAACTATATGGATAGAACCATATGGCGAAGATTGTTTAAGATTCAGATCTACTCAAAATAAAGAGATAGTAGAAGAAGATTGGACATTACTACCTCAAAAAGAAAAAGCCTGCGATATTAAAATAACGGAAAATAAAGCAACAATTGAAAATGGACGGATAAAAGCAGAAGTTCTTTCTAATGGAACGGTAAATTATATAAAAGACAATGGAGAAAAGTTGCTCGAAGAATTATGGATAGATTATAGGGTAAGCAACGCAGATCTCCTACATGCGAGGGAATATAAAGCGGTAAGCAGTGAATTATATAAGATTCAGCTGACATTCAAATCCTACGAAGATGAAAAATTTTATGGTATGGGACAGTATGCAAATGGGCAATTTAATCTCAAAGGTTCTGTGTTAGAACTTGCACAAAAAAACACACAAATAAGTATACCTTTTTTACTCTCAAACCGAAATTATGGCTTATCTTGGAACAACCCTGCTATAGGAAGAGCTGAATTAGTAAACAATTACACACGCTGGACATCAGAGGGCACTAAACAAATAGATTATTTAATCATATATGGAGAAACTCCTGAAGAAATAATTAAAAAATATGCAAATCTATATGGTAAAACGCCCATGTTGCCAGAATGGGCAGCAGGGTTTTGGCAGTGTAAGTTAAGATACAGAACACAAGAAGAACTATTAAATGTAGCAAGGGAATATAAAAAAAGGGATTTACCTTTATCTGTTATAGTAATAGATTTTTTTCATTGGCCTATGCAAGGGGAATGGAGATTTGATGAAAAATATTGGCCGGATCCTAAAGCGATGGTAGAAGAGCTTAATGATATGGGAGTAAAACTCATGGTTTCTATATGGCCAACAGTTGATTTAAGAAGTCAAAATTTTGAAGAGATGTTAGAAAACAATTTATTAGTAACAACAGAAAGAAATGAACCTGTTCTGATGACTTTCAGAGGATGTTGTACGCATTTTGATGCCATGAATCCACAGGCACAAAAATACGTGTGGGAAAAGATAAAAGAAAACTACTATAAATATGGAATAAAAATGTTTTGGCTAGATGAAGCAGAACCTGAAATGAAAACATATGATTACGACAATGTAAGATATTTTTTAGGAAACGGTTTAGAAGTAAGTAACATATACCCATTCTTTTATGCCAAAGCATTTTATGAAGGAATTAAAAATGAATCAGAAGAAGAGATAGTAAATTTAATAAGATGCGCATGGCATGGAGTACAAAGGTTTGGAACGGTGGTATGGTCAGGAGATATACCCTCAACTTTTGAATCCCTCAGAAATCAGATAACAGCGGGATTACACATGTCTATGTGCGGTATTCCGTGGTGGACAACCGATATAGGGGGATTCTATGGAGGAGATCCAGATGATCCAAGGTTTAGAGAATTAATAGTGAGGTGGTTCCAATTTGGAGTATTTTCTCCAATATTTAGATTGCATGGGAATAGAATTTACAAGGGAGAATTACCAAATCCAAACGATCCTGACGATCCAATGAATTTAGTTGGCGGTCCAAATGAAATATGGTCCTATGGGCAAGAGGCTTATGAAATAATAAAAGAATTATTATTTTTGAGAGAAAAGATGAAGCCTTACATAATGAAACATATGAAAAAAGCACATGAAACAGGTGTTCCAGTAATGAGGCCTTTATTCTTTGATTTTCCAGAAGACAAAGAGACTTATGAGATGGGAGACCAATACATGTTTGGTCCCGATATTCTAGTTGCTCCTGTTGTACATGAATCAGAAAGGAAAAGGGCTGTGTATCTACCAAAAGGTGCTAAATGGAGAGAATTTGAAAAAGGGAAAGAATATGAAGGTGGTCAGTGGATAGAAGTTGATGCTCCTTTGGATAAAATACCTGTATTTACAAAGAATGGAGTAAAGATTTTCTAATTTTTAAAAATCATTGCCATGATTTGAACAATTAATTAATGGGGAATTAGAAACGAAGGAAGTAGAAATCTTTTTAATTCCATATTTCTCTTGGGCAAACAAAGAAGAAGGACCTATGAATGTTTGGTTGAGAAAATAAATGATATAATATAATTTAATATATTTTATAATAGAT
The DNA here is from genome assembly GCA_029780115.1 of Thermotogota bacterium. Taxonomy (GTDB): domain Bacteria; phylum Thermotogota; class Thermotogae; order Petrotogales; family Petrotogaceae; genus Defluviitoga. The sequence continues at coordinate 9,042 of JAKOZG010000027.1, forward strand.
AAAGAAAAATTATGGAGGAATAGCTGCAGTGAAAAAAACAAAACAAGAGATAATCAAAGAATACATTTTGGATCAGATGAGAAGTGGACATTTAAAAAAAGGAGATAAGATTCTGTCAGAAAATAAATTAGCAGAATATTTCTCGGTGAGTCGACAAACAGTTCGGAAAGCCTTATCAGATTTAGAAAATGAAGGATACTTGGTCTCAAAGAGAGGTAGTGGTACTTACGTAAAATCAGTGAAGAAAAACAAGGAAAACATCGGAATACTAACTCAATCATTAACAGATTACATATTTCCCTTCATTGTGATGGGTGCAGAAGATCAACTAAAAAACACAAAGTACAAATCTTTCATAGGAAACGCAAAAAACGATCCAATTATAGAAAAAGAGATATTAGAAAGGTGGATGGATGATGGAGTTCAAGGTCTTATTGTAGACCCCGTGGTAAGTGCTACCAAACAAGCAAATATCCAACTCCTAACCCAAATCAGTGAGAAAATTCCTATGGTGATTATTAACAGCGATTTAGACATTCCCAAAGCAGGAATTTTGGTTTTGAATGATTACGAGTGTGGCGCTTTTGCAGCAGAAAAATTATTGTCTTTAGGTCATAAAAGATTAGCTGTTGTTTATAAGGCTATTCATAAAGCTACTGTTGAAAGGGCAAATGGTTTTATAGATAAAGCCAAAGAATATAAAAAGAACACTTTATACGAACTACCTTTTCATGCCCTAGAGACGTCTGATACAGCTATAAACTTAATAATGTCTCTTTTAAGTCTTCCGAAAGATATTGCCCCAACAGCAATATTTTGTTCAAATGATCTTGTTGCAATGCAAGTTGTCATGGCTGCAAAAAGATTAAGGTTAGAAATTCCAAAAGATATTTCAATAATTGGATTTGATGACGCTGATTTCGCACAAGCTTTAGAAATCTCCACTTTTAGGCATCCAAAACAAAAATTTGGAGAGAAAGCCGCACAAATGCTTTTAAAAATGATTGAAGAAAACAACAACGGCAAGGCTGAAAGAGTTGTGGAAAAGGCCGAGTTTATTGAAAGAAACAGTATAGCCGGAAAAAGTTAGGTGAAAAATGTGATTAATGATATATTAAAGCTCAACATTGATGAAATGGTAAATTTTAATTTCGATTGTGAATGTGGAAAAACTCATAAGGTTCTTATAGAAAATATTGTTGTAAAAGAAAATGGATTAAGATATCTAAACGAAGGCCTAAAAGAATTTAAAGGCAAAAACATCTTTTTGGTAGCTGATAAAAATACTTATCAAGTTTGCGGAGATAAAATAGAAATAACATTAAAAACAGAAGGATATAACTTAAATTCTTATGTTTTTCTGACTAAAAATGATCTAGTTCCTGACGAGAAAAGTATAGGTAGATTATTAATAGAAATTCCAAAAAATACTTCCCTAATCCTTGCAGTAGGCTCAGGAACCATAAACGATATATGTAGATTTATTAGTTATAAATTAGATATACCTTATGTCATAATAGCTACAGCCCCTTCGATGGATGGATATGCCTCTACTGTTTCACCACTTATTGTAGAAGGCTTCAAAATTACTTATGAAGCTATTTATCCTAAATCAATTATTGCAGATACAGACATATTGAAAGAAGCCCCCCTAGAAATGATTCATGCTGGTTTTGGAGATATATTAGGTAAATATACCTCTTTGACTGATTGGAAGCTTTCCAAAATTTTAAACGATGAATATTACTGTCAAACAACCGTAAATCTAGTAGAAAAAGCTAGAGAAAATTGTGTAGAAAATGCAGAAGAAATTAAAAAAAGAAGCGGGAAAGTTATAGGACAACTAACTGAAGCTCTTATTATTTCCGGAATAGCTATCGGCTTCATAGGTTATTCACGTCCTGCTTCTGGCGCAGAACACCATTTGGCACATTATTGGGAAATGGCAGCTTTGAGTAATAATCAACCCCATCCATTGCATGGAAACTCTGTTGGAGCTGCTACCTTAGTTATTTCAATGATTTATCAATTAATGAAAAATAAAATCCCCAAAGAGATAAATCCTCCTGATCCTGAATTTATAATTTCTATCCATGAAAAAGTAGGTTCTGTTTATAATCCAAAGGATTTAGGTATTCCAAAAGAAGTTTTTGCAGATAGCATTATACATGCAAGAGAAATCAGAAATAGGTACACTATACTTCAACTTGCTTACGAATATAATCTACTAGAAAAGTTTTCGAAAATCTTGACGGAAAAATTTTATTAAACTTAATACTAGTAAAAAAGTCCACAAAACATTAAGTGGACTTTTCATTTAATTAATTCTTTTAAGTACACAAAAAGATGTTATAATAAAAAAGATTATAAACCTTTAATAAGAATAAAAATGCCAGAGGTATTTTTTAAAAAATTTACATCTAAAAATAATTACATGCAAATTTTAGATTTTATTAGGTTATTCTTTTCAAAGGTTACATTAAGGAGGAATAAGTTAGTTTGGAAAAAGAAACACTCGTGGATGAAAAGAATTATTATTCAAGGCTAGACACGTTTATAAGAAAAAATTTTCCTGAATTGAAATTAGGTGCTATTTACAGCTTAATCAGAAGAGGATTTGTGAAAGTTAATGGTAAAAAAATCAAAAAAAATAATTATTTATTAAATATTGGAGATACGGTAGAAATAATAATAAATGAAGAAAAGTTGGAAGATATCAAAAGGCCTGTCACTCCGACGTTAAAGCCTAGACCTATGAAGTTAGAGATAATTTATGAAGATAATGAACTGTTAGTTATTAACAAACCTCCAAGAGTTTCAGTACATCCTGGTGGTAAGGAAGAAAAGGCAACAATAATTGAGGGGGTTATGTACTATTCAAAAGGTGAATTTGAGCCTCACTTAGTTCATAGATTAGACAAACTTACTTCAGGCGTCATGATTATTGCAAAATCCAAGCAAACGGCACGAGAAATTTCTAATTTAATAAAAAGTAGAGAATCGCAAAATTATTATCTGGCATTGTTAGTTGGAGAATTGAAAGACAAAAAAGGAAAATTATCAACTCCTGTAGATGAAAAAGAAGCTTATTTAAAGTACTCGGTAGTTGACAAATTTAAAACAAAAGATGGGATATTTACTTTAGTGGAAATTGAATTACTAACGGGAAGAAAGCACCAAATAAGGATTCAGTTTGCTAACTTGGGTTATCCGGTTGCTGGTGACGATACATATGGTGATAGAAAAATAAACAAAATTTTAAGAAAAAATTATAATTTAAAGAGGTTTTTCCTTCATTCAAGTAAAGTCTCTTTCAATTATAAAGGAACTCATTATGAATTCATCGCTCCACTCAGTCAAGATCTTCAAAACCTCTTAAATAAACTGAAACAAAAAAAATAGAAACAATAGAACTAATGGGGGATCTAAATGAAAAAGACAAGAAAATATGTTTTTTTTATTTCAACGATATTTTGTGCACTTTTTTTCGCATATTCTTATTACGTTGATTGGCATAATTCAAAAACATATTCATTTCTGCCGTTAGAGAATGAAATTATCGTTGCACATACAAACGGATATTCTTACTATGTGTATAAAAATTATGCCATTTTAAAAGATTTCGAAACGCAAGGCTATGAAAAAGATGAAATTTTTCTCAAAGATCTTTCATCAAAATATGACTATATTTTAGTGTCTGAGTTTTCCGATTTTGATAAACATTTTACTGCTATAAAAGATAAACTTGATAAACATATATTGAATAAAATGCGGTACTTGCATTATATTAAAGCTGCAGAAATAGATAAATTTGATGATCAAATGATAGTTCAAAGGTTTCATAGAGCTTTAAAAGAACGGAAAATACGATACTTCATGCTTCCTGAACATGAAAGGTCTTTCAATCTGATGTATTTAATTCAGCAAGATTTAGGCACACCTGTAAGCATTGAATCAATAACTTATATGTTACCTTCACCTATAATTAATTGGTTTGGTTTTGGATTAATTTCATTAAATTTATTTACCTACATTCCACTGTTTTCTGTGATTTATATTCTGTTTTTTATTTTTCTGAAAAACTGGTCATTCACTGTTGCAGCAACGTTTTTTTCAGTTATCATTTTTTTTAAAATATCAAAGGCAAACCTTTTGAAAATATTGTCTTCATCGTTGCTGTTCGGAATGTTAGTTTATATGAGTGGTTACGATAACTTATTTATATTCAAGTTAAATAACGTTAGAGGAGTTAAAATTTTGTTAATTGTATTGCCATTGTTAGTTTTATTTAAGGCTTTCAAAGATTATACAGGTTTTAGTTTTAAAAAAGGAGAATTCAAAAAGTCATTAAAAAAGATTAAAGATATAAAATTTCAAAAAACTGATATAATTTTAGTTATATTACTCGCATTTGCTGGATTCATTTATATAATAAGGAGTTCAAATTGGGCTATTGTATCTAATTTTGAAAGAAAAGTTAGAGACTCTCTAGAAAAAGTTCTGATTGCAAGGCCAAGAACAAAGGAATTGATTTCTTATCTATTTTATTACACACCTTCTCTTTCTGGTAGAACGTTTATATGGGATTTTTTCAAATCTATCTTGCCAGTTTCTATATTGGATACGTTTTTACATATACACACTCCGTTATATTTAAGTTTACTCAGAACCGTTAATGGGTTCTTAGTATCGCTAATATTATTACTCATTATTATTTTGATTGAAAATATTGTCAAAAGATTCAGAATTTCGATGATTTCTCCAGAAGATTTAACAGAAGCAAAGCGAGAACCTTCTGATATAAAGGGGGAATAACGATAGACAAATTAAAAAGATTCCTAAGAAATATTGCAATTATAGGAAGTATAGCGATCTCTGGTGTTTCTTTGTACTTATTTTATCTAGAAAATTCTAAAGGAAGACTTTTTCAGTACCATACCTTCTCTGATTTAGTAACTTTCCTTCTTATATTGTTGTTTATTGCTCTGGTAGGTTTATTAATATTTTTTTACATAAGATCACTTATGATGAAAAAATATAGTTTAGGATTTTCTTTGACTTTTTTAACAGTATTAACATTTTTATCTATTGTTTTGTATTCGTCCATGATACTAAGTGTAGTTTACGTTGCAAACCTTTTAGGATTAGCACTAGTATTTTATTTTACAAGAGATAATAAATCAAAAAAAGAAAAAAAATAATAAAGGTACGCGTAACGCATACCTTTATTATCTTCTATTTTTCTTTGCTATAGGCATAATTATAGGAGTAAACAGCCTCTTTTAATATATTACAAGCTTTTTTTAATTCTTGAGTATTTAAAACATATGCAATTCTTATTTCTTTTTTCCCTGCACCTGGGGTCGCATAAAATCCTGTTAACGGTGCAACCATTACCGTTTCCCCATCAACGTCAAATTCGGTGAGTGTCCACTTAACGAACTCTTCTGAATCGTCTATAGGTAATTCTATAGACATGTAAAAAGCACCATTAGGTTTTTGAAAAATGGCTCCTTCTATGCATTTTATTTCGTTATATGCGACATCTCTTCTATTTTGATATTCTATAATTAAATTATCGGTGTAGTCTTTTTCTAAATCATATAACAAACCTAACGTTCCACACTGTTCAATCAAGGGAGGACATAACCTTGATTGTGCAAATTTCATAACTTCTTCTAAGAACCTTTTATTTTTTGTTCCGAGAACCCCTATTCTTGCTCCACAAGTGTTATACTCTTTCGAAATACTGTCAAGAAAGATGAATCTTTCTTGATCTTCAAAATTCATAATTGAAACATGTTTTTTTCCATCGAATATAATTCCACTATATACTTCATCAGAAATTACAAAAATGTTCTTTTCTTTTGCAAAGTCTACTATTCTTTTAATTTCTTCATAGCTATAAACCGTTCCAGTAGGATTTGAGGGATTTGAAAAAATGATAGCCTTAACCTTTTTGTTATAAGCCTTTTCTAATTCGTCCCATGCCGGTATTGAATATCCATCTCTAGGATTAGCTCTCACAGGACAGAGTCTAACGTTTAGCATTTCGGCAAATCCTCTATAATTTGCGTAAAACGGCTCTATCACCATTATTTCATCTTCCGGATCTGCTACACAGGCAATTGCAAAAATAACAGCTTCGCTACCTCCGGTTGTTATTACCAAATCCTCAGGTTCGAAATCTATTCCCTTTGATTTATAATGCTTCGAAAATGCTTCTCTCAATTCATACAAACCAGCTGAATGACTGTAATAAATTATGCTTGGTGTATACTTTTTTATGCCTTCAAAAAATGCTTTTGGAGGTTCCATATCTGGTTGTCCAATATTTAAATGGTATACTTTCTTTCCTGCTTTCTTTGCCATCTCAGCATAGGGAACTAATTTTCTGATAGGTGAAGCTTGGGTATTTAAAACCCTTTTAGATAAAAACATATATACCCTCCTCCTGGTTATTATACAAACGCGCTTTCAGAAGAATTCAATAAATAATTTCAAATTTTTTGTCTTTATTTGGCTAATTTTCACTAAAAAAATAAAAAAATAAATGTTAAGATTATTAATTTTATTTTATATAATAATATACAAAGGTTAAATATATGCAATCAAAGAAAAATTTTTGTTATTACTAGATTAAAAATAAAAAAACTTCCATGTAATTTATTAAGTGATAAATTATTGAATTTTGATATACTTGATGTATAATACTATTATAAAAAATTAATTAGCTTTTCAAACTAAAATTTCCCATCAATTTAAAGGAGGAAGTAAAATGGAGCAATTGGCTTTAGATGATTTTACTAGGTACAAGTTTATATCAAGTACAAAATTTTCCCCCAATGGAGAAAATGTGGCTTTTGTGGTTCACGAGATGGATGTTGATGAAAATAAATATTTATCTAACATTTGGCTGTATAATGTTCCTACCAATAAAATAAGTAAACTCACTAGTTTTAATCAAGAAAGCTCTTTTGCTTGGCTTGATGAAAATAATATAATGTTTTCGACTGTAAGAGAAGAAAAAGACAAAAAAAGAATAGAAAAAGGTGAACCTTTTACAATCTACTATAAAATAAATATAAATGGCGGGGAAGCAGTAAAATATTTCGAAATTCCTTTAGTGGTTACAAAAATAGAATCTCTTAAAGATGGGAATTTTGTTTTAACTGGTATTTATGATAGAAAAACAAAAGATTTGATAAGTTCTTCTCCAGAAGAAAAAGAGAAATTACTGGAAAAGTTGAGAGAAGAAAAAGATTACGAAATATTAGATGAAATCCCTTTCTGGTCTAATGGAGAGGGATTTACAAATAAGAAAAGAAACAGGTTATACGTTTTTTCTTTTGATGAGAAAAAGTTAATACCTATTACTGACGAACTAACAAATGTTGAGGCTTTTAAAGTAAGTCCTGATAATAGCAATATTGTATATATATCTAATTCATTTAAAGATAAACTGGAAATTAGGTCTGATTTATATTTATACAACATTTACAATAGACAATTAGAAAAGCTAACTCATGAAGACCCTTTTAGTTATGCATATGCAGATTTTATGAAAGACAAAATAATATTTTTGGGTTCTAACATGAAAAAATATGGAGTAAATGAAAATCCTAAGTTTTATGTAATGAATATGATGACTAAAGAAGTAGAACAGATTCATACAGATTTTGACTATAGTACTTGGAGTTCAGTTGGGTCTGATTGCAGATATGGTTCGAATCAAGAATTTAAAGTTGAGGGAAACTATTTTTATTTTGAGACAACTGAATATGGAAATTCATATATTAACAGAATAGATGAAAACGGAAAAAGAGAAAAGTTGATAACAAAAAATGGGTCGGTAGATGGTTTTGATGTATTTGGTACAAGTATCGTTTTTGTTGGTATGAGAGATAACAAATTACAAGAATTATATAAGTTAAAAGATAAAAGTGAAATGCAAGTTACTACATTTAATGAATGGGTTGTCAAAGAAAAAAGTTTATCAAGGCCAGAGAGAATTACTTTTAATACCAAAGAAGGCATAGAAATAGAAGGATGGATTATGAAACCTATCGATTTTGATGAAACCAAAAAATATCCTGCAATATTAGACATACATGGTGGTCCAAAAACGGTATATAGCGGAGAAGTTTTTTTTCATGAAATGCAATATTGGTCGAATATTGGATATGTAGTAATGTTTTGCAATCCGCGAGGAAGCGATGGAAGAGGAGATGAATTTGCTGATATAAGAGGAAAGTATGGTACTATAGATTATCAGGATATTATCGATTTCGTTGATGTCGTTTTAGATAAGTTTCCTTTTGTTGACGAGAATAGATTAGGAGTTACAGGAGGCAGTTATGGTGGTTTCATGACAAATTGGATAATCGGGCATACAAATAGATTTAAAGCAGCTGCTTCTCAGAGAAGCATCGCTAATTGGATTTCAAAATTTGGAACCACAGATATTGGGTATTATTTTGTAGAAGACCAACAGGCAGCAACTCCCTGGACAAACTACGAAAAATTATGGTTTCACTCCCCCATGAAATATGCTGATAGGGTTAAAACTCCCACATTGTTCATACATTCAGAAGAAGATTATAGATGTTGGCTAGCTGAGGGGCTTCAAATGTTCACTTCGCTTAAATACAATGATGTGGAAGCAAAATTGGTATTGTTTAGGGGAGAAAATCATGAACTAAGTCGAAGTGGTAAACCAAAAAATAGAATAAGAAGGTTGAAAGAGATTTCGGAATGGTTTGACGAGCTTTTGAAACCGAACACTTAATTTTAATTATGTTTATTAATAAAATTTTTATTTCTATGTTATAATAACTATCAAATCAATTTTTTACTTTTACGAGGGACTAAAACACACTAGGATGGAGGGAAAAATGCATTCAAAAAACAAGAGATTAGTAACCATATCACTATTATCAGCTATTTCTTTTGTATTAGGATTTACTCCTTTAGGTTTTATTCCTATTCCACCTGCAAATGCTACTACTATGCATATACCCGTTATTATAGGTGCAATTTTAGAAGGCCCTATTGCAGGAATAATTATTGGATTAATATTTGGAATATCAAGCATAATACAGGCTCTTCTTAGACCCAATATTTTATCATTTGCTTTTATAAACCCCCTAGTTTCAGTGTTGCCAAGAATATTGATAGGTGTTGTTTCTTATTATTCATATAAACTTGTCTTTAACTTATTTTCTTCCAAAAAAGGTAATACAATCTCAAAAAGTGCAGACACTATCTCAATAGGAGTAAGCGCTGCTTTAGGAACTTTAACCAACACTGTAGGAGTTTTAGGTATGATGTACCTTCTGTATGCTGGGAGAATAGCAGAAGCCATGGGAATAGAAAAAACAGCCGTTGGAGCAGTGGTTTTAGCGATAGGCTTAACTAACGGTATTCCTGAAATAATAATTGCCGTATTGATAACCATAGCGGTAGTAAAAGCTGTTAAAAAAGCTGGTTACTAAGTCAAATTAGGGTAAAAGGATGCAGAAATTAAGATATATAAAATTTTTATTAGTTTAAGATTGTTAAAGTACATTAGAAAGGGCAGTTATTAACATATACATTTACCAAAAATTGAAATAGAATAAAATAAAAAAGATTATCAATTGTTGAATTTCTTATTTTGAAAAAATATAGGCGCTAGATCAAAGCGCCTATATTTTATTATTTTTACTTTTTAGCTTCAATCATTAGCTTATTTATTAGTTTTACAAATTTGTCTATTTCTTCGATTTCTAAACCTTCAATCAATAAAGATTGATTGTATAATAACTCCGCATATTCTTTTAATTCTTCCGATTCTGGGTTATTTTGATAAATATTTTCGAGTATATGAAATATTTCATGGTTAGGATTTAATTCCAGAATTTTTTCGGTTTTGAATGGGATTTGCTCAAAGTTTTTTAGTGTTTTTTCCATATTCAAAGAAATGACTTCATCAGCACTTACTATACATGCAGGAAATTCTTTTAACTTATCTGTCAATCTTACTTCTTTAACTTTATCGTTTAAATGTTCTTTTATTTTATTTAAGAGATTTTTACTTTCTTTTTCTTTCTTTTTAAAGTTTTTATCTAGTTTTACATCGGAGCTACTAATAGATTTAAACTCTTTTCCTTCGTAATCGTGCAACAATTTTATTAAAAACTCATCTATTTCATCTGTTAAATAAAGTATTTCAAAATCTTTTTCTCTAAAAGCTTCCATTTGAGGTAAACTCTCTATAGTTTTTCTGTCTTTCCCAACAGCATATAATATATAATTCCCTTGCTCTGCTTTCATCCTTTGGACATACTCCTTAAGAGTGATCATATCTTGAGAGACAGAAGATTCAAATAAAAGTAAATCCTGGATTTTGGATTTTTCATGAATATTTTGATATAGCCCTGCTTTCATAACTGGTCCAAATTCTTTCCAAAATTCTTGGTATTTTTGTCTTTCATTTTCAAGTTTTGATTTTAGCGCATCGATAATTTTCTTTTCGATATTCTTTTTGATGATTTCTAATTGTTTGCTTTTTTGAAGTATTTCCCTCGATATGTTTAAAGAAAAGTCTGGTGAATCAACTAGACCTCTAACAAATGAAAAATAATCTGGAACTAACTCTTCGCAATTATCCATTATAAACACATTTCTGGAGTATAGCTTTAGACCTTTCTTATATTCTTTAGTATAAAAGACGAACGGGATTTTTGAAGGTATGTATAATAAAGCTGTGAATTGTATAGAAGTACCTTCAGCTTTAAAGTGTATAACTTCAAAAGGATCGTTCCAATCATAAAAATTATCTTTATAAAACTGATAATATTCTTGGATAGTTATTTCTTCCTTATTTTTGCTCCACAAAGGAACCATAGAATTAAGTATTTTATCGGTTATTTTTATAATGCCTTCCTCTGTTTCTTCTTCCCATTTCATTTTTATAGGATATTTTATATAATTTGAGTATTTTTTGACTAAGGCCTGAATTTTATATTGATCCAAATAGTTCTCATTTTCATCTAAATCTTTTTTCAATTTTAAAATGACTCTAGTGCCTCTATCTTTTTTATCGTATTCCTCAATTGTATAAGTTCCACTTCCGTCTGACTCCCACCTAACACCTTTTTCTTCGTTCCATTTTCTTGTTTCAACCGTTACTTTTTCAGATACCATAAATGTAGAATAAAAACCTACACCAAATTGCCCGATAAGACTAATTACAGCATTTTCTGTTTCAGCCTCTTCTAATTTTTCTAGAAATGCTTTTGTACCAGATTTTGCAATAGTACCTAAGTTTTCTATTACTTCATCATAAGACATTCCTACTCCGTTATCTTCTATAATTAAACGATTATTAACTTCATCTACGTCTATTCTAATTTCTAATTCTTTATCTTCACCCAATACAGTCGGATCCTTTAAAGAAATAAGTCTCATTTTATCAAGTGCGTCTGATGCATTCGAAATCACTTCTCTAAGAAAAATATCTCTGTGAGTATAAATAGAGTTAATCATCAAATTTAATAATTGTTTCGTTTCAGCTTGAAATTCTTTCACTTCAGACATTTTTTCTCCTCCTACCTATTAAGTTTTTAATATTTTTTAAAATATATAAAGTTTAATATAAAAATGTGTCATGTAGAATTAATTTAATGAAGGAAAACGGAGTTAAATCACTCTTAACTAATAATTGCTAATAATATTATATCATAGTATTTACAGATTAACTTAAAGTTATTATTTTTTTCTTTTGCTATTAAACTCTACTTTAAAAATATTTAATATACAAAAAGTGACTTTTTTTATTAATATGTAGAATTTTTTCTATTAATTTGATAAAATAAAGTGTAGTATAATTAATTATCTCAGGAGATGATTCTGTGTTCACTTTGAAATTCGCCTTGCGTAATTTCATTAAGAAATGGGAACTTACTATTTTATTGATTATTGGTGCGATAATTCCATCTCTTTTAACTGTTTCCTCTCTTTCACTCAATGATTCGATTCAAGCTTATAGACATTCTCAAATAGAAAGAAATTTTGGAGAAGTTGACGCATACATAGTTAACAATAACTCAAATATGTTTTTCTCGTTTCCAGTATCTCAAATGGCTTTAGACAATCTAAAAGAAAGCAGGTACACTAAAAACGTACTTTCTGTCTCGGAAAACCTTGGAAGATTAGAAAAAGATAATAAATTTTTAGAAGTTTTAATCCTAGCAACCAATGAAGAAGATCTTAGTTCGTTTGTAGATGAAAATGTAGTTTTAAAACCTGGTAAGGTTGTTGTAGGAAAAGACGCTGCAGAAAAGCTTGCCCTAAATTTACAAGATATCGTCACTGTTCATATGAGTGGAGGAAGCAGAAATTTAGAAGTTTCTTATATTGGAGAAAGTGGTTTTCTTAATTATAAAGGAGACATGGGTCAATATCCAGGATCTATATTCGTCTGTGTTGAAGATTTCTCAGGTAGCTTTATTTTCCCTTCCAAAGCTTATGTAGACTTTGTAGATTCAGAAAAATTTAACATCGAAGAACTAAACTTACCTCCAAATTTAGAAATAGTATTCTTAAAAGATAACTTCCTGAATTCACCTATGAACGAAGCTCTAGGTTACATAATGTTTGCTTTTAACTCATTCGCACTTTTATCAGGTATAATATTAATAATTGTTTTTGGAAATAGTTTGGCAAACGAACAAGAAAAAAATGTTGGAATATTGAGAATTCTAGGACTAAAAAGAACTAAAGTTATGTTTATCTTTTTTCTTCAAACTATCTTTTATTTTGGTTTTTCCTCTATAATCGGATGCATATTAGGGGGACAAATTGGTAAACAACTGTTAAAAAAATTAGTTTTGATAGCAAATAGCATACCTTATGATTCCAGATCCGGTTTCACCTTACCACCTTTTGTTATAAGTCCGAAAACAATTTTTATTGGTTTCATGATAGGTATAATTATCCCTCTTATTATATTTATAAAAAAAGGACTTGAAATAACACTTAGTTCGCCTATCGACTCATTAAGAAAAGATATAGAAGAATATAATCCTCATTCTTCTGTTGGATGGTTGTGCTTTATCTTGATTCTAATTGGCATTTTAATAACCATTTTATTTAAAGAATTTGCGATTTTAGGATTAATTTGTATTTCATTAGGATTCATTATTTGGCTAAAAAATCCTTATTTGAATGTCAGTTTGTCTATTTTATTTATAATTCTTAGTAAAACAATATTTGATGTGGCAAAAAATTCGTTTTCATTTAATTTTATTTTTCAAAGAATTGCATTACTTGTAGTTAGTTCCATTTTATTTTTTACTTCGATAATTCCCATATTAAAAAAATTATCAAAATCTTTTTCCGCAAAAAAATCTTTGCCATATCTCTTAGGGTTTTCATATGTTGAGAGATTTCCTCTACGAGTATTGTTGTTATCACTAATGTTTGGAACTGTTATTTTTGGTATAATAGTTATTGCTTCTGTACCTTCAAATTTGGTAAAATTTGTTGACTCATATACAAATGAGGGATTATTTGGCTATAATTTTGTCGTCGTTTCAAACCCCTTTAAGAATGGAAATGATACTCAAGATATTCTAGTACATGATGGAATTAACCGACCTTCCAGGGTCAATGTAGCGCTTTTAAATTCTGAATTGATAGTTTTTGTTGATGATTCTTTTCTTGAAACTGTTGAACTACCATTTGAGGAAAATAATCAATGGAGAGAGGATTTAAAAAAACCCGGGTCTATTATCTACGGAAAGTTTATAGATGATGAAGAAGTTCCTGACAAAGTAAACGGTGTTTTAAGTTCTATTTTTCCATTAGGTGGCAATAGTAAAGGAATGTATGATGTTGTTGGATACTTCTATTTAAAAGATGTAGTAATACCTATAAGATATGTTGCTCATGTAAACAGTATACCTGTAAATATTAAAAGTCTTGAAATATTGCTTGGAAACGCAAATAATTCCAACATAAACGAATTAAACAAGAGTTACATGTCTGACTTTGACTATCCGATCTTTTTAGAAGATATTCTTAATAGCGTTTTTAACGGTGTTGATAATATCATATCCTTAACAACTAGTATGTTATACCTGGGCTTAATAAGTGGTTTTTCGGGGTTAGCTTTATATTCTTTTAGATCTTGTAAACTTCGTAGTCGTGTAATCGGAACTTTGATAGCTATTGGAGCTAATTCCAAAGATATCATCCAAGGTTTCATGATTGAAAATTTTACTATAGTCTCAATTGGTTCTCTTATAGGTTTAAGTTGTGGATACCTTGTTTCTAAAGATCTTGTTCTGGCAATATTCCAATTTATGGGAACTTTTAATTTTTATTTTCCTATTTTAAAAGTAGTTGCCATAATTATATTAGTTTATCTGATTTCCTTTTTCACTTTATTGATACCGGCTCGGCAGGTATCAAAAATATCACCTGCAGAAAGCATGAAGGAGCTTGAATAGATAGATGTATAGTGAAAATTCGGTTCTAATAAAAGCAATTGACTTGAATAAAATATATAATGATAAGCGCGTTAAAGTCGAGGCTTTAAAAAATGTTTCTTTGACTATTCACAAAGGGGAATTTATAGCTATCTTAGGACCATCTGGATCAGGGAAAACTACCTTATTAAATTGTCTTGCAGCTATTGATTATCCAACAGCAGGAGAGGTTTACTTCAAAGGCATCCCTTTTCAAAATTTGAAAGAAGAAGAAAGAACAGCATTTAGAGCTAAAAATATGGGTTTTGTTTTCCAATTTTTTAACTTAGTCCCTGTTTTAACGGTGCTAGAAAATGTTGAATTACCATTATTGATTCTAGGAAGCAAAAATAAGGAAGCAAAAGAGAAAGCATATGAAGTTCTTAAAAAATTAAAGTTAGAAAGTAAAGTTGATAGATTTCCTTATGAGCTTTCAGGTGGTGAACAACAGAGAGTCGCGATAGGAAGAGCTATAGTACATTCTCCTGAAGTGATCTGGGCCGATGAACCGACAGGAAACCTTGATTCAGAAACAGGCGAAAAAATTATCGACCTCTTAGAACAAATTAGAGAAGAAAATGGTACAACCCTTGTAATTGTCACTCATGACCTTAATATTGCTAAAAAGGCTGATAGAATATTATTTATAAGGGATGGAGTATTAAAAGAGCATTTTGAAATAGGGTAATATTAAAATCATTTGTGTGGCAATATATACTTTTTTGTGGGGTTGTAGCGCAGCGGGAGCGCGTTGCCTTCGCAAGGCAAAGGCCGTGGGTTCGAATCCCATCAACTCCACCAGTAAAAAACTTGGGCTGTTATGTACATTACAGCCCAAGTTTTTATTCAATTCTTTATAATGAATCTATTGAGCTAACTCCCCTGTTTCTGTGAGTAATGTTTCCATAACGTTTACAATAGAGTCATATGTTTCATCTATTGTAGCAAAATCATTTAAGAAATTTGCAAATAATGTACTAATATTACTTCTTATTTCATCCCACGCAGCTGGTTTTGGATCAGGGATAGCCGTTTCTAACTCATTGAGAGCTATTGTTGGTTTTACATCGTTAGCAGTATAAGCCTTCCATTGCGCAACATTCACAACATCTCTTCTAATTGGAACATATCCAGTGTTAATAGACCAATATACAACATTAACTGGATCCACTAAAAATTTAAGAAATCTCCAAGCTGCATCTTTCTGCTCTTGAGTTATCCAACTAAACATTACTAAATCGGTACCTGCAATTGGTGAGCGAGGAACTCCATCAACAGAGGGAAGTGGTGCCCAAGAAACCCCATGTTTCCCTCGAGAAGATTGTTCAGCGTAAGTTAATCCAGCAACTGTGCCCATATACGCAGCAATTTCTCCTGCTCCAAAAGGCCCATCTAAATAAGCATTTTGGAAAATAGCATAACCTGAATCTTTAAGGTCTTTTATTAATTTTAATACTTCTTTTGTTTTTTGCTCATCTAAAATTATCTTATATTTTCCTTCTCCCACATATTCTAGAAATGTCACATTGTGAGCATATAAAAATATTTGGAGATCGTCTATAAAATTTCTTACTCCCAATCCATAAATATCTATTGTTCCATCAAAATCTATGTCTAAAGTTAAAGTTTCGGATACCGACCATAGTTCTTCTATAGTCTTTGGGGGTTCCAAACCGAATAAATCGAAAAGATCTGTGTTGTAATAATATGTATACACAGATTTATTAAAAGGTATTCCATAGACTGTCTCTCCCCAAGTAACAATTTCCTTTAATACAGGAAAAACCTGATTATCCCAGGCATCCTTCATCTCTGGATCATTTTCTATGTATCCATTAAGTGGTTCAACTACGCCTGAAAATAAATATTTCGCTGTCCAGTTAGCGTATGCTTGAGAAATAGCGGGAAGATCTGTTTTGCTTCCTTGACTGTAAGCTGTAATAGTGGAAAGAAGTTTTTGGTTTAAAGCACTATAGTTTCCTACATAAATGGGGATAACTTGAATATCAGGATTTTCTTTATTAAATGTTTCTACTAACGAGTTCAAAGTCTCTCCAAGTTGAGCTCCCATAGCGTGCCAGAACTCAATCTTTACTTGAGAAATACCAAAAACACACATAGATAAAATAACCAACGTTAATACGACTTTTTTCAACAGACACACCTCCTATAAATTTAGAGTTTGTGCTTTGAAACATATATATACCTCTAATTTCATTTATGTGTAAAAGAAATTTTATTCTCTCAGTAAATCTTTTAAAATCTTTTCAATTTCTTGTTCCAACTCATCAAGTTTGCTTTTATTATTTATTTTAAAGTCATAAGGACCAAAATCAAGATTTTGTTGTGAGATTATGATATTTTTTGCTTTCTTTAAAGGTAACCCTCTATCGTTATGAAGCCTCTCTATTCTTAGATCCTCTGGAGCATCTACATATATAATTTTGTCACATAGACAATGCAATCCTATTTTATATAGTAAGGCTGCATCTAAAATAATTATATCATTTTTATCTGACAACTTCTTTATTTCTTTTTCAACTTGGTTAAAAATTTTGGGATGAACTATTGAATTCAACTCTTCTAACTTTTTTGGATTCGAAAACACAACTTCACCTAACTTTTTTCTTGATACTTCACCTTTCTCATCAAATACTCCCTCACCAAAATTCTCTTTTATCTTATTTTTAACAGAAAAAAAGGTTAGGACCTCATGTCCAACTCTGTCTACGTCTATAATTTTGACATTTGAAAGCTTTTTTTTAATTAACTCACAAACAGTACTTTTACCTGAGCCTGCAGGTCCTGTTATTCCGATAACCATATTTTAGATGATCACCTGTTTTTTGTTTTTAATTTGTTTTTCAACATTTTCTCTCACATCTTCATATCCCATCCTATTCATCAAAGCAAAAGTAACTGTTTTTCCTAACTCAACTCCAGGCTGATCATAAGGATTTATCTCCAAAAGCATTCCCATCACAACTGTTTGAAATTCGTATGCAAAGAAAAATTGACCAATATTATATGGGTTTGTTTGAGGAAAAATAACTTTTAAATTAGGCCTGTTATTCTCAGTAAGTGCGTATTCTGTTGCCTTAAGTTCTGCATTTAAAAGAGTTGAAAGAGATTTGCCACCTAAATAAGACAATTCTGAAAATTCTTCATGAATTTTTGGAATAATTATGTTTCTTTGAAAATTTTCTAATTGAAGAAAGGTTATTATTTTATCATAAGGTCCTTCGTTATAAAGTTGAACTTGAGAATGCTGATCAGTTGCTCCTAACGCTTTAATAGGTGTTTGACCTACATTGACTACATCACCCTTAAGATTATATTTCTTTCCTAAACTTTCTGCCCACAATTGTCGATACCAATCAGCTAAAAGGTAGAGTTTATTTGAATAAGCCATCATAACAGATATATTATAGCCTCTTTGATAATACAAATAATGAATTAAAGCATTTAATGCTGCAGGATTTTCCCAAATATTAGGATTAGTTACCTTTTTATGCATATCTTTTGCGCCATTATATAAATCGATTATGTCTATACCACTTGCCAAAGCTGAAAGCAAACCTACTGGAGTTAATACACTGAATCTACCTCCAATATGAGGTGGAATCTCTAAAGTCCTAATTCCTTCTCTTTCCGCTATCTTCTTTAAAACACCTTTTTCTGGATCTGTGGTAAATAAAAAATGAGATTTGGGATCTAAACCATAACATTCAACTATTCCACGGGCTACCAGATAGTTAGCCATAGCTTCTGCTGTAGTACCAGATTTTGAGATCACATTAAAAAGCGTTGTTCTTGGATCTATTTGATCCAAATTTGAAGCAACAAAATCAGGATCAACATTGTCTATTATAAATATTTTTGGAGTTTTTCGTATCTCTCGCGGTAACACATTATAATTGAGTGGATTAAGCGCTACCTGCAAAGCTTGGTTACCTAAGGCAGAACCTCCAATTCCTAAAACTACCACACTTTCAAAACTTTGAACCCAATTTTTGAGATCTAAGACCCTGTCTATATATACCCTAGTAAAAGGTAAATTCAAAAATCCTGGATTCTCTTTTAAAATTCTTTCCACAATTTCTTCTATTTTATCCGAGTACTGGTTAATTTCTTCTTCACTCAGACCATTTTCTATATTTGGCTGAAAAACATTTGAAAAGTCAAACTTTATACCTTTCATTTTTGTGCACCTCCCGTGTATGCCTGTTTTAGATACTTTAAAAATTTTTTAACTTATTTAGCACATATTACTATTTTTATGCTTTTGTCAAATATCCTTGACTTCAAACTTCTTCGAATCTAAATTATATTTGCATGTTTGATGTTTTAATAAAGTGGCATAAAGTAAAGCATGATAAATCCACCCTATAATCTACTCATCCACAATAAATTAAAATTTTTATCGTAGAAAATTCCTTTTTAAAATTTTTTGTTTATTTATTATATCATCATTTTTGCGATATGTTACGTTTTTTGATTACATGTCTTTATCTAATATTTAATCACACTAGCTATTTCAAGATCTTTTAAAGTTTGTCTTGGGTTTAAGTAAGTAAGCTCAGCCAAACATGCAACTCCAACAACTATCCCACCAGCCTGCTCCACTAGTTTTCTGATGGCTTCAGTGGTTCCTCCAGTTGCTAAAACATCATCAACTATTATTACTTTTTCTCCTTTATCTATAGCGTCAACATGCATTTCTAACGTTGCTCTTCCATATTCTAATTCATAAGAAATTGAGTAAGTTTTATAAGGCAGTTTTCCAGGTTTTCTTATTGGGACAAACTCTTTTTCCATTTTATAGGCAAGCGGTGCAGCAAAAATGAACCCTCTTGACTCGGGAGAAACTATGCAATCAAAATCCCATTTATCTATTAAATCAGATATTTTATCTAGTGAGAATCGAAAAATTTTTGGATTTTTTAAAAGTGGTGTAATATCTTTAAAAATAACACCTTTCTCAGGGAAATCTGGTATATCTCTAATAAACTTTTTGATTTCGTCTATTTCTTTTGGCATGCCTTATCCTCCTATTTACTGTCAAATAAATTTTAGAAATATTATTAAAAGTTTTTATGCTGCTCAAATTTTTTATGCCATCTCCAAGCGTCTAAAATAATCTTTTCTAAATCTGAACTTTTAGGAGTCCACCCTAAAACTTTTTTGGCCCTTTCACATGAAGCTACTAATACAGCAGGGTCCCCAGGTCTTCGTGAAGTAATTTCAAAATCAATATCTTTCGAAGTTACTTTTTTAGCTGTTTCTAGCACTTCCAATACAGTAAATCCTTTACCATTCCCCAAATTAAATACTTCTGACTCATCTTCAGATTTCATCCATTCCATAGCCTTAATGTGAGCATCTATCAAATCCATAACGTGGATATAATCTCTTACAGGCGTTCCATCCTTTGTGGGATAATCATTACCGTATATAAAAACTTTTTCTCTTTTTCCCACCGCTGTTTGAAGCACTATTGGAATCAAGTGAGTTTCAGGATCATGTGCTTCACCAATACTACCATCATAATAAGCGCCTGCCGCATTAAAATAACGTAACGCTACATATCTTATCTTATTTAGTCTGGAGAACCATTCCAAAATTTCTTCTATCATTAGTTTAGATTGACCATAAACACTTGTAGGATTTTTGGGTTGGTCCTCAGTTATTGGTATCTTTTCAGGATTACCATAAACTGCTGCACTGGAAGAGAATACAATATATCTTACATTATATTCTATCATAGCCTCTATTAAATTTAAAGTACCACAAACATTACCTTTAAAGTATTTCATCGGATTTTCCATAGACTCTCCAACGAGAGAATATGCTGCAAAATGGTAAACTTCATCTATATTGTAATTATTAAATACTTTTTTTATATCTTCTTTATTTCTTAAATCCCCTTCAACTACATCTAAATCTTTTACAGCCCATTTATGGCCCCTCTCAAAATTATCAAATACCACCACTTCTTTTCCATCTTCTTTTAATTTTTTAACAAGATGAGATCCTATGTAACCTCCTCCACCTGTAACAAGAATCATATTTCCACCTCTCTTTTTTAAGCGTTAGCTCTTATAGTTAATATGTATCCATCTTCAACAATCTCATCTTTCCCTGCTAGTTTCCATAGACCTTTCTCTTTTAATTTATCTTCACTTCCATATCTAACCAAATCTTCAAATTTCATGACTTCTGCTCTGATAAAATTTTTTTCAAAATCAGTATGTATTTTACCTGCTGCTTCTTTCATTGTAATACCTTTTTTTACTGTCCATGCCCTTACTTCATTCTCTATAACAGTAAAAAATGAAATAAGCCCCACATGATTATAAACTATTTTTGCTAATCTTTCAATACCGGGTTCCTCAATAGATAATTCCTTCAGGAATAGCTCTCTATCTTTTTCGTCTTCTAATTCATTTATCTCTACTTCCATTTTCCCATCTAATTCTATGTAGGCAAAAAATTGTTTTTCACATTCTTCTAAAACTTTTTCTTTGTTCTCATATTTCTTTGTCAATAGTTGATTATCATCGACATTAACACAAACTATCGTTGGTTTCAAAGTAAATAAAGCTAATGAACCTACTAATTTTTGTTCTTCTTCACTTAACCCGATTTTGGATGCAAAAATTCCTTCTTCTAGACTTCCTTTTACTCTATTTAATAATGCTTCTTCTTTTTCTTCTAAAAAAGAAACTTTTCCCTTCTTTTTTTGGGTTTCCAATCTAATTAATCTGTTTTCAACAATTTCTAAATCACGAATAATTAATTCTGTTTCTAAAATTTCCAATTGTTTCATTGGATTATCAGCACCCTCTGGCCAGGGAACAGAAAGATTATTAAACGCCCTCAATACCATCAATAAAGCGTCTACATTTTGAATCATTTGAAAAATCCTTGATTTTTCTTTAGGATCGCCTTTGTAATCAAAACTTGGTATATCTAGAAAATCTAAAGTAGCATACACTACCCTTTTGGGTTTGTAAATTTTCGCAAGTTCGTCTACCCTTTTATCTTTAATTTGAGCAGTTCTTTTTACCGCCTCTCTTTTATAACTTTCATCAATATCTGCATTAGTTAAAAGTTTAAATATGGTAGTTTTTCCTGATAAGGCGAGTCCAAATAAGCCAATTTCCACCACAATTCACCTCTTTTTAGATTACAAAAACTTCTTATATGAAGTTTTATATTTTCTTTCTTCTCAAATAAAAGGAGGCAGAAGACATTTCAGCTTCTGCCAATTTACCTTTTGTTAAATTAATTATAACACAAGGAATTAACAAAAAGCAAAAATGATGAGAAATTTTTTAAAATTATTGTTCCTCTTTTTTCACTACATTCCAAAAGTTATCTAATTCTTGTAAATTTAGGGACTCAAAGTCCTCTCCAAGACTTTCTATTTTTTCCTCCATTTGCTGAAACCGTCTCACAAACTTTTCGGTAGCTTTTCTCAATGAATATTCAGCATCGATGTTCAAAAATCTAGCCAAATTTACTAGAGCAAACAACAAATCACCAAATTCTTCTAGTATCTCTTCGTCGTTTTTTGCTTCTTTAAGTTCTCTAAACTCTTCTTCAACTTTATTCCATACATCATTTATATCGGTCCAATCAAAGCCTACAGTGGCCGCATTTTCTTGCACGCGTCTTGCTAAAGACAAGGCTGGTAAAGCTTTATTCATTTTTCCTATCCTACTATATTTTTTCTCTCCTTTTTCCTTTGCCTTGATTTCTTCCCATCGTGCATATGAATATGATTTTTCACTTCCAAAAACATGTGGATGCCTTCTTATCAACTTTTGAATCAAATTCTCGATCACTTCAAATGTTGAAAATTGATTATTTTCTTCAGCTATTATCGAATGAAAAACAACTTGTAACAAAATATCCCCTAGTTCTTCCTTTATTTTTGAGCTGTCCTTCTCATCAATTGCTTCTACTAATTCATAAGCTTCTTCTATTACATACGATTTTAAACTCTCATGCGTTTGAACTTTATCCCATTCACATCCATTTGGACCTCTCAATTGTTTCATTGTATTATATAGTTCTTCGAATTTTTCGCCCAATTCCATTTTTGTCCTCCCAAGATTTAAGATTTTAGGTAAACCTATACATATTCTAAAAACCATATTTAAAGCTTATTATATGATTTGCATTTTGTTTGAGTTAGCGCCTCGTAACTTTGAACCCTTTAAGTAGACTTCTCTGAATACGAACATATAACTCTATGTTTTAAAAAATAGAGCAACATTTTTTTTATTTAGTCCTCTTTAAATTGATAATCTTAATTTTTTAAAAGTTTCCCGCTTCTGAAAAACCTATTTACAATTTAGCAAAATTTCCTCGTAAAGCAATTATAGCACAGTTGTTTATATATGACGCTGCTTATTATAAATTTAATTTAAATGAGTCTTAATTCACCATTTAAAATTGACTATGAGATTTTTTTATAAAACTTGATATATTCTTTTATTTATGATATAATTTCAAGAAAGAATAATGACCGTTGGTCATTTTTTGCTTTGTAAGGGTGAATAATAATGAATGATAAGAAAAACAATAATAAAAAGAAAAAAGAAAAAAAGAAAAACTTAATAATGGACGCAGCAGAAAAACTATTTATACAAAAAGGTTATCAGGATACAACTATGACTGAAATAGCCAAAAAAGCAAAACTAGCTAAAGGAACTTTGTACTTGTATTTTTCAAGTAAGAAAGATCTTTATTTTACTTCTGTTGAGCGTGCTCTTCAAACTTTAAAAGATATGATAATTGAAGGAATTAGTATTTGTAAAAGTGGTTTTGAAAAAGTTGTTTCTATGGGAAAAACGTATGTAAATTTTAGCGTTGATTATGAAAATTACTACAAATTAATTTTGGATTACGAAACTCAAGAAACAAAATTCGACGAATCAGACCCACATGTTAAAAAAGCCTACGAAAAGAGTGAGGAAATATTTAATTTACTAGTTTCTTCTATTGAAGAGGGAAAAAATGACGGTACAATTGATAGTAATCTGGATACTAAAAAAATAGCTATTGTGTTGTGGGCCGAAATAACGGGATTAGTTCAACAGGTTAGTCTTAGAAAAGATTTATATAAAAAATGGACAGGTTTAGATGCAAATCAAATATTTGAATACTACATAGAAGTTACTCAACGTATGTTATCCGCGCCAAAAACTTCTAACACATAGGAGGTAGATTATGCCAAAGGTTGTTGTAACTGGAATTGGAACAGTAAATTCAATTGCAAAAAATTCTAACGAATTTGTAGATGCTCTAAAAGAAATGAAAATAGGAATAGACTACATCACGCAATTTGATACTTCTGATCAAAAAGTTAAAATTGGAGCAGAAATTAAGGATTTCGATCCTGAACAATACCTTGACAAAAGAACTGCGAAAAGATATGATAGATTTTTACAATTAGCTATAGCGGCTGCTGATGAAGCTATAAAGGACGCGGGTTTATATGAAGAACAAAAATGGAGAGAAAATGCGGGTGTTGTAATTGGTTCAGGAATAGGAGGATTTAAAACTCTATATAGAGAATTTTTGGTAATGCATGAAAAAGGACCTAAATTTGTCAGTCCCTTTTTAATCCCAATGATGATAGCAGATATGGCAAGCGGAGTTGTCGCTATACATTATGGATTAAAAGGTCCCAATTTTTCTACTGTCAGTGCCTGCGCTTCATCAATCCATTCTTTAATAACTTCTGTTATGTTAATAAGAGATGGAGAAATTGATGTTTGTGTAACAGGAGGCTCAGAAGCAGTTATTGATCCAATGCCAATTGCAGCATTTGCAAATATGATGGCTCTCTCACAAAAAAATGATGAGCCAAAAAAAGCTTCTCGTCCATTTGACAAAAATAGGGACGGTTTTGTTATGGGTGAAGGTGCAGGCATTTTAATTCTAGAATCCGAAGAGCATGCAAAAGCGCGCGGTGCGAAAATCTATGGATACATAGATGGTTTTGGGATGACCGGAGATGCTTATCATATAAGCCAGTCTGAACCACAAGGAGAAGGAGCGGCTAGAGCTATGAAAAGAGCTTTGGAAATGGCTGGACTAAATCCTTCAGAGATAGATTTGGTAAATTGTCATGCAACGAGTACCCCAGTGGGGGATGCTTCTGAAATTAGAGCTTTAAAAACCATTTTTGGTGAAGATATTACAAAAGCGTATATTCAATCTACAAAAACTTTGGTAGGTCATACTTTGGGAGCAGCTGGAGCTATTGAATTAATTGCAGCTATCTTAGAAACACAAAACAACTTTATTCATGGGATGCCTAATTTAGACGAACCTGACGAGGAAATGATAAATCTTAACATACCAAAAGAATTAAAAAGTGTTAAAATTAACACGGTTTTGAAAAATTCTTTTGGTTTTGGAGGACATAACGCCTCTATCATATTCGTCAAATATTAAAGGAGGAATAACTATGTCTAAAAAAATAGGAATAGTTACAGATAACACCTGCGACATCGATTTGAAAACATTGAAGGAACTGGATATTGGATGTGTATCCCTTTATGTGAAGCAACAAGATAAATTTAAGAAAGCAATAGAAATAGACGTAGAGGATTTTTATGAAAGTTTGAAAAAAAGCGACTACATTCCCGCAACCTCTCAACCATCTACCCACGATTTTGAAATAGTTTACAAAGAATGGTTAACTAGATATGATGAGTTGATTTCTGTTCATATACCAGCTAAGTTAAGTGGAACTTATAATGCTGCGATATTAGCTGCTAAAAATGTAGATGAAAAAAGAATCCACGTAGTCGAAGGATATGAAACTACGTGGGGATTAGGATTCCTTGTGTTAGAGTTAAAAAAACTAATAGATTCCGGAAATTACGAAATCAACGAACTAATAGATTTTACCGAGCATTTTCATGAAAAAGTTAACGTTTATTTTACTGTAGGAGATTTGAATTATTTGCAGAAGGGTGGAAGAATAGGCAAAGCTTCTGCTTTTTTGGGATCTATGCTAAATGTTAAGCCATTACTACAGCTTGCAGAAGGTGAAATAATTCCCATTAAACGAGTAAGAGGGTATAACAAAGTTATTAAAGAAATATCAATAGCTGCTATGCAAGAAAAAGGAAATGGAGACTTAAAAAATATTGCGGTTGTACACACTGGAAGTTTAAAAGTTGGTGGAGATTTGTTGGATGAAGTTGTAAAACTTGGTATTCCACGAGAAAAAATAATATTCGAACCAATGGATATAATAATTGGAATGCATTTAGGTCCTGAATCAGGTGGAATAATAACCACTTGGGAGTGAGACAAAAGATGAGCATAGATGAAATTTTAAAAATACTTCCACATAGATATCCTTTTTTGCTAGTTGATGGAATTATTGAAATAAATAACGACAATATAAAGGCTTTCAAAAATGTAAGTATAAATGAACCATTTTTTCAAGGCCATTTTCCAAATTATCCCATTATGCCAGGGGTTTTAATTATCGAAGGAATGGCTCAAACAGCTGGTTTGCTTCTTTTAAATAAACAAAATATCGAGAAAAACAATATCATACCTTTATTCACTGGAATAGACAAGGCTAGATTCAAAAAAGAGGTTAGACCTGGTGATAAATTGATTTATGAATTAAAAATTTTACAAAAAAAGGCAAATATCTATAAATTAAAAGGAACGGCTTTTGTAGAAAATGAAATTTGCACACAGGCTGAAATTATGGTTGGAATTAAAATAAGTTAGTTGGAGGTGCTGTATTGGACTTATCAAACAATAGAGTTACTAAACTTTTAAAAATCAAATACCCCATTTTAGAAGGAGGAATGGCATGGGTCGGAACAGCCAAATTAGCCGTTGCTGTCTCGAACGCTGGTGGTCTTGGAACAATCGGTTCTGGGAACATGGATCCTTCGCTTTTGAAAAAACAAATAGATACCATTAAAAAATTAACCGATAAACCATATGCAGTTAATGTCATCATGCTTAATCCTCACATTGAAGAAGTAATTGATCTGTTAATTGAAGAAAAAGTTCCCGTAGTTGTTCTAGGGGCAGGAAATTCTACTAAATACATATCTAAACTCAAACAAAACGGAATAACAACGTTAGCGGTAGTTTCCTCAGAAAACCTTGCTTTGAGGTTAGAAAATGCTGGAGTTGATGCAATAATAGGAGAAGGAATGGAAAGTGGTGGGCATATTGGAGATGTAACCACGATGGTTTTAATACCAAAACTAACAAGCATGTTAACAGTTCCAGTAATTGCTGCAGGAGGGATAGCCGAAGGAAGGGGCGCGTTAGCAGCTTTTGCCCTTGGAGCTGAAGCCATACAAATGGGAACCCGATTTATAGCTACCCATGAATGTGAAGCACATGAAAATTATAAAAAGATAATTTTAGAAGCTGGAATAAGAGATACGATAGTAACAGGTTTAAAGTTCGGAAATCCTGCGAGAATAATAAAAACTCCTTTTGGTAAAAAAATAGCAAAATTAGAAGCATCTTCCCCCGAAGAAGCTGAGGAAGCACTTGTAGGGAGTTTAAAGAGAGCATTTTTATATGGTGATGAAGAAAGCGGTTCTTTTATGGCAGGTCAATCAGCAGGTCTCATAAACGAAATTAAAAGTGTTAAAGAAGTCATTGATGAAATAGTTCTTTACCTAGAACAGCACTGAATTTGGGGGTGAAAAAATGCGTTGTTTTGTCTTTACTGGTCAAGGTTCACAGTTTTTAGGTATGGGAAAAGATATTTTGGAGCTTAAACCAGAATACAATATTTACTTCGATAAAGTAAAAGATAGAATAGGTGTTGATATTAAAAAAATAATCTTTGGTGATGATGAAAAAGAGCTTACCTTGACTCAAAACGCTCAAGTTGCAATACTTACTATAAGTTATATGAAATATTTGTATGCCCTTAGTAAAGGGCTTACACCTGATGTTGTTGCAGGACACTCTCTGGGAGAATGGACAGCTATACTGGCTGCTGAAGTGATTAGTTTTGAAGATGCTGTTGAAGCTGTGTATTATAGAGGACTGTATATGAGCGAAGCTATAGAACCCGGAAAAGGTGGAATGGCTGCAATCATTGGTATGGATGTATCAGAAATTGAAAGAGTTCTAAAAAATTATCCAAATGTTCAAATTGCTAATTACAATTCACCTTCACAAATTGTGATAAGTGGAGAAATGGAAGAACTTTTGATATCAATGGAAAAGTTGAAGGAAAGCGGAGCTAAAAAAGTTGTCCCTTTAAATGTTAGTGGACCTTTTCATTCTAAGTTTTTAAAAGAAGCCGAAGATCGACTCAGAAGAAAAATAGAAAAATTACCTTTTAATAAACCAAAAATTCCTGTAGTTCAAAATGTGAGCGCAAAATTTGAAACTGACCCAGAAGTTATTAAAGAAAATGTAATAAGACAAATTACTTCACCTGTAAGATGGATTGAGTGCGTGCAAGAGTGCATTAGAAACGGCGTTGATGAATTTGTCGAAATTGGTCCTACTCAGGTATTAACTAAATTCATTAAACAGATAGATAGAAACGTCAAATTAGTAAACATTTAAACAAATAGTTGGGGGTGTACCCTTTGAAGTTGGAAGGAAAAGTAACAATTGTAACCGGTGGTTCACGTGGGATTGGCAAGGAAATCTCTAGACTTTTTATAAAAGAAGGTGCAACAGTTTTCGCTTTAGCAACAGAAGAGTTGCCCCTAATTGATCCCAGCGAAAAAAAAGACTTCCCAGAAGACAAATATTTTTATTACAAAGCTGACATTACAAACTCTACACTTGTAACACAAATAGTAAATGAAATATATGAAATATCCGAAAAAATAGACATTTTAGTTAATAATGCAGGTATAGCTAGAGATAATTTTCTTGTTATCATGAAAGAAGAAGATTTTGATAAGGTCATAGAAGTAAACTTAAAAGGCACTTTTATAATGACTAAAACTGTTGCTAGATATATGAGAAAACAAAAATCTGGTAATATAATAAATATGGCAAGTGTAGTTGGGATAGAAGGAAATATAGGACAAACAAACTATTCTGCAGCTAAGGCCGGCATAATAGGGATGACTAAATCCTGGGCTAAAGAGTTGACTATGAGAGGAGAAAATATCAGAGTTAACGCAATCGCACCAGGTTTCATTAGAACAGGAATGACAAAAGATTTAAAAGAAGATTTGATTGATTATGTTATAGAAAATACCTGCCTAAAAAGACTTGGTGAACCAGAAGATGTTGCAAAATTGGCTTTATTTTTAGCTAGTGATGATTCCTCATTTATTACAGGCCAAGTAATAAGAATAGATGGAGGTTTAAGAATATAATAACTAAAAAAGCCGAGCGCTTAAATTAATCGCTCGGCTTTTATTTTTATATTTTAATTTTAAAAGAAATGATATACCTTAAATATAGATACTGTAATGACCGATGTAACTGCCATTATTTTTATTAAAATATCTAAAGAAGGACCTACAGTATCTTTTAACGGATCTCCCACAGTATCTCCGACAACTGCTGCTTTGTGCGCTTCTGATCCTTTTCCCTCCCCTTCAATCTCCCCAGATTCGATTCTCTTTTTAGCATTATCCCAAGCGCCGCCAGAATTTGCGGTAAATACAGCAAGCATAACAGCACTAAGAGTTGTACCAATTAGAATTCCTCCAACAAAATCTGGTCCCAAAAGAAAGCCGGCAATAATAGGAGTTAACACCGAAATTAAGGCAGGAACCTTCATTTGACTTAAAGCACCTTCGGTGCTTATTTTTACACAGTTTTCATAATCGGGTTTGGTTTCTCCTTCTGCTAATCCTGGAATCTCTCTAAACTGTCTTCTTACTTCATCTACTATTTGATTAGCTGAGTTTACGACGGCATTTATCAGATAAGCACTGAAAAAGAAAGGTAACGCTGCTCCAAAAAACGCTCCTGCAAGTGTTCTTGAATCAACTATATTTAAAATCATTATAGATAATAAGTGACCTATTCCTGCATCTGCTACATTCGCTTGAGCATATATATAAGAAGCAAAAAGTGCTAATGCTGCTAATGCTGCCGAACCAATAGCAAAACCTTTACCTATAGCTGCTGTAGTGTTACCTACAGCATCAAGCTCGTCTGTAATCTTTCTAACCTCGTGAGGCAATTTGGCCATCTCACATATACCACCTGCATTATCTGCAATTGGTCCATAAGAATCAACAGAAACAGTAGTTGCGACGAAAGAAAGCATTCCTGTTGCTGCCATAGCAACACCATATAATCCTGAAAATTCAAAAGATAGAAGTATACCTAACATTAACAAAAAAACAGGAACTAACACACTTTGCATCCCAAGGGCCAATCCTTTTGTTATGATAATAGCAGGACCACCTTTGCTAAATTCAGATAATTCTCTAGTGGGCTTATATTTTTCGTTTGTATAATACTCAGCAACAAAACCTATAAGTATTCCATCCAATATGCCAATAATTGCACCTATCCAAGGAGAATAAATTCCGGCTTTAAACCCTATCATTTGAAGTTCTTTAATTGGTATATCTTTCAAGTAGAACATCGTAAGAAAGAACGTTGTTATTATTGTTAAAAATGCTGACATCATTAGAGAGGTGTTTAATTCTTTATGCGGATCTCCAGAAGCTTTTTTCACTACTATGTATAAGATTCCTATAATAGAAGAAATTAACCCCAGAGACACAAAAAATATTGGATAAAAAGTTAGCTTTAACGTAGATTCATAGGAGAAGACATCTGAACCAAGGAGAAAAAAAGAATATAAAATTAGTATTACTACAGAAATTATAGCTCCAACAAAACTTTCTAAAAGATCCGCTCCAAGACCTGCTACGTCCCCAACGTTGTCTCCAACGTTGTCTGCGATAGTTGCTGGATTTCGTGGGTCATCTTCTGGCAAATCTAGTTCAGTTTTTCCAACTAAGTCGGCTCCCATATCTGCAGCTTTTGTATAAATACCTCCGCCTACTCTATGAAACATCGCTACTATAGAGCAACCGAGCGAATATCCTGAAACGGACATAGTGAAAGGAATATAACTTATTCCCAGCCAGTTTACCTTGAGAGTTAAATTCTCCAAGGAAAGTTGATTCAGCCATTTTCCAAAAACAAAGTAAATAATAAACAAACCTAAAAGTCCAAATCCTGCCGCAGATAGTCCCGAAACACTTCCACCTTGAAAGGCTACTTTCATAGCTTTTCCGATGTCCTTTTCTGTTCTAGCAGTGTTACTTACTCTGACATTAGCTTGAGTAGCCATGTTCATACCAAAACGTCCTGCCAACGTGCTCATACAAGCACCTATAAGAAATGCTACTCCTACGTACCACTCTACTACAACTGTCAAAATGACTGCAATAACAATGGCGTAAATAAAAATAACTCTTGTTTCGTAGTTCACGAAGGCGTCTGCTCCGACTCTAATTGCACTTGCTATTTCTTTCATTTCAGGAGTACCTTCGTCTATTGCCAAAACACGTTTATAGTTAATACTAGCAAATATCAAAGCAATGACTGGAACTATTGCAAAAACCCAAAACATACCTACTTAGTCACCTCCGTCAGATTATTGTTAAAACTTTTCTTTAACCTATGCCACAATAAAAAAGTTGTTACGCTGGACTATATCTTTAAAAACCATCCAATCTTATCATATCATATTTTTTCAAAAAAATCATTCATGAAGGATTCAATTCACCGATATTTATACTCAGTTAAAGTTAATTATAACGAATTTTCTTTCTTATGCGCAAGATTGAAATTAAATTTTAATTTGATAAAATTTAATTAGGAAAATAATATTTAATTTTAAAAAATTTTGACGGTTTCAAAGGAAAAAAGTACCTATTCTTTAAAAATAAAGATTATTATAAATGCATGCTCCTGTATTTGATTGTGCTTCAGATAAGTAACATTTTGCTTTTTTGTTATAATGTAAAATATAAGATTAAAATTTATATCTAAGAATATTTCTAATTAATCATGTTTTTTAATAAAAGTTAAATCAAATTTTTAGAATTTTAGTGTACACAAAAATCTTTTAAAAGGGGGAAGTTCAATTGTTATCAGAAATGACAATCCGAGAATTCCTAGAGAAATTATCTTCTAAAGATCCAGCACCAGGAGGGGGGAGCGTTGCTGCGTTGGCTGGAGCCTTGGCATCCAGTTTAGGAAACATGGTGTCAAACCTCACCATTGGAAAGAAAAAATATAAAGATGTAGAAGAAGAAATAAAAAAGGTAAATGAAACTTTAGAAAAGTATAGAGATACTTTTCTAGAAGAAATGGAGGAAGATGCACGAGCTTTTAGTGAAGTAATTGATTCTTTAAAACTTCCGCGTAACACTGATGAAGAAAAAAAAATTAGAGAGGAAAAAATTCAAGAAAGTACAAAAAAAGCTACTTTGATTCCCTTGAAAATTGCAAAAAACGCTCTAGAAGTAATGGAATTAATAGAAATCCTTGTCAAAATAGGAAATAAGCAAGTCTTAAGTGATGCTGCTATTGCTGCGATAATGGCAAAATCAGCTATTTTAGGAGGGATTTATAATATAAAAATCAACCTACCCAGTATTAAAGACGAAGAATTCGTATCAGATTTAGAAAAACAAATCCGAAACATGGAAATAGAAGCCTGCATTTTAGAAATAAAAATTTTAGAGCAAATCAAATTTTGATTTTTAGCCAAAATCTCAAATTAGAAGTTATAGGATGAAATAAAAGTTAGTTATATAACTTTTTCTCCTTTTTTAAAGTTTTGAAAATTTTAAAGAAATGTGTATAATATTTACACAGGTATTTTATTTGTAATACTTTATGTGAAAAAAAGAACTTAAATATATCTGTCTAGTCAATAAAGAAAAAACGTTAGTTTTAAATTTCTAAAGTAATTATTTAAATTAATCAAGAGGAGGTTGATGATAAATGAAAGAAAAAAGAAAAGAAGAATTGCTAAAAAGAAAACACATTTTAGAAGCACAAAGAAATTCTATAGCAAAATATATGGGGCCTTTTGAACATGATGAAGCATTAAAAATAGAGTGGGAAAATATTAACAAAGAATTGCAAGAAATCGAAAACTTGCTGAATGAATTTGAAGCTGTTTAAGAGTTTGCAACAAATCAATGGCTAAACTTATTTACCTACTACTATACTCAGCAACAACTTCTTTTAAAATGCTGTCATCTATAAAACCCTTAACCGTTTTATGTCTTTCAATTCTTTCTCTAATATAAGAAGAAGATATATCTATAATTGGGCAATCTAATCTTACGAATTTTATGTCTGAACTTTTAAAACCTTTTTCGTCAAAATACCGAGGATAAACTAGTAAACATGCCAACGATAAAATTTCTTGCCACTTGTACCATTTTTTAAAATCATATAATGAATCTTCGCCTATTAAGAGCCAAATATCACTGTAATAATTCGAAAAATAACTTAAAGTATTAACGGTGTAAGAGGGTTCCGGTAATTTTGCCTCAATATCACTAACGGTAAAATATTCCTCCCAAAATACTCTCTTACACCATGAATATCTCTTGTCAAAATCGACAAGAAAAGTTGTTATCTTGTGCGGTGGATTTGGTGAGGGAATTATAAAAAATTCCTCAGGTTTCATTTCATCATAAGCCAACTCTGCCACAATTCTATGGCCCACATGTGGAGGATTAAAGCTCCCTCCAAATAGAATAACCATATTTCCCCCCATTTTTTAATTTAAGGTATATATTCAAAAGCAAAATCGCCAATGTAGACCGTGTCTCCTTCTTTTACACCAGCATTCAAAAGCAGCTTATTTAAACCATTCTTTTCAAGTGTTTTCAAAATCAAAATTCTCGAATCTCTTTGGTATATATCATATCTAGATAATAATTTGTCAATACTATCTCCAATAATTTCAAATGTTCCGTCTTCCCACTTTATAACACTCATTTTAAAGTAAAGATCTGGTTCAAATTTTACAGGTTCAATCTTTATTTTAGTTTTTTCTTGTGCTTTTAATTTTTTAGCAAGTAAATTTAAATATTCCAACTTTTCTTCTTTTATCAAATCCCACATTTTATTTAAAAGGATTTCCACATTTTCTCCAGTATATGCAGAAATGGGGGTAATTTTCTTACCTGTTCTTAGTTGAAAGTCTTTTAATCTAGTTTCTAGCTCTCTCTTGTCGAGTAGATCTATTTTATTTGCTACTATTATCTCTTTTTTTCTAGAAAGGATTGGTGAAAAATTCTTCAATTCATTTCTTATAACGTAATAGTCTCCAACAGGGTCATTTCTTTCAAGTCCTGATATATCAACAATATGAACTATTGCCTCACATCTTTCAATATGTCTTAGAAATTGATCGCCTAACCCTTTCCCTTCATGAGATCCTTCTATTAAGCCAGGTATATCTGCAACTACAAAAGAGTTTCCGTCTTTATATTTTACAACTCCTAAATTTGGATTTAGCGTAGTAAAAGGATAATCAGCTATTTCTACTTTAGCAGATGAGATTTTTGATATCAAAGTAGATTTTCCAACATTAGGATACCCAACCAAACCTACATCTGCTAGTATCTTTAAAACTAACTTTAAAGTTTTTGATTCTCCTAGCACACCTTTTTCCGATATTTTAGGCACTTGTAAAGTAGAAGTAGCAAATCGTGCATTTCCCTTACCACCTTTTCCACCAGCTGCTACAATTACATATTGTTCAGGAAATTTTAAATCAGCTATTAATTCATCTGTTTGTTTATCGTAAATGCAAGTTCCTACTGGAACTTCTATAATAAGGTTTTCTCCAGATTTTCCTGTTCTTTTCTTATTTCTCCCATTTTCTCCTTTTCCCGCTCTAAATACCCGTTTATATCTAAAATCTATTAATGTATTCTTGTTTATTGTTGACTTAATAATAACCGATCCACCATTTCCACCATCTCCACCATCTGGACCTCCTCTTTCTACATGCTTTTCTCTTCTAAAACTAACAGCACCATCTCCGCCTTTCCCACCTTCTACTTTTATAATCGCTTCATCCATAAAATCTCCTGTCAAAAAAAACACCTCCACTTACTTATTACCAAAAATTCTTTTAATACTTTTTTCATCAAGGCCATACCCTTCTTTTTCTTTGTTCCCCAAAGGCTCCACATGTATTATCACATCTTTTATATAAGGATTTATTCTCTTCAATTCCTTCTCAAGCTTAGAAGCTATATCGTTAGCCTCTTTAATTGTCATTTTTTCATCAACTTCTATGTGCATTTCTACAAAGTAAACATATCCAGATTTTCTAACTCTAATTTTATGAGGATTAAAAACGTGATCAAATTTCTTAGTTGCTTCTAAAATATTCGTATAAATTTCACCTAGTTCACGTGAACTTCCCATAAACTCACCCGATGTTTCAATAAACATTTGAACACCCACTTTAAATATAAACAAAGAAACCATAATGGCTACCAATGGATCGACCCAAGTAATGTCAAATAATAAATAAAAAATCATTCCAACAAAAACTGATAACGACGTTAATATATCATTCCTCATGTTTAAGGCATCAGCAATCAGAGAAGAACTTTTTATCTCTTCTCCTACTGAACGTTTGTATCTATAAAGGAAATATTTAGTTACCATAGAAATTAACGAAATCCATAAAACCAATTGAGCACTTTCTATTATATGTTTCCCCAAAACAAGACTTTGAATCGCATTTTTTAAAACTTGTGCCCCTGCATAAATTATAACTAAAGACAGGACTTTTGTTACTATAGTTTCAGCAGGTTCATGACCAAATGGATGACTTTCATCTGCCGGTTTACTAGATATTTTTGATGCTATTAATGTGAGAAGAGAAGTTATTATATCTGTTGTCGTATCAATTCCATCAGCTAAAATAGCAATACTTCCTGTAACAATTGCTATAAAGATTTTGAAAAAAGAAAGCACTGCATTTACAATCATGCTTATGAGTGATGCTCTGATTGCTTTTTTTTCTCTCGCTTGCAAATTATATATCGAAAATTCTTCGACAGAATTTTTATTTTTATATGAATCTTCCATACTAAAAGACTCTCCTTTTAGTTTTCATTCGGGTATATATTATATCATAAGTATCAATTTTTTGCTCTTTTCATTAAAAAATATAAGTCTCGTTTGCTAATTATTAATTATTAAAACATCAAATACAAATATGGTATAATTAATAATATTTAATTTTGAAAAATTAGAAGAAGGAGTTGGTTTTTATAAAAACATTGAACATCGATGGACTCACACCTAAATATCCATTAATTCAAGGGGGAATGTCCGTAGGTATATCTTTAGACAATTTGACATCAGCTGTTGCAAATGAAGGTGCAATCGGTATAATTGGAACTGCGGGGATTGGCTTACTTGAAAATGATAGAGTAAAAAATGTGAAGGAAGCAAATATAGAAGCTTTGAAAAAAATTATAAGAAAAACAAGAGAAAAAACAAAAGGGATAATTGGTGTTAACATAATGGTAGCTTTAAGTGATTATGCAGAATTGGTAACAACTGCTATAAAAGAAAAAATTGACTTGATAATCTCTGGAGCAGGTTTGCCTTTAAATTTACCCTCTTTCCTTGAAAAAGACTCAAAAACCAAGTTAGTACCCATCGTATCTTCTTTAAAAGCTACTCAGATAATCGTCAAGAAATGGTGGCAACGTTATAAATATCTTCCTGACGCAATAATTGTTGAGGGCCCAGATGCAGGAGGACATTTAGGATATAAAAAAGAAGATTTGGACAAAGAAGAAGTTCAATTAGAAAACACTATTCCCCAGGTAGTTAATTATACTGAAGAACTGAAAAAGGAACATGGAAAGGAAATACCCGTAATTGCTGCTGGAGGAATTGATTCTCCTGAAAAAGTTAAAAAAATGTTTTCATTGGGCGCTAGTGGCATACAAGTTGGCACGCTTTTTATTGCGACAGATGAATGTGATGCTGATATTAAATTTAAAGAAGCACTTATTAATTCAAAAGAAGAAGATATAATAATTATTGATAGCCCTGTTGGCCTTCCAGGGCGAGCTATCAAAAATAAATTCTTAGAAGAGGTTGAAAAAGGCGAGAGAAAACCTTTTATTTGTAATTTTCATTGCATTAAAACTTGTAATTTTGTCGATGCTCCTTATTGTATAGCTCAAGCTCTTTTAAATGCTGCAAAGGGAAATTTAGACGAAGGATTTGTTTTTGTTGGAAAATACGGTTATAAAATAGATAAAATTACTTCAGTAAAAGATGTAATCAACAATTTGTTTCAAAATGTATAAAGTGGAATGGTTGAGATCATTCCACTTTTAGAATTTATATTTTTTAAGCTGTCATCCTAATTTTAAGAGGCGCTTTCTCCCGAAATATATCCTGTTGACCATGCCCACTGTAAATTGTAGCCTCCACTTTCTCCTGCCACATCCATTACTTCTCCTGCAAAATACATTCCTGGCACTATTTTTGATTCTAACGTAAATGATTGTATCTCACTGGTGTCAATACCTCCCAAACTAACCTGCGAAAGTTTCCAATCTGCAGTCCCTGTAATTTCAAATTTCCAGTTTTTTAATCTATGTGCAATAATCGTTATATCTTTCAGCCTCAGGGAACTGCATGGAGATAAGAAATCTTTAATTTCAACACTTTGTAAAAAAGGAGGTATTAACTTTTCATCGATCATAGTCGTTAAAAGTAACGAAATTGGTCGTTTAGGTCTTAAATTAATTTTTTTTAACAATATTTCTTCCAATTGTTTTTCAGTGTAAGAAGGAAAAGAATCAATACGAATATATACTGGAATGTTTTTATCTAAATATTTATGAACAAAATTACTGATTTGAAAAATTGGAATTCCTGTAAGGAGTTCATTTTTAAAAAGAACTTCCCCAAAGTATCTTTTAGAAATTTCTATTCCATACTCATTTTCTAAAACAACGCTTCCTGTTAACTTAGCCCCTAAATTGTCTTTAGAAAAATAATTATTTATTTTAATAGGAACTAAACCTGGTCTCAACTCAATTAAGCTATGACCTAAGGAGTGAAGAGATTGGAATATACTTCCATTTGACCCAAATTGGGGAGAAGATATTCCACCAGTAGCGATTATAATTTTATCAGATTCAAAAGTTGTGTAATCGCTTTTCAAATAAAATGTTTTGTTTGAATAAATAATTTCATTTATTTGATGGTTAAGGACAACTTCTACACAGTTGTTTCCCAATTCATACATAAAACAATTCCAGATATCCTTGGACCTTTCGGTATATGGAAACAATTTTGAATTGAGATTTTTAACCATCACGCCTATTTCTTCAAAAACGCTCAAAGTTTGAAAAATTCCAAACCTCTGAAATACCTTTTTGACAAAAGAGATATCGCTGCTAAAGTAATGTGTTTCGTCTAAATCTAGATTGGAAATGTTTCCTCTACCGTTACTAGCTGCCAATAATTTTTTCCCTAATTTTCCTTTTCTTTCAATTATTCGTACATTTGCACCATTCCATGAGGCAATTATTGAAGCCATCAATCCTGCCGGCCCTCCACCAACAACTGTAATCATAGAATAAACTTCCTTTCTAACTTTAATTAAAATATTTAAATTTTAATTTCTTTAATTTTGTTTTGCATTTCAAGAATAGCTTGCAAGACCTTTTGAAGAGAATTTATATCAACCATAAGTTTATTAATCTCTTTTTTTGAATTTTCTAAGTTTTCAACGTTAAATTTTAACTTTTCCTTTTCTATTAATAAATCTTGTGTCATTTTTTTCATAAAAATTAAATTTTCGTTGAGTATTTTCATTGCATCTTCAATAGATATTGTAATCATTTCAAAGATAGTGTTTAAATTATTTATAACAACTTTTACTTCCTCTATCTCTTTTTCTATTTTATCAACTTTGAGTGAAATTTTGTCGGAGGTGTTATTAGTTTCTGAAGAAAGCTTTTTTATTTCTTCCGCAACTACAGCAAATCCCCTTCCCTGTTCTCCGGCTCGAGCAGCTTCAATAGACGCGTTTATAGACAAGATATTAGTTTGCTTTGCTACATTTTTTATGATACTTGTTAGTTCATTTATTTCTTTAAAACTTCCTATAATATTACTAACAGTTTTTAAGGATTTTTCAACCTTCTTTTCTAATTCATCGAAATCTTCACCAATAACGTTTAATCTTGTTACTATTTCTTGATTTTTCTTTGATATAGTTTCAATTTCTTTATTTCCATCGTTAACGGTTTTTTCCAACGTTTCAGAGGACTTTTTTATACTATTTATTGAATCTATAAGATTTTCCCCTACGATCTTTGTGGATTTGCTGGATTTCTTAAATCTTTCTCCTAACACTTCTTCTAATCTATTAATAAAGGATACCAAAAGATTTTCATGATACACACTTTGAGATAAAAAATTTATTGTTTTTTTATATCTTTCAGAATCGTTCATTTTCTTTCATCCCAGCCATATATTTGATCTATTAAATCAATTCCACATTGCAAATTCTCAAACCATTTTATAAACTCTTTAAATTCGTTTTTTTTGTATATAGCTCCATGTTGTGGAGCCATCTGTTCTATTTCGTAAT
This sequence comes from Thermotogota bacterium, assembly GCA_029780115.1. Lineage (GTDB taxonomy): Bacteria > Thermotogota > Thermotogae > Petrotogales > Petrotogaceae > Defluviitoga. Next base: position 48,204 of record JAKOZG010000027.1, read on the forward strand.
TACTAATTATTCTCACCCATTTTTTACATACTTTATTTGAAATCATGTATCTCTTATGAAATTCCTCAATATATTTAACATGTTTCGAAAAATTATCTACATAAAGCATTTCTTCATTTCTAGGAAATACAGAAACTCCTATATCACCAGAAAAAAGAATTTTAGAGACAGGATCATACAGATTAAAATTTCCTGTAGAATGTAAAAAATGAGCTGGTATTATTTTTAATTCGACCCCATCCTTAAACTTTATTCTTCCTCCTTTGTCTTCTACAACAGCAACTTTGGAATTATCAAAAACGCCAAAATGAGGTAAAAATCTTTCCCAAAGCTTTGAAATGTAAAAACGCGCATTTAACACACTATCCCACAAACTTATACCAGATGACACATCGGGATCTTGATGTGTGTAAAACACGTATTTAATATTGTCTAAATCAATAAACTCAACTACATTTGCTAATACTTTAGGAAAAACATGAACTCCACCTGGATCAAGTAATACACCTTCGTTTTTATGAATAATTAAAAATTGATTTGTAGGTATACTTTCTATGTCTTTTCTTTCGGACCCTAGAAAAATAAACTTATGGTCATCGTTGTCAAATAAAACTTTTGTGTCGGTATTCACAAGAATTCATCCCCTTACTTTTATTGATATATTATCAAAATTGTTGACACTAATTGAAAATTTTGTTATAATAAAGGTCGGATATAATCAAGAGAAGCCCCTGTAGTTCAACGGATAGAACGGCGGATTCCTAATCCGCAAATGAAGGTTCGACTCCTTCCAGGGGCACCATCTATTTCTATAATCTTTGTGAAGGATAATAATTTATCTTTCCTTCGTCAGTTACTGAAATAACATCTATCTGGACTTCCTCAAAAGAAAGTTGTTTATTTTTAGAAATAAAGAAATCTCCAACTTCCATTATTTTTTCTAATTTCTTTGAATTAACTCTGAACGCTGGATCTCCAAAAGTATCTTTTCCCCCTTTAACTTCTACAAAATGAAGAACACCTTTTCTAAGCGCAATTATGTCTATTTCTCCCATTTTGCAGGAAAAATTTTTTGCAATTATGTCATAGCCTTTCCTAGTGAGAAAATTAATTGCAATATCTTCGTATTTTTTCCCTTTTAAATTCATTTATCTATATATGGATACCGGGGATCCTCAGAAGATTATCTTTACTTTCAGGAAAATTTTTTATTATATCTTCAACATTTTCAAAGGGTTCTATCACATCTTGCCTTAAAAAATAATTATTAGCTTTTATTGGTGTAATCATTTCTTCTACTCCATTAGTATCTATATTTTCTAAAATTTCTATGTATTTTAATAAGTCATTTAAATCTTTTTTTATTAATTCTTTTTCGTGTTCTTTTAAATTGATATTAGATAATTTTTCTAATTTGTTCAAAAAGTTTTCATCTATTTCCATATAAGAAATTACCTCCCACTATAAATAATTTATAGCCCTCTTAGAAATTACAAAATGTACATCTTATAATGGTTTTAAATTTAGGCAATTGAAGAAAATTCTTTTTTGCTCTAACTCTTGTTACTTAACAAAACTACTAATTTCCTTAACATTTTCGGCACTTTTACCCAGAAAATAAAGATAAAAACATTCTTCTGTTATCCTTCTAAATCAGAAACATATTCCCAAAAAACGCGTTTTCTAAAACATATGTAAATAAAATCTTTTTTAGAGAATTAAAAGTTCTAGAAAAAGTTTTTCTCTTTAATATTTATATTCACTATAAATTTTTGGTTTTATAAAGCATTTATATACTTCCGCGTTGCTTCATTTTCTATTTTAAAAAGAATAAAATGAAGGCAAGTTTAGATCAATAATAGCATACCTAGCGAATAAATAATTTAGTTCTTAACATCCAATTTTATTCGAAAATTACCTTCTTCGATTTTAAATTCTTTTATCCTTATATTATTTAATAAATTATTTTCTGGAATTTTTACAAGAAGTAATTTGTTATCGATTTCCACAAATTCCGGTAAATCTTGATCTTTTAAAATTCTAGACGGAATATTATGTTCAAAAACATAAACTCCTGAAATAGTTTCGGGATAAGATTTTATCTTCAAATAGAAACTAAACAGAAAAATATCAAAAGATATTTTATCAGAATCAAATTTTAAAGAAGAAATACGCTTAAAAATTTTTTTTAAAAAAGAAAACTTACTGTTATCCAATAACTTTTCAAGTAATTCCTTGGCCATATCTTCGTCTAGTTCAAAAATAAATTCTCCCATTTAAAAATCTCCTATTTTATTAATTCTAAGAACAGCTCAAATTTACCATCCTGCAAAATTAAGCGAGAAATTCTTATGGATTTCAATATCGAATCTATTATTGGGTTTATTTTCATTTTGCTAAAATCGATAAGTATTTCATAATCTTTGGCAGTAAAAGCTTCGCTAAATTCCGAAATCATAAAAAAAATACCTTCAAGTATCTTTCTAACTCCATCATTGCCACTTAAAGAGAGCCTCAATTTACCATGCTCTAAATCTTCAGGTTTTTCTAATATTTGAATATGGGATTCAAGAGTAGCATTTTTACTTAACAACTCTAATTCCATTTGAAATTTTATTTCCTCTTCTCTTAATTGAACATTTAGATTTTTCAGACCATGAATTTGTGTTTTTTCTTCTATCATTTTATCTATCAACTTGTTTATAAATTCTTCATCAACCTGAATTTTAAGAATTCCCATCTATATACCTCCATAAATAAAAACTCTAAATTTTTATAAATTTATTATATCATAAACTGTTAAAAATATTTTGATTAGTATGTGTTAAAATAACAAGGAGTTTAATCTTTTATCTACTTGTTTTCTGATTTAAAGTTAATTTTTACCTTTTCTTAGGAGCCAATATCTTTAATTAGTGGTTTAAACAAAGTTTTTAAGGCTGTATGGTCTTGTATGGTCTTAATACGTAGTGGACTTCGAAAATACAATTTACTGGAAGCATAAAACAAAAGATCTTAATTTTATAATAAAAAAATCTGTTAACTTAAAGGAGGGATGAATAAATGTTTGCTCCAAATTTTGACTTTAACAATGTTTTTGTTAATTTTTACTATTTGCTTACTAATTCTATATATATAATCTTGCCTATATCAATATTTCTCTTATTTTTCTCAAAAGTTTCTTCGAAGATTTCTGTTTTTCTGATTGGATTATATGCCTCATATTCTATTTTGATTCCATATTTGTTAAAGATTTCTTTCATTAGTGATTTTATCAAGAATTTTCATGACTATTCTTTTTTTATTTATCTAATTATAAGTATACTTTTCGCATTTGTTTTTTTTCAAATTTTTAAAATGGGTTTTTTCATAGGCGGTTTTTTACTAGGTGGTTTAGCCGGATATGCTATCGGAACATTCATTATTTCTTCTAATATTGAATGGCTAGAAAGTATACCGTTTCCACCTTCTTATATTCCTTGGATCATCTTTTCAATACTAGGTCTTATCATCGCTATCATTTTTGCAAAAAACTTTGAAGCAATTCTTTCAGTTCTCTCTGTGTTGTTCGGAGCTTTTATTTTATCGTTCTATACACTTTATTTGTTAGAAAGATATACAGACATCAGAGTAGGAACTAATTCTTTATTAGAAGCTTTTCCTAAACTGAGTCAAACTGAATTTTTAAGTTTATTAATAATTTTTATAATTTTAACCTCGATTGGTTTTTATACAATTTATAACTCTAAACAAAAATCTGCAAAAAAAATTTAGATGTAAGGGTGTTTGTTATAGAAAATGGAAGCACAAAAAAAAGAAGAAGCTTTAATACTTGAAATTGAAAATATTAAAAAAGACATAAAAAATGAAATAGAAAAGCGTTTTCAAGAATTTAAAAAATTGGGCGAAGAAGGAGACGAATTCGATTTATACAGTGAATTATGTTTTTGTATTTTAACTGCAAATTGGAAAGCAAAAGGAGGAATTAAGGCTCAAAAATTAATAACAAAAAATGGTTTTGCAAAATATACTGAAGAACAACTTGTATCTTTACTAAGAGAAGTCGGTCACAGATTCCCAAATACAAGGGCAAAATATATAGTTGAAAATAGATGGATTATAGGCAATCTCAAAAGAGTTATTCAAAAAGATTCTTCTGAAGCAAGACCTTTTCTAGTGAAGAATATTGAAGGCATAGGTTGGAAAGAGGCAAGCCATTTTCTTAGAAATGTTGGAGTCGAAAATGTTGCAATTTTAGACAAACATATTCTTAGAATTATGAAAAATTATCAACTTATAGAAGAAATTCCTAAACCAGGCTGGAGCAAAAGTAAATATTTGAAAATAGAAAACGAACTTAAATTATTTGCTAAAAAAGTTAATGAATCTGTAGGAAAACTAGATCTGTATTTGTGGTATTTGGAAACAGATAGTATAGATAAATAATTAAATTTTAACACTCCTATTATATTTAATTTCATAAAAGTTTTGTATTATTTCCTTTGGGAATTTAATCATTTAAAAAATAATTTTTGCACTAAAAATTGTAGAAGGAGGAAGATAACATTGCCACTATACAGATATAAATGTAAAAAATGTGGACACGAGTTTACTGTTTTACACTCCATGAATGAAAATCCTGAAATTCATTGTGACCTATGTAACGGGGACGTTCAAAGAATGCTCAGCAGAGTTTCTGTGATTTTTAAAGGTGATGGATATTACGTAACTGACTACAAAAAAGAACATAACCATTTAAACATTGATGATCATGAGTTTCATAATGAATGTGAAAATAGAGTAGAGTAGCTTAAAAATAGAAAGTCAAGGTGAAGCACTTAAATTGAACTATATTCGTTATTCTCCTTGACAAATTTATAGCTGTAATGTATAATATAGGTTGAAACCTAGGGCCATTAGCTCAGTCGGTAGAGCGGCTGACTCTTAATCAGTAGGTCGTGGGTTCGAGTCCCGCATGGCCCACCACCGTATCGTGAAATTAGCCATTTAAATAAAGAGGAAGTCACCCATAAAGATACTTCCCACCCCGGGTAACTAAGCCGTCTGGGGTTGAAGAAATCTAAATAAGAAATCATTAATTCAATGCTATAATGCAAAAAAGCAATATTTTATTGTATTAGAAAAAGGGGTGACAAAAACGTCACCCCTTTTATTAAATGGTAAAAAGGAAAAAATCTAATTAGAAAAAGCGTAAAAATAAAAGGATGGTGATGCTGTATAAGCGATAGAATCGCTAAAAATGAAGAGATAAAAGTTAAAAAAGTTTTATTAATTGACCAAAATGGTAACAAAATTGGAGAAGTAAGCACAAAAGAAGCTTTGAAGTTAGCTCAAGAAGCTGGCCTTGATCTAGTTTTAGTCGCACCAAATGCTAAACCACCAGTTGCTAGGATGATGGATTATGGAAAGTATCTTTATGAAAAGGAAAAAAAGGAAAAGCAAGCTAAAAAAAAGCAAAAAAAACAAGTAATAAAAGAAATGAAATTTAGGTTGAGAATCGATGATCATGATTTCAATACTAAATTAAAGAAAATTAGAGAATTTTTAGAAGAAGGTTACAAAGTAAGAGTCGTAGTAATGTTTTTAGGTAGAGATATAATGTTTAAAGATCAGGGTATAGAGCTGCTAAATAGAGTTATATCTCAAACTTCAGACATAGCAACTGTAGCGCGTGGGCCAAAGTTGCTCGGTAAAGATATGGATATAATCTTAGAACCTCTTAAAGATTCCAAAAAATAAAATAGTATACAAAATTCAATTAAACTATTAAGTTAATTTAATCTTTCCTTTTTACTATGATGACAATTTTAATTTAGGAGGATTTTTATATGGCTAAAATTAAAACAAGGAGTTCTGCCAAAAAGAGATTTAAAGTAACAAAAACAGGTAAGATACTAAGACATAGAAGTAATGTAGGCCATAACACCGGTTCCAAGAGTAGCAAACATATGAACAGACTTACTAAAGAAGTAGAAGTTCCAAAAAATTTAAAGAAAAAGGTTGAAAAATCTTTAGGATTGAGAGGTTAGATCAACTAAAAATTTGAATTCGTGGAAAAAGGGAGTGAATATAGAATGAGAGTTAAAAGGTCTCAAAATGCTCACAAAAAGAAAAAGATGTACTTGAAAGCAGCAAAAGGCTATAGAGGTTCTTTAAGTAGAAGATACAAACTAGCAAAACAACAATATTATAGATCGGGACAATATTCCTACATTGGTAGAAAAGAGAAAAAACGTAATTTTAGAAAATTATGGATTACACGAATAAACGCAGCCTCTCGAGCTCAAGGCTTAAAATATAACGAGTTTATTCACGGTTTAAAGTTAGCAAACGTTAATATAAATAGAAAAATGCTTTCAGAACTAGCTATTAACGATCCTGAAACTTTTAGTACATATGTTAATATTGCAAAGCAATCACTTGCGACTAAATAAACATTACTACATTAACAGTAAATAAAAAGGGCTTTTTGCCCTTTTTATTTTATTTTCCTCCCACGCTCAAATCTCTTATTAAGGTTGTAGATCCAGCAACAGTTCCTAAATATTTAAAGTCTGAACCTACTGATTCAAGATTGGTTAACAATTCTTGTAACGTACCAGCTAAAGTCATTCCTCTAAAACTGCCTACAAACTCTCCATCTTTTATGACCCTTCCACTTATTTGAACAGAAAATCTACCTGAAATTGGATCGGCAGTGTGTAAACCCATTATATTTGTAACATAAAGAGCGTTTGGTATGTTCATGATTTCTTTTCTGGTTTTATTAGAGATAAGATGCATATTAATGGTACCTATAGATGGGATTGGGTTGTCAGCAAATGCAAATGAATTACCTGTTGGTTTGGTGTTAAATTTATTTGCAGAATAAATACTGTGTAAATAACTCTTTAAAACTCCGTTTTCAATAATATTAAAGCGAGATGTATTTGTTCCTTCATTATCAAAAGAAGCTATGAGAGGCGCAGAACCATCCATAGGATCGTGTATTAAGTTTACAACGTTATTTGCAACTTTCTCTCCCAGACGGTCTTTTAAAAACGATTTACCCTTATATACATTTTCTCCTGATAGAGGAGTAGTTAGCGTTGAGATTAACATTCCAGCTGCAACTGGGCTTAGAATTATATCGTATCTACCGGACCTTAATACTTCTGCACTTAACCCAGAGATTGCCAAATCAACAGAATTTCTTACTATTCTATCTATTTCTATTAATCTGGCGCTTTGAGCCACCTCAAAATCAAATCCCATAGCAGAATTCTGATCATCTATTGCAGCCAAACTAATAGAAGCGCCTGCGTTTGTAAACAAAGCATTTTTATATAAACCGTTGGTATTTGCAAAATATATTCTTGTAAGAGAGGTTTCATAACTTGCCCCACGAACAAATTTAATTCTTGGATCGCTTTTTTTTGCTCTCTGTTCAAGATTTTGAGCTAATTCCATAACTTCGTTTAAGCTCATATTTTTGGTATCTACATCAAAAGCCCAATCAATATAAGTAAATTCTTTTTCATCAGAAACATCATGAGCTTCATCTGGTTGAGTATATTTAACCATTTGTATAGCTTTTTCTACTGCTTGGTTAATCCCTTTTTCCGATAAAATATTTGTTGATGATGTTGCTATTTTTCCTTCTTTACTAATAATTTTAATTCCAACAGATCCTTGTTCTCCTTCAGAAAGTTGTTCGAGTTTTCCAATGCTAAAAGAAGCATTTTTATTCTCTACAGAAAAAACATTAATCTGACCTTTACAATCATTATTTTTTATAAGTAATAAAGCCTTTTCTAAAATTTGTTGTATATTATTCATCATTCTTTTCCTCCTTTTACTATTCCCCCAACAACCATTTTCGGGATTCTAATGGTAGGTTGTGCATCCGAAACAGGCGCAGATTGGCCATCCTTTCCACATGTTCCTACTCCAAAACCTAGATCATTTCCAACCATATCTATACTTTCAAGAACCTTGAGCCCGTTACCAACTAAACTTGCTCCTCTAATAGGTTTTGTTATCTGTCCGTTTTCTATAACATAACCTTCATTAATGCCAAACTGAAAATCTCCACTTATGACATCTACTTGTCCACCACCCATTTTTCTAACGAAAATTCCGTAATCTACTGATTTTATAATGTCTTCCGGGTTATCATCCCCAGGTAAAATCAATGTGTTCCTCATTCTGACTATCGGTAAAACCATATAGGATTCCCTTCTCCCGTTTCCTGTTGGTTGTACAGAAAACTTTTTAGAAGTTATCTTTGAATGCATGTATCCTCTTAAAATACCATTTTCAATTAAAATTGTCCTTTCTGTGGGAGTTCCTTCATCATCATAATTGAGTGTACCTCTCTTGTTCATTATTGTCCCATCATCGACAACAGTAATTTTCTCGGAAGCAATTTTTTGGCCTATCTTATCCCTATATACAGAACCAGATAAAACTAAATCAGCTTCCATGCCATGTCCACAAGCCTCGTGAATCATAGTTCCGCCGGCTTCGGAAGAAATAACAACCGTAAACTCACCTGCAGGAGCCTCTTCTCCTTCAATTTGAGCCACAACTTGTCTAACTGCATCGTCAACAACTTTTTTCATCATTTGTTCTGTAAAAAATTCAAACCCTTCGTTTGCTGCATCTCCTGCATAACCTATAAACAAATTCCCTTCTTCATCTTCGCCAATAACTGTGACACTATAACGAGGGTAGTTTCTAATATCTTCGGCTATGGTTCCCTCAGAATTTATTATTTTTACTTTTCTACAACTATCTGAATATGAAATAGTAACCTGTTTAATTCGACTATCTACATCCCTTAATAAATTGACTCCTGCAAGAACTTTTTCAACTTTCTTATCTATTTCTACTTCATCAAAAGGGATTTGGAAAGGGGAAAAATTTCTTTTTTCACTCTCTTTCAAATCTTCAACCTTTAATGTTTCTTGGGTTTCAAATCTTTCCGATGCTATCGCTTTTAAATTATTTGCAAGGCTTATAAGATTTTCAAAAGTTGGTTCGTTAGTGTGTGCAAATATAGTTTCTTCCCTTGATACTACCCTCAAACTTGCTCCTCTACTACTTGAAAAATTTACTTTTTCAATTTTACCATTGTCATACAAGATAAAAGTACCATAACTATCTTCTAAAAAGATTTCTGAATATTCTCCACCACACGAGAGAGAATGATTCAATACTTCTATATACTGTTCTTTACTTAATTCCACTTTTTATCCCTCCTAATAATTTCCAAATTCGGAACCTCTATACAATTATACACGTATAAATTGCTAAAAATAAAATCAACATAAAATTTAAAAAAAATAATATTTAATCCTTTTTTGATTTAATTCTTTTTGAGATATAATTGATATACTATAATCCGTTTTAGATTTTAATAATAATTTTGAAATTATCTAAATAATAGTTGGGAGGGAACATGATGGAAATTTTTTTGGACACCGCTAACATCAATGAAATTAAAAAAGGTGTTGAATGGGGTATAGTAGATGGTGTTACAACAAATCCTACCTTAGTTTCAAAGGAAGAGGCTCTTTTTGAGGAAAGAATAAAAGACATATGTGAAGTAGTTCAAGGTCCTGTAAGTGCCGAAGTCGTCTCACCGGATTATGAAAAAATGGTAGAAGAAGCGCAAAAATTAGCTAAACTAAGTGAGCATGTTGTAGTTAAAATTCCTTTGATTCCTGATGGTATAAAAGCTATAAAGACTCTCACTAGAAAAGGTATTAAAACTAACGCTACACTTGTTTTCAGCCCTTTACAGGCTCTACTTGCTGCAAAAGCAGGCTCAACTTATGTTAGTCCTTTCATAGGAAGAATGGATGATATAGGTAATACAGGAATGACAATAGTAGAAGAGATAATGGACATTTTTATTAACTACGGTTATGAAACAAAAGTGATAGTCGCTAGTGTCAGACATCCACAACATGTTTTAGAAGCCGCTTTAATTGGAGCGGATGTTGTAACTATGCCTTTTGGCGTTTTAGAAAAGATGTTTAAACATCCTATGACAGATATCGGACTTGAAAACTTTCTTAAAGATTGGCAAAAATATCAGGAATATCTCAAAAATAAACTTAAATAAAAAACGTGCCTTCCGGCACGTTTTATTTTTTGCTTATTAATACATGTCGGGAACTTCAGGCATAGCAGCCGCAGTTTCCTCTTTTGGTTCCTCCACCACCAAAACTTCGGTTGTAATCAACATCGACGCTATGGATGCCGCGTTTTGCAGAGCACATCTTGCCACTTTTGTAGGATCTATTATTCCTGCTTCATACATGTTAACATATTTTTCCTTCAAGACATCGAATCCATAAGCTGGATCGTCACTCTCCTGGATTTTTTGAATGATGATGGCAGGTTCTAATCCAGCATTTATTAAAATTTGTCTTGTTGGTGCATCTAGTGCCTTTGCAACAACTAAAGCTCCTATTTTTTCGTCACCGTCCAATTGTTCAGCAATTTCCTCGACCGCCTTACGTGCTCTGAGTAACGTGACGCCTCCACCTGGAACGATTCCCTCTTCAACAGCTGCTCTAGTGGCAGATAATGCATCCTCTATTCTATGCTTCTTTTCTTTTAATTCCGTTTCCGTTGCAGCTCCTACTTTAATAACAGCGACACCGCCCGACAATTTTGCTAATCTTTCTTGTAAAGTTTCTTTTTCATATTCAGAAGTTGTATTTTCAATTTGGGCTCTTATCTGCTTAATTCTATCCTTAATTTCTTCTGGATCTCCTTTTCCACCAACGATTATAGTATCTTCTTTACCAACTCTAACTAGGTCGGCACGACCCAGATCTTCCAAAGTTATATTTTCAAAAGAAAGTCCAAGTTCTTCCGTTATAACAACTCCACCAGTTAGTACAGCTATATCTCCTAACATCTCTTTTCTTCTATCACCAAAACCTGGTGCTTTTACAGCTACCGATTCTAAAGTGCCTCTTAATTTATTCAATACCAGAGTTGAAAGAGCTTCTCCTTCTACATCTTCTGCTATTATTACCAAGGGTTTTCTAGTTTTTGCAACACTTTCTAGGAGAGGTAATAGTTCTCTTACGGTAGATATTTTCTGTTCTGTTATTAGGATATATGGTTCTTTTAGTTCTGCCTCCATTTTTTCTGGGTTAGTTACAAAATATGGAGAAATATAACCCCTATCAAATTGCATACCTTCTGTAAATTCAACAAAGGTGTCTAAAGTTTTAGAATCTTCCACAGTTATGACACCATCTTCTCCAACTTTATCCATAGCTTCAGCAATTAGACTTCCGACTTCTTCACTGTCAGCAGATATAGCTGCAACATGAGCAATTTCTTCCTTACTTGAAAGTTTTCTGCTCGAATTTCTAATATGTTCTACAGCTTTATCGGTTGCTTTAGCAATACCATTCTTCATTAAAATTGGATTTGCTCCAGCAGCAACATTTTTTAAACCTTCTTTGATCATAGCTTGGGCCAAAACAGTAGCTGTAGTGGTTCCATCTCCTGCTACATCATTTGTTTGAGAAGCAACTTCCTTTAATAGTTCTGCCCCTAAGGCTTCAAATTTATCCTTAACTTCTATTTCCTTCGCAATGGAAACTCCGTCATTTGTTATTGTTGGTGAACCCCAACTTTTTTCAAGTACAACATTTCTACCTTTTGGACCTAAAGTTATCTTTACAGCATCTGCCACTATGTTTGCACCTTTTTCTAAGGCTCTTCTAGCTTCTTCGTTAAATTTTAACATTTTTGCCATTGTCAAGACACCTCCTACTTTTATTCTTCTATTTTTGCTAATACATCATCGACGTCAATAATAATATATTCTACGTCTTCAATTTTAATTTCTGTACCTGCATACTTTGAAAATATTACTTTGTCTCCAATTTTTAAATCAAACTCTTCTTCTAGCTTACCAATTTCAACAATTTCTGCTTTTTGAGGCTTTTCTTTTGCAGAATCTGGTAATACTATACCACCTTCTGTTTTCTTTTCTTCTTTTATAGGTTTAATAAGTAGTCTGTTTCCTAACGGTTTTACTGTCATTTGTTAATACCCCCTTTGTATATTTTTGATTAATTATTATTAATTATTTTAGCAATTAAAGGTTAAGAGTGCTAATCCTTTAATATGATAACATTTCTAGGTTAAATAGGCAAGGTTGAAAAAAAACAATTATTCAGGAATAAGAGCGTTTATACCGATTTATTTCTAATTAAGTGTAAAAATCTCTTGTTTTCTCCATTTTTCTCTCTTTTTCTATTTTAAACACCTATTATTAAACAAAAAGAAAGCAAAAATAATCTAAGAAGTAACATTTTTTACCTAATTCGTAACTCAAAAATTTATCATAAAGCTGAAAGTTGATATAATTAGAGTATTAATATTTGAAAATATTTTTAATATGAATTTTAAACGACTTAAATTTTTTTTAATTTCTTAGACACTAAAATTATTAATCAGATTTCTGTATTATTTAGCTTATTTATTTTCAAAAGTTTTTACATCTATTGAAAAGAGGTGAGGATTTTGAGATACAAGAAACTTGGTAAAACAAATATAAATGTTTCCGTTGTTGGACTAGGTGCTTGGCAACTTGGTGGAGACTGGGGTCCTTTAGAGAAAGATCACGCTTTAAAACTACTAAATTTAGCTTACGACAATGGAGTTAACTTTTTTGATACTGCACCTGTATATGGTTTTGGAAGATCTGAAGAAGTAGTAGGAGAATTTTTGAATCAAATTAATAGAGATGAAGTTTACATCGCAACTAAGTGTGGCTTAGAGTGGGATAATAAAAGCAGAATTAGAAACAACCTAAAAAAAGAAAGGGTTTTGAAAGAAATAGAAGAATCTCTTACTAGATTGAAAACCGATTATGTCGATCTTTATCAAATTCATTGGCCTGATCCAAATACCTTATTGGAAGAAACAGCAGAAGCCCTTCAAAGAATACTCGATGATGGAAAAGCAAGGTATATTGGTGTTTCTAATTTTAGCGCTGAACAATTAGAAAAATTGTGTAAATACTTAAACGTTGTCTCCACACAAAATTATTACAATATGCTTGTTAGAGACATTGAAAAAGATTTGTTTCCAATAGTAAAAAAATATAACTTAACCATTATTCCTTACAGCCCGTTGGCTAAAGGATTGCTTACAGGAAAGATAACGAAGGATTTTGAACCATCCAAAGACGACCCAAGAGCTGGAGATAGAATATTTAAGGATAAAAAGCTATTTTTAAAAAATATAAAAAAAGTTGACAAAATAAAAGATATTTCTAACAAAATAGGAAAACCTCTTTCACAAATAGCAATAAATTGGTTGTTATATCATGATGAGGTTAGTACTGTTATTGCAGGTACTAAGAATGAACAACATTTACTGGAAAACATTAACTCGAGTGACTGGGTCATGACTAAAGATTTATTCGAAGAAATAAATAAACTATTATGATTATATATATTGGTTATAATTGTGACTGAATTTATCAATAAATTAAAGTTACCTTATTTACAAAATGCATAAAAATATAGCTCCTAGGAGGTAGATGTATGTCTATTCTTTGTGCAGGTGAAATCCTTTATGATTTTATATCTCAATCTCCTAACAAGGGTTTGGGGGAAAGTGAGATATTTGAAAAAAGGCCAGGTGGTTCTCCTTTTAATGTCGCAGTTGGATTATCAAAACTAGGCGCAGAGGTTTCATTTTTGACCAAAATAGGTTCTGACGAATTTGGGAAGTCGCTTTTAAACTACATTAAAGAAAGTAATATTAATACAGATTGTGTTATTTTTCAGAATGGGTATAAAACTACTTTAGCTTTTGCTGCTGTAGATGAGAATGGAAAAGCTGAATATGAATTTTATAGAGATAATGCTGCAGATGTTAACTTAAAAATGGAAGATTTGAAAAATTTACAACTCAATAAATTTTCACTCTTTCATTTTGGTTCTATAGCTTTGTTGGAAAAACCTACATCCCTAACTTTAAAAAATTTATTTGAAGAATTAGTCTCTAAAAAGAAAATTACTTCTTTTGATCCAAATATCAGAAAATCTATGATAAAAAACGAAGAAATATATTTGAGTCTTATTAATCAAATAATCATGAAGGTTGATATTTTTAAATTGAGTGATGATGATCTATATTATATTACAAAAGAGAAGAATATTGAGAAAGCTGTTGCTAATTTAAATGTGAAAGAAGGTTGTGTAATTTTCTTAACTTTAGGGAGTGATGGTTCAATGGTTTTTAAAAATAATGAATTTAAGTTTGTTCCAGCTTATAAGGTTAATGTTGTAGATACAGTTGGTTGTGGAGATTCTTTTATGGCTTCTATTTTGTATAAATTAAAAGATTATTCTTACAATGAATTAAAAAATATTTCATTATCTGCTTTAAAGGATTATGCAGATTTTGCTAATAAATGTGCTGCTATAGTTGCTTCTAAACCTGGCGCTGCAAATGCTATGCCAAATTTAGAAGAAGTAATGACTTTCTTTTGATTTTTTTGAGTTGATATTTTTTATTTTATATTATTATATAAATAGTAGTGGTAGTGATAGGATAATGTTGACAGTTTAAAAAGCTATATAAATATCCTTTCATGATGAATTGGTTATGTTGAAAAGTAGTAAAAATTTTCAAGTACTTTTTGAACTTAAATGTTCATAAAGGGAAAAAAGAAAAAATATCTATATTTTTGTTTATAAGTAAAATTTTCAACAACATCTTGAACTAAGTTATAAACTTAGAAGTTTAAGGTTATTTTATCAACCTTAAAATGTTTATAATTTCGTTTATAAAAAAGTTGAAAGAAATTTTCATGTTACCTACTCATCGTATAAAAAGGTTATTGATACAGGATACAAGTGACAAGTTATCAACCTATTGTATGTTGATAAAGTTATCAACATACATAATTAAATAAAATAAGGGGTGAGGAGGGATTTATGTCAAGAATAATATTAGAAATTTGTTGTGCCTCAGCAAGGGATGTTGTTGAGGCTGAGAAAGGTGGAGCGGATAGGGTTGAATTGAATTCAGGAATGGTATATGGAGGCTTGACTCCAAGTATAGGAGAAATAGAAGAAGCAAAAAGAAGAACAAAGATTCCAATTATTGTTATGATAAGGCCTAGAAGTGGAGGATTTTGTTATACCGATATTGAATTCGAAGTGATGAAGAAAGATGCACAAGCCGCTATTAAAGCTGGAGCAGATGGATTAGCTTTTGGAATATTAAATGCTGACGGAACAATTGATATAAAAAGGAATAAAATATTAAAAGAAATAGCAGGAAATAAAGAAACGGTTTTTCATCGAGCTTTTGATGTCGCACCAGATCCCATTAAAAATATAGATATTCTTGTTGAAATAGGTATAAATAGAATATTAAGTAGTGGACAAGAGGCCACAGTTGAAAAAGGTATTAGAAATTGTAGAGAAATTATTAGTCATTCTAGTGGTAGAATAGAAATATTATTAGGGGGAGGAATTAGGGATTACAATGTAAAAAAGATTATAGAAGAAACTGGAACTAAGCAGGTTCATTTATCAGCATTTAGAGAAGAGTTTGATAACTCAACAGTTCATCAAAATAAAGTTAGATTCAATAAATATGAAGAAATGCCCGAAAATATTTATCAAGTTATAGATTGTAAGAAGGTAAGATTAGTAAGAAATATTATTGATAATGTTTAGTATTTAACAATTTCTAACGGGGAATAAAGTTTAAAGGAGGGTAACAATATGATAGGAGTTGGACTTTTGGGATTAGGAACCGTAGGAAGTGGAGTGCATCAGATTTTGACCAACAAAAGAGATTACATTAAACGGAAGTTAGGCGAAGAAATAATAATCCAAAAAATTTTGGTCAAAGATGTAACCAAAAAAAGAAAATATCATGTAGATAACTTTCTTTTGACTGACAAATTTGAAGATGTACTTAAAGATTCCGCTATTCAAGTTATAGTTGAGCTCATTGGAGGAGAAGAACCTTCTTTTAGTTATATTAAAGAAGCTATAAAAAGAGGAAAACACATTGTTACTGCTAACAAGTTGATAATGGCTAAACATGGAGAAGAAATAGTTCGTTTAGCTGAAGAAAATAGCGTCAAAGTTTATTATGAAGGTAGTGTTGGAGGCGGTATCCCAATAATAAAAACTTTAAATGAATCTTTGGTAGCAAATAAGATAGAAAGAATATATGGTATTTTAAATGGAACAACTAATTATATTTTAACTCAAATGACTGAAAAAAAGGTTGATTTTAAAGATGCTTTAAAGGAAGCTCAAAATTTAGGATATGCCGAAAGCGATCCCTACTTTGATGTAAGTGGATTGGATTCTGCATATAAAATATCTATCTTATCTTCTTTATCGTATGAAACTTTTGTTGATGTAGATTCTCTGTATATCGAAGGTATAGAAAGAATAGAACCTGAAGATATAGAAATAGCTGATGAATTAGGTTATGTAATAAAATTATTAGCTATAGGGAAAAGATTGGAAAATGATAAACTAGATATTAGAGTTCATCCAACTTTTGTTCCAAAAAACAATCCAATATCAAGGATTAATGGTGTATATAATGTTGTTCAAATTCATGGGGATACTGTTGGAGAAATTATGATGTATGGTCAAGGTGCGGGAGAAATGCCTACGGCTAGCGCAGTAGTAGCCGATATTATAGAAGTTGCTAAAAACATTAAGTACAACATAAGTAACGGATTAATCAATAATTTACAACCTCATACCCTAGTAAGTATCGATGAAGTGGAAAATCCTTTTTATATCAGATTAATGGTCAATGACAAACCTGGTGTTTTTGCAAAGATTGCTAAAGTACTAGGAGATAATAATGTAAGTATTGCCTCTGTTATTCAAAAACATAGACTAACTCCCGTAGTTCCCATATTTTTAAGGACACACCCGGTAAAAGAAAAATATTTAAACCAAGCTGCTAGTGAATTGTCAATGATAGATGATGTGAGAGAAATTAAAAATATAATTAGGGTGGAGGAATTATAATGGCTCATCAAGAAATATGGGAAGGTATCATAAATGCTTATAAAGAATTTATGCCTGTTAAAGAAAAAACGAAGATAGTCACTTTACAAGAAGGAAACACTCCACTTATATTTGCTGAAAAATTAAGTAACAAATTGGATATAGAGTTATATTTGAAGTACGAAGGAACAAATCCCACAGGATCTTTTAAAGACAGAGGAATGACTTTAGCGGTGACAAAAGCCGTGGAAAACGGTGATAAAGCCATAATATGTGCTTCCACAGGAAACACTTCAGCATCAGCAGCTGCCTATGGAAGTAAAGCAGGTTTAAAGACTGCTGTAATAATACCAGAAGGTAAGATAGCATTAGGGAAACTAACTCAAGCTTTGATGCATGGAGCGATAGTTATTCCTATAAAAGGTAATTTTGATATTGCTTTAGAGCTAACAAGAAAAATAGCAACTGATTATCCAATCAATTTAGTGAATTCATTGAATCCATACAGGATAGAGGGACAGAAAAGTGCAGCTTTCGAAGTTTGTGATCAATTAGGTGGAGTTGCTCCTGATATACTTGCTATTCCCGTTGGTAATGCTGGAAATATAACATCATATTGGAAAGGATTTAAAGAGTACTATCAGGCCAAAAGAACTAACAAGTTACCGAAAATGTTAGGTTTTGAAGCAGAAGGATCAGCTGCCATAGTTAGACAACAAGTTATCAAGAACCCTGAAACGATTGCTACAGCCATTAGAATAGGGAATCCTATCAATTGGGAAAAAGCAGTTGAAGCAGCAAGAGAATCTAAAGGGAGTATAGATTTTGTTACAGATCAGGAGATATTGGATACGTATAAAGAATTAGCTTTCCTAGAGGGAATTTTTGTAGAACCAGCTTCAGCTGCTTCTGTTGCTGGCATTAAGAAGTTCGTTAAATTGAATAAAATAGAAAAAGGTTCTAAAGTTGTAGCTGTTTTAACAGGTCATGGGTTAAAAGATCCAGAAACGGCAATGAGTACAATTAAATCACCAGTAGCCATTGAATCTAATTTAAACAAGATTCTGAATATGATAGGTTTATAAAGTTATAGCAACTTCTTAAGAAGTACTATCTGTTCTATAATAGAGAAAAAAATAATTATGAAAGGAGTAAAGATCATTGTCAAGGATTGAACGAGATTCTTTAGGTGAAAAAGAAATTGAGAATGATAGGTATTATGGTATTCAATCATTGAGAGCAAAAGAGAATTTTCCGATTAGTGGACAAAAAGTACACCCTTTGCTTATAAAAAATCTAGCTTATATCAAAAAAGCAGCAGCTTTAATGAATTTAGAAGTTGGTTTATTAGAAAAATCTATAGCAGGAGCTATTGTGAAAGCAGCAAATGAAATAATAGAAGGTAAATTTCTTGACGATTTTATTATAGATGCAATACAAGGGGGAGCCGGTACTTCTGTAAATATGAATATTAATGAGGTAATAGCAAATAGAGCTATTGAATTATTAGGGGGCAAAAAAGGAGATTATAGTGTCGTTCATCCAAATAATCATGTAAATATGAGTCAATCGACCAATGATGTTTTTCCGACCGCTATAAAGATGACAACTATCGTTCTTTTAACAGAACTAATTGAAGAATTGAAAAATTTAAGAGATTGCCTGAAAGAGAAATCCAATGAATTTGACGAAGTTGTGAAGGTTGGAAGAACCCAACTTCAAGATGCAATTCCCATACGATTAGGTCAAGAATTCAAAGCGTATTCTCTAGTTGTAGATAGAGATATAAGGCGGCTCCAAGCGTCCTTAGAAAGTGTTATGATTGTAAATATGGGGGGTACAGCTATTGGTACTTGCTTGAACGCTGATGAATTATACACAAAAGGGATAGTTGATAAGATAAATGAAGTATCAGGTTTTCACCTTGTACAAGCGGAAGACCTTATAGACGCAACACAGAACAATGACAGTCTCTTGGAAGTCTCATCTTTGTTAAAAACGTGTGCTGTTAATTTATCTAAGATAGCAAATGATTTAAGGTTGATTTCATCAGGGCCCCGTGCAGGTATAAGCGAAATAAATTTACCGGCTGTACAGCCAGGTTCTTCAATTATGCCTGGTAAAATTAATCCTGTTATACCAGAAGTTTTAAATCAAGTTTCTTTTCAAGTTATAGGGAACGATCTAACGATAACTATGGCAATTGAAGCAGGACAATTAGAATTAAACGCGATGCTTCCGATAGTGGCCTTTAATTTGTTTGAGTCGATACAGATACTGAAAAATGCGGTTAACACTTTTACCATTAATGCTATTAAAGGTCTCACTGCTAAAGAACTTCGTTGTAAAAATTTGGTAGAGAATAGTTTAACTTTAATAACCGCTTTAACACCACATCTTGGTTATGAAACTTGTTCGGTTATAGCACAAAAGGCATTAAAAAGTGGAAAAAATATTCGAGATGTAATTTTAGAAGAAGGTTATTTATCGGAAAATGAAGTAGACAGGATTTTAAATCCTTATGAGATGACCAAAGGTGGTATAGTAGCCAAAGACTTATTAAATAAAAAAGGAAAAAGAAGTTTTTCAGATTAGAGGAGGTTGCTAACTTTGGACATTTATGAAGAAGCACTTAAATTGCACGAAGAGAAAAAAGGCAAAATCTTTATTAGTAGTAAAGTGGCTATAAACAATCAACATGATTTAAGTATCGCCTACACACCTGGAGTAGCTGAACCTTGCCGTAAAATTCACGAAAATGCTGAAGACGTATATAAATATACTGTAAAAGGGAATTTAGTTGCAGTTGTTACTGATGGTACAGCAGTTTTAGGCCTTGGTGATATTGGACCAAAAGCAGCAATGCCAGTTATGGAAGGGAAATGTATACTTTTTAAGGAATTTGGAGAAGTAGATGCTATACCAATTTGTTTAGACACAAAAGATGTGAATGAAATAGTAGAAACTATAAAAAGAATAGCTCCAACATTTGGAGGAATAAATTTAGAAGACATTTCTGCCCCCCGATGTGTAGAAATTGAAAATGAGTTGAAAAAAGAAATAGATATACCGATATTTCATGACGATCAGCATGGAACAGCCGTTGTAGTTAGTGCAGGATTAATAAATGCTTTGAAAATTGTTGGTAAATCTTTAGATGAAATTAAGGTCGTTATAAATGGGGCAGGAGCGGCAGGTAGTGCAATTGTTAAGATGCTTCTGAGCTTAGGAGTAAGAGATATTCTAATTTGCGATACCAAAGGGATTATTTATGAAGGTTCTCCTACAAATAATTGGTTGAAAGAGGAATTAGCCAAATTAACAAATAGAAAAGGAATAAAAGGTTCTTTGAAAGATGCAATAGTAGGAGCAGACGTGTTTATTGGCGTTTCTGTTGGTAATGTGGTAAATAAAGAGATGATAAAAAGCATGAGTAATGATGCTATAGTTTTTGCGTTAGCAAATCCTATTCCAGAAATATTTCCCGACGACGCAAAAGAAGCAGGAGCAAGAATAGTTGCAACAGGACGGTCAGATTTTTCGAATCAGATAAATAATGTTCTGGCTTTTCCTGGTATATTTAGAGGGGCACTTGATGCTAGAGCAAGTGATATTAATGATGAAATGAAGATAGCAGCCGCATTTGCTATTTCAAGCGTAGTAGATGAGACACAACTAAACGAAGAAAATATCATCCCAAATGTCTTTAATCGAAAAGTTTCAAAAGAAGTAGCGAAAGCAGTAAAAGAAGCGGCGATAAAGAGCAGGGTAGCAAGAATAGAATAAAAATAAAGCCCGCTTCTCTAAGTTTAAAAGCGGGCTTTTTAAGTTATTTGATTTTTTCTTCTTTGTATTTTTGGTAATCAACAATTGAGTTATTAATTCTTGAATACTCTGCTGCAAACGCCATAAAATGACTTTCAATCAAATTGAAATAATCAAGATTTACATTGGAATCAAGATTTTCTAAATATTCGTCTATTAGGTTGAAATCTGATCCTTGGTGTCCTGTTTTATATTTAGGATTGACTTCTATAACTTCCCTTTTATCATTACTAAAAGTATTTATTTCTATATAATTTTTTTCAAAGTTCCCATATAGGTCACCTTTAGATCCAGTTATTTCAATTATTCTTGTTTTATCGTGCGTAAAAGCGTCAAGTGCAAATATAACGTCTATATTTTCATCAAATTTCATTACTACCTTTTGATTGTCAAGTACGTTATTATCCAATTTATATACACATTTTCCAAAATTTGTGGTTCTTAAAGCATGGATTCTGCCTTCATAACTCAGATCATTGGTTATGGTATTTACTGGCCATCCATTGTTTTGCATGTCCAAATATATTTTAGTAGCTGAATATGGGCAACTGTTCTGTAATTTACACTCTAAACATCTTTCAGAGCCATCTTTTGGAAAATTTTCTTTTCTAAAATGTTTTAAACTTCCAGTAGAATAAATTTGCAAACATTTTCGGCCCAATAACCACTGAAGAATATCAAGATCATGGCAACTTTTAGTAAGAAGGATAGGACCAACTTCCTCAGATTTTCTCCATCTTCCCCTGACATAGCTGTGGGCCATATGCCAATATCCAATATGTTCTTCTTGGATAACTGAAACTAATTCTCCAAGAATTTCTGAAACAAGAACCTCTTTAATTTTTTTGTAAAAATCAGAAAATCTTAAAACATAAGCAGGCATTATGTATTTATTTATTTCTATTGCTTTTTTAATGATTTCAATAGAGTCTTCTATTGTAGGAGCAACAGGTTTTTCTATCAGTATATTGTATCCTAAATCTAAAAAAGCTAAAGCGGGGTCTTTGTGTAAGTTTTCTAATGTAGCAATAATGGCTATATCTGCAATTTTTGGAAACTTTGAAAGGTCTTTCCAATCTTTTACGCAATATCTATCCTCGATATTATGAATTTTCTTAAAATAATTTCTTCTGTAATCATCTGGTTCAGCAACGCCAACAAATTTTAGTTTGTCTTTGTGTTCAAGTGCATATGCTCCATATGTGTTTATACCTCTTTCTCCTGCTCCTATCAGTATAGCAGTTTTCATACTTTTTATTTCCTCCTAATAATTCAATATTTGTTTAATATATCTAATAACAATTCTTTAGCTTTTAAAATATCTTTTTTCTGCTCATGACCTGTAATTTCTCTTTCTATTATTAAAGGACCTTTATAATTGTAACTTATTAATTTTTCTAATAGGAGTGGAAAGTTTACCGAACCTTCTCCGACAGGTGTTTCTTCTCCAAGATCTCTACCATTTGTAGGATATTTTCCATCTTTTACATGTACACTTCTAATTAGTCCTTTATACAAATCTACAGCATCAACAGGATTGGCTTTGCCATACATTAGTAAATTAGCTGGATCTAGGTTTATTCCAAGATTGTCTAAACCTACATCTTCGATGGTTCTTAATAGAGTAATCGGAGTTTCTTGTCCTGTTTCAAAATTAAAATAAATTCCTAGTTTTTTGGCCTCTCTGGCCACATATCTAATAGATGTCACCGTTTCCAGATATTCAGAGGTCGAGGGATTTTCTGGAATAAATCCTACATGGGTTACTATATCTTTTACACCTATTTCTTTAGCAAACTTAGCGCCTTGTTTTAGAGCTTCCATTCTTACATATCTAAATTCTTTTGGGACTAATCCTAAAGTAGCAGGTCCTTCAACGAAATCCCAGACCCTTGGCCCTGGCCACCCAACCCATAAGCTACATATTTTGATTTTGTCTTTAGTAATCTTCTTTAATTTTTCAGCATTCTCTTTTGTTAGATTTTCAATATGCCAAGCATTTACTTGACACATATTCAGACCCAATTCATCTAAATCTTTCGTTCCATGTTCTAATAATTCCTCTAATGGAATGATTACTCCTATGTCTAGATCATACATAAATTTTCCTCCTCATTTTACTGTTATTTTAAATTTACGATTTTTCCGTTATTATCAGCAGACTTCATTTCTGCTAAGGCAATTCTTATTGTTTCCATAGAACTATTTGGAGGACAAACTTCTATAGGTAAATCGTTAAGTACAGCATTGGCAAAATACTTTATTTCTCTGTAGTATGCATTTTCATTTGAAATTTCTGGTACAAAGGGTTTTCCAACATTTGGAGTTACTTTTAACTCTCTTCTTTCATATATTATGTTACCTTCTTCGAAGTTTATTCTATAGCGCATTTCAAATGGAAAATCACCGTTTAATAACCAATCATCTTCTGCAATTATTATTTTTTTATCATTAAAAAAATATCTCGTTGAAACTACATCATATCCGGAGGCAGGTAATATATTAGTTGAAATGGTGGAAACAGCATGAGGAGTACCAAAAAACCAGTTTATTACGTCTACGTCGTGGATATGTTGATCTAATAGCACACCCCCACTTTTATCTTTTTGTAGTAGCCAGTTTTGATACGACCATTTTGGAGTATTTCCACCTCTAAAGAAGTACGATTCAATTACTTCACCAAACCTTTTGGTATCTATCTTTTCCTTTGCATATTCGTAAGCGGGCCAAAAACGTAAACAATGTCCTATCATCAATTTCTTGTTGTTCCTTTCTGCTGCCTCTATCATTGCTTGACATTGTTCCAAGGTAAGTGCCATTGGTTTTTCACATAAGACATGTATTCCGGCGTTTAAAAACTTCACAGATACCTCAGAATGCAAATATGTAGGCAAAGCAATGTCAACAAAGTCTAGTTTTTCTTTTTCTAACATCTCATCAATTCTTGTATACAAATTGTATTTTGAAAAATCAAACTTCTTTTCTCCTACCTTTATGTTTCCTGGAATAAATTTGTTCTCAAACTTTGCAGGATCTATATCACATATAGCAACTAGTTTTAAAGGAAACTCTTCAGATTCTAATCTTATATAATTCTCTAAGTGACTTCTTCCCATAAATCCTATACCTATTAAACCAACTTTCAACATCTTACCCTCATCTCCTGTATTAATAATATTAAAGTATATTTAAAGTTTTAATTTCATTAAAACCTAATACATTATCAAGGACTTCCCAAAAACTTCCTTTAATGATTAATAGGTTTTCATCTTTGTTGATTAGAAAAATGTCTTTTTTTTCTATTAATTTTTCTAATTTACTGACTATATTTTCTGTAAGAGAAGGACAATTTCTTGTAACAGTCCCATTGAATATCACCATTTCTGGATCTAAAACCATTATAACTGGTGCAAAAACTTCCGCTATTTTTTTGGAAATATATTCAAATTCTCTATTTACAATGGTCAATTGATTGTTTCTCTCTAATTCTACTAAAATTTGTTCACTATCTTCATAAGATAAGTTCAGTTTATTTTTAGCAAATTCAATAAGAGATCTTTCAGAAATTATTTTTTCTAGTTCTTCGTATTCACCTTTATATTCTACTTTTAATTGTCCTATTTCTCCAGCATTTCCTTCTTTTCCCGTATATAATTCACCATTTATTATAATTCCCATTCCTATCCCCATACTGAAATATATTGCCAGCACATTTTCGTTTCTGGAGTTGCTTTCGTAGAATCCCTTTGCTAGCAAGTTAGCGTCATTTTCCCAAAAAACAGGTATCTTTTCGTCTTTCATTTTGATATATTCAAATATAGGTTCATCCTTCCAGCCATAAAATCTACTTTTTATTATTTTTTTGTTTCTTTTATCTATGGGCGTAGGTAGAGCAACACAAATACCTAAGACTTCGCTTTGTTTTTCTGATAATATTTCATCTAAAATTTGTTTTATTTCTTTTTCCACTTGATTCCATAAATCAGAAAATTTAATGTTTCTTTCAAAAATAATTTTTTTGCTCTTTAAAGTATGTTGGTGATTGTCTAGAAAGAATATATTTGCATTTTGATACTCTATATGAACCACTATTATTGTCTTTGAATCAGGATTTAAATATATTTTTTTAGATCTTCTCCCTAAACTACTGGAAGTATCCAACTCCTCTAAAATAAAACCTTCTTCTATCAGCTGAGCTACATTATTACTTACAGCGGGAAAACTAATATTTAAATCTTTGGATATATTCGTCCGCGTTGTGTAAGTATTAAAATTTTTGAATAAGTAATGTAAAATTCTTTTTTTATTTGTCTCGCTAATTTTTTCAGATATCCGACTTTTAGCCACGTTAAATCACTCCTCAAATTTAACATGGAGAAAAATGTATAAAAATACATTTTGTTTCATATCCATGCTTTAATTATAGTATATTGTTGAAAGTTTTTTATCTTAAAAAATTATAATATATTTTATTATTTAATTAAAATAGCTTTCTTTACGTTTAAGAAAGAATAAAGGTAATTACAGCAATTTAGCACTGTTTAATTGTAAAAATCCCATTCGCTTTAATTCTTGATAATGGAAATTCAAACAAATTCTAAGGATTTGTGATGTAATTAGCCATAAAATAGATTAATTACACGCCATTATAAATAAACAAAGATAATGTGGTTTTGAAATTAAAGAAAAGTCGTCTATAATATTTTTAGATTAAAAATATAATTTTGTTTTTTCTTTTATATTTCTATTATATAAGCTAAACAATAAAAAATAAAATAAGAAGCATTTTTAGGTGTTATTTAACTAGAGTTAACGAAAACAACTTTAAATTTTTAGGATGAAGGAGGTTATTAAAATGAAGAAGTTTCTAAGTGTGACATTATTAGTTATTTTATGTGTTGTAGGATTTTCAAAAACGACTATTGTTCACTGGATGCATCATTCTCCAGCAAGATTAGAATTTGTTAAAAGTATGTCTGAACAATTTATGAAGGAAAATCCAGATATAGAAATAGTAATACAATCAATTCCTGAAAGTGAATACAAAACAAAATTGCTTGCAGCTGTGGCAGCAGGAAGCGGGCCGGACGTTGCTCAAGTTCCTGGAGAGGCAATGTTAGAACTATATTATTACCAGGTTATTCAACCCTTTCCAAAGGAAGTTATGTCAATTGAAAAGCTTCAAAAAGACTATATAGAACCTACTGTAAGAAACCTAATCATTGATGGTGAGATATATGGATTACCAACAGATGTCCAAACAATAGTTTTGTTCTATAATCCAGTATTATTTGAACAAGCAGGTTTAGATCCCAATAGACCACCAGAAGATTGGAACGAATTGATAGAATACGCCAAAAAATTGACAGTATGGAAAGATGGGAAAATGATTCAAAGTGGATGGGCTTTCGAGGGTTACGAGCGAGAACTAGAAACCATGATGAGTTGTGCAGGAGCTACTTTCTGGGAAGATGAAAATCGAACAAGGATAAAAGTGGAACCAGCAATGATTGAAACTTATGAATTTTATAAAAAGGCTATAGAAGAACACAAGGTATACACACCAGAATTTGGTTCAAGATGGACAGGTTTTAGGCAAATAAAAGAGGGAATGGTATTCGGTCATGGAGCCATGGTTGGTTCTTTCCAGGTTGGAAGTCACCCTGACTTAGTTTTCAGGACTGCTCCGGTTCCTAAACATCCTGTAACTGGGAAAAGAGTAACCGTCCTTACATCTTGGTCATTATCTATAATGGATGGATGCCGAGACCCAGAAGCAGCGGCTAAGTGGTTGTTGTATATAACATCAGAAGAGGCTCAGAGAAAGTGGTTAGAAGAAACTGGTGAACTTCCTTCTTTAAAAGTTGTGGCAGAAGATCCAAAGTATAAGAACGATCCTCTTTTAGGAGCTGTAGTTGATTCCCTAAATTATGCAGAACCCACATTTTCGAAGGGTTGGGCCAATCCAGCTTCTATGTTGAGAGATGGATACAACGATATTATCAAAAAAGGTGTACCAATTGAAGAAGCAGCTGCGAGAGTGGTAAAAGAGATAAACAAATATCTTGAGGAAACTTTTGGACAATTTAAATAAAAATAGCAATAATAAAGAAATTTTATTAAAACATTAAAATTAAAATGCCCCCTTATGGGGGGCCTTTTTAAGAAACTGTTTAAGTGTATTAATTTAAGTAACTACTCTAATCTAAAATAAAAATATCTGAGTTTCTTAGTTACTCAAGAAACTTGATGAAAAGGGAGAGAGAAAAATGAGAAGAAAGTTTTCATATATTTTAGTTTCGTGTTTTCTTCTGTTTGTAATTTTGCTGAGCGGAGGTTGTGCATCTACACCAGTGGATGAGCAACCGCTTCCTGAAGAAGATAGATATTTAGTCTACATTATCTGGGATGCATTTAGGTACGACTATTATGAATGGGCAAATGATGGACAATATGATGGAACACCGGCGCTTAACGAACTTATCGAGAACGGAGTTCTATTTACAGACGCAAGTACTGGCATACCTTCAATTACTAATCCAATGCAAGCTGTATTAGTAACGGGAGCTTATCCAAGGACAACCGAGAATATATACAGATATTTTGATAAAGATGAGCAAAAGGTAAAACAAACAGCGAGAGAAAATTCCGCTGAAACATTAGCAGAAGCAGCAGCTAGTCAAGGGCTTAAGGTAGCTTCTGTTCAGCAATTTATGGTTCTAGATAGAGGGACTAGCTATGAAGATCCTTCTCATCTTTATATTCAGCCTGGAGGAGATTTTAAGAATAGAGTAGATGAGGCAATCAAAATCTTGAAAGGGGAACCTGTTGTAACTCAAGGTACGACTGAAATAGTATTTGATGGAATACCAGACATCATGTTCATTTATGCAGATGATTTAGACACAGTTGGTCACAATGAGAAACCATCTTATGGTTATTATGATGGTACGGCTGCATCTACTGAAGAAGAGCGAATTGAAAGGTGTATAGAAACTGTAATTCAAATGGATAATGAATTGGCAAGATTAATAGAAACTTTAAGAGAAATTGGGATTTACGATAAAACTTCTTTTGTTTTAGCTGCAGATCATGGGATGACTCCTTATTCAGGAACATCTAGTCTTAATGATTTAATGGATGTATTAAAAAGCTGTTTAAGCGCGTTGGGTTACGATGTTGATGAAAAATCCGTAGAATTTTTAAATACAGGAAATACTCCTAGTGAAACTAACAGAATTGTGATAGTCAGTGTTGGTCTTCAAGCTCAGATCTATTTAAATTGGGAATTTACTGAAAATGAGTACAATTTTATAGTAACCGCCTTAAAATCCGAATTACATAGTGATTATATTGGAGGTGTTTTAACCTTCGATGAACTTCAGGAAAGGGGGGCTCATCCAGATACTGGAGATATTTTAGTATGGCCCAATCCGCCACATCATTTTAAAAATAGCACCTCTAATTATAAAGCACGAGGAGGACATGATACAATAGACGAAAGTAGTCAACATGTATTTTTGTTAATGAGTGGAGCAGGATTTAAAAAAGGAACTCAGATAAATACAAAAGTTTATAATTGGGATATTGTTCCAACTGTTTCACATGTGATTCAAATTGATCCTCCTGAAAATGTGGATGGTAGAATTATCACAGAGGCAGTTCAATAAAATTAAGATTAAGATTAAATTGTTGAATCAATGATAAACTAGGGAGCGAAAAATCACACTTATAGATGAATATGGCAAAAAATTATGTTATTTTTCGCAGTTGACGTGTGAAAATATTTTGTTGCCATTTTTGCTCCCTATCTTTTAATAATTAAGACTCTTTTTTGTGTACATTTTAACCCGAATGATAACAATTTGTGCTTACTGTGTGAGGGGAGGAATTAAATGGAGTCCTATGATAAGAGTTTAAATATTTTGTTTATACCAGGCATATTAATAACTACTATTGGATTATTTTTACCAATAATAGCGGACAAAGGAATAATGTTTTTAAAAGATTTTAATGTGTTTGGCATCTCTTATTTGTATATCTTTATAGCTATAATAGTGATAAATATTTTAATTAACTTTACTAGCAAACGAAAATGGATAATGTTAGCTTCTTTTATCCAGTTGTTTTTTGTACTCTCCATACCTTTTCTTAGGAATCAGTGGAAACAAGTTTATCGAGCGAAGTTTTTCCTATATTTTTTCAAAAAGGCGACGTTTGGTTGGTATTTTTTGGCAATAGGGAGTGTTTTTTTAGTTGTTTACGCATTTAAACTTTTTTCTAAGAAAAAAACGGTTCCTTACTTATTTGTCACACCGACACTTGTAGGTGTTTGTTTTTTAACTTTTTTTCCTGCAATATTCGCTATATTTATTAGTTTTCGCAAATGGAATTTACTTGTGCCTGTAAAACCTTTTGTGGGGTTATCTAACTACGCTCAAGCAATAACGGATGAATATTTTTTGAGATCACTATGGACAAGTTTTAAATACGCTTTAGGAGTTGTTCCAAGTCGTATTGTGTTTGGTTTCCTTTTTGCGTATCTGATATACTCTATTCCAAAGTTTAAAAGCTTTTTTAGAGTAGTGTACTTTTTACCTTTTGTTACTTCGACAGTCGCCGTAAGCGTTATTTGGAAATGGATTTATCATCCGTACTATGGATTAGCGAATTATTTTATAAGTTTGTTCGGAATGAAACCTATAAATTGGTTAGGTAATCCGTCAATAGCAATTTGGGCTGTAGCGGCCGTTTCTGTGTGGCGATCTTTAGGGTATGATATTATTATTTTTCTTTCAGGAATAAATGACATACCTGAGACTGTATTGGAAGCATCTCAAATTGATGGAGCGACAAGATGGCAACAGTTTTGGAAAATCATAGTTCCTCTAATTAAACCTTCTCTTATATTAATATTTATAACCTCCACAATCAGTGCAATCCAGGTGTTTACGGAAATTTATATGATGACTGGTGGTAGTGCAGATACAAAAACCGCTGTTTATTATATTTGGGAATATGGATTTACCAGACTACAAATGGGATATGCTTGTGCTATGTCTATGATATTATTTGGCATCATTTTAATTATTTCTCTTATTCAAATGAGAGTTACAAACCTTTTGGAGGAGGAGTGATTATGAAATCTAAGAAAAAAACTAATAGGATATTTTATACAATTTGTTATATTATACTTTCGTTGGTAGCTGTAATAATGATAATGCCATTTTTGTGGATGATACTATCAACATTCAAACCTCTTTATGAGTTATATATCTTTCCACCCACTTTTTTGCCTCAGAACTTCACACTTGAAAATTACAAAGAGGTTTTTACTACAGTACCTTTTTTTAAGTATTATTTAAATTCTTTTATAGTTACTGTTTGTTCGGTAATTTTAACTTTATTTACAGCATCCACTGCTGGTTTTGCTTTTGCAAAATATCAATTTAAAGGTAGAAATGCTATATTCAAGGTGTTGCTGAGTGCAATGATGATACCTTTTCCTGTGACAATAATTCCTTTATATATTATGGTTTATGAACTTGGTTTAGTTGACACTTATGCGGCTTTAATAGTAACAGGTTCTATTAGTATTTTTGGTACCTTTTTGATGAGACAATTTATACTTGGAATACCAGATGATCTCTTAGATGCAGCTCGTATAGATGGAGCGAGTGAATGGCTTATATATAGAAAGGTTATTCTACCAAATATAAAACCTGTTTTATCGGCATTAGCTATACTTTCGTTTATGGGAAGCTGGAATGCATTTTTATGGCCTTTATTAGTGGTAAACACTGACAAACATAAGACCGTTCAATTAGGTGTTCAATTCTTCTCACAACAGTATGGGGACTTAGTGCATCTGCAACTGACGGCCGCGGCTCTCGCAATTTTACCTATTGTAATTGTTTATTTGATCCTTCAAGAACAATTTATACAAGGAATTACCATGAGTGGGGTGAAAGGATAAGTGAGCAAATTGAAAAGATTTTTTGCTATATTGTTCGTTTTTGTTTCAGCGATGATGTTAATTGCCCAACCAAAGAATATTGTAGTAATAATGGGAGATGGAATGGGCTATAATCATTTACTTCTTTCAGAATTATTGGCAGAGATAAATAATTTGGAGATTGCAACAAACAAGTTTCAAGTTGCTTCTTTAGTTAGAAATGAAACAATAGATAATATTGTTACCGATTCTGCAGCTGCCGCAACTGCTTTTTTTTGTGGGCAAAAAACTAAGTTAGGGTGTTTAGGAATTGATAAAGACCAAATTCCTATCAATTCTATAGCTACTATTTTGAAAGAA
Organism: Thermotogota bacterium; assembly: GCA_029780115.1. GTDB lineage: Bacteria > Thermotogota > Thermotogae > Petrotogales > Petrotogaceae > Defluviitoga. Next base: position 79,395 of record JAKOZG010000027.1, read on the forward strand.
GAAGGATATAAAATAGGTTTAATTACGAATACAAAATTTTCTGATGCAACACCTGCTGCAATGTATGCACACGCCTTTAGAGATGACAAAAAAAAGATACTGGAAGATCTAATTGAAACAGATTTTTTGGACTTTTTTGTAGCAGGAGGCTTAGAAGATTTAGGAGTGAATCCCTTTACTCTTAAACCAACTTCTAAATCACCCTTAAAAAAATTAAACGAAAATGGTTATAAAATATATGGAATTAATTACGAACCTTTATTTGATGGACCAAATGATAAGTTTATGGCGTTCGTTTCTCTAGGGCATAAAAGCTTCGAGAACCAATTGATTGCAGGAGAACCTACCTATCTTGAAATTATAGAAAAAACAATATCAAAAATAAATTTGGAAGAACCTTTATTTCTCTTTATTGAATGTGGAAGAATAGATCATGCAAGTCATATAAATGATGAAAAGGCTCTTAAAGCAGAATTAATCATGTTTCAGAAGATAGTAAATTACATCACAAGAGTTTTCCCCTCTGAAGATACTTTGTTTATAATTTTTGCTGATCATGAAACTGGAGGTCTTTCGCTCATGTCATCTCCTACAAAGAGTGAAGATATTTCTATAAAATGGAATACTACAGATCATACGGCGACTTACGTTCCTTTCTTAACCTTTGGAAATTCTAAAGATTCTTTTCCTAAACTTATGCACCTTATGGATGTAAAAGAATATTTATTAGAGATTCTTGAGATAAAAATTCCTGAAGGAGTGCACTGAAAATGAAAAAATACTTTATATTCATGATTATGGTATTTATATACTCATCTTTATCTTTTGGAGTGATAAAAGTGATGACATACAATATACGGCATGGCCTAGGTATGGATGATATATTTGATTTTCAAAGGATAATAGATGTAATAAAAGCAGAGAATCCTGATATATTAATGCTTCAAGAGGTTGATCAAGGTAGATCTAGAAGTTTAGATCTAAAGCAAGCTGAAATTATAGCTGAAGAACTAGGAATGGACTATTATTTTTATCCAACTGAAGGAAAAGATAATTATGGGGTAGCTATTTTTAGTAAATTTAGATCTATTGAAAAATTTGGTTTTGAATTACCACAACCAACATGGATGTTGGCTACGCAAAGAGGAGCTGCGGCCATGGTAATTGAAGTCAACGGAGAACAAATGCTTGTGATTAGTACTCACTTGGGTCTTGGAGGTTTACAGGAGATACAAACAGAAGTATTAGAAATATTGAACATATCAGAAAAATATGGGTTACCTACACTGATAGGGGGAGATTTTAATATATCATATTTTGAATTATCGTATGGTGTAAAAGAGTTTTTAGATAAATTCGAATCAGTTAATCAAGAGTTGAACAAAGAAATTAAGACTTTTCAATCAGATATTCCAGGTTCACAAATTGATTTTATTTTTTTCTCAAGGGGAGATTTTAAAATTCTGGATGCATATACTGTAAACTCCTTAGCCTCAGACCATTTGCCACTTGTTGCTGTAATAGAATTTTGATAATTATTTATAAAATCACAGAGGGTGTTAAATTTGAAAAAGCTTTTGTTCATAACAATTGATTCATTAGGACAAGATCTTATAGACAAATCAGATGCTGTATTTATCAAAAGTATAATGAGAACGGGAAATACAATCGAAAATTTACGAACTGCTTTTCCATCACTAACAACACCAATGATGACAACGATCTTGACTGGAAAATATCCTGAAGACCACGGGATTTATTCTAATTCGATTTATGATTATGAAAAAAATAAAGTTATTGGAAAATTACGAGATGTAAGAGTTCCTACTATTTCTGAAATATTAATGAAGGCAGGTTATAGGACACTTTCAGTTCAACATTTTATGCTTGAAAACAGGTGCAATAAATATGTTCAGGTTGATGGATCTAAACCACAAAATAATACTAATACTATCATCGGTGAATTAGAAAAGTCAGACTACGATGCAGTGTTTACTATTTATCAAAGTGTCGATTCAATAGGACATAAGTATGGGTCTTTACATAGAAAAAGGATTGAAGAATTAGAAAAAGTTGATCACCAAATTGAAAAGTTGTTTAATTTTGTTACAAAAAAATGGGGGAATTTTTTGCTGGTTATAAATTCTGACCATTCTATGAGTACCTACAAAAAACGTAGTAAATTTTCAATAATTAGTCTATTGAATAAGCATGGGTTAAAAAGCGGTTTCTATGAACCTGGGCAAAGAATTCCTCAAGATATTGATTGTGTTCTAATTAGACAACCAACAGTTCAAATTTATCTTAAAAGTGAGAAGGGAAAAAAACAAAAAAACGAAATTATTTATGATTTAGAAAGTGAAGAAGACGTTGCTAAAGTTTATGATGAATATGAGTTGGCTAAATTACATAATCCTTACTTATGTGATATCGCATATACGTTAAAAAAGGGCTATACAAATAATTTTAACAGTTTATTGTTAGCAATTAAAAGTTTTGGATACCATGGGACTTTTGAAGAAAGTAATGCAATAGCGTCTTTTTATGGAGGAAGTATTAAGCAAGATAAATTAAAAGATTATGATTTGACTGTAATAACTCCCAAAACTTTAGAATATTTAGGGATAGAAATCAATTTAGGAGTTGGTAAAGAGAATGCTGCCGAAATATGATTTACACATACATACAAATTATTCAGATGGGTCTCAGACTTTTGAAGAAATCCTGGCTAAAGCTGAAGAAATCGATTTGAAATACTTTGGAATTAGTGATCATTATGAGAAAAATCACAATTATAGTGTCAAAGTTAGCGCAGACGAGTATTATAATCACTTTTTGAAAATTAAAGATGAAGCAAGTGAGAAAGGTATAATCATGTTGTTAGGTGCAGAGGTAGGATTTAATGATGAAGAGATTTTACTTCCTGAAAACATGCCTAAGGTCCATTATATAATTGGAACCATTCATCAAATGCCTAAAAATTTGGAAGAAGTAGATTATTGGAATTTATATAAAAAATATGTAGAGAAAGCAGTTTCAGAATTTTCTTTTCAAATACTTGGTCATGTTGAAGGATATTTGCCAATCAATAAGTTTATGAAACCCGGAAGTACTTTTGAAGATAGAAGAAATTTTGAAAAAAAGATAGCGAAAAAATATTTTGAGTTGGAGTGGTACAAAGAAATTGCAGTAGAAATGGCGAAAAACAAGATTGCTTTAGAAATTCATGAAATGTCCGAGTCTCCAAGAACAGAAGTGATAAAAATTATGGTTGACAATGGGGTAAAGCTTTCCTATGGGACTGACTCTCACGCGTTGCATCAATTGGCCAAAAGAAGTTATTTGAGGAGAGTTAACGAACAATTGGGGTTGAGAGCAGATAATTTTTTAGAACTTGAAAGTTTTTTAAATCGATAAAGAAAAAAAACAGGAGCGTAAGCTCCTGTTTTTTGATTTATTTTGTAAAAACTATAATTAATATAAAGAATTTTCGCTAATTGGTAAGAATTCTCCTTGTAATATATGTTCCAATTCTTCAATGGTGTAGACTTTGATAGGTTCTATACCATTAAAGTACGTTGCATATTCACTAGTGTAAGCTCCAGTATTTATAAAGTAAACAATATCGTTATAATCTATGTTAACTGGCAGTTCAATTTCATCATAAATAGTATCAACACTATCGCATGTAGGTCCAGCAAGTGTCATTGTCATCGTTTCAGTACTTTCTTTTCCTTCTACGATAACTTCATACCTAAAATTCTCAATGGTTTCCATTAATCCGTGAAAAACACCAACATCCAAGAAAACCCATGTTTGAGTACCTTTTCTACTTCTTAATAAAACTTTTGAAGCGATTATACCAGCATTTCCAACCATAGATCTACCTGGTTCTGCTATAATCCTTAATCCTTCTACCCATCCTAAATATTCATGAACTGCTTCGTTTACTACTTCCCCTATTTCTTCTACTGTAGGTACAGGTTTAATATGCTGAACGGGAATTCCACCACCAATATTCAACAATTTTAGATCAATATTTTCTTTATGAAGTTTTTCGAAAACCTCACTTGCACTTAATATTGCTTCTTTCCATTTATATTTATTATATGATTGAGAACCTACATGGAAAGAAACTCCATAAGGAACCAAGCCTTTTCTTTTGGCATACTTCAAGATATGGATAAGATGATCAACATCAGTTCCAAATTTCCCCGAAAGAGGCCAATCGGAATCATTGGAACTCATAGCTAATCTCCCATAAACTTTTGCTCCAGGAGCATTTCTTGCTATCTTCTCAACTTCCATCTCCGCATCAACTGCAAAATATTCAACACCGTTTTCCCAAGCAAACTTTATATCCTTTTCCTTTTTGATAGTATTACCAAAGCTCATTCTTTCTGTCGGTATTCCTAAGTTCATCAATTTTACAATTTCACCTTTTGATGCAACATCAAATGATGATCCAACATCTCTTAATGTTTCAAGAATGCTCGGGTGTGAATTTGCCTTAACGGCATAAAAGATCTCTACGTTATTTATTGAATTCTTAAGTCTTATGTAATTTTCTTTTACATAGGAATTATCTATCACTAAAAACGGTGTTTCCAAAACCTGAGCTGCCCTTCTAATGAGCGGCGTCAATTTCAATTTTTTCATCCTCCTAAAAAACTATTTTTATTCTTGTATTATTTTTACCGGTACTATATTTAACACTTTTAAAGTAACACTAACACATTGGATAAGTTAATATATAATTATAAAAGGTTAAATTTTTAAACAGTCAAATAGTCTAGGAATGTTCATCTAAGCAGCTTTTATATTTTAAGATTTTGTTATATAATATATTGTAAAGAAATAATTAGCCGAGATGGCGGAATTGGTAGACGCGTAAGATTCAGGATCTTATGGGCTTGACGCCCGTGCGGGTTCGAGTCCCGCTCTCGGCACCATTATAGCTCACAAGGAAATAGAGGAAAAGAAGTTTTTAATTTATTTTGAAGAGGTTATAGATAGGTAATGCATGCCATAATTTAATTGGTTTAGGGCAACGTCCTCACCTACCAGTTTGTTAAAATATTAATAAGGTATTTAGAGATAATAATTAATGAAATTATTAATTCTAAGATAACCGGTGAATCAGATTTTAAAATAGCCACATCATTTAAAAAAGAAGGGGTTAATACGAATCAACTCACATCAGAGCAAAAATTAGCTTATAAGTTTATCTTGTTGATGGGAATTGTAAGTTTGCTGGGAGATATTGTTTACGAAGGAGCGAGGAGTATTTCTGGGCCATATCTAGCCCTTTTAGGAGCTGGAGCTAGTATCATCGGAATAGTTGGGGGAATCGGGGAATTTGTAGGATATGCTTTGAGGTTGGTTTTTGGATATTTTGCGGATAAAACTAAAGCTTATTGGACTTTAACGATTATCGGATATAGTTTGCTTTTTTCTATCCCTCTTTTAGCCGTTTCTAATAGATGGCAGATAGCGGCTCTGCTTTTGATAATAGAACGAATGGGAAAAGCTATTAGAAGTCCATCAAGAGACGCTATTTTGTCGCATGCTACAAAGCAGGTAGGAAGAGGATGGGGGTTTGGTATACATGAAGCGCTTGATCAAATTGGAGCTATAATAGGTCCTTTAATTTTTAGTACAGTTTTTTTGGTTAATTCCGAATACAAAGCAGGATTTGTCATTTTAGTGATTCCAGTTATTATCTTGTTAGTATTATTATTTATTGCTAGATCTGAGGTTCCTTCTCCACAAAAATTAGAGATTTATGAAGAGTTCGAAAACCCCAAAAAATTAAAGGAAAACGAAAAAAGAGAAAAGTTACCTAAAATATTTTGGTTATACACCTTCTTTACCTTATTAACTGTAATGGGTTTTGTTCAATACCCACTAATTGCGTATCATCTTAATGTTAATTCTATAATTTCAAATGTTTGGATACCTGTTTTCTACGCAATAGCTATGGGTGTAGATGGAATCACAGCTCTTATCATTGGAAAAACATATGATAAGATAGGTCTAAAATCATTATTAATCGTACCATTATTAACTTTTGCTGTACCTTTTTTTGCTTTCTCCTTTTCAAAAATATTTGTTTTATTTAGTATAATAATTTGGGGTATCGTAATGGGAATACATGAAACGATTATGAGGGCAGCGATAGCAGATTTGATACCCCTCGAAAGAAGGGGAACTGCATATGGAATATTTAACACAGTCTATGGATTATCAATGTTTATCGGTGGAACATCAGTCGGTTTTTTATATGATATTTCCTTTGTTTACGTGATAACTTTTGTTGTTATTATTGAGATAATTTCGCTAGCTCTTTTGTTTCCTCTTACTAGGGGTAACGATCAACTACATCAATCTACAAAAAGTTAATACTATATTATAGATATTGGTTACAAAGGCAAAAACCTTCAAACAATTTTCATTAAAATATAGATTAAGCAATTGAATTTATATTCGACAAAGTTTTAGAGTAAGGAGGAATATGCATTAAATATGAGAAGCGTTTTTAGAGATTTTACTGATGAGTTTTTTCAAATATTGACCTATCCGAAAGAAAAATGGAATGTTTTTTGGGAAAATTATAAAAATTCAATGAAATTTATAGAGCCGTTGATGAAGAAACATAATTTAAATGATGAAAAAGTGGTAGAAGTATTAAAAAAAATAGGAAGAAAAGAGTTAGATAAAGCGTACTGGTATAAACAGTCAATGATGAAGAAATTTAAAAGTGAAATCATTGGAGAGCTAACAAAAAATTCCGAAAAATTGCAAGTTAATAGAGGAGATTATGCCGTTTATCTGGTGTGTTTTTTAGGGCAGGAACCTTATGAATTCTTGGATTCTTTTAAGGGGACCATTATAGTAGTTGACTTTTTATATATTTACCTAAACAAAAATAGAATTAATCCTAAAGATTTAGTGGAAGAAGCAATCTTGAATTTTGTCACAACAGTTCCTTCAAACAAGAAAAAGGCGGATTTTTGGGTTTTATTTGATAAGATCCAAACTGTTATTACAAATAGTAATTACAAGACAAAAGAAGAAGTTATGCAAAGAATAGTTGAGCTTTTAAGTGAAAGAATAGATTATTATAATTGGGTTGGATTTTATCTTGTGGATGATGAAGATAAAGATTTATTAGTTTTAGGTCCCTATGTAGGTGAACCCACTGAACATGAAAGAATTAAGTTTGGCCAAGGTGTTTGTGGCCAGGCTGCTAGTGCGAAAAAGGCCTTTATTGTAGGCGACGTCACCAAAGAAGAAAACTATCTTTCTTGCAGTCCTAAAACACAATCTGAGATAGTTGTACCCATCTTTGATAAAAAAGGTAACATCATTGGAGAAATAGACATCGATAGTCATCAAAAAGATGCTTTTGATCAGGATGATAAAGCATTCTTGGAAGAAGTAGCAAAGTTAATAACTTATAGATTCTATTAAAAAGGTGATTTAGTGAATAAAGAAAAAATAACTAAGATTTTTGAAAATTATGTTCCTAAACCTATAGGAATAGAAAGATCTTTTTCTGTACTGATTTCTCTAATTGAAATAGAAGATTCTATACATTTGTTATTTGAACAAAGAGCTGATCATTTAATAAGGCAACCAGGAGAAATTTCTTTTCCTGGTGGTAAAATAGAAGTCGGGGAAACACCTGAAAACGCAGTTATTAGAGAAGCCTGTGAAGAATTGAATATTGAACCTGATCTTATAGAAATTCTTGGTTCCTGTGATTATCTTGTAACACCTTTCAATGATCTAATTCATTCTTTTGTTGGGTTATTGAAAGTAGATCTAGAGAAAATAAAACCAAACATCGAAGTTGAATACATATTTACTGTTCCTTTAGAATACTTTTTAGTCCACAAGCCCTTAAAATACGAAGCTTATATAACTCCTGAAATAAATGAAGTTTTTCCGTATGAACTTATACCTAAAGGCAAAGAGTATGAATGGAGAGTTGGAAAATATCCCATTTATTTTTACATTTACGAAAACTATATAATATGGGGTATCACGGCTAGATTTACTTATGAATTTATAAGAAAGTTAAAACTTTAGCTGTCGCAAAGAATGAAAATAAGATCATTTACATTTGTGCCTGTAGGACCTGTTTTTATCAAACCATCTATCGCTTGAAGAGCCATATAAGAGTCGTTGTTTTTAAGGACACTTTCAATGTCTATATTTTTTTCTTTTAGTCTATTCAGAGTTTGTCCATCAACTATGCCACCGGCGGCATCTGTGGGGCCATCGGTGCCATCAGTACCTACAGAAGCTATGATGACTCCCTCATAATTGCAAATTCCTCGGGCTGCTGATAATGCAAGTTCTTGATTTCTACCACCTGATCCTTTCCCTTGAACCTTGACTACAGTTTCCCCACCCAAGATAACTGCACAAGGTTTATTTACAGGCCTATCCTTTTCTTTTATCTCTCTGGCGATGGAAGCTAAGAACAAGCCAGCTTCTTTTGCTTCACAGTCAAGAGTTGTAGTTAAAATTATAGAGTTATAACCCAATTTTTCAGCTATTTGTTGAGCATTTTCACATACCTTAGTTACACTACCAATAATATATGTTTCTACATTGTTCAATGATTTTGGGGTTTCAGTAAATGCCTGCAAAATATTTTCTGGAAGATCTAAGTTATACTTATTTAAAATGTTCTCAACATCTTCTAAGGTAGTGGAATCGGGAAACGCAGGACCAGATGCAATACTGTCTAATCTATCTCCTAGAACATCTGACAGTATTAAAGAGTAAATTTTAGCTGGTTCCACTATCTTGGCAAATTTACCCCCTTTTACTTGAGAAAGATGTTTTCTAACTGTATTTATTTCGATTATGTTTGCTCCAGATTTTAATAGGACATCATTTAACTTTTGCAAGTCTTCTAATTTTACACCATCATTCGGTAGTTCAAAGAGCGAAGAACCACCACCGGAAACTAAAAATATTACCTCGTCATCTTCGTCAAGATTTTTTATCATATCTATAACTGTTTTTGTTGCTTTTATAGTGTTTTCATCTGGAATAGGATGACCTGTTTCATATATTTGTAGGCCTTCTATATATCCTAGAGAATGACCATACTTTGTTATAACTATACCTTCCTTTATTTTATCTTTTAAGGATTCTTTTGCTGCTTTTGCCATTCTCCAAGCGGCTTTACCTATTGCAACTAGATAAATATTTTCTCCTAAATTTAAGCTAGCTAATTGCTCTTCAACCGCACGTTCAGGCAATACTGAATCTATCGAACTTTTGATTATTCTAAAAGCATCTTCTCTCAAGTTTTTCAAAGAATCAACTCCTAAAACTATTGCTATCTGTTTGAAAATTTTTTTTGTATGTACATTTTTTTGTCAGCTATAGCTAAGGCTTTTTTAAAATCGTTGGTTTCCTGAGGTAATAAACAATAACCTATACTAATTGATGACGTGATTGTATAATCCTCTATCAATATTGTATCACTAACGATCAATTGTAATTTATTTGTAATTTTTTCAGCATCTTCACGATTGTTTATATTTTTAAGAATTAAGACGAATTCATCTCCACCATATCTAAAAATTAAATCCTCAGTTTTAAGAGAGTTCTTTATTCTTTCGACAATTATCTTAAGTACTTGATCTCCTATCATATGACCAAATGTGTCATTGATTGTTTTGAAATCGTTTATATCTATAAATACTAAAGCTATATTTTCGTTAACTGTTGGATGATTAAGTATATAATCTTCTAAAGCTTTTCTATTATATGTTTCGGTTAAAGGATCCAAATGGTAATTTAAGAATAACTCGTTTAACCCAAAAACTTTTGTTAAGACCTTTTCAATTTCGTTTTTAAAAGCTTTAGCTAATTCCTTTTCCATTTTAGTAAATCTTTTTGTTTTAAACCAATCCATGTTCAAAACCCCAACAATTTCATCACCAATTTTAATAGGTATACCTAACCAAGAAACAGTGAAAGGGTTTTTTTGTTTCCACATAACATTTTCCTTTACATTTTTAATAAAAAATGATTTATTAGACTCTAGCACGGTTCTTATATTTTCACCTTCGTTTTCAAGCTCGAAGGCAATCTCTTCAAGAGGGACAAAATCTAAATTTTTCGACCATGTCAAAAATGTCCAAGGCCCTTTATTAGGCGTTAGTAAAAAGCTCCAAGAGTCAGATCTTAAAAAATTAGGTATGTGTTCTAAAAAAATTCGTAGGATTTCATTTTTTTCCTTTTCATTTTCCAAACAGTATATTGCAGTTTCATACAATATACTTTTAAACCTATTTATAACAATTTTATTAGGTGATGGGGGTATTAAGACAGAAAACCTCTCTTTATTAGAGACTAAACGTTTGATATATTTAACGGTTTTAATACCCCTATAAAGTATAAAAATCAACATAGAAGTAATAATGGTTAATAAAATAAAAACAAAAATCACTTAATCACCCAAATTCCATTTATGAATTTTTAAATACTATTAAGATAATTATATCACAAACTACAATTTAAAATGAATGATTTTTTTGATATAATTAAGTTAGTTTAGTAAACTATTACTCTGATCAAGGAGGGATAATGTGAAATATAACAATCTTGGGATAGCAGGCATTAAAGTAAGTGAAATTTCCTTGGGTTCATGGCTAACTTTTGGTAATCAACTTGATACAGAGGGCGTAAAAAAGACCATGAGAGTGGCCTACAAGCATGGCATTAACTTTTTTGATAACGCTGAAGCTTATGCAAACGGCCTTTCTGAATCATTAATGGGAATGGCGATAAAAGAGTATCGGCGTGAGGATCTTGTTATTTCAACAAAAATTTTTTGGGGTGGCAAAGGTCCAAATGATTTAGGAGTTTCAAGAAAGCACCTTTTAGAAGGAATATGGAATTCGTTAAAAAGATTGCAACTAGACTATGTAGATCTCATCTTTTGTCACAGACCAGATCCAACTACCCCAATAGAAGAAACTGTCTTTGCAATGGATTACATCATTAGAAATGGGTTAGCTTTGTATTGGGGTACTTCTGAATGGTCTGCAGAACAATTAGAAAAAGCATATATTATTGCCGATAAAAGGAATTTAATAGCCCCTACCATGGAACAACCTCAATATAACATGTTTATGAGAAAAAAAGTGGAGAAAGAATTCGCACCTCTTTATGAAAAGTATGGGTTAGGGCTAACAACTTATAGTCCTTTGGCGAGTGGACTCTTAACAGGTAAATATAATGAAGGAATTCCTGAAGATAGCAGATTAGCAAAATTTGAAGGTTTAAGAGAAGATTTAGAAAAAGGAGGATTGCTTTCTCAGGAAAATATAGAAAAGGTAAAAAGGCTGACAAAAATTGCGAATGATCTTGGAGCCACTATGGCTCAGTTGGCTATTGCTTGGATACTTAAAAATCCACATGTAAGTGCAGTTATAACAGGAGCGAGTAAACCAGAGCAGGTAGAGGAAAATGTAAAAGCAATAGAAATTAAGGAAAAATTAACAGATGATGTAATGCAAGAAATAGAAAATATACTCAATTCTTAATAGTAATTATTAGACTGAACAATTAATCCCACCTTTTTGGTGGGATTAACTTTAGTTTATATGTGAATAGCTTTTCCTTCGGCTCCTTCGATTGATCCAAGTATTATTTCAGTTAAGGTAGGGTGAGGATGAATGGCGTCCATGAGATGGTTTGTAGACAACCCATATTTGACAGCCAAAACACCTTCCATGATCATATCTGTAGCGTTTGGAGAAACTATGGAAAGACCTATTATTTTTTTAGAACTTTTATCTACTAAGACTTTGGCGAAACCGTTTTTTTCATTCATAGTTTTGGCTCTTGCATTGGCTGAAATTGGAAACTTAGACACAATTACTTCTTCAGGATTGGCATCTTTTTCTTTTATGCCTACAGTTGCAATTTCAGGATTAGAGAAAATGACGTTAGGAACCGTGCTGTAATCCATTTTCTTATCTTCGCCAGCTATATTATGAGCGGCAACGATTCCTTCGTACATTGCAACATGAGCTAACATTATATCTGCTCGAATATCTCCTACTGCGTAAATATTTTCAATATTTGTTTTCATATTAAGATCAGTTTTTACACCTTTGTTTATCTCTACACCCAACTTTTTAACATCATCTGGAATCACTGGTTTTCTCCCAACAGCTAATAGAATTTTGCTACTTTTTATTTCTGTGACATTACCATTTCCTTCTATCTTTGAAACATAAATTTCATCGTTTCTTGTAATTTCCATGACCCTGTGTTTTTCGTAAATTTCTACTCCTTTTCGCAAAAGATTTCTTTTTATTTCTTGGACAACATCTAAATCTTCACTAGGTAATATATGATCCATAAGTTCTACAATATATATTTTTTTTCCCAAACTAGCCAAAAAGGTTGCAAACTCTATTCCAATTACTCCTCCTCCCACTATTAAAATGGGATCAGAAAGATCTTTTAAGTTCGTGAAAAAATCATCGCTGGTCCAAATTCCATCTATTTTATTAAATGGAGGAAATATAGCAGGTTCTGATCCATGCGCTAAGATTATATTTTCAGTTTCTAGAATAATATTGTCAGCTTGAACATGATTTTTATCAACTATTTCTGCGGTAGCTTTTATAAATTCTATGTTATTTTTCTTAAATAAAAATTCAATTCCTTTTCTTGTTTGAGAAACTATTGCTGTTAAAAAATCATCTATTTTGTTTATATCATAAGCAACAGAATTTACATTTATTCCAAATTTATTGGACTTAGAAATTATTTCATCATATAAATGAGCTGACGATAGTAATGCTTTAGTGGGGACACATCCTTTATTAGCACATGTACCACCAACATGCTCCTTTTCAATTATCGCAACTTTTTTTCCTAATTGAGACAATCTAATTGCTGAAACGTAACCTCCAGGACCGGCCCCAATAATGACTGTGTTGTACATTTAATTACCCCCTAAACTCTTTTAGGGCGTCTAAAACCAAGCCAGCATGCATTAAAGCAGGTCCCCCGCCCATTAGAATGGCCATCCAAGCAGCTTCTAATATCTCTTCTTCTGTTGCACCAGCGTTTAAGGCATCTTTAACGTGAAAAGCTATACACCATTCACAATCTCGTGCGATAGACAATGCTACTGCTATAAGTTCTTTGGTTTTTTTGTTTAAAGATTCTCCTTCTTCTTTTTCAATCGTTTCTGCCATTTCCTGAAACGCTCGCATTTTATCCGGACTTTTTTGTGAAAATTCTGCCATCCATTTTTGCGCTTGAGAAAAAGATTCTTTCATACTCATAAAATCACTCCTTTTTGAAGATAATTTTTCTATGTTTGGTTTTTCTTAAAATAAAAAGAAAGATTAATTACAAGTTCTGTCATAACTCTTTTAATTACACTAATTATACTATTATTTAAAAAATAAATCTAAAAAACACCAAAAATATGATAAAATACAAATAAGAAATACCAGATTTTTGACATTCGGGGCGTAGCGCAGTGGGGAGCGCGTTGGTTTCGGGAACCAAAGGTCGCTGGTTCAAATCCAGTCGTCCCGACCAAAAATATAAGAGCCTCTTCTTCAGTTATCCAAGAAGAGGCTTTTTATGTAAGACAATCTAAATTCCTATATTTTAGATTTTTTCATAATCGTATACCGAGAAAGTCCACAATTTTTTGTTTGAGCTTTTTTTCCACTCAGCCGTTATAGGCATAGCAAACTCTGGAGCTAATCTACCATTTAATACCCAATATTTTGAAACTTCATTGTTAAAAATACCCGGATTTGCTAAAATCTTGAGTTTCAAAGGTCCATCGACGACATCGATCTTATCTATGCTTTTTTCTTTTTCCAAAATTTTGATAATTTCTTTAACTATTTTATTCTCTGGCAAAGGCTTTATGTTTATTAAAGCTACATTCTCTGAAAGGGGTCCTATTATTTTTACATTAGCTATTTCTCGTCTAACTTCATAATAATCTAAAATGTCAAGTAACACTTCATTGGCTACCACGGCGGCCCGCGAGTGATATTCGGGATTAACAGCCATTTTCAAAAGATGCTTAAACTTGCATCCTTCCCTAGTACTGTTTTCGCCTATTTTAGGAATGGTAAAATTATAATATTCTAATATTTGCTCAATTTCACCTTTATCTAAATCTACCAAAGGAGCATAAATTCCATCCATAAATTTTATGCCTGTTTTTCCCCAAGAATCAGATTTATTGGCGCCGGAAGCCACAACACCTTTATGTGAGAATTCTTTTACTTTGCCAATTTTTACTTTTCTTGTACATTGATTACAATTTGGACCATGGTACATTATAACTTCTTGTTCATGGTTGCTGCTTATAAAATTTAGTTTTAAATCAAGTTGTTTAGATAAAAGTAAAACAGCTTCAATTGCTTTAGAATAAGAATAAGCCCCAAAACATACATTTACCAAAGTTATTTGATCATTAGGTAAAGCATCTTTTGCAAGTAGGGCAACAACTGTGCTATCCATTCCACCAGAAAAAGCTATATATAGTGGTTGATTTCCAACAATTTGTTTAATTTCATCTTTCATATTTTTAATAGTTTCCTCTAAGTTTTTAACCAAAAGTTATAATACCTCCAAAATTACACTAGTTTTGGTTCTTATCTCAAGAAGGATGGTTAGGGTGTAGCCTTGTAACCCCCTTTAAATTCCAAAATGTTCTCCAAAAAATTAATTACTTTTTTAGAAAGTTTAAAAGAGAGATAAATTCAACATAAGCTGATTAATGGAATTTTTAAAATTACTGAGTTTTCAAAATTTCTAAATAGGAACTTAAGAAGTTATTGTAATTGTACATAAAATATGTTAAAAATAATGAAAATTTTTACCAAAATCATTTTAAATATTTTTGTGACAACACAATAAAAATAATGTTTTAGCCAATTGTTTTCGAAGTGATAATGTTATAATTAAAATAATTACTTAATGTCTTAAAATAATAATTATTCCTAGAGGTGCAAAAATGGCTGCCCTTATCAATTTTGTGGTAATTGTTGCCTTAGGATATCTATCTAAAAGGTTTTTTCCAAAAAACACAGGGGAAATATTGTCAACATTAATTGTTAATTTTACCCTTCCTATGACGGTTTTTATTGGTATTAGTTCATCTAGAGTGTTAATATCCGATTTATATTTCATTTTGATAGGTTTTTTAGGTTGTTTATTGACTTTTTTCGGAGGTAACTTATTAGTAAAATTTTTAGATATAGAAGATGAAGATGTAAGTACTGTTATATTATTATCTTTTTGTGGGCTAAATATAGGACTTTTTATGTATCCATTGGCTGAAATGCTGTGGGGTTTAAACTCTATTACTTATTTTGCATTGTATGACCTTGGAAATAGTATAGTGCTGTATGGAATAGGAAAGTCAGTTGCAGAAGGTAAAAAAGGAGGATTTAAAATATTAGATTTGTTAAAATTTCCTCCTTTTATTGCGCTGATAATAGGTTTAATTTTTAGTATAACAGGGTTTACTTTGCCAGATTTGGTAATCTCTCCTATAAGAGTAATCAAGGAAGCAAATAATTTCTTAATAATGTTTTTAGTGGGATTCTATCTAGACCTTTCTACGATTAAAAAACATAGTAAACTTTTAACAATTTCTGTTGGGGCCAAATATTTAATAGGATTTTGTATTTCCTTAATAACCCTGTTGATTCCCGTTAGAAACCAGCTAGAAAGAATGTCTCTTTTCATATCTCCATTGCTTCCAACAGCTATGATGATTATAGTTTATTCAATAAAGAATAACTATGATTCTGAGTTGGCAAGTAGTATTGTAAGTTTAACAGCTATAATATCATTTATAATAGTTTTTTTGGTAACAGCCCTTTTTAATTTTGGGATTTAGTCTTCATTCAAAAGGTTGGTCGTTCGAGTTTTTAAGATCTGCCATAATAATAAGTCAAATACTGCGAAAACGCAACTAAATAAAATTAGAACATAATATTGATCCGTATAGTTAGATAAGAAATAAAATAAGAAACCAAGAAGTATTAGAATTCCGAAAATAACTAATATTGAAAATAAACCGTTTGCGTTCTGCTTCATCGCTTTTTGAGGGTTATCCCAATCAAAGAACGGTTTAAAGGCATCTATCAACATTTGAAGTAGATTAAAGAAAATGCTTATAATTACTGAAAAAATTAGGACATTGACAAATTCTGGAAAGTTGAGCTTAAACAAAAGATATCCAATTAAAGCTCCTGATACAATACCAATGCTACTGAGTTGCATTATGTGGATAAATTTGGTTCTTAAAATTTGTGAACTAGTTATTGGTAGAATCTTCAATTCTTTGATGAATTTACCTTCCCTTGAAAAACAAGAATAAGATAGACCACTTAGTGAACCTGCTAAAGAAGAAATGATAACCACCCAATACATTTTCATACCTAAAAGAGGTCCCTTTATTTCCCTTTGCAAATTAATTCCAATTCCAGCGTCTATGATGGCTAGAAGCACGCATAAACCCGGAAATATTAATACGTTAGTAAAGCCATTGACTGAAAAAGAAGGAGTTTTTAAAAAGTATAACCATTCTCTTTTCAAAAGTGCTTTGTTTGGGGATAAGACCTTATTAAAAAGTAAATCAATATTTTTTTCTTCTTCTTTCTTGGCTGAGGTAGAAGTTTCTAGAAAGTTTACATATGTTGAATAATATAATTTTTCACCGATATATAAACTTAGAATTAGAAGTATAATATGAAAACCTATAAAACCTAAAGTCCATGAAAATCTATATATTCCAGTATTTATTAGCGATTTAGCTGCTAAAAATGCGGGAGGATAAATCCAAGTTAACCGTGAAAAAATACTTCTGGGATTGATGTAAATGTCAGGCATGTTTTGAGGATTTTTTGTAACAACGAAAAAAATATCATTGGATGAAAAGATATATATTAAAGCTAAAACCATAAAAATCGAAGTTATAATATAAAGAATAAGTTCTTTGTTTTTAAATTTTTTGAACAAATGGGAAATTGGTAGAATGAAAACTAATACAAGCAGTACTGGAAAAATCTGTGAAAATAATATTACCAAAGCCATAGAAAAATAATATCCAACCGATAAATGATTGTAAATGCCGAAATAAATTAAAGCAGGCAACAAGAAAATAAGAGAAATTATCATCTGATCACATAAAACAACAGACAACTTTCCTAAAATAACCTCATATGGTTTCAAAGGTAAAGTTATAAGAAGCTTCATATCTTTTTTGAGAAAGAATTCGCCTATTAGTACGAATGCCCCTAAGAAAAAGCCTATAAATCCAGTTATCATGACAAACTCTGCTATAAATAGTGATTCTGTACCTTTTAAAGTGTAAAATTCTAAGTTAACTTTTATAAAGTCTAAATAAAAAGGAAAATAAATTATTATTAAAGTAGCAAGAACGGCTAATAAGGCAAAAAAGGGAATAGTTTCATCTTTAGTATGCTTTAATAGGTATCTATTCTTTGATATTTTATAATGCTGATCAAGCTCAATCAAGGAAAGAGAAATCCATTTTTTCATTTTCACTTTTCGTCACCTCTAGAAATAATTGTTCTAGGCTCTTATCTCCTTTTATTTTTCGGAGTTCATTGATAGTTCCTTGAAAGATGATTTTTCCTTTGTCTATTATAGCTATTTCATCACATATTTTTTCTGCTATTTCCATAATATGAGTGGTAAAAAAAACTACATTCCCCTTTGAAGCGTGTCTTTTCATGATCTTTTTTAATATAGAGGCTGATTCTGGATCTAACCCAACTATTGGTTCATCTAAAATCAATATTTTAGGATTATGTATTAAAGCGGAAATTAGAGCTAATTTTTGCCTCATACCATGAGAATATGTTGATATAGGATCTTTTATAGCGTCAAGAAGTTTAAAAGCTTGTAATAACCAACCTCCTCTTTTTCTTCTTTCTTCTATAGATACCTCAAAAACATCACAGATGAATTTTAAATAGGAAATGCCAGTAATTTTTTCAAATAACAAAGGGTCATCTGGTACAAAACCGATAATTTTCTTGACTTTTTCTGGTTCTTCTCTAATATCCATTCCATCTATTAATATTTTACCTGCTGTTGGTTTACATAACCCCACTATCATATTTATTGTCGTTGTTTTTCCAGCTCCGTTGGGACCTAGAAAACCAACGACCTTACCTTCTTTTATTTGGAGATTAATATTATCTACAGCTATAATTTTTTCTGAAAAAATTTTTGTAAGCTCTATTATTTCTATCATAAACTTTTAACCTCCTTTTTAGAAATATTACTCACTTTAGAAGTTCTTAAAGCTAAGTTTTATCAACATTTTAGATTTGTATCCTTTATAGAATACCGCCACAATTCCAATCTTGACCTATCGTCTATTTCTTTAACTTATTCTTTATTTTTTCCGAAAAAAGGAAAAAGACTCCGACCTGCACCCACTTTAAATTCAAAATCTTATTTTTAAAAATTATTCATTTCAAAAGCCAGTAAGAAATATGATAAACATCTCAGGAGTTTTTTAAATGACTTAGATTAAAAAAGCGAACTAAAACTTAGGTCGCAGTAACATCCGTTCTTAAAGATCTTATCAAATCTCCGATTTGAACAGAACTATCTAATTTTAAAATAATTCTTTGATTAGGATTTGCTTGTTCTATAATTTCGTTACTTTCATAGTTAATTATTTCACTTAATAATAAATTTATATTTTCCATTTTAGATCTTATTACTTCTATTTTTTCTCCAGTTTTAATCTTATTCTTTACATCAACTTCGTATGAATTTTCTGAGATTTTATCTTTTACGATTCCAATAAAATTATATCTTCTAATATAAGAAGAAGTTTCATAATTTTGCGAATTACTCTTAGGCTTATTAAGATAAAATCCTGAAGTGTACTGCCTGTGGCTAACATTTTCCAGTTCGTCTTTCCATTCTTTGATTTTATCGTCGTTATATGTTCCTTCCAAATAACTATCAATAGCTTCTCTGTAGACTTTAGTGGTAATACCTGCATAATAACTACTTTTCATTCTACCTTCAATTTTAAGAGAATCTACCCCTGTTTCAATTATTTTATCAAGGAATTCCACTGTACAAAGGTCCTTTGAATTCATTATATAACTACCCCATTCGTCTTCGAAAACCTGGAAATATTCACCAGGTCTTTTTTCTTCCATGAGATAATATTTCCATCGACAAGGTTGAGTACATTTACCTCTATTGGCATCTCTCCCTGTTAAATAATTACTAAGAAGACATCTTCCTGATATAGAAATGCACATAGCACCATGAATAAAAACTTCCAATTCAATTTCGGGGACTTTTTGTCTTATTTCACTTATTTCTTTCAAAGACAATTCTCGAGCAAGGATAACTCGCTTAGCACCAAGATCTTCCCACATTTTAACACTAGCCCAATTAGTATTATTTGCCTGAGTACTAATCGTTATAGGTATATTGGAGTATTTTTTTACTAGGTTAAAAACTCCTAGATCAGAAACTATAACGGAGTCTACCTCAATACTTTCTAAGTATCTGATATATTCTGGTAAAGTTTCTAATTCGGGATTGTGTGGAATAGCGTTGAGAGTAACAAAAATTTTTTTGTTCAAATTATGTGCTAGGGTAACAGCTTTTTCTAATTCTTCCTCGTCAAAGTTTTTCGAAAGAGCACGCAGATTAAGAAATTTACCTCCGATGTAAGCAGCATCTGCGCCATAATGGAACACGGTCTCTAATTTTTCTAAATCACCAGCAGGCGAAAGTAACTCAATTTTTCTCATCTTGGTAATTTTATATTCACCTCTAAAAGATATTTAAGGTTAAAAGTTTCAAATTCATTTTCACCATTTTTAAGAAATTTCCAGTCAAAACCAAATTTCCCTATTTTTGTATTGTAAAGAATTGAAAAATCTCTATAATTAACTTTACCAAAAGAATTAGTTCCATGATCCCAAATATAACTAAAACAAGCGTTTTTAAAAGCTAAAATTAATTCGAGACTTCCAATTTTAGAATTTTCTCCATATTTAAATCCAAAAGGATAATCAAAAAAGATGCGGGAACCCGGTTCATTAGACAAAGCAATAGTCCTGTAATATAAATTATGGTACGGTATTTCACTAGAAAAAAAATTATCTTCAATCCAATATCTTTCATAACATAGTTTAAATTTAGACGACTTGCCTTCAAAAATTTTTGAAACACCTAATCCATATCCGTTACTTAAAGTCTCATAATTCAGCGCGTACTCTCCGTCAAAACTTATGCCATAAAAGGGAATTATTTTAAGATAGCCTCCATATATACCGACATCTGACTTAATAAATACATTTATAGGATTAGGTAATTTACCTGCAACTTGATTTAAGGAACTAAAGCCTATAAAAAGATTTTCGTTTAATTTATAATTGATTCCGTTGTAAAAAGCGTTTCTAGAAGCAACATATTCTCCTTCCATTTTTTCTTGTTCATTCTTCGAAAGTTGAGGAACCATAGATAATATTGCAAAATCATAATTAAGATTGTCTGAAATATTAAAACATATATTCATTGTATCATAATATGGAGAATTATCTGATAAAACTAGATTATACTTCATAGGTCCGTAAGAAAGAGGTATGCGACCAATTAAAAAGTCGAATTTGTCTTTTCTGTAAGATAAATATGAAAATGTAGGAAAATCTAATGATATGTAATCTATTCTAGGAAGATTAAAAATGTTGTAATTCCCATATTGAAAATATGTTGTGTCACCAAGCCTAAAATCAGCAATAAATTGGGCGAAAAAATCATCTCCGTAATAAGTTTTAAAACCAAAATTGAACAAATTTCCATTTTCAAGGACAAAATCTCTGAAAAGAGTGTCAGGTAAAGCGGAAGGTCTATACCACCCTCTTTCAAGGTTAAAGTAATCTATATTCCTCTTTTCGTACTTTAGATCAATAGAGGTATGGATATAATTTTGAAACTCCTTTGGGATTTTTTCAGATTCATAATAAATAGGATATTTCAAATTGACGTCACCCAAAGCTTCAAAATAATACTCTGGATCGCTTTTGCTTAGTAATTTTGCAGAGGCAAATCCGATTATACAAATTGAAAATAAGAATAGAAAAAGAGTAATTTTTTTCATAAAAGACACCCCGATTTTTTATTTTATTCTCAAAACCCAGTATTCCCAAAAGTTAATAACGTAAATTACAATTGGAAGAGCAACAAGAACCCCGATAAAACCAAATAATTCTCCAAATAAGAAAGATGATATGAGGATTATAAACCAGTGTAAATCTAATATTTTGCTTTGGATTTTTGGGTATAAAAACCACATTTCTAATTGGTTACTTATTAAAGCAATAGCTAAACCTGCTATTAATCCGGTTAGTCCTTTTTCTGTTAAACCTACTATACATAAAAGTATACCGGCAGCAATAGAACCTAAGTAAGGTATAAAGTCTCCAATCCACGCAACTATCCCAATGAACAAAGAATTTGGAATACCCACAATATACGTTGCTAATCCTATAACAAACCCTACAATAGTTGCAGATAAAAATCTACCATGTATAAATCTTTCAACCTCACCATAGAAGGATTTTAAGAATTTTACCCCTTTGTTTCTTTCGTTTACAGGATAAAGTTTCCACAAATTGTCTCTCATCAAAGATTTCAAAGATCCTATAGCGACTGTTGTTACTATAAGCACTATTAAAGACATAAATAAGGAGGGAGTTATCGAAATTAACTTGTTTATTAAGTTAAAGCCAATATTAGAAATATTTTTTGAAAGTTCATTCATTAAATCTAAGACCCATTCAGGTACGTTAGTAATTTGATCACCCTTTGGAAGTGCAAAGGCCGAAAGAACTGAAAATAATTTTTTACCTTCACTTATCACGACAGGAAAAAATAAAATAGCTGCATAAAAAAATGCCCCTAGAACTAACAAATGTGATAAAACTGAAGCTACCTTATTGTTCATTATTTTTGAAAAGAGGTTGGTAGGAACATTTATTAACAAAGATAAAAAAAATCCTAGTATCAACGCACCCGTGATATAAGGGGCATAATGGGACAAAATCAAGAATATAACAAGATATATTAAGCTTAACCAGCCACCTAAAGACATTTATTTGTTCACCGTCCGTATGTTAGAATAGTGAATATAAGAATCTTATTTATTCAAAACTGATCTTTTTCCTTTTTTTCAAGTAATTATTTCTTATGATTTCTAATTCCTTGAGATAGGTAGGATCTCTAAAATTAGCATAAGTATATTCTAAAGGTTCCCATTTACCAAAGTTGAACATTAAAGTTATTTCAGCGTAAATATTTTTTCCTATATATATTCTGTTACCCCAATGTTTTGTACTTGCCAAAACAAATTGAGTATGATGAATGTATCCAATGTCTACATTCACTTTTCTTTTATTATCAACGGAAAACTTCCTTTCGATCTCATTTGTAATTAATTTTGCGTCAGGTAAAAAAGCAGGAGAACTTAAATATTCAAAACTTATCAATCTTGCCTCGATCAAAACATTCTTTCCCATTTCTTCATTGTAATAGTATGTAAATTTTTGAAAATCAAGAACCGGAGAAACGTAATCAATTGGGCCAAAATTTTCTTCTAAAAGTTCTTTTAATCCCATGTTGTATAACCATAGTTCTGAATCTCCAGCGGTAAAAACATGTGCCATAAAATTTACAAAATCAGGAGGTTTAGGATTTCCCATTTGATAAAATCACCTCGAAATTTTCAAGATTCACGTTATAAACAGCATTCAAAGTTGTGATAACAATATTTCCATTGTTTTTGTTTCCTTTAACCTTTATACTTTCTCCAGGAGCAAGCTCTATTTTTATTGTATTTTCTGGTGCAAGCAAAGTATCGTTGACTATTATCTCTGAGGTAGTATGATTGGAGATTGTAATAGTGTAAAGATTTTTATATAAAAAATTTCTATAAAATGTCAAATCTTTGATTACAAAGTAAAGAAATGCAAAGTTAACGATAAAAAAGATAATTAGAACGATCTTAAATCTTCCCTTTTTATTTTTTGTCTTCTGCTCAGGTTTAGAATTTTCATCATCTTCATAAATTATATTTATTTCTTCATTTAATAATTGACTAAGCCGATTTGCAATATCTTTTAAAGATACAATAGAAAAATCTTCTAGTTTTCCATCTAGAATCTTTTCTAAACTTGAAAGAGGAATTTTTAATTTTGTCGAGATTTCTTTTAGAGAATAATCGGAATTTTCAATAAGAACTCTTAAATTTTTGTCAAAATATACCTTTATGTTCTTCACCCCAATCTTTTACTTACAGAGAAAAAACCGCCTATACTATATCATAGCACAATTACGGATGAGAGTTAAAATGATTATTTTATTTGTAAAATTAAAAGTAATAAGGTAAAATAGCAATAGTGAATATTTATTGAAATTTTTTTCAAAAAATGCGGGGAGGTATGATCGATGTTTGATAAAAATGAACTTGATAAGATTAAAATGAAAAAAGAAGAATGGGAAGAAAATACGTTAAAAAAAACTATTCAACGTTTTCCTGAAAGAAAAAGTAGCTTTTTAACTACATATGATAAAAATATTGATGTTGTTTATACCCCCAAAGATTTAGAAAACTTAGATTATTTAGAAGACATAGGTTTTCCTGGTGAGTATCCTTTTACAAGAGGAGTACAACCAACTATGTACAGAGGTAAGTTATGGACAATGAGGCAATATGCAGGATTTGGAACTGCTGAAGAATCAAATGAAAGATATAAGTATTTGTTAGAGCAAGGTCAAACTGGCCTTTCCATAGCTTTTGATTTACCTACTCAAATAGGCTATGATTCTGATGATCCTTTAGCAGAAGGAGAAGTTGGTAAGGTAGGCGTAGCAGTAGATTCTTTGGAGGATATGGAAATATTGTTTAACGGTATACCTCTTGATAGGGTTAGTGTCTCTATGACGATTAATTCAACAGCGATTATTCTTTTGGCTATGCTTGTCGTTGTAGCTAAAAAACAAGGGGTTCCTTTGGACAAATTAAGAGGTACTATCCAAAATGATATACTGAAAGAATACATAGCAAGAGGGACATACATATTTCCGCCTAAAGAATCTATGGATATAATAGTCGACATTTTTGATTATGGAAGTAAAAATCTTCCAAAATTTAATCTAATAAGTATTAGTGGATATCACATTAGAGAAGCAGGAGCAAACTCTGTACAAGAAGTTGCTTTCACATTGGCAGATGGGATAGCTTACGTTGAAGCAGCGATCGATGCGGGATTAGATCCGAACGAATTTGGCAAGAATCTTTCCTTTTTCTTTAGTTCTCATAACAACTTTTTAGAAGAAATTGCTAAATTTAGAGCTTCTCGAAGAATATGGTCAAAAATTATGAAAAATAGATTTAGTGTAAGTAATGAAAATGCTATGAAATTGAAGTTTCACGCTCAAACTGCCGGCTCTACACTTACCGCTCAACAGCCTTTAAACAACATAGTTAGAGTAACGTTGCAAGCGTTGTCTGCAGTTTTAGGAGGCGCTCAATCTCTCCATACTAATTCATTTGATGAAGCTTTAAGTCTTCCAACAGAACAGGCCGTTACAATAGCCTTAAGAACCCAACAAATAATTGCGCACGAAACAGGGATTACCGATACTGTGGATCCTTTAGCAGGATCTTATTTTATTGAAAAGTTGACTTTAGACATAGAGGAGCAGGTGGAAGAGTATTTAAAAAAGATCGAAGAATTGGGGGGCATGGTGGAAGCAATAGAGATAGGTTATCCTCAACAAGAAATTTTGAATTCGGCTTATCAAACTCAAAAACGGATTGAAGAAAAAGAAGAGATAATAGTCGGCGTAAACGAATTTAAATCTGAAAAAGAAGAAAAGTTGGAAGTTCTAAAAATAGATGAAGAAATTGAAGAAAAACAAAAAGAAAAATTAAAAGTTTTAAGAAAGAAAAGGAATCAAAAAGAGGTTGATCATTCACTTGAGAACTTAAAGAAAGCTGCTATAGAAAAAGTAAACATATTTTCCTACGTTATCAAATGCGTAGAGTCATATGCCACCATCGGTGAAATAACAAAAGTTTTAAAAGAAATATATGGAGAGTATAAAGAAAATTTAGTAATCTAATAGAATTTCTGATTTTGAGTAATCATCAAGGCTATAATTGTTGTTCCTACTTTGTGGAATGCGGGAATTAGAGGAATGAAGTGGTAATAAAAAATAAGATTTCTAATTTATGTGGGGTACAAGGGCGAAGGCTTCCAACACTTTTTAAGTATAAGTTCTGAAAAAAACGGTAGAGACATTCTACATAAGCATCACCAAATAAAGAAAATAATAATCAGTTAGAAATAGAGCAAAGAAGGTATTTTTTAAAAAACCAAGATTTTAAATTTTGAAAGAATTTAGTCTCATAAAGCCTATAATGTCTAGTTTTTTATCGAAAGGAGGGTGGCTTTTAAGAATGGACAAAAAAATAAGAGTTATGATTGCTAAACCGGGTCTTGATGGTCATGATAGAGGAGCCAAAATAATAGCCCGAGCTTTGAGAGATGCAGGAATGGAAGTTATATACACTGGTATAAGAAGAACTCCAGAAGAGATAGTAGAAGCAGCTATACAAGAAGATGTTGATTTAATAGGTCTCTCTATACTCTCGGGTGCTCATAACATATTATGCAAAAAAATTATTTCTCTTTTAAAGGAGAGAGAAGTAGAAATGCCCGTTATTTTAGGAGGAATCATTCCAGAAAAAGATATTCCAGAACTGAAAGAGATGGGGATAATTGAAGTTTTCACCCCTGGAACTTCTCTTAACGAAATAGTAGAGAAGGTGAAGTCTATTGCAATGGCAAGAAAAGTATGAAGGACTAATTTCTAAGTTTAAAGCTAGAGATAAAGCAGCTTTAGCTAAAATGATTTCACTTATAGAAGATAATGTCGTTGACTCGTGGAAAATAATTTCGAAATTGCAAGCAGATTCACCACCAAAAAATTCCTATATCATAGGAATAACGGGAAGTCCAGGAGTTGGAAAAAGCACTTTTATTTCTAAATTTGTTGAACTTTTTTTGGAAAGTGACGAAAAAATAGGAATAATATTAATAGATCCAAGTAGCCCTTTTTCTGGTGGTGCCTTTTTGGGTGACAGAATAAGGATGTTTGAACTTACCAAATCCCCAAACGTTTACATAAGAAGTTTAGCAAGTAGAGGTGCTAGTGGTGGATTATGTAACTCAATATACGACATAATAGAAGTTATGAAATCTTTTGGTTTTGATAAGATAATCATTGAAACCGTGGGAGCAGGACAAACGGAAATAGAGATTTTTTATGCATGTGATTTTGTAATCTTAATTTTATCGCCAGATTCTGGCGATGAAGTGCAAATTTTTAAAGCAGGAATAATGGAAATAGCCGATTGTTATGTAGTAAACAAAATTGATTTACCTTCTTCTAAAAAGTTTATAGTGCAAATGGAAAATTTTTTGAATTCTGAAAAGAATATTCAAAAAAAATTGTTTGGTGTAAGTTCGCTTGAGAATAAAGGAATAGATAAAATAAAAAATTGGATCGAGTTACAACAAAAAGAAGCAAAAGATAATGCAGTCAAAAATGAAATTAGGAAAAAAATTCGAGTTAAAAATTTTTTTATAAATGTAATAGAAAATATATTAATTAATCTTTCAACTGAAGATTCAGACATATTTACTTTAAGGAATGAAGTTTTAAAATTGTTGTGCAAAGAAATAGGGGGTGAATAAAATGAAAGTAAAAATCGATCATATAGGTATAGCGGTTAAATCAACTGAAGAGGCTCTTAAATTCTATCAAGATCTTCTTAATCTAGAAAAAAGAGGCGAAGAAGTTTTAGAAGATAGAGGAATAAAAGTAACATTTTTGTACCTAAACGATGTTAGAATTGAATTGATGGAACCTGTAAGAAATGATTCTGAAATTTCCAAATTTTTAGAAAAAAGGGGAGAAGGAATTCATCATATTGCATATCAAGTACTAAATATAAATTATTTTTTGAATAAGTCGAAGGAGTTAGGCTACAAAACTTTATCTGATGAGCCGGAAATTGGTGCAGGAGGCGATTTAGTTTTTTTCCTACATCCTAAATCTGTGCACGGAATATTAACAGAATTTGTGGAAAAAAGAATAAGTGAGAATTATAGAACATAACTCTTTAGAAAATGTCTAATTCTATGAATAGGGGAGGAAAATTAATGCCGGACGAAGAAATGCAGAGAAAAATAGAAGATTACAAAAAGAGAAAAGAAAATCTTTATCTTGCAGGTGGGAAGGAAAGAATAGACAGACAACACAAACAAGGTAAGTTAACAGCTCGAGAAAGAATTAATCTTCTTGTAGATGAAGGAACTTTTGAAGAAATAGATATTTTCGTTAAACATAGATGTACTTATTTTGGATTAGATCAAAAGGACTTTCCTTATGATGGAGTTGTTACTGGATTTGGAGAAATTGATGGTAAAAAAGTTGCTGTTTTTTCACAAGATTTTACAGTTCAAGGCGGTTCCTTAGGAGAGATGCATGCCAAGAAGATTATGAAACTGCAAGATCATGCATTAAAGTATGGAATCCCTATCATTGGGATAAACGATTCCGGGGGTGCTAGGATCCAAGAAGCTGTCGATGCCCTTTATGGTTATGGAGGAATATTTTATAGAAACACCCTTGCTTCTGGGGTGATCCCACAAATAACTATTATTGCAGGACCGTGTGCCGGGGGAGCTGTCTATTCTCCCGCGTTGACAGATTTTATCATCATGGTAGATAAAACTTCTCAAATGTTTATAACTGGTCCTCAAGTTGTAAAATCTGTAACGGGTGAGGATGTTGACAAGGAAACACTTGGAGGAGCAAAAATACATAACTCCAAAAGTGGGGTAGCACATCTTTTAGCATCAAATGATGAAGAAGCAATGAAGATAACAAGAAAATTACTATCGTATCTTCCTCAGAATAATATAGATCCAGTTGAAATTTTTCCTTACGATGAGACTTATAGATTATCAGAAGATATTAATTCAATAGTATCGCCCGATCCTAAAAAGAGCTATGATGTTAAGAACATAATAGAACTTGTTTTCGATCCTGATAGTTTTCTTGAAATACATCCCCATTTTGCAAAAAATATAGTAGTTGGTTTTGCAAGGCTTCAAGGACAATCAGTGGGAATAATAGCAAATCAACCCAAGATTCTTGCTGGTTCACTTGATATAGATGCATCGGATAAAGCAGCTCGTTTTATTCGATTTTGTGACGCTTTTAATATTCCTATTATAACTTTTGTTGATACTCCTGGTTATCTTCCAGGGGTTAATCAAGAACACGGAGGGATAATAAGACATGGTGCTAAGCTTTTATATGCATATTCTGAAGCGACTGTTCCTTTAATAACAGTTATATTACGTAAAGCATATGGAGGCGCCTATATTGCAATGGGATCACAACACTTGGGAGCGGATTTTGTGTTTGCTTGGCCTACTGCTGAAATAGCTGTCATGGGTCCTGATGGAGCAGCAAATATTATATTTGCAAAGGAAATAGAAAGTTCTGAAAATCCCGAAGAGACAAGGCAAAAATGTATCCAAGAGTATAAAGAAAGGTTTTCAAATCCTTATGAAGCAGCCTCGAGAGGATACATAGAAGATGTAATTGAACCTAAAGATACTAGAGAGAAATTAATTAAAGCACTTTCTACATCTTTTTCCAAAGTCGAATCAAGGCCTTCAAAAAAACACGGAAACATACCTTTATAATCAAATAGATTGTGCATTGAGGGATAAAATATGGCGGATGTATGGATTTTAACAGGAATAGGCATATTAATAGTTTTTTCAATATTAATCATATTATATTTCGTGATATGGTTATTTCAGTTTTTATTTCGATCACGTGGGAAAGGGAAAAAACAAAAAAACATGCCAGTTAAAGAGTCTGTTGAACCAATGAAGTTAAAAATGCTTAAGAATAAAGAATTAGATTTAACTGAAGAAGAGCTTATTGCAGTTGTTGCTGCTGTAAGCATGTATTATGTTGGTAAACAATTTGAAATAAAAAGTGTTACTAGGGCGGATCTTTTAAAAAATAAAGTTCAAAAAGACAAACCAATAAAGTCTGTTAAAACGAAATGGCAGAAACATAATCCTTCTGTCTCATGGAATCCTAAGCGTAAAAAAAGGTGGAGGTAATGGAGGTCATATATTATGAAAAAAAAATTTAAAGTTACTATCAACAATAAGACTTATGAAGTAGAGGTTGAAGAAGTGGGCTCTGATTTTGCTTCAAATAAAGATATGAGTCAACCAGTTTTAACAAGCAGGTTAGAGGAGAATGCAAACATCAAATCCGTAGAAAAAAAGAAAAAGAAAGAAGCCAAAAAAAGAAAAGAAAAAGATATTCCAACAAAAGAAGTTACTCAATTATCAACGGAGAAGGCATCATCTTCTGAAACAGCTAAAGAAGTAAAGGCTCCCCTACCAGGAATTATTATTGATATTTGTGTCAGTGAAGGTCAAAATGTTAGTATTGGAGACACTCTTTTAATAATCGAAGCGATGAAAATGGAAAACGAGATTCCTTCAGAATATAGTGGGTTAGTTGAAAAAATTTATGTTAAAAAAGGAGATACAGTCGAAGGAGATCAGGTTTTAATGTTGATTAAGTGATATATTATAAAACAAATAAAAAACTCTAAAAATATATAGAAGGGGGTATTTTATGCTTAAAAAAAGTATTTTCTTTATAAACTTATGTGTGTTGGCAGTTTTTTCTGTTTTTGCCGTGAACTTTGAAATTAGCTTCCAAGGATTGTATGACTTTGAGGATTTTAATGACAGGATTGGAGTAAAAATATATCATTTAGCCCCTCATTTTGATTTTGTAGCTGATATAGGTTTTTACAGTGATGATAAATATTACTTTTATGAAGAAGATTACTATTTTGATCATTACTTTTTAATTGAAAATGGTTATGTTACCTTTCGAAGTTTTAATAATGATATAAAATTTAGTTCAGGAATAAAAGATTTGCAAGATGAAGTTAATTCTCCATATTCTCTGTTTTTTTCTTCTGAAAGGATATCTCAACCTTATCTAGAATTTGGTTACGAAGATGAGCATATGTTTTATGATACCCGCTGGATTCAGTTAGTTAGTTCAAGTAATAAGCATTTTACTGAACCAAAAAGTATGAATTATAAAACTTATGGACTAAAATTTGGTGATTTTAGATTTGGATATCAAGATGCAGTTGTTTACAATAGAGAGTTTGATTTCTATTATCTTTTTAATCCACTGCCAGTGTATTTTTCACAAGAAATACGATCTTCAAGTAACACTATGCCATGGGCAGAGGAAGGAAAAGACGATAATTCATTGATGGGATTTTTCATTGATTATGACAAACCGACATATTATTTTTATTCTCAATTATTAGTTGATGATTTAAACACTAACAGGTTCTTTTATCCAGAAAAAACTCAAAATCCCGACAAAATAGCGTTTTCTTCCGGAATAACATTTAAAACCAACGCAGGCAATTTTGGTTTACACGGTGCACTTTCTACGCAGTATACATTTGCGCCAGGAGGAGGACCCTCATATACTGTATATCCAGTTAATAATTATGAAAACAAGATAATCAACTACAAAGAAAATTATATTGGATATAAATATGGAGAAAATGCCGCATCTATTTTGGTTGATTACCTATACACTTATAACAATAGATTCGATATATATTCATCTTTCGAAACAGTTTTCTCGGGAAGTAAATCTCCTACAAAGAATATAGCTCCTCTTGAAGGGACATACTTTTTAGATGAAGATACATTAGAAAAATCTTTTATATATACAATTTCTGCAAATTTATATTTCAAATTCTTTGAGCTTAACTTGTCGGCAAATTTCGGAAAGATTTTCAACGAGCTTGTATATGATAATACTACTGATTGCTTTGTACCAAGCAAAACAGATAAAGATTTACTTAACGTTGACTTAGGATTCAAAGTAAAATTTTAATATAATTTTTAAAGAAATAAAATAACAAACTTCATTTTTTCTGATATAATCGTACGTGAATTATCAAGAAATAAAAATCCTGCCTCTGAAATAAAAATATTAGAATCAGAGGCCATAGACCATAGGAGGAGGTATAAGGTGAGTAAAAGGTATTATGAAACTATGTTTGTTATAAGAGCAGATCTACCAGCCGAAGAAAGAGAAGATTTAGCTCAAAAAGTTAAAAGCTTTATAGAAGAGCGGATCGACGGAGAAGTTGAAGAGTTTACAAGATGGGGCGTAAGAAAGCTAGCATATAGAACTCCAAAAGGAAAATTTACTGAGGGAGACTACACTTACATAATTTTCAAGGCATCCCCTGATAAGATTAACGAATTAGAAAATTTTTACAGGGTTACTCAAGAAATATTTCGATATCAAACTATTAGAAGAGAAGATCTAGAGAAAAAACAAAAAATAAAACAAAAGGAAGCAAAAATAAAGATTGAGGAACCTGTACAAGTTAACGACCCTGTACAAGTTAATGACCCTGTACAAGTCGGAGAACAGAGTACCGACCAAGAAATTGAATAATAAGTAGGAAGTGATTTAATGTCTATTTCGTATAATAAGGTTATTTTGGTGGGAAGGTTAACCAAAGATCCAGAAATAAGATCGACTGTTAAAGGAGATCCAGTTGCTACATTTAGGTTGGCGGTGGATCGACAGTTTTCAAGTGATCAAAACGCAACTGATTTCATAAATATTGTGGCTTTTGGCAAGCAAGCGGAATTTGCCTCTAATTATTTAAAGAAGGGTAAATTAATATTAGTTGAAGGTTCTCTTCGCATCAACCAATGGACAGATAGAGACAATATCAGAAGAGAAAAAGCTGAGGTCTGGGCAAATAGGATGAATTTTATGGAAACAAAAAAAGCGGAGGAGGAAAGAATTTATTCTGACACAGATATAATTGTGGAGGAAAGTGCCAGAAATATTTATGATAACAATAATTTCATTGAAAACATTGACGATGCAACTGAAGCATCAGATTATGAACTACCAGATCTTGACGCTGAGGATTTGTTTGGCCTAAGTTTTGATGATGATGATTTAGATAAAGATTTTTTTTCTGAATTTTAAAGTCTGAAATGATGGAGGTGTTGATATAAATGGCTTATGTTAGAAGAGATCGAAAGAGTGTTAAAAGATGTAAGTTATGTCGAGACAACGTTGAATATATTGATTACAAAGATTTGAAAAGGTTAAAAGAATACATAAATGAAAAGGGAAAGATTATACCAAAAAGAATAAATGGTAACTGTGCAAAACATCAAAGAATGGTAAAAAATGCGATTGAAAGAGCAAGAAAGATGATGCTTTTACCCTATACAAACGATTAATTTAAAAAAATACTTTACAAACTAAAAATAGATAGAGGGATTGCTCTCTATCTATTTTTTGTCTTTTACAATATATGTCCTTCAAAGATTATAGTGTATAATATCATAAGTAGAGAATTATACCATCGTAAGATTAGGAAGCTAAATGAACGCCTTAGAAATGTGGATCTTCTTTAACTAACGCCCTGAATTTAAGTAAGTTATAAGTACTGAATAGACTAGTTAAATTTCTACAAGTTTTAAATCAAATTCTTAAGTTTTCAGTAGCATTTAAAAATGTACCAACATTAAAGGAGGTTAAAAAACATACATGAAAGTATTGTTGCTAGAAGATGTGCCTAAGTTAGGTAAAAAGGGAGAAATAAAAGAAGTTTCTGATGGTTATGCAAGAAATTATCTTATTCCGAGAAAGTTGGCTGTGGAAGCTACTGACGGGTTCATAAAACATATAGAAGAAAGCAAGAGAATCGAAGAAAAGAAAAAAGAAAGCATAAAAAATAAAAGTGAAGGAATTTTAGAGAAATTAAAAGATGTAACCATAGTTCTTAAAGTGAAAGCAGGTGAGAAAGGGAAGTTATTTGGGGCAGTTACTTCTCAGGATATTGCTAATAAAATAAAGGAAGTAGTTGGAATAGACTTTGACAAGAATTGGTTTGAAGATAAAGTCAACCTGAAAGAGATAGGAACATATTCTATTAAAATAAAACTTCCCCAAGGAGTGAAAGGTGAAATTAAGGTAGAATTAATACCTGATAAATAAATTAACAGGGGTTGTCATAGTTGGAATTTATAATTAAATCGAAAGCACTTTATACAACTTGGGTTTTTTACAAACCAGAAAGAGTGCTTTTTGACGCAGGAGAAGGAGTTAGTTATGTATTAGGTAATAAAATATATGGGATAGAAAAGATTTTTCTTACGCATTCTCATGTAGATCATATAGCTGGTTTATGGGGTATAATAAACACACGGAATAATGCAATGGGTAGTAGAAATAAAAAGTTAGAAATATATTATCCTAAAGGTTCTAAGGATATTGTAGAATATCTTGGGTTTATTGAGAAAATGAACAAAGGCTTAAGATATCCTTTAGAAATACATGAACTAAGTTTATCCGAGATAGTTCCTCTAAATAGCAAAAGATTTCTCAAACCTTTTAAAACCAGACATACACCTGGAGAAATATCTTTCGGATATCAAATACTCGAAAAGAGAAAAAGACTAAAACCTATGTATAGAGATTATCCACAAGACGTAATAAAAGATTTAATAGTTAATCAGAAAAAAGACATTTTAGAAGAATATGTAGCTAATATCTTAACCATAACAGGAGATGCCCTACCTATATCGCCTGAATTTATCAAAAACTGCGATACTTTAATACACGAATGCACTTTTTTTGATGAATCAGACAGAAAAATAAGAAATCATACTTCACTTCCAGAGTTAAAAAAATTAATTAAGGTGGAGCCTCCTAGACGATTAATTGTGTATCACGTCTCAAGTAGATACAACCGGCAAATCAATAAAGTTAAAAATGAATTAAACCTAGAATTTCCACATATAGAGATAGAGATAGTTCATCCAGAGAGGGTTACGAAAATATAGCTGAAATGGGGGTTATTAAAATGGGTCAATGGGGTTTATGGGTTATATTTGCAGTAATATTTGCAATTGCAGAAGCTATGACACCGACTTTCTTTTTCTTATGGTTTGCAATTGGTGCTGGTGTAGCAGCAATAACATCTTTGTTTATAGCTTCTGTTTCTTGGAATTTAGTTATTTTTCTACTTGTTTCATTTACACTTTGGCTTTCTACTAGGAAATTAGTTAAAAAGTTATACAAAAACGCAGCTGATTTAAAAACATTTCAGGAGCAAATTGTAGGAAAGAAAGGTAAAGTTATAAAAGTAGATGAGGATGGAGAAAAAATCGTAGTAAAAATCAATGGAGACACATGGCGAGCGTATCCTGATGAATATGAAGAAGAAAAGTTAAAGGAAGATGACGAAGTTTTTATTACAAGGAAGTCAGGAAATTTTGTTTATGTAAAAAAAATAAGACCAAATGATAATGAAAAACAATAAGGAAGGAAATTGTAAATAAGTTTAACAAATTAAGTTATAGAAATAGAAAGGGGGAAATAGGTATGATAATAGTTTTAATAATAGTAGTGCTTTTTTTGATTATTTTAGCTTCAATAAGTTTAAAGATAGTTAGACCATTTGAAAAAGGTCTTGTAGAAAGGTTGGGAAAGTTCCATAGAATCGCTGAACCAGGACTTAATTTCATAGTTCCTTTTATAGAAAGAATGATCAAGGTCGATTTGCGTGAAATGTTAATCGATGTTCCTCCGCAAGAAGTAATAACGCGAGATAATGTGATAGTGACAGTTGATGCGGTTATTTACTATGAAGTAACAGATGCATATAGAGTAATATATAATGTTGCAGAGTTTATTCCTGCTGCCATAAAATTGGCCCAGACTAATTTGAGAAATGTAATAGGCGAACTAGAATTAGATCAAACGTTAACTTCAAGAGAAAGAATAAATACAAAATTAAGAGAAGTTTTAGATGAGGCTACTGATAAGTGGGGCGTTAGAATAACTAGAGTCGAAATCAAAAAAATAGATCCACCTCAGGATATAATGGAAGCGATGAGCAAACAAATGAAGGCGGAAAGAAGTAAAAGGGCTATAATTTTGGAGGCAGAAGGTTACAGAGAGGCTGAAATTACAAAAGCTGAAGGAGATAGAAACGCAGCAATACTAAGGGCAGAGGGAGATGCGGAAGCCGTTAAGAAAATAGCAGAAGCACAGAAATTTAAACTAAGTACCGAAGCAGACGGTGAAGCTGAGGCTATATTAAAGGTTTTTGATGCCATTCATAAAGGTCGTCCAACAAGTGAACTTATTGCTATTAGATATCTAGAGTCATTAAAAGCGATTTCTGATGGTAAAGCAACAAAAATTTTTATGCCTTATGAAATCTCAGGCCTTTTGAGCTCTGTAGCTGCAATAGCTGAAATATCAAAAGATAATATACCATTAAGCAAATAAAAGGTAAAGAGGTAAACATGATTTTTTTGGAAACATTTTTACTCAATACGGTTGCTCTTATTTCTGCATTTAATATAATAAAAATGACTGTTTTAAAAAATCGTCAAATATATGCTTTTACACAATTTTTTAATGTATATGGAGCAATGGCTTTCTTGCTCCTTCTTTCCTATGTGAAGTTTGCAACATACTATTTAATAGTTCTTGATTTTCTTTCTTTCTGTGTTTTGATGTTATTTTATATTAGAGCATTTGACGCATCAAATAAAAAGTTTCACGAAAGATTTAAAGTAATTATCTTGTCTTTTGGTTATAATAAAAAGACATATTTTAATACTTTTTTATCAAAAAAATTATTAGCGAGAGGTTTTGAAGCTTATTTTGCTGGTATAGGTTTTTTCTATCTAGTTAATAAACTGTTTTTTTTAATAAATGATCCTCTAAATCCTCTTATGGTGATTATACCTTCTATTTCATTTTTCTTCGCATCTGTCATCAAGATCAGCAAAAATAATAAAGTATATAAATTTTTAATGTAACTTCAACAAAAAAATACTAAAATACCTAATAGGTGTATATTAAGTACTTTAAGAAAGAGAGAAATTTGTATAAAATAAGTGGAGGTTTTGAAAGATGGAGAAACTATTGGATAGAGAAACTAGAATTAAAGTTCAAGAAATTTTAGAAAACATGGAAGATAATGTTCAGTTGGTACTCATAAAAGGTTCAGATGATTACTCTGAAATTTTAGAACAGTTATTAAATGAGTTAAAGGAGTTAAATGATTTAATAGAGGTTAAAGTTTTCTCTGCCGATTCCTTTGATTATGATCTTTATGAATTAGACAGAGATTTATTACCGGCAATGTTCATACTTGACAGCGAAGGTATCGATTATGGTATAAGATTTTATGGAGTTCCTGGAGGACATGAATTCATAACACTATTACAAGATATTTTGATAATTTCTACCAAAAGAATCATTGATTTTAGTGAAGAAAATATTGAAAAAATTAAAAGTATAGATCAGGAAATGAAAATTAGAGTTTTTGTTACCCCTACCTGTCCGTATTGTCCAAAAGCTGTTTTAGCGGCACACCAAACTGCAATAATCAACACAAACATTATAGGAGAAATGATAGAAGCAAATGAATTTAAAGACCTGTCTGATAAATATAACGTTAAATCTGTGCCTCATACAGTAATAGAAGTAAAAGAGAATGGAGTTTGGAAGATGAAGAACCAATTTATTGGAGCTTATCCTCAAAACAATTACATTCTGGAAATATTGAAAGCAGTTCAATAGAAAGTAAATAAATTAAAAGAAGATTTTCAGAGGGTGAAAGGATGTGTTCTTCAAGATTGATGGATTTACAAAAAAACCAGAAATAAAAGAAAAGTATGACTTAGTAATAATTGGAGGCGGACCTGCGGGTTTAACAGCAGCTCTTTATGGAGTTCACGGAGGTGCGTCTGTTTTAGTGCTAGAAAAGGCATTGGAAGGCGGACAAATGAATACAACAGATATAATTGAGAATTATCCAGGTTTTAAGTCAATAAGTGGCGAAGAACTTTCTAGACTTATGAAAGAACATGCTGCAAAATTTGGCTCAGAGTTTTACTCTTCAGAAGTTATTGGTCTAGAGTTCAGAGAAGATTTAATTCTAACAAAATTGGATGATGCCAATACTATAAAGTCTAAAGTACTTATTATTGCAAGTGGTTCTAAACCCAAAAAATTGAACGTTAAAGGTGAAAATGAATTTACCTCGAAAGGTGTTTCTTATTGTGCTACATGTGATGGACATTTTTTTAAGGATAAAAAGGTGGCAGTTGTTGGTGGAGGCAATTCAGCTGTTGAAGAAGCAATTTATCTTTCTAACATTGCAAAAGAAGTTCATATTATTCATCGTCGAGATAAACTGAGAGCCGATAAGTTATATCAGGACAGAGCTTTTTCGAGAGATAATATTAAGTTTAAATGGAATTCTGTTGTAGAAGAGATAAAAGGAGACTTAAAGGTAAAAAGTTTGGTTATTAAAAACACAAAAACTAACGAGGTATATGAAGAAGAATTTGATGGGGTTTTTATTTTCATCGGAATTTTACCTGAAATTAGTTTTTTGCCTAAAGATCTTTTTGAAACAGATGAATACGGGTTCTTAATTACTGATGAAAATATGCTTACTAATATTTATAGAGTTTATGCAGCAGGAGACGTTAGGCACAAGGAAATCAGACAAATAGTTACAGCCGCTTCAGATGGTGCAATAGCTG
This sequence comes from Thermotogota bacterium, assembly GCA_029780115.1. Lineage (GTDB taxonomy): Bacteria > Thermotogota > Thermotogae > Petrotogales > Petrotogaceae > Defluviitoga. Next base: position 117,272 of record JAKOZG010000027.1, read on the forward strand.
CTTCAAACGCGATTAGACAGTATTTAAACTTATAGGACAAAGATAAAATTGACAAATTGTAAATATAATTGTATAATATATGAGAACCTTAACTCAGTTTAGGGAATATTCCCTTCACTTGGTTAAAGGAATAATATTCAGGAGGTTTAAGGTAGATGTCTAGGGGATTAGACCCAGAAATAAAAGAACAGATTATTCAAGAATTTAAAATCAGCGACAAAGATACAGGTTCTATAGAAGTACAGGTAGCTCTTCTAACCGCAAGAATTAAGCATTTAACCGAACATTTGAAGGAACATCCAAAAGATTATCATAGTAGACGTGGCTTAATGACTATGGTTGGAAGAAGGAGAAAGATGTTAAAATATCTTAAAAAGAACAAACCTTTAGTCTATCAAGATATAGTTACAAAATTAGGAATAAGAGGGTGAATTAATCAATCGATAAAAAAGCGGGGCTACTAGCTCCGTTTTGTTTTTGTATTTAGATCAAATATTTGCAAAATTAGTACTTTAGAGATAAATAATTACCAAAAAATGATATCAAATTTAAGGAGGTTTGATGAAGAGATTTCCTTCACTTCATCTGTTTAATAGGATCAGAGATCCAAAAGAATTTAAAGGTTGAAGAAAGGAGGTATTTAATGAAAAAGCGAATTTTATGATAAGTATTAAATAGCATTTTTAGAAATTCAAAAATATCTTGTGCAAGAGACGGGAGGTAAAAAGATGAAGGTATGGGAAAAAGAACTTTTTGGAAGAAAACTTCGAATTGAGTATGGAAAAGTTGCAAAGCAATCGTTAGGATCGGTGGTGTTAACCTATAATCAATCAACTATACTGGTTACAGCTGATGCAGTTGAAGAACCTGCAAAAGGTGCAGATTTTTTCCCTTTAACAGTTGAATTCCAAGAAAAGTTTTATGCAGTGGGGAAGATTCCCGGTGGATTCATAAAAAGAGAAGGTAAACCAAGTGATGAGGCTATTCTTGCTGCAAGGCTCATTGATAGGCCTATTAGGCCTCTATTTCCTGAAAACTTTTATAATGAAGTACAAGTTATAGTAACAGTTTTTTCAATGCTTGGAGACGATAGCATTGAAACTTGGGGAATAACTGGATCATCTCTTGCTTTGAATCTTTCTCCAATTCCATTTAATGGCAGAGTTGCAGGTGTGAGAATTGGATATGCTGATGGTGAATTTATAGTTTTTCCAACTCAAGAGGAGCTGGAAAGGTCTAAAATGGATATAGTTGTGGCTGGTACTAAGGAAGCATTAACAATGGTGGAAGGAGAAGCTTTAGAAATTAGCGAAGACGAAATGATTAAAGCATTGATGTTTGCCCACGAGGCAATTAAAGAAATTATATCTTTTGAAGAAGAGATCATTTCCGAGTTTAACATCGAAAAATGGCCAATAAAAGAAGATCGAGTACCAGAGGAATTTATAAAAGACTTTTTATCTGTTATTGATGAAATTGAATTAAAGAATGCTTTATTCACTCAAGGAAAAAAGAATCGAGATAAAGCTATTGCCAAGTACAAAGAAGATGTATATGCAAAATTTGAAGAAGAATTTTTAGACAAATGGGGAGAAAATTTTTATATAGAAAAATTTTCTTTTCTAAATAAAGCATTTGAAGATAAACTGCAAAAAACAATGAGAAGTTTTATCATTAACAATAACAAAAGAGTAGACGGAAGAGGTTGTGATGATATAAGAGAAATTCTCTGTGAGGTAGGTTTAATACCAAGAGTGCATGGTTCAGGCCTTTTTACAAGGGGAGAAACTCAATCTTTAGCTGTAGTAACATTGGGTGCACCGATGGACGTTCAATTAGTTGATACAATATTTAGCGACGAGGAAAAAAGATTTATGCTTCATTATAATTTCCCTCCATTTTCTACAGGTGAAGTTAAGAGACTACGTGGGGTAAGTAGAAGAGAAATAGGACACGGTCACCTAGCTGAAAGAGCCCATAAAAACCTTATTCCAAGTGATATAGAATTTCCCTATACAATCAGAGTCGTATCAGAAATCTTAGAATCAAATGGTTCTTCTTCAATGGCAAGCGTATGTTCCGCTTCATTAGCTCTTATGGATGCAGGAGTTCCAATAAAAAAGCACGTTGCAGGTATTGCAATGGGTCTCATTTTTGAAGAAGAAAAATTTGTTATTTTAACCGATATATTAGGTATGGAAGACCATCTTGGAGATATGGATTTCAAGGTTGCTGGAACTAGAGATGGTATTACAGCATTTCAGATGGATGTTAAGACAAACAAGATTGATGAAAAAGTTCTAAAAGTTGCATTGGAAAAGGCAAAAATAGGAAGGCATAAAATTTTAGATTTGATGTATGATACTATTGCAGAACCCAGAAAAGAATTATCTTCAGAAGTGCCTATAATTAAAGTAATTAACATACCTGTTTCTAAAATTGGAGAGGTTATAGGGCCTAGTGGAAGAGTAATAAAAGAAATAAGTGAGATCTATGATGTTGAAATATTTATTGAGCCTGATGGGAGGGTTAAAGTAACAGGTAGAAATCTAGAGAAAGTAAACGGGGCTATTGGGCATATAAAAGAGATGACCGAAGAAGTAGAAAGAGGGAAAATTTTTGAAGGTACTGTAAAAAGAGTAGAGAACTATGGTATTTTTGTGGAAGTTTTACCAGGAAAAATTGGAATGCTTCATAAATCGAATTTAAAGGATAAAGTTGAGGCTTTTAAAATTGGAGATAAAGTGAAAGTAGAAGTCTTGAGTGTGGAAGATCAGGGAAAGTTTCAATTAAAGCAGCTGAAAGATGAGTAAAAAACGTGCGGATTATACCGCATGTTTATATTAATTATATGACGTACGTCATATAATTAATATAAACATGTAGAAGAAAACAAAAAGGAGTAGATGAGTTTGAATAAACACGAAAGATTAAACAACGGAATAGATGCAATTTTAGTACAAAGAGAATCTATGTTGAGTGCATCTATACTTTTTGGAGTAAAAGCAGGATCAGCTATGGAAAATGAAACTAATGCAGGAATTTCACATTTGATAGAACACTCTGTTTTTAGAGGCACAAAAAGAAGGGATAGCATTCAGATTAAAAATCCAATCGAAGAGGTGGGGGGAGAATTAAACGCATTTACATCCAAAAATTTTACAGTTTATTTTTCTAAAATACCTACTATGAAAATAAGTGAAGCAATTGATATTCTTTCTGAATTAGTTTTTGAACCTAACTTTAAACCTGAAGATATTGAACGTGAAAAAAGTATAATATTAGAAGAAATCGCCTCCTATGAAGACGATCCTGGAAGTATTGTTATGGAAAATTTGTATCAAAATATATATGATGAAGATTTTGCAAGACCTGTTTTGGGATATAAGGAAACTATAACTAACATCAATTATGACATGATTATGGAATACTACGGAAAATTTTATAACCCTTTAAATGTTGATGTCGTAATAGTTGGAAAGTTTGATGAAGATAAGGTTTTAAGTCAACTTAAAAGTATTAATTCGAAGAAAGATCACTTTACATTTAAAAGAAAAATAAAAAGCCCTAAGATAAAAAACGAAAATGTAAAGATCGAAAGAACAAAGAAAGACCTTTCATCAAGTTACATGGTTCAAGGGTTTGAAGCTCCCCCTAAGTTGAGTAAGGATTATTATGCAACGCTAGTATTAAACACATTTTTAGGGAGTGGAATGAGCTCGTTGTTGTTTTCAAAACTTAGAGAAGAAAATGCTTTAGTATATGAAGTAGCCTCTCATTATGAAGCTTATCCTTTAAGTGGTTTATTGCTTTTCTTTACTTTATCAAGCAATGAAAAATTGCCTGTGTTAAAGGATAAATTCCAAGAAATAATAGAAATGATTCAAAATTATGACGAGGTTACTAAGTGGTTTAACTATGGAAAAAATCGATTAATAGGTCAATTGACTTTAAGCATGGAAAACAATTTGTCTCTTGCTTTAACCACTTTTGATTTATATGTAAATTATGATAAAATCATTACAATGGAAGAGTTTATTGATAGAATAGAAAATGTAAATATTGAAGATGTAATTAGAATTGCAAAGGATATATCTCAAAGTAATAGATATATTTCTTTGCTTTACCCAGATAAATAAAATATAGTATATAGAGGTGGGTAGATTAAAATGAAAAGTGTTCCTTTTTATGAGTTAAAACCCGGTCAAGTTGTTGCGGAAGATGTATTTAAAGGCTCAACTCTTTTGATAGCAAAAGGTACTGTATTGAAAGCAAGAGATATCGAAAGGCTTAAAAATCATGGAATAAAAAGTGTTACTGTTTATGATGAAAACGATTTTATCGCTGGTAGAATAGAAGAAAGAATAACTGTTCAATTTGAAGATATTCCACCTTTAGTAGAAGAAGAAAAATATACACAGTGGCAAGAACAATTTGAATTTGTTAAAGATATCACCTATCTAAAAGAAGATACATCTGAACTTGAAGCTTTAGTTGAAGATATTTATAAAAAATTTTTAAAAGCTGATGATCTTGTTTTAAATCTTTTTCATTCTATAGGTGAAAAGGCGTTGAATGCACATTCAATAAATACTGCTATAATTTCAACTTTAGTTGCATCAAAGCTTGATATGCCAGAATTGTTTTTAAACTACTTATTAAAGACATGTTTATTACATGACATTGGATATAGTTTGATTGGTAGTAGAGTGATATTTGATTATGAAGATTTAGATGATGTAACTGTAAGGTCACATATTTTATCCGCTTATGAAATGTTAAGGGGCATTCAAAAGGAAATAGGCAAAGATGTAGTGGACTCTGTTTCGACTCATCATGAAAGGTTTGATGGAAATGGTATTTTTATGAGATTAAAAGAAAATTCAATAAGTCCTTTGGTAAGAATACTTCAAGTTGGGGATGCCTATGATTCTTGTATAGAAGTAGGACATTCACCGTATGAGGCTATGAGTTTTCTTTTAAGATATTCTGGATTAATTTTTGATCCTTATTATGTCAGTGTATTTTTTTCAATTGCCGGTTTATATCCTACCGGAACAGAAGTTATATTAAATAATGGAAAAAGAGCCATTGTTATCAGAAAAGGGAAAACTTCCTCCTTCCCAGTGGTTAAATTTGATGATATTATTATTGAAACTGGTGTGGAGTCTGGTTTATTTATTAAAGAAGTTGTTAGAAAGGGAGAATAAATTTGGAAAATAATCTTTCTGAAAGTTTGGAAAATTATCTAAGAGCCGTATATACTTTACAAATAGATGGAAAAGTCCCTAGAATTAAAGATATATCAAATATGTTAGCTGTCAAAGATGCATCAGCTGCTGAAGCTATTAAAAGATTAGAAAAAGAGGGATATGTTAAACACGAGAGATATGGATACGTTAATTTAACTGATAAAGGTATGTTGGCGGCTGAAAGGGTTTATAGGAGATACATTATTTTAATCGATTTTCTCGTCAATGTTTTAGGAATATCAAAAGAACAGGCATATAATATAGCTTGTGGAATTGAGCACCACATGACAGATAATTTCTATATATCGTTAGATGGCCTAATGCTTTTCTTAAAGAGGAATCCAATAGAATTTAATAAAGCAAAAGAATTCATTTCAAAGTATCAAAAGTCTATGCCTCATGATTTAAAAACTACCCTTTGGGATTTAGAACCTTCCGAATCTTGTGAGGTTTTAGATATTTCTGGAGGGGAGAAACAAAGAAAAAATTTGATTAGCAAGGGGGCGACCCCAGGTTTAAGAGTAAAGGTGGTAGGAAAAACACAAAACTATATCGAAGTTTTAGCTAATGAAATAATAATAAGACTTACCAAAAATGAAGCAAAACATGTAATAGTTGCTGACTAAGAAAATTTAAAAAGCAAATTATTAGAGAAAAGGAGAGAAATATATGCCTTTGGAAATAGAAAAAGCTGCTCAATTCATAAAAGAAAATACCGATGTAAAACCTGTCATTGGAATGATTTTAGGGTCAGGGTTAGGATATATAGCAAATAAAGTTGAAAATCCTACTTTTATAAAATACGAAGATATCCCGTTTTTTCCAGAGTCTACAGTAATTGGTCACGAAGGAAGTTTAGTTGTTGGCACAATTCAGGGCGTTTCTGTGATAGTATTAAAAGGACGTTTTCATGCTTATGAGGGAACAGCTTTAAAAAAGATAGTATTCCCTATATATGTGATGAAAAATTTGGGAGTTCAAGGTTTAATAATAACCAATGCAGCCGGTGCGATTAATAGAACCTATAATCCTGGGGATATAGTGGCAAACAAAGATTTTATAAATTATGCCTTTAAAAACCCACTTATTGGTCCTAATTTAGATGAGTTTGGGCCAAGATTTCCTTCAATGGTTGAGCCAGTAGATAAAAAATGGCTTAAAGCTATTATAGAAGAGTCTAAAATGCAAAACATCGATATTAAAGAAGGTATTTATCTTTGGACTCTTGGTCCTTCTTATGAAACTCCTGCAGAAATTAAATTATTTGAAAAATTAGGAGCAGATTTGGTTGGAATGTCTACAATGCCGGAAGTGATAGCTGCAAAACATGTAGGGTTAAAAGTTGTTTCCTTTTCTGCAGTAACAAATATGGCTGCGGGTATTCTTCCACAACCTCTAAGACACGAAGAAGTCCTACAAGTGACTGAAAGAATAAAGAATAGGTTTGAAAAAGTTGTTTATAATGCAATAAAGTTATTTTGAGATAGGGGGATTTTTAGTTGCATGATGTTGACGAAAAAGTGGTTGCTTCTGAAATAAAAAAGAGTAATAATATATTGTTGGTGGGTCATATTCTTCCTGATGGAGATGCTGTTAGCTCCTTAGTTTCTATGTCCTTAGGGCTAGAAAAACTTGGTAAGAGAACTTTGGCTATTATTGATGATGAGATTGGAGAGTATCTTTTAGAATTTCCATTGGTTAAAGAGAAGATAAAAAGATTAGATAGCGAAATCGAGCAAATGATGTTTAATGAGTTTGATTTAATGTTAATCTTAGATGCTTCCTCCCCTGATAGAATAGGAAGAATAGAGAAGTATTTAAGCTATTTTCATGTTATCGTCATTGATCATCATATTACCAACACATACTATGGAAATATCAATTGGGTTGATCCATCTATGGGAGCAACTGCACAGATGATTTACAAGCTATTAAGCTTTTTAAATGTTGATTATGATGAGCAATTAGCTACGATGAATTTACTTGGTATTGCAACGGATACAGGATTTTTTAAGTATGAAAATACTGGAGCTGAAACATTTAGAGTAGCTGCAAGTTTGACAGAAAAAGGAGCTAATATTAGTTATATTTCTAACAGAATTCATGGAAATACTCCCGTAGAACATATTTATTTATATAGGGACGTTATCTCAAAACTCAAATTGGCATCAAAAGGTATGATTGCTTATTCTTTAATAACACTTGGTATGCTTTCCAAATATAATATTCTTCCGAAAGATTCTCCATCCCTTGTGGAAAATCTTCGTTCGATTAAAGGAGTAGAAGTAGCTATGGTCTTTCAAGAGTACGAAAAGAATTTGTACCACGTTTCTCTTAGATCGAAGGAATGGGCTGATGTGTCAAAAATTGCTTTAGAATTTGGAGGGGGAGGTCATCCGAGGGCAGCTGGATTTTCCATTAGGACAGATAATATTGATTTTGAAATACAGAAAATAGTCGAATATATAACGAATTTTTTGGAAAATTAAATTGTATTTGTACTGACTTTTTTCCCATATATAATTATATAAAATTAACCTATTAACATTGAAAAAAAGGAGGAAAAAGTATCATGCCCACAAAAAAAAGGGGAAAGGAAATTTTTTTGATTTTTATTTTAACAATCATTTTCGCTTTTTCTGTTTTTTCTCAGGACATTTTAGAAATTATACCTTCGGAATCAAAAGCTGTTTTTTATTTTAAAGATTTAACAAGCGTATACAACGATTTGAAATCAGTGCCAACTACTAAAAGTTTACTGCTAGAACCATTTAATGGTGAAATGCTTATATCTGCTTTAATGCAGATGTACTTTGGAGCCTTGAAGGTTGATTACCAAAATTTTATGAACCAATTGGATATGGTTGATCTTTCTGTATTTATTCAGGAGAGTAGCGAAAAAAACTATTCTTTTGGGTTTGTTATCGGTCCAATGAAAGATATAAAGGCATTTTCTTCTGATTTGAATTTATTATTAGAACCAATAGAAAATTCTGGTTTTAATCTAAAGTTTATTCAGCAAATCTTAGATAATGCAGACTATTTGGTTATTGTACAAGATGAAAGATTATATGAATCCTCAAAAAAAGGTGTGGAACAACTAAGTAATCTAACCCAGGGGAAAAATGGATTATATTATATAGTAAATACTGAAGATTATCAAGGTAATGGGTATTTTTATGTTCAAGATAACTTAATGATAGGCAAAAGTATGGGTAATTATAATCCTGATTATGTTGATAAGAGTTTTGTTAAAGAACCGAGTGAATACCCATTTTTTGATAATTTGTTTTTTGTCTCTGGTTTTATTCCAAGAGATTTAGATCCTTTTGCAAGTATAATAAGCAATTTTATGGATTATCAGACATTAAAGAATATTTTTGCATTATCAAATGGAGTAGAAGTTAATGCTAATATATTATCTATTAATACCAATGAAAGTTTTTCAAAAATTTCTGATAATAACTACATTAAGTTAAAAACTGAAGCTAAAATTGACGATATAATACCCTTATTGAAAGAAAAAAATATTGAATACAAAAAAACTTCTCAAAATACTCTTGAGTTTTATATAAAAGAGGAAATAGTTAAACAAGGTAACAAGAAGACTACAGTTAAATACACATATTATGTTTGGAAAGATGAATACCTTTTTATTTCAAGAAATAACCAAAAGGATTTACAAAAAATAATGAATAAAAAACCTAAATTATCTGAAAATTCATTGTTCAATAAATTGAGTAATAAAATAGAAACTGGAGATATAGCTTATTTATTCTTAGATATTACATCTATAATTAGACAGTATGGACCAGGTTTAAAAGATGAAAATGGCTTATTATTAAGTGTAAAAGATATTGGTGAAAGGAAACTTGAGATTAATTTTGTCCTACAATAAACTTTTCTTTTAATAGAGCGAACAGGTCTCCCTGTTTTAACCAGAAATTTGCGGACTGAGTTACTGGGGCACAATGGTATGATCTCAGATTTTGGCAGGGCAGCACTTTTGAACCGTTAGCAGGACACATGATTCTCTTTGAGTAGGAGGTTGGCGTTGAAACCAATCACGTAAGCATTGTTGAAACGGGTTGAAAGCGAAACTGTTTATACCGTGGAGGGAAATTTTGGTAACGCAGCAGGCAAAAACACTCATTCTATTGGCAGGAGCGTTATCTATGGCTGCGGAACCACAGGCTTAGTAAAAAAGAAACTGACAGTTTTAAGCGACTGATGCCTAACAACTTAATATTTTGAAATTGGACTTGTTCCTTCATATGAATGCATAAATCTGTTATTAAAATTATTTTGAATAATATAAGACTTTTCATCTGCTTCTATGTTCTGTCGGGCTCTTTCACAGCCATTTATTTGATATTTGAAAAGCTTCTGCATAATCACTTGTGCCTCCAAAGCCAACTGCAATCACAATCTCTGTGAGTGATATATTGGTATTTTGCAAAAGGTCAACACTTTCATTAAAGCGCTATTGAGTGAGGTATGTATTTGGTGTTTGAGCTAGATACTTTATAAACAGCTTACGGCAGTTGCTTTGTCTTACTACACCAGAAGTAGTAATATCTGCAATAGATATTTTTGTGTGACTTTTTGAATGAATCCTATCATATTTTTTATGGAAGTCAGATCACTGCTTTGAGGCTTTCCTCTGTTATCTGCAGCGGGTACATTTTCATAGAGCAAATTCCATACTTTCAAAAAAGCTGTCAGTACCTTTATTGGTGAGGTTTTTTATCCTTGCAAGATTGTTATTATATTGCGAAGAAATATGGTAGACATATTATGAGTTGCGCCCTATAATTAGAAATGTTATCTGTATCAAGGGAGGAGAAAAGATGAAAATAGAACATATAGCAGTCTATGTAAAAGACTTGGAAGCATCAGCTTTATTTTTTGAAACATATTTTCAAGGTAAGAGAAACAGCAAGTACAGAAATGAAAAAACTGGTTTTTCTTCTTACTTTGTCACTTTTGATAACGGAGCAAGAATTGAATTGATGAACCTGCCTTCTGTTGCGGATAAGCCAGTAGATATTCCATTTTATGGATATGCGCACATTGCTTTTCAGGTTGGATCAAAAGAAAAAGTAGACGAATTGACAAAGCGACTTGAAGCAGATGGTTATCAGGTTATGAGTTATCCCAGAATGACCGGCGATGGTTACTATGAGAGTTGTATTGCCGATTGTGAAGGAAATTTAATTGAAATTACAGAATAGGAGAGCATTATGCGAGAAGAAGAAACAATTATGGCTGGTATCTTGTTCGTCCCCCCGTGATTTCGAACTAAAAGAAATTAAGCTGAAAACATATAATCTGAATATGGTTTATTTATAACGCAACATACAATGATTTAACCGTCAAGGAGGAAATCTCAAATGAGTATGAAAGACAAAATGCACACGGGCGAGCTTTATTTGCCGGGAGATAAGGAAATTATGGAGTGGCAAATGAAATGCCTTGACAGACTGTACGATTTCAACATGACACGCCCAACAGAATTTGAAAAGCGTCAGAGACTTATGAAAGAAATGTTTGCTGAAATCGGCGAAGGCTGTTATATTGAACCGCCTTTCCACTCTAATTTTGGTGGTGCTCACTTGTCATTTGGGAAATAATATATATGCTAATTTTAATCTGACAATGGTCGACGATACCCATATTTATGTGGGCGATTATACAATGTTCGGTCCTAATGTTACCGTAGCAACTGCGGGACATCCCATCCTGCCAGAACTTCGTGAAAAAGGGTATCAATATAATGCACCTGTCTATATTGGTAAAAACTGTTGGATTGGAGCCGGGGTAATTATTCTACCAGGTATAACTATCGGAGATAATGTTGTAATTGGCGCAGGAAGCATTGTAACAAAGGATTTGCCATCAAATGTAGTTGCTGTTGGAAATCCATGCAAGGTGCTTCGTGAAGTGAATGAATATGATAAAGAATATTACTTCAAAGACAGAAAAATAAATTATTCAGCATTAACAAAGGAATAATGATTTGATTGAGAAAATATTGAAAATATTGGTGTTCGAATTTCAGTATGCAGGATTTTTTTGTATTTAATGAAATTAGGATGTTCTTAAAAAGCATCTCGTCATGAGCAGTTTGAAATAAAAGACAAATTTATTCATTATCTTTTTTGAACACATCTCAAAGGATTTACGAGCTATGGCTATTGTAATTTGGTGCCGAGGGCGGGAGTTGAACCCGCACGAGGTTCTCCACCTCAGCGGATTTTGAGTCCGCCGCGTCTGCCTATTCCGCCACCTCGGCATAGGATTGATTATTCATTAATTTTTGATAATACAAATTTATTATACTATAATTATATTAGAATGTCAAGGTAAATTGTGGTTACAACGGTATATGGACTATGCTTTGAGTTGATTCTACTTTGAAATTTAATACTGTATAAATTTTAAAAATAAAGGTATTTATATTACATAAAAATTTTTAAACAGGAGGGAATGTTTTGGAAAAAATAGCCCTTATAGGTTTTGGAGCATCAGCAATTGGTTTTTTAAAGGGTTTCGAAGAGTTTAAGTTAAATGACAGATACGTATTAGATGTATATGAAAAAGGTGAAGACATTGGAAGGACAGGTTTTGGAGGATTGAAATATGACGGTAAACTTTTTATATCTAAAGGAATGGGCGGAGACTTAGAGATTCCAATAAATGTACAAAAAAAAGTTGTTGAATTTTACTTAGTAAAGTCGGGATTGGCTAAAATAGATGATAAAGGTAATTTAATATTTTCTGAAAATATTGAAAAAGGGGCTTCTTTTGAGAATGAAGAATTATATAAGAAATTTTATCACGCTGGTTTTGAGCCAATAAGATCGTATTTTTTTCATCTAGGAACAGATTTACTAACTGAAACAGTACAAAAAATTTATGAAGGTTATGTAAGAGTTAAGAACATTAACTTTCATTTCGGTGAAGAGATTGTAGGTGTAATTCCGAAAGGAAAAGAGATTGTGGTTGTTGGTAAAAAAGAAGAGAAAATTTATGATAAAGTTATAGTTGCAGTAGGAAGAAGAGGACATAAACTGGTAAACGATATGGTTAAAAACCATCCTGAGCTGATTTTGTCCAATGATAAAGTGGATCTAGGAGTAAGATATGAATTACCGGATCATATAGTAGAAGATTTAAACAAAGAAATGTATGAATTTAAAATACGACTAAGGTCCAAAACGGGCTATATAGTTAGAACATTTTGCAATAATCCCTCAGGAAAAGTTACCATCGAAAGATATGATGATTTTCTCACAGTTAATGGCCATGCTAACTCCAAACAGAAAACCTCTAACACCAATTTTGCAGTATTAGTTACCCATTCTTTTACTCAACCTTTTAATGATCCCGTTGGTTACGGTTCTTACATCTCAAAACTTTCAAATATACTAGCAGGAGGTGATAAAGTAATACTTCAATGTTATGAAGATTTTAAAAATTCAAAAAGAACTAAGAAATTAGGGAGGGTAGAGCCTACATTAGATTCTAGTTATTATATTCTTGGTGACTTAAATTTGGCGTTACCTCGTAGAACCATTGAGTCTATCATTGATTTTTTGGAAAGACTTGAAGGAGTCATTCCTGGAATTACTTACCCGGATAATCTTTTATATGGGGCAGAAGTAAAGTTTTACACAAATAAAATAAACAACGGATTTTTTGAAAATATGAAGATTATAGGCGATTGTAGTGGCTGGACTAGATCGATTACATATGCTACAGCCCATGGATATATGCTAGCTAAAAGTATGTCTGAAATGAACTAAAAGTTAGTTGACAAAGTCCGAATCATATGTTATAATAAAGTTCGGGACAATAAGTAATTGGGACGTAGCCAAGCGGCAAGGCGACGGACTTTGACTCCGTTATTCGTAGGTTCGAATCCTACCGTCCCAGCCAATGACATAAATAATCGGGGAGTTTCCTCCCCGATTATTATTATTTTACTTAACTTAACTATTGAGTTTCTAATTCAGATTCTAATTCAGAGGCACTTTTAGTTGATTCTTCTATAGATTTTCGTGTATCTTCGATTAATTTATCTATATCAGAATAATATTCAGGATCGATCTCTTTTATTTTCTCTAAATAATACAATTTTAAATCATCTAATTCTAACATTTCAGTAAGATCTAATCCGACCTCCAAAGCCTCTAATTTTATACTTATCTCTGCCTCTTCTGAATCTATAACTGATTGAACGTTGACAAGAATTTCATTGATTGGTTGTTGGAAAAACATAAAAAGGTATTGAGGGCCAAGATAATTTATATACTGTTTTAATTGATTCATTTGTAATTCAGAATATTTTACTTTAACTTTAAGGTCTTGTGGATTAAGTTGATAATACAATTGCACTACAGAAGAAGAAGAAGGATATTGAGCAAATAAATCTGCCAACACTTTCGTTAATTTAGCTCTGGTCTTCTCTAATTTATTTTCTAAATCGCTTTTGAAAGTCTCCGCTTCTTCTAAATTATGTATTCCTAAGTCTTCAACTAGATCTTCCGCATTTAGGAAATCTCTAGCAGTTTCGTATTTTATTTTTTCGTCTGTAATTTCGTCACCTTCGTTTAACAATTGATTTAGTTCTTCTATTTTCTTGTTTATTTGTTCAAGACCTAAGCTAGCTATATTTGGATCAACTTTTTGGGAAAAAGATATATAATTATTCAAAATGCTTAAATGATTATAATAACTATTTAACAAATCTGTCGTTAACAAGGTATATATAGCAAGATAATCTGAATCTACTTCCAAAGATATATCATCGCCATCAAATATAATATTTTCGAGCTCTTTAGCCAGATTTTCTTTGGATTTTTCATCTAGATCTAATGAATAAATCATGTGAACATACAGAAGCTTAGTGTCATAATAGTTTCTTCCAAAGTTCTCTTCTCTCTTATAATTGGCTAACCATTCCTGAAATTTTTCTTCTTGGAGAGTATTTTCTATTTCACTGTATACATCTTCATATAAAAATACATCCTGAGGATTTTCGAAAACCTTCTTATCTGTTACTCTTATCAAATGAAAACCATAGCTAGTTTCTATTGGTCCTACTATTTCTCCTTTGTTTGCATTAAAAGCGGCGGCTTCAAAGGTTTCTTCTAATTCCCCATGTTTTATCCATCCTAGATCTCCAGAACTTGTTGCATTACTTGTGTCTTGAGAATAAAGGGAGGCAGCTTCTTCAAAAGTTATCTTTCCATTTATAATATCATCTTTTACTTGGTTAGCAGTATTTTCATCTGATACAAGTATATGTTGAACTTTTATCTGTTCATAATTGTATTTAATATTATCGAAATTTTCTTCGATATACTTCAGAGCTTCTTCTCTAGATATAGAGGCAACAGCAGTTAGTACATTGTTTTCAAGTAGACTTAAAGCTAATAAACTTTTTACTGCTTCCTCGCTTCCATAATAATTTATTAAAGTATTCCAATTATTTTCATTAGACTTAAGATTATTGAGAGCGCTATTTAACGATTTGGCGTCTGGCAAAAGATTGTTTTGCTCGGCATAGTATTGAATCAATCTTTGATCGTAAAGCATATCAACAATTTGATTTTTAAGAATGAGATAGTCGAACACAGGATCTAACTTTTGACCATAGTATAGTTGATATAACTGAGCTTGCTGTTGAGAAAGAGAATTAACTTCATCCTTCATTATCCAGTAAGGATATTCGAGTTCTATTCCATCTTTAGTAATTACCAAAACTGAACTCTCTTTACTGAATGTGTAATCTTGATTTAGAGATTGACTTCTTTTTGATGAAAGATACGTAGCAATCGACCACCAAACAATACCTGCTAAAAAACCTGCTATAACCAAAATGGTGATAAGCTTCTCATATTTTTTAAACCAGTTGTTCATCTATATATTCCTCCTAATTTATAAAGAATAATTAGTAAACTTCTTTTTTTACAATTTACTTATTTGCAATTTTATCACATTTTTCATTAAAAATTGCAGATATTCTATAATTAAGAAAAAGGGGATAAAAATCCCCTTTTAATGAAAAAGAACTTTGACTTAAATTTTTGTTCTAAGAGGCTTGTCTTTTGTTAATTCTTCAAGGGCAAGCAATCTATCCCATTTGGCATTCACATAATTTTGTAATTCTTCTAATATTTCGTTGGCGTCAGGTCTCTTCATTAGTTTGTTGTATCTACCTAGTTTTGTAATATATTCTTTAACTGGTTTGAAAGTTTTAGGTTTTTTGGTAACCTTGTAGACTCCCATGTTATATTCCCACAAAGGCCAATATTTGGTCTCAACAGCTAATTTAGTGACTTCGACTCCAGAATCATCAGGTATTCTCCAGAATCTCACACAAGGAGCCAATACAGCAATGAAAGCAGGGCCACGGAATTCGAGAGCTTGTTGCATTTTTCTCATAAAATCCCAAGGTTCTGAAGTGACAGCTGTTGCTGCATAGACTCCTTCATGACCAGCTACTATATCAACAATACTTTTTTTTAACTGCAATTTTCCGGAGGAAGCTTTACCTATAGGTTCTGTTGTTGAATCTGCACCAGGAGGTGTGGAACCAGACCTTTGGTTACCAGTGTTCATATATCCTTCGTTGTCATAGAGGATATAAACAAAATCATGTCCTCTTTCTATGGCACCAGAAAGAGATTGCAAACCTATATCATATGTGCCTCCATCTCCTCCAATTGCTATAAACTTGATTTTATCGTTATCGATTTTCTTTCTGTTCTTTAAGGATCTATATGCCGCTTCTGCTCCTGAAATAGTTGCTGCAACATTTTCAAATGCATTGTGTATGTAAGGTACATTCCAAGATGTGTAAGGAAATATTGTTGTTGATACTTCTAAACATCCTGTAGCAACTCCTACAACGGGTTCATATCCTAAGCTTTTAGCAGCAAGTGTAGCCCAGTTTGCAACCATTGGGGCGTTACAACCTGGACAAAGCCTATGCCCTTGGGTAAAAGCCCAATCATTATTTTCAACGTAATCCACTAAATCTCTTATATTAGGCACAATTGTCCACCTCCAATTATTCTCTTAGTCCTAAATATCTTTGTTCGTCAGCGACTAAATTATCATTAAACGCGTCTTCAAAGGCCTGTCTTATCATTTTAGGAGATGTGTTTCTTCCTCCTAAACCATAAATATAAGAACCAAGCTTCGGTCTTGAAGGTACTTCATATAATGCAGACTTTATTAATGAATATAAAGGAGCTTCCTTACCAAAGGACATAGCTCTATCAAGTATAACTACTCCTTTGCGACCGTTTAAAGCCTTTTGGAATTCTTTTTTTGGAAACGGTGTGAATACCTGAGGCTTAATTAAACCAACTTTTTTTCCCTCTTCTCTCAACTCATCTACAACATATTTTGCTGTAGATGCTGTTGAGTTCATTACTACCATTATATAGTCAGCATCATCTGTTTTATATAAATCAAGAAAATCATATTTTCTGCCTGAAATTTTTGCAAACTCTTCAAAAACTTTTGGTAGTTCTTCATAAGCATTATTCATAGCCTCTTCCTGTTGTCTGTGATGTTCAAAATAATAATCGAATAGATCTACAGGTCCGAAGGTAACAGGATTTTCGGTATCAAGAAGAGAATATTTTGGATTCCAAGTTCCCACGAACTCTTTTACTACTTCGTCGTCCAGCATTTCAAAGCTTTCGACACCATGCGAAGTTATAAATCCATCTAAATTAACCATAGCTGGAAGCAAAACATTTTCTTTTTCAGCCAATTTAGTAGCAATTATCGTAAAATCGTAAGCTTCTTGATGGTTCTCTGTAAAAAATTGAATCCATCCTGAATCTCTGGCCAACATTGCATCAGAATGGTCACAATGAATGTTCAACGGCCCAGAAAGGGCTCTATTTACAAGAGGCATTATAATTGGTAATCTATATGAAGCAGCAATATATACGATTTCTATCATTAAAGCTAAACCATTAGCAGCAGTTGCAGTCATAGTTCTAGCACCTGCAGCAGCAGCCCCTACAACAGCACTCATAGCTGAATGTTCAGATTCAACTGGGACTAATATCGTATCAACCATTCCATCTGCTACAAATGTTGCATAATATTCGACCACAGGTGTTTGTGGAGTGATTGGATAGGCTGCAACAACATCAGGATTAATTTGTCTCATCGCTTGAGCTACAGCGTGAGCTCCTGTAACAGTTAATTTTACAGGCATTTATCTTAACCTCCTTTATTCGTCAATAAATTCTGATTCTGGTTTCATTACAATCGCGTTAACTGGACAAACCGCTGCACATACTCCGCAGCCTTTACAATATTCCATCTTGAATTCTCCAAGTTTCATTCTTTTACCTTCGATACTACCCTCTATTGACATATCGGGACAATATAGCCAACATTGCATACAATTTATGCACACTTCTCTATCAATCACTGGCCTTGAAACTCTCCATTCACCAGTTTTATATAGTCTAGAAGTAGCTGGTTTGTCAATAACCCCACCAATGGGAATTTCCTTCCATCCTTTAAGGTTACTCACTAAACTTCACCTCCTGGTATCCTCTTTCTAATGCCCTGATGTTAGCTTGTACAACTGCTTCGGAAAATTTTCTAGCAAATGCTGCTCTTATCCTTTGTTTTACCGCATCCATGGGAACAATATCAGTTGCTCTAATTAATGCTCCTATCATGGCAGTGTTTGGAATTGGACGTCCTAATTCTTCTAAAGCAATTTCAGTAGCTGGAACTAGCCCTATTTTACCTTTAAATTTTGTTAACTTCCTAACTTCTTCGATACTTCTTGTAGTATTTACCAGTAACAATTTATCCTCTTTTAGTCCACTGGTAATCTCCGGATTTTTCAAAAGAGTGTCATCAATTACACATACGACATCTGGAGTTTCTATGTCACTTCGAAGCCTAATTGGGACATCCGCGATTCTGTTGAATGCTTTCATAGGAGCGCCTGTTCTTTCGGCTCCATATTCTGGAAATGAAGTTGAATACTTTCCAGATTCCTCTGCAGCTTCTGTTAAAAATTGAGAAGCACTTTTAGCTCCTTGTCCAGCTCTTCCATGCCATCTTATTTCAAAATATTTTTCAGGCACTTGTTATCCTCCTTTCAATAGTGTGAATATTTTTAGTAATTGCTTGAAAAAATTTGGTAATCTAAATCTTTGAATATCCCATCTACCCATTCATAATAGCGTAATTTTTGCTCGTTTATTTTTCCCTCTTTAAGCATTTTTTCTAATTCCAGAAAGCGGTTAACGCAGTTATTAATTTTCATTTTTGCATATTCAACTGTGGTATTTGTTGTCATTATGAAAGGCCAATCGCTTGATTGCACTAAGAGAACTTCGCGAGCCATTTGATTCAATATTCTTCTTTCTAAAGTGGAAGGATTTTCAAAGGTATTAGCCCACCAAATCATTCTTTCAGTTATTTCATAAATATGCCTATATATCCAGCTATTTGAAAAATTTAACCATACATCATGGTAACCTTGAGCTCCCCAAGAAGATTCGGCCGGGGTAACTATTTGGACATTTTCTATAGTATCTAATATTTCTGATGGGGTATGAGTTTCTAAATAATCATTTTCGGCTAGGATTCTGAAAAGCTGTTCTAAAAACATAGGACCTTCATACCACCAATGACCAAATAATTCAGCGTCAAAAGGTGCGACAATTATAGGAATTTGATTTTCTAAGCCACTTGTAAGTCTTTCTACTTGAGACATTTTTTTTAGTATAAAATCTTTTGAATGTTCTTTTGCAGCTTCTTTTGCTTCTTTAAGATCATACAATTCTTTTTTATCTAAGGGAAGAGATTTATCTGTTACTCTATAATATTTAATACCAGTATTGCATCGAGTACCACTTTTATCTATATAAGGTTTTATATATTCTTCTTCTCTCTCAAAACCTATATCTTTGTAAAATTCCCTATATCTAGGATCCCCAGGATAACCTACTTCTGAGCTCCATATTTGTTCACTTGATTCAGGATCTCTAGCAAACACAAAAACTCCATTGGGGGTGATAACAGGTCTATAGACTCCATATCTGGGAGGAGGGGAAGCATAGAGAAATGCATGAGAATCGACAAAAAAATATTCAATCTTTTCTTCACGAAAATATTTATCTAGTCCATCAAAATAAGCGCACTCAGCTGACCACATACCTCTGGGGCGTTTTCCAAAATTTTTTTCAAAAGTTGAAATAGCTACCTTTAACTGGGCTCTTATGGCTTCCGGATACTCCTTGTAAAAAGGTAAATATGAATGGGTTCCATTACATGTTATCACTTCGATGTAACCTTTATCTTGAAATTCTTTGAAGGCTTTCAGAATATTCTGACTATATTGATCATAATATATTTCCATAGCATCGATAAACTCTTGCCTATAATGAATAGCAGTTTGCCATTTTTTCCAATTTTCATTTTTAGTTCTTTGAACTTCTTTTTCTGATAACTCTATTAATTTAGAAAGATGCTTTAAATATTTCGCTTGTAAACTATTTGAAGTAAGCATTTCAATCAAAGGAGGAGAAAAACTTATAGTTAATTTAAAAGGGATCTGATCCTTCTCGAGAGATTTAAATACTTTTATCAAAGGAATATAAGTCTCTGTAATTGCTTCAAATAACCAACGTTCTTCCAGAAATTCTTCAAAATCGGGGTGATGGATGTATGGCAAATGTGCATGTAAAACTAACAATAAGTTACCTTTGATTTGGAACATTTTGGGAACCTCCGTCAGAGATGAAGGGGAAAAGTAACCTTCTGTTATTAATGTTTATTTTACTGCTAACTTTAGTTAATTGTGTATATTTCTCTTCTGTATGTTTGCTTTCTTTTTCTTCAACAATGATTTCTTTACCTTTTAATCTTAACCATTTCTCTTTTTCAAATTGTTTTTCAGAAGAACTAGGTGTTGTTACTTTATTTGATTCTAAAAGAGTTTTAAAAGAACCATTTTCATCGCTTGTTCCTATTTGAGCTACGTATGTTGAATTTTCTCTGGGAACATGAAAGAAATAATCGGATATAGTGTCTAATATAATCTTTTCTTCAAAAACATCTTCTTTTTTTATTTCTTTTTCTGTCGGAACTTCTGTTAATCTAAGAGATAATTCTGATTTATTTAATTTTTTGAGTCGTTCTTTTGTCTTCTCAGAAAAATCCCAATAAGTATAAACCCAGCGAGGATTAACAGGGATTAATTTTATTTTGTCTTTGTTGTAAGTTTTAGGTGGTTCCCCTTGAGATAATTCAAAAATCTGCTTTTTTTCTTGCGGATATTTTTTGGTGGTAGCAATCTCCTGTTTGTAAGAATCAATTTCTAATGATTTTTCAATTTTTTCAATTTCTTTCAAGATAAGTTTTAGGATTTCTTTCTTTTTCATATTTCTTTTTAGTTTTATACCCAAATTCTTTGCTATATTTCTTAGCTCTTGAATGGTTGGTTCTTCAGCTTTGAAAGTGTTTAGTAGTTTTTTATCTACTTTTTTTGTTTTCAAGAATAAAACCCCCTTAAAAAATTTATTAACATTAAGGGTATAATTTATTAAAACTTTCACATTTCTAAAAAAGGTTATAATGGTTTTACAATATATTTTATCACAAAATTAATTAAGAACATATCGATTATTTATTAATTTTATGATATTCAACTTAAATAAAAATTAGAGGGAAATTTACAAAATCGTGTTGACAAAAATATATCATTGTGATATTATATAATTCGATAGGGAACGGAGCGTAGCGCAGTTGGGAGCGCGCCGGTCTTGGGCACCGGAGGTCGCTGGTTCAAGTCCAGTCGCTCCGACCATCTTCGAGTATTTTTAATTAATAATTTAATGATTGCGGCCGTAGCTCAACTGGTAGAGTATTGGCCTTCCAAGCCAAGGGTTGCGGGTTCGATCCCCGTCGGCCGCTCCAGCGCCTGTAGCTCAACGGATAGAGCATTGGATTTCTAATCCAAGGGTTGTGGGTTCGAGTCCCGCCAGGCGCACCAGATGCATACATTTTGTTTGTAACAACAATTTAAATGGTGGCTGTAGTTCAGTGGCAGAACGCCTGACTGTGACTCAGGATGTCGTGGGTTCAAATCCCACCAGCCACCCCATAAAATTAAAAACTCACGATATGCTTTCGTGAGTTTTTAATTTTTACTGTTATATACATAAACTTCTGTACCCAGAGAAGTTATAAAATCTATCTCTTCCACATCGAAATTGAACATTCTAATACATCCATGTGATATTCTTTTTCCTATTTCCCATGGTTTAGTTGTTCCGTGAATTCCATATTGAGGGTTTGAAAGTTGTAGCCATCTTGTCCCCATTCCGTTAAGAAGCGATCCGGGGGGAATATATTCATCATACCAGTATAAAGCAGGATCCTTTTCTTTATATGATATCCTATAATATCCAGGTGGAGTGTAATCACTCATTCCTACTGCGACTACATAGGTTTTCAAGAGTTGATCATGAAAATAAAGGTACATCCTATTTTTTGAAAGATCTATTTCCAAGTGTATGGGGCTTTCAAAGTATTCAACTTTACCTATTTTTAAAGCCTGGCCAGGATAAATCAGAGAAGGATCTCTTAAATCATTTATGTTAACTAAATCTCCTGGAAGTACATTGTATTCTCTAGCAATTTTGTATAAACTTTCGCCTTTTTGAACTATATGGTATCCAAAAATTTCATATTTTTGTTGAGGTTTTAAAATATTTTCAGTGATAACTACTTCATTTACCTTCAAGAAAGGAGTTTCAACTTTGAAATATATACCATACCTGTTTCTAAAAATAAACTCAGCTCGATAAAGACCATCTTTAAAATATTTTAAAGAGTTTAAAAAATCTTCTTCGCTTTCAAATTCTTTATCATCGATATTGATATCAATCAAGTATAAAGAGTTTTTTGGATAATAATCTAAGTAATATTCATACCCATTTATTCCAATCGACGTTGTAATTTCTATTTTTATTTCAGGTGTAAAATCATCTTTTACTAGAAAATTGTTAAAAAATTGGGAAACATATTGCCCATATTTGTCTGTTGAAGATACTAAGAAAGAATAAACATCTCCAGAGTAAGAATTTAAGTTGACATAGAAACTGTACACGTTTTCTCTAACTCGTGTAACAATTAATTTTTTTCGTATTCCTCCATCATATATGTAAACATCGGGAATACTTTGCAACTCTAAAAGACTTTCCACATTAATTTTAACAGTATTTTTTGATTGGTCATATTCACTCGGATACATTAAAAAGTAATTTTCAGCAAAACTTATTATAGACATAATCAATAATAAGAGCAGCAATAATTCTCTTATGATTTTTTTCAAGTCGATATTCCTCCCCATAACTATAAACGATTACCTCATTCTCATCAGATTCAAATCCTATATCTTTTCTTGAGACATCGTTTACAATAATCATATCTAATTTTTTTTCTTTTAACTTTTTTTTGGCGTACTCTTCATGGTTTTGGGTTTCTGCAGCAAAACCTATTAAAATTTGATTTTCTCTTTTTTTTTCTCCTAATTCTTTTAAGATATCGGGATTTTTTTCTAGTTCAAGAACTAGAACGTCATCTTTTTTGAGTTTTTGAGCAGAGAAATTTTTAATTCTAAAATCACCCACTGCTGCGCTCATAATAATTATATCACTATTTTCTGAGTAAGTTACCATTACTTTTTCCATGTCGATAGCACTTTCAACGGGGATGAAATTTTTTACCAATGAAGGAGCTGTTAAATTTGTAGGACCAGAAACGAGGGTAACGTCTGCGCCCCTACAAGCAAATTCCCTTGCTAGTTCATATCCCATCTTTCCACTAGATCTATTAGTAATGTACCTCACTGGGTCTATTTTTTCAACAGTAGGTCCAGCACTAATTAATACCTTCTTATTTAGAAAATCCTTTTTACAAAGCAAATATTCAGCATATTCTAAAATTCTGTCATTATCAGGATAACGACCTTTTCCAATTTCTCCATCTGCAAGATGTCCGACTTCAGGTTCAATAATGGTCCATCCATCGGCTTCTAAGATTTTTAAATTTCTTTGTAAGGCTTTATTTTCATACATTCTTACGTTCATTGTAGGAACAATAAGTTTACTTTCTTTTGCAAAAGCTATAGCAGTAGAAGTAAGTAAATCGTTACTTATTCCACATGAAATTTTTGCAATGATATTCGCTGTTGCCGGGGCAACAATAAAAAGATCTGCCCAGTTAGAAAGCTCTGTATGAGGTATCCATCCTCCTTTCACATCGAAGGAAGAATAATATACATCGCAATTACCTACAGCAGAAAAAATTTGATCTGATACCCAATTTTTGGCATTCTTGGTCATAATAACCTTCAAGTTGAGGTTCATTTTTCTCAATTTTGAAACCAAATCCACAGCTTTATAAATAGCGATTCCACTTGATACACCAATAAGAATGTTTTTGTTTTCTAGATAGGGATATTTCATGTAACTTCCCTCTTTCGATTATTTATTTAGTTTGGTAATGTTATTAGAAAAATTTAAAGTTCTTTTTAATCTTTTGATAGTTTCTTCTTTTCCCAGCACTTCTATTGATTCATACAAACCAGGAGTAACAAGTTTTCCTAAAACTGCCCCTCTTATTGATTGAAAAACATTTTTTTTACTTGTTATATTTAAAGAAGCTATTTCTTTCAAAACATATTCAATATTTTTTATTTCAAATACGTCTAATTTCTCCAACTTGTTAATACTTATTTTAATAACTTCTTCAAACCAGGGTTTACTCATGTATTTGTTTACAAATTCTTCTTCATATTCAAAATCGTTCTTGAAAAAGTTCAGGGAAAATTCGTATAATTCTTTTAAAGTTCTAACCTTTGGCCTTGATATCTCGATAACTTTTCTTATATATACATCATCGGAGTTTATATCAATTTTACAATAATTGCACCAATCTACAAAATTTTGATAAACTTCATCTATATGATTGTTACGCAGATGAACCTCATTGGTCCATAAAAGTTTATTGTAATCAAATACAGTTGGATTTTTCGATACATTTTTTATATCAAACTCTTTAAACTTTTCTTTAAAATCGAAAATTTGTTCATTAGCATTCCATCCCAATAAGCTCAAATAATTTAACAATGCCTTAGGTAAATATCCTTCTTTTCTAAAGTAGGATATAGAAACTTCTCCATGCCTTTTAGAAAGGGGAGTTCTATCTTCGCCCACAATTAGAGGTAAATGAGCAAATTCTGGCAAGTTGAACGATAAAGCATTATAGAGCAAAACTTGTTTTGGGGTATTTGGAATATGATCCTCTCCTCTAATTACATGACTTATTTTCATAAGATAATCGTCTATAACTACACAAAAATTATATACTGGAATCCTGTTTGATCTTAAAATAACAAAATCTTCTATATAGTTGGTATTGAATTCAATTAATCCTCTAATTAAATCGTTGAAAGATATCACTTCATCTTTTTTGACCTTAAATTTAATAACTATTGAAGAATCAGCATTACGCTCAAGTTTATATTTGTTTGGTAAAGGATTACCCTCAAAAACTATTTCTTCACCTTCATAAACACAGTAATAGGCTTTGCCGTCATTTAACAACTGTTCAATGTATTTTTGATAAATGTCTAGTCTTTCACTTTGTCTGTATGGTCCATATTCTCCATTTTTATCTACACCTTCATCGTAGTCTAAACCAGCCCATTTAAGTTCTTCTAATATTGCATTTTCATACTCTCTTTTCGATCTTTCTAGATCAGTGTCTTCAATTCTGATAATGAATTTACCGTCGTGTTTTTTTGCAAAGTACCAGTTGAATAAAGCAGTTCGAAGTCCACCTACATGTAAATTTCCTGTTGGACTGGGAGCAAATCTTACTCTTACCAATTTTTTTTCACTCCTTGTTCTATTTCTTTTAAAACAGCTTCCATTTCATCTACAGAATAAACTTGTCTTAATTCTACCAATTTTCTATTATCCAAATATTT
Organism: Thermotogota bacterium; assembly: GCA_029780115.1. GTDB lineage: Bacteria > Thermotogota > Thermotogae > Petrotogales > Petrotogaceae > Defluviitoga. Next base: position 142,586 of record JAKOZG010000027.1, read on the forward strand.
TTCTTCAATTAAAACTTTTGTTATATTATCAGTCCAACCACTACTCTTTCTAAATAAAATAACGGGTTTCTTATATGAATACGCCCCTAAAATTTCTATAGCAGTTCCTATTTCTCCGCCAATACTAACCACTGCATCAACATTTTTTAACATTATAAAAGAGCGCATATTAAAATCTAATCCAGTTTTAATGGGAAGAGTTAGATATTCATTTCCTTCTTCTCCCCAAGGTAAAAATCCTACAACCAACCCACCATTATTTTTTGCTGCTTTTGAAACAAGATACATAACACCATCTCTTCCACCATTTAGTAGAACCCAATTATTTTTTGCAATGCATTTGCCGATATCTAAGCAGATGGGAGTTAAAGATTTTATAGGTTCTTTATAAATGTCACCAGAATATCCAATAACTCCTACGTTCAAAATCTTCACCATCCTAAATAATTTGCCTTGACATTTTCATCTTGTAAGACAATTTTCGGGGAACCACAAGCAATTATTGTTCCTTTATGAATGACATATAGTTCGTCCACAACTTGTACTATTTCATCAATGCTATGATCAGTTACTATTATTGAAATTCCTGTTTCAGCTAGTTTTCTTATGATCTTTTGGATATCTTTAACAGTTATGGGGTCTATTCCTACAAATGGTTCATCCAAAAGAATGACTTTTGGGTTTGTTATTAGGGTTCTAGCAAATTCTAACTTTCTCTTTTCCCCACCAGACAATGAGTAAGCATACTGATTCTCTAAGTTATCTAATCCAAAGTCCTTGATTATTGAGGATATCTTTCGATCAGAATCTTCTATCTTCAGTAAATTAGCAATCATTTGAAGATTATCTATAACTGTTAAGTTTCTAAAAACAGAGGGTTCTTGTGGCAAATACGCTAAACCACTAAGAGCCCTTTTATGGATTGGTAAATGAGATATATTCAAACCATCAAGATAGATTTCACCTGAATTAGGTACCACTAGCCCCAGTATGACCTTGAAAAGGGTACTTTTTCCAGCTCCATTGGGACCTAATAAGCCTGTTACAACTCCTTTTTTAGATTGGAAATCGACGTCTTTGAGTACTGTTTTTTTCCCATATTTTTTATTTATATTTTTACAATCAATTATTACATTTCTCATATATAAGAAATTATTTGACGTTTATATAACTGATAATTACATCCGTTAAGTCTAATGAATCTTTTACATAAATAACCGCACTTTGATAGAATATAAAATCATAATCATTTGCTTCTGCGTATTGTGCTATTTTTTTGACTACTTCCTCAACAAGAGAATCTATTTTAGTTTGGTATTCTTCCTGAAGGGATTGTTGATATTGGTTATATGTTGTTTGTAATTTTAAAAGATATTGTTGAAGTTCTTCATCTGTAGCGCCAGATTCTTGTAATTGCATAAATTGATTTTCCATTTCATATATCTTGTTTTGATAATATTGGAAATCAATTTGGTAAGATGATTGTAAATCATACCATTTGTAATAATTTTTAATGGTTTTATCAAAGTTCACATATCCGATTTTCAGATTAGTGGTTCCTTGAGAGAATCCCAAAAGAGCGAACAACAGAATAGCTCCTAACACTACCATTTTTTTTACATTTTTAATCATAAAACACCTCCACGTATTTTAAAATTTAATTAACCTCTTTTTTTAAAAAATCCCTTTGTTTTTTTACTTCAAAAAGAATTATTCCTGCGCTTACAGAAACATTTAAAGAATCAACATTATTTGACATAGGTATAGTTATCAATTGATCACAATGTTTTTTAACGGTTTTTCTTATACCACTCCCCTCATTGCCATATACTAGACATACATTTCCGCTAAAATCAACCTCATAGTATGGAATGCCAACTGAATCAGTACCATATACCCAAACATTCATTTTTTTTAATTGTTCTATTGTATTAGATAAATTGGTTACTTGTATAATGGGTATTTTAAATACCAAACCTGACGAAACCTTTACAACAATGGGAGTTACTTCAACTGTCTTGCCTTTGGGAATGATTACCGCATCTACTCCAGCTGCAGCAGATGATCTAATTATTGCTCCAAAATTATGAGGGTCATGAATTTGGTCTAACATCACTAAGAACAAATTTTCTTTGTTATCCAGAATTTCTATGGATTGGTAATTAAATTCTTTACCTATATCAACTACAACACCTTGGTGTTTATTTGTCAATGCCATTTTTGCAAGTATTTCATTGTTAACGAAACTGTAGGGGAAATTAGCCCTTTCGGCGAGGTAAACAAATTCGCTTAGATTTCCTTTTTCGACTTTTGAATCACTAAAAAAAATGTGTGTGATTTTATAACCAGATTCAACAATTTCTTTTAATATGTTTCGTCCGTAGACATACAATTGTCAATCACTCCTAACAATTCCTTTATTCTTTTATAGTTTTTTGTCAAGAATAAATATCCAATAACCGCTTCAAAACCTGTAGATTTTCTATATTCATAATCATTTCCTCTTTTTTTTGCACCATTAGAATTAACAGCCCTTTTATAATACTGTTTTTCAGTATCATTGAATTCTTCATAAATTAGGTCAATAAACTTTGAATGTGCTGTTGCACTTAAAAATTTTTTTGAGTTTTCGTAGACAATTCGAGTTTTAATTCTTCCATCACCTAATAATTTAGTTTTATATATAAGTGCGATAACTGCATCTCCAATATAAGCAAAATTATCAATAGGAATTTCTCTCAAATCAGCTAGCTGAAAATTAAATATTTCTTCAAATTCATTCATTACTTATAATCTCCTTTTTATATAAATCCAAAATACTTTCAACACAGGCTTCAATAGAAAAATGATTTTGAACAAAACTCTTAGCTTTTTTCGCTAAATTTTCATATAAAATATTATCTCTCAACAATCTTAGAATTTCATTAACAAAATCATCTTCATTTAATTCTTCAATCATTATTCCTCCAGCATCTTCTTGGGATAGAATATCATACACTCCTAGTTTACCTAAAGCAACAACAGGTTTTCCTGCACTCATCGCTTCTAAAATTACTAATCCTTGAGTTTCTGTATAAGAAGCGAATATAAAAATATCAGATTGTTTGTAAGCATCAATGACCCTTTCTCTAGGTTGAGCATCAGTAAAAATTACATTTTCTTTTATTTTTAACTCTTCAGCTAAAAGTTCTAAATTTTCTTTTTCAGGGCCTCCACCAATTATCACAAATTTTACATTTTTTTCTTCTAGCAAGACTTTTGAGAACACTCTAATTAAAAAATCAATATTTTTTTCTTTACCCAATCTACCCACAAACAAAAGGATTCTATCTCCTTCTTTTATCGATGGGTATTCCTTTCTTAAATCCCAAGTTATTGGTTTATCAAAAGAACTTATATCTATCCCTGTTGGGATCACTTCTATATGATAAGATGGAACCCCATATTCTATGAGGGTATTTTTAATGTTGTTTGTTGGAGCAATCACCCTGTCTAATTTCAAACACCAATTTTTAATGAGTTTTTGAGTCAATTCAACAGGAGGCCTCATTATCGGAGGTAAATAATGTAAGTAATATTCATACATAGTATGATGGGTTCCTATATGTTTTAGTTTAAGTGATTTCGAAACAGACATGGCCAATATCCCCATAGAAAATGGATCATGAGAATGAACTATATCAAGGTTTAAATCTTTAATTTTAAACATTTTCCACGAAAAAGGAATAGCTACTCTTTGCTCCTTTTCAAAGGGGAATTTTACTGCTGGGAATTCAAATACATTTTTTTCTTGTCTTGAATATTTAATATCATATTTTGGTACAAAAAGAAAAACATTATGCCCTAGTCTTTCCATTTCATCTTTGTATAATTTTAACGCAGTAGCAACCCCATTTTTTTGAGGTATATATGTATCAGAAAACATTCCAACATTCATTTTATTTATAGCGTAGAATTTTCAAAAAAATTGAAAAAACGCCGTCCCTCCAATGTGTTAAATTTGAGATTAATTTTCATATTGAAATATAACAAAAAAATATAACGATACCTTTTCATAACTTTTGAGAATTGTTTATTTTAGAATATACTTCTAACTTCACAAAACAATTATAACAAAAAATTACGTTTAATAGTTAATACTAGTTCTTCAATAAGATGATATAATAAAAAAGATAAAATCAGTTATTTATTTTTAACAAAAGAAAGGAGAATAGGTGATTTCCTTTTATTATTTCGAAAAAGGGAAGAATGTATGCCGATTATTATGCGAATAAAAGAATTACCTAAAGAGGTAATAATGAAGATTGCGGCTGGTGAGGTAGTTTCAGGCCCTAACTCTGTAGTTAAGGAACTTTTGGAAAATTCATTGGATGCTGAAGCCGATGATATAACAGTTGAAATAGTTGATGGAGGAAAAGCTTTGATACGAGTTGAAGATAATGGTTGTGGCATGACTGCCGAAGAAATGAAAATCGCTATAATGCCTCATACAACTAGTAAAATCTCATCAATCGATGATTTATATTCTCTAAGTAGTTTTGGCTTTCGAGGTGAAGCACTTGCCTCAATTGCAAGGGTGTCTAAGATAAAAATGATATCAAGAACTTTTGAAAATGAATTAGGCACGCAGTTAGAGATGTTTGGTGGTGAGATAGTTGACGAAAAAAAAGTGAATGCAAAAGTAGGAACAATTATTGAAGTTGAGGATCTATTCTATAATATCCCTGCTCGTAGAAAGTTCTTAAAAAGTGAATCGGTTGAAGGCAGATATGTAACTGAAATTGTTGAAAAATTTGCCCTTTCAAACTTTATCAATCTTGTTTATGTTCGAGATAAAAGAGAAATCTACCACTTTACTAAAGATATGGATTTAATTACTAAATGTCTGAAAATTTATCCTGAACTCAAAGTCCAAGACCTACTTGAAATTGAATACAATGATTCTTCGATAAAAATTTGGGGTGTAGTTTCTAACCCCAGAATATCAAGAAATAATAGAACAGCCCAAACTTTTTTTGTTAACAAAAGATATGTAAAAGCAGCTTCACTTTTTTCAATTTTGGAAAAAGGTTATGGCGAAATGTTGGAAAAAGGGAAGCATCCTTATGCTGTTATTTTTATTGAGCTCCCACCTGATATGGTAGATGTAAATATTCATCCTCAAAAGTTAGAGGTGAAATTCAGAGATGAACAAAAAATTGTTATGTTGCTAAAAAATGTTATAAGAGAATCTCTTTTGAAAAAAGCTAAATTTACTATAGAATTTGTAAGTACTAAATCAAGTAATGATTTAATACAACGAAAAGAAGACTTCCAAAAGCCTAATTCAATTCAGGATTTGTACACCAAAAATTCAACAACAAGTATATTTGACGATCAAGGCTTTGAAGAAAGTGTGGTTTCATTTAATAAAAAGATAAAAGATGCTCAACTTTCCTCGGATACTGATAGAAACAATCTTAAACAGGAAAGGTTTAAAGGTAAACCTACAGATAAATATCAAAACAATTATGAAAAAGATAAAAATATGTATTTCGATTTTGATAGTGTTAAAAATAATTTAGAACAATTCAAGGGAAGTTTAGATTTTGATTCCAATAATCTGGTCAGAATTGTGGGAACAGTTGCAAATAGGTATATTATTGTTGAAACCTCAGAAAGTATTTTAATTGTAGACTTTCATGCGGCACATGAGAGATATATTTTTGAAAGGTTAAAAAAACAAATACTTGAAAAAGGAGCTTTAAGTTCAAATCTTCTTATTACCCCTTTTAAAGTTAAATTAGATGAGATACGAAAAAATTTAATTATAGAAAACAAAGATTATTTAGAGAAACTCGGAATAATTATAGAAGAGATTGAAAATGAAGTATTTGTTAAGGGACTGCCTTTTGGTATAAATATCCACGATATAGAAACTATTATTTGGGATATTGCTGATGAGTTAAGAGTCGTTGATTTCGAAGGTTTAGAAAAAATCTTTGATAAAAACTTAGCTACCATAGCTTGTCGTTGTGCAGTTAAAACTGGCGACAATCCTATTGGATTAGAAATGCTTTTAAATAGCATCTTTGAAAACAGATTATTAACTTGTCCTCATGGAAGGCCAATATTGATTCACTTAAGTTTCAAAGAATTGGATAAATACTTTGGAAGACTATAAAATACATTCCATTTACAAAAAAATAAATTAAAAGGCATCCTTTGCAAGGATGCCTTTTAATTTAGATTCGTTAGTCCAAATATTTTAATCTTTGTTCTGAAGGATAATCTTCAATAATTCCCAAATATTTAATATATTCTGCCAAAACTATAGCGTCTGTAAATCCTGTATCATAACCGGGCTTGCCGATGAGCATTGTATAGCCATCGCCACCAGCAGCAACATAATTATTGGTTACTACTTTATAAGTTTTGTTTAGATCTAAAGGCTCTCCATTTACTTTAACATCAACAGGTTTACCATCTTTTATTTCTGCAGTTAAGCCACCAACATGAAGCTTAGCACCTTGACCATCAGGAATCGTTGCAGCATATTCTAGGACTTCAATTAAATCTTTTCCTGTCAATTCTAGTACATATACAGTATTTCCAAATGGTAGTACAGTCAATACATCTCTGTAAGTGATTTCTCCTGCATCTATGGAACTTCTAATACCTCCACCATTTACTAAAGCCACGTCTGCTCCAGTTTTCCATATCATGGAATCCGCTATTAAATTACTTAAATTTGTAGCATGACTCCTTACATGTGCTCTTTCTCCATCGAGAAGAACCCTAGTTTCCCCAACTACTTCATTAAGTGCAGCTGATCCTAACTGATAGAACATATCAGAAAACATCTTTATGAAAGGATCTTCAGGAATATCTGTGGTTATAGGTATCAGTCCACTTCGCCAGTCCACAACATGACCGCCGTCTACCCATAGGTCTATTCTACCTAAATATTTCCCATGTTCTCCTGCCTGAGCTATAATAACGTCGTTTATTACGACAGACTTATCTAAAACGGAATGTGTGTGACCATCTATTATAACATCTATTCCACTAAAGGATTCGGCAAGTTCATTAGTTGTTGTAAATTTAACAGGAAGGACGGGTTCTGGATTTTCATCATCATAATAACCTAAATGACACAAAACAATAACCACATCTGACTTTTTTTGGACAATGGGTAAATATTTCTCTAAAGTTTCTTTTGCGTTTGAGATGGTATTATTGCCCAAATAAATTGGTTCTAAGACCAAGGTCTGTTCTGTTGCAAGTCCTATAATTCCAACTTTTACATCACCACATTTTTTAATAATGTAGGGCTCAAAGATAGGACCTCCATGTAAATCGTTAACAAAATTAGCAGCTACAAAAGGAAACTGAGCAATTTTGCTTTGTAATTCAAGGGTCTCAAAGGGTTTATCGAATTCGTGATTTCCGAGCGTCATTGCATCTAAGCCCATATAACTTAAAATCATAAAATCTGGTAATGCATCCATTTGATCTGATTCCGGAACACCTGTATTCACGTCACCTGCGTGTACAAAAAGTACATAACCACCTTCTTTTTCCACTTCTTCTTTTGTTTGGTTAATAACTGTAGCAATTCTTGCAAATCCACCACCATCATCTGTTCCCCATACATGACCATGAGTGTCATTTAAATGAAAGATGACTAGATGAGTTGGTTTTGCAAAAATCGATAAAACTACCAATAAAATAAGAATAACGCTAGTAAATTTTTTCACCTTGACCCCTCCTTTAGATTTTTAAAACTTTTTGAAAATTAAATCACCTACGTTTACTCCTAAAATATCAGAAATTACTTGACAATTAGTTACCAACGAAAAATACATAGGTTTATCTAAATTTACTGAAGCTAAACTTTCATAGTTTGCTTGTCCCTTTACTATTATTATATCAGCATTTTCAAAAATATTTTTAAATGTAGGTGTTGTTTCAGCCCATATAGTACCTAAATATTTTGAGCCACTTTCAAATGGTATAGATACCTCTTTTAGGAAGATCTCTTCGGCGTCTTTTATAGTAGCACACTTATAAACAGGTTTAGATTTTACAGCAGAATGAACTATTAACTTTGGATAAATTTCTTTTAAAATTTTAATAAAGAGTTTATCAAAAAAAATTTCTCCTGCATAGTTGTGAATAAATAACAAAGACTCAGCTTCTTCTAAGTCTTTTCTTAAAAGATCTATATCATTGATGGTCAACGTTTTATTTCTAAAAAAACTGTTAATTTCTATTTCCAATTCTCCAAATGAGTTTTCTGAAGTATGACTAAAAAGTTCTCCCATTACACATAATTTAAAGGCCGAATTTAATGCATCTTCACTGGATATACAAAAGTCGATTAAGTCATCATAAATTTCCATAAAATGTTGATTGGCATTAGTTTTGTCTACATAAAAATAATCAATATCAGGAAAAATTTCAAAAAAAGCGTCAAAAAATATTTTGGACAAATAAGACAAATCCTGATCAGGATTGATTTGCGTTAAAACTTTTTGAATTAAGGTCTTATAATCATTAAAAATTTGCGTAGATGAAGGATGATTATTGGCTATAACTTTAGGTGTTAATTCTGAAGCGTAATTCAGTATACAATTTATACATCTATAGTTTACTTTCACATATTTCACTCCTTGAAAAACTATTTCTGAATAGTTGTTTATTTATATTAGTCAAATTAATTTTATCATCTTAAAATTAAGTATGTATTTTATTTTTTAGAGTTATGTTAATAAATACTTGACAAAATTTGTTACCTCATTTTATTGACATCACAACAATAAATCATTATAATATTATTCGACTAAATTTAGCAAATTAGGTTTTGGGTACAAAATTGGGTATAATATTATTATAAAATTTGATCGAAAATTATTAAACAAAAACACTAATCTTTGGAAGTTGGAGGTGTAAAAATGAAAAGGACATATCAACCATCGAAAATTAAACGTAAGAGGACGCACGGATTTTTAGCAAGACAGAGTACTCCCGGAGGTAGGAAAGTTATTAAAAGAAGAAGAGCTAAAGGAAGAAAGCGATTAACAGTTTAGCTTTTAACAGTATGAGTGATCAGAAACTTAGAAAAAAAGAAAGACTTAAGTATAGTCGGAATTTTAAAAGAGCTTTTGAGAAAGGTAAACGAGTAATTAGTTCTTATTTTGTTATCATTTATGTTGAAAATGATTTAGAATATAATAGAATATCTACTGTAGTTAAGAAAGATTTTGGAAAGGCTATTCAGAGAAACAAAGTTAAAAGATATATTAGAGAAATATATAGAACTAACAAGAAAGATTTTCCTCTAGGTTACGACTTTGTGTTTATACCGCGAAAGTCTTTGTCAGATAATTTCGATAAAATTAGTTATTCTGAAATAGAAGAAGTGATTTTAAGTATGGTAAAAAGGATGACAAAAGAATGAAAAAAATAGTTCTTAAGTTGATCGAGTTTTATCAGAAGTATATTTCTCCAGCCACTCCTCCTCGGTGCAGATATATTCCTACTTGCTCTGCTTATACATATGAAGCAGTAGAGAATTTTGGTGTTTTTAAAGGATTATATTTAGGATTAAAACGCATTTTGAGATGTAATCCTTTCCATAAAGGAGGATTTGATCCGGTTCCCTCGACTTTTAGTTTTTTTTCTCACAAGAACAAGGAGAAAAGTAGAAAATGCCTTGATCTATAATTATTGATTTTTTTATTTTAAGTATGAAGGAGTGTGTGACTTGAAGAAAAGAAACATCCTACTAGTTCTTTGTTTAACAACTTTAGCAATTTTGTCTTTTTCAATACCTGAGATACAGGTTTCAGAAAGTTCTCTTCACGATACTTTACAGATCGAAATGAAACTATACAAATTGGTACTTGATAAAGAAGGTCATATTATAAGTTTCGAACTTTATGACAATAAAACCAAGAAGTATAACTTAGTCTACGAATATATGGGAGACAGTTTTGACATCTTAGACTTAACCTCCCTGGAAGAAATATTACCAATTAGTTACTCATATTTTGTTCCAAAAGATCAAAGTTACATAGAGATAAAGTATGTTTTTCATGATCAAGGAGAAAAGATTTATAAGTTTTTTAATGATCCAAATTTTCATTTTGATGTTGAGTTTAATAATTTAGTAGGTTATGTTACTTTACCAACAATATCTTATAGTTCAGGAATTCGATATAAAGATAAAGATTTTGTTTCTTATATAAATAAATCACTTTTAACAGGAGTTAAATTAGATGCAACATTAGCCTTTCATGCCCCGTCAAAAATAGAAGTGTACGATAACAAATACTTGTTTAAAATAGATCGAGAAAGCTGTACGCTCGTTTCTTATTTAGGTCCTACAAAAAAATTATTTATGAAGGAAACATTTTCGGGGATCGATGAAAATGGTAATGTATATTCGAGTATAATTTCATTAATGAAGGACCTAGGAAAATTTGGGTTTTTTTCTAACATTTTTTATGGATTAGTGTACTTTTTCTGGTGGTTATTTAAGGTAACTGGAAATTTTGGTTGGGCAATAATTCTTTTCACCTTAATAGTAAATGCAATCTTGTTTCCTATTTATGGAAAACAAAAGAAATCGGCAATTGAGATGAAACAGTTACAGCCGGAATTGGATAAAATTAAGAAGAAATACAAAAATCCACAAAAACAGCAAGAAGAAATGATGAAATTATATGAGGAGAAAGGTATAAATCCTGCGAGTGGATGTTTAATATCTTTAATACCTTTACCAATTATGATCATGCTATGGCAAGTTATTTATTATTTTGAAGGAAGTTATGCGTATAACCCAAGATTCTTCTTCTGGACAGATCTCTCTATTGGAGGGTTTAAAGCGAACTTTCCACTTTTGCTAATAGCTATTATTGCATCTATTATTAATGCAATGTTAATGTCCCAAGATTCAAAAACAGCTTGGACTTCTGTTGTCATGTCTGTAATTTTTCCTTTTATTTTGATAGGTTTGCCTGTTGGAGTTTTCATTTATTATGCAATGAATAATATTATACAAACAGTCTTAACTTATGTTTACAACAAAATTTATAACGTTAAAGGGATCACGGTTCGTCAACTTTTTGGTTTGGGGCCTAAGCCTGTCAGGAGGTGAATATCGAAGTGCTAAAAATAGAGCAAAAAAAAGTTTTTGAAGGAACCGATTTAGAATCTACCTTAGAAAAGGTTAGAGAAGAGTTTAAAGCGCAAAGTAATGAAGAAATATCTTATAGGGTTATTCAAGAACCCTCAAAAGGTTTTCTTGGTATAGGGAAAAAACCTTTGATTATCGAAGCTTATCCTAATGAAAAGTACTTAATAAACCGAGTAAATGAATTCTTGAATACTATTCTCTCATATTTTGAAGAAGAAGTGGATATTAAAATTAAAAGTCATAACAAAACGATAACGATTTATTTAGAAGGTGAAAATTTAGGTAAGATTATTGGGAAACAGGGAAGAAACCTTGGCGCACTTCAACATCTCATTATGATTTACGTCAATAGGATGACAGACACCAAATTTGAAGTGAGATTAGATGTTGGTGAATATCGAAAAAAAAGAAAGAAAAACCTAGAATTAATTGCCGATCAGGCTGCTAAAAGAGCTATTACAACAAATAGTAAAGTTGAATTATCTCCTATGTTTGCTTTTGAGCGCAAAACTATTCATGAATACATTAAAAACAATTATCCTAAATTGGTGAGTGTATCAGTAGGATTGGAACCTTACAGAAAAGTTGTTATATATCCTTCAAGAAATGGAAAACGTAGATAACTTTTGTGTTGATTTATGTTAATAATAAGAACACTTGGGGAGGAAGTAAAGTGAGAACAATTTACCAGTATCAGGAACAGACTCTCTCGATTATCACGAAAGAAAAATCACCGGATTTAGGAATACTTGGTGGAATAGAGATAGAGCATGTAATTGACGAGGTTCGAGATAACACGAGGATTGTGACTCAGGTTGGGGGACCTGGTGGTAAACTTGCTCTTTATTTAAACGATTTTTTCCATTTAAAACCGATAATTTTTGATTTTATCAGCATTGATGAGTACATTGATTTAATAATGAAAACATTCCAAATGAAGAAGATACAAATTGTTTGGTTAGAAAAGATTTTAGGTAATAAAAGAAAAGTCAGAAACTTAATAGAAAATAAGGAGTACGTAGATGAGAGAGAATCCGAAGTAAAAATCGAGCCTGAATTTTTGCTACAATTTCTACATAATTTAAAAAATGTATTTGTTTGCTATGAAAACTGGAACCAAAAATTTTTTGATTTTATAAATTCTGAAAATAGAAAGGTTTTTGTACATCTTGATAAACAAAAAATAAATGAAAATACTTCAACCTTACATTGTGATTATCTTTTTTTAATAGCAGAACATGCCACAAATTTTAAAGATCTAACCGTGTTGTTGAAAAATTTTAAAACATCCAACAATATTATTATTACCCATGATGCTATTTTGTTTCAAGATAAGGTTCAAGAAGTACGAGTGATGCAAAAGAAATATTTTGAAGAAGCTGTTTCCGCATTTGAAGCTGCTTTTATAAGTTGTCTAACAAGAGAGGCCACGCTAAAAACAGCACAAGAGAGCGCCTTTAGTTTGTACAATCATGTACTTGAAAATGGTTCTATTCCTACAGAAAAAATATGAAATAAGATGTAAAATTATATAAATGAAAATACAGCGATGGTGCCACCATCGCTGTATTTTTTAATTTTACTAATTAGAAGAAATTAGATGGATTGGTAGTTCCCTCCTGTTATTAGGAGATATAGTAAAATGGCTTATCTTAAGAACTGCTTATGCAAAGTTTTTAAATCTCACTTCGATTTTCTAACTGTCAAATTCATGAGGACACATAATTCTTTAAAATTATTTTGAATTTTAATGTTAAATGATGTAGAATTTATTAATAAAATAATCAGATATAATTCTAAAATTTTAGAAAGTGAAAAGTTTCACGATATTATTATTTCGACACTTTTCTGTTTCATAGGACTAGTAAAAGATAAAGAGTATAAAGGGGAGCACTTATTATGAGGAAATATGAATATTTGGGTTTGGTTGTATTTTTATTAGTCTTATTATTTTTATGTGTTCCTAATATAATACTGTCAAATGCTCTGAGTAATCTAAAATCTCAAGTCAAATCTTCAACTGAGATAAAAGTAACATGGAAAGATGATTCAGACAACGAAACAGGATTCAAGATAGAGAGAAAAACAGACTCAACCGATTGGAGTGAGATTAAAACAGTGGAAACTAATGTAACGGAGTACACAGACACAGACTTAGCTCCAAATACTAAATATTATTACAGAGTAAAAGCGTACAACAAAGTAGGAGAGTCGGGATATTCAAATATCGTCAAAGCTGTTCCTCTTTCGGCTAAATGGAAAGGTGATTGGGTTGACTCAAGTCCAGTGATAGGAAGTGACGGTACTATATATGTCGGATCAGGTAAGTATCTCTATGCACTACAGGGAAGCAGTAACGGATTAGCATATGCTCCCTGGCCAAAATTTAGGAAAAATAACAGAAATACAGGAAATTTCGTTGATGTTGAATAACATTTATTGTATACAGACATTTTTTAAGCTTATTCGTTTTTCTGTTCCTTATGATATAGGTAATGATATAAGTAATTTTCATTGATTTAAAAAAACTGCTTCTCTTTTTGATATTGGGTGGAAAAGATAATCGATATATACAACCAACGTTATTTCAGAGTATACGGCTATACTTTTAGCATACGAAGAATATAAAGATACAAATAAATCAGGTGGATAATTTTGTTATCCACCTGAAATATTCTAGCTTTTTCTCCCAGTGAAAGGAGACTTATTTACTTGTTTGTTGTTTACAATCTACTTTGTTAAAAGCAGTTCGTAAAATAAGTACTTATACTTATATTCCTGGTAGCCCCACAGGGAATCGAACCCTGACTCTTGGACTGAGAATCCAATGGACTAACCGTTATCCTATGGGGCCCACATTAACAACGGAGTTTTTAAAAAGTTATACTCTTATCGACTAATCCTGTTAACAACCTTTTCATATAATTATAAAAAGATTAATACTCATTAAGGATATTTTCAATCATTTTTCTTCTTACAGGATGCTTTAGCTTTCTGATAGATTTTGATTCAATCTGCCTTATTCTTTCTCTTGTGACATTAAAATATTCTCCAACTTCTTCCAGCGTTTTTTGTTTACCATCGATGAATCCGAACCTCATCTTTAATACCATCGCTTCTTTAGTTGACAAAGTGTCAATAACTTCTTCAACTTTTTCTCGAATGATCATTTTTCGTCCTTCTTCGTGGGGAGTTGGAATGTCAGAATCCACAAAGTCTAATAATTCAGATTCACCCTCACTATCAACATCGTTAGATATCGGAGCATTTAAAGAGTATATGCTTTTGGAACTTATCAAAATTTCTTTCATCTTCTCTACAGGTTTGTCCATTAATTCAGCTAGAGTTTCTAAATCAGGGGCTTCACCATTTTCTTGGATATATTCATTAACAATGCGATTCATTTTATTAATAGTTTCAACTAAGTGCACAGGAATCCTTACAGTTCTTCCTTGATCTGCAATAGCACGAGTAATAGCCTGTCTTATCCACCAATATGCGTATGTAGAGAATTTATAACCTTTTCTCCAATCGAATTTTTCGACGGCTTTCATTAAACCAATATTTCCTTCTTGTATTAAATCTAAGAAGCTTAATCCTCTACCTGTATACCTTTTGGCAATGCTTATCACGAGTCTTAAATTAGATTTTATCAGTTCATCTCGAGCTTTTTTATCACCTTTCTGTGCTCTCATTGCTAATTTTCTTTCTCTAGAAGGAGTCAAAAGTTTACTTTTACTTATTTCTTTTAAGTAGATTTTTATAGGATCTTGCATAGAAATGTTGTCACACATTTCTACTTCCAAATCAGAAAAACCTTCAAAAATATCATAGAGATCTTCATCAGTAAAGTCATCATAAATACTATCTAAATTGTCATCAGCATCATCTTCTTCATTATCTCGCGCCTCATAATCCATTTCAATACTTTTACAATACTTTTCTAATTCTTCACCATCTATTACAGAAATTTCAGCTTCTTTTAACTTATTGTAAAAATCAATGAGAAACTCAAGACTAAATTCATCATTATTATAAGTTGTTATAACTACTTCTATCTCTTCAAAGGTTATTGTGTTGTTATTTTTCCGGGCTTTGTTTTTGATCTTTTTCACAATATCGGTTTGTTCAGAATCTTTACTTTTTGAACTTTTTACGGTTAATGTTTGACTGCTCTTTCCTTCTCTATGTTTAGGCTCCGATACCCTTACTTTTTGGACTTCCGTGTTAATGTTAGAATCACAACCTTTTTTATCTTCCAACATTCAAGAATCACCTTCTACTATAAAAGATAAGAATTAACATTAATAGAAAACTAAATTAAAGTTTAAAAGTTAAACTTGTCTAATATGAAAAATTAATTTTATACATTGTGAGACTAAAATACAAACACAAAACTTAAGCAAGTAGCTCAGGCACCGCTTTTATTATACTATTTTAATATTAAAATCACATTAATATGTAATTAACAAACAAAAATTTAAAATTTTTTCACAAAGATTGCATTGTTAGAGTACCTTTTTGGTGTTATAATAAAAGCAGCACATATTAAAATTATTCTAGTTAAATTTTTCACAATTATTTTTTAAAAAAGTATACTAAAAAGGAGGTAATTTTGTGCCAACGTTTACGTTTAAGGGTGGGGTTCATCCTCCTCAAAGGAAAGATATCACTAGAGACAAAGAAATACAGAGTCTCCCGGTGCCTGATGTTGTTTATCTTTTCATGACTAATCATGTAGGGGCCCCAGCTAAACCTATAGTAAAAGTTGGAGATTTTGTGAAAACAGGTCAACTTATAGGCGAAGCTGCAAATGGAATATCTGCTAACGTTCATTCATCGGTTACAGGTGAAGTAGTTGGTATTGAATCTGTTATAAACGCTTCAACTGGTAGAAGAGATCAAGCTATTGTTGTGAAAAGAACTTCTGAGGATCAATGGGAATATTTAAGTCATGACAAGGATTTTAAAAAATTTTCTAAAGAAGAAATTATTCAAATAGTAAAAGATGGAGGCGTTGTAGGATTAGGCGGTGCAATGTTTCCAACTCATATAAAGATGATTGTTCCAAATAACAAAGTCGTCGATTATTTGATAATTAATGGTGCAGAGTGCGAACCTTACATTACTATAGATGATCGAATGATGAGAGAAAAAGCCGACGAAATCATAAAAGGTATAGAGATATTAGATTATGTACTAGATCCAAAGAAAATTTTTATTGGTATCGAAAACAACAAACCCGAAGCAATTGAAATTATTCGAAATAATGTAAGAAATAACGCAAAAATAAAATTAGTGCCTTTGCAAACGAAGTACCCCCAAGGAGCTGAAAAACAGTTAATAACAGCTATTACAAAGCGAGAAGTTCCTGAGGGAGGATTACCCATTGATGTTGGAACTTTGGTATTCAATGTGTCTACTATTTATGCTATTTATGATGCTGTAGTAAATGGTAAGCCCTTAGTTGAACGAGGGATTACCATAAGTGGCAGTGGGGTTAAGAGGCCCGGTAATTATTGGTTTAGAATTGGTACAACTGTTGCAGATCTTTTGAAATACGTGGGTATAGTTGAAGAAGACAAAATAGACAGAATTTTATATGGAGGTCCGATGATGGGGATTCCCATCTCAAGCATAGATTTACCTACCTTTAAAGGAAACAATGCTATAACAGTATTAACTAAAGAAGAAATATTAAAAAGACGTACTTATCCTTGCATAAGATGTGCATCGTGTGTTGAAGTTTGCCCAATGGGCTTACAACCATATTATCTTAAGAAGCTTTCAGATGCTAGAAGAAACGATCTGGCTGAAGAAAATGGAATATTAAGTTGTATAGAGTGTGGTGCATGTTCATACATATGCCCATCGAACATTGATTTATCTAGATCTTTTCAAACTACCAAAAAAGTGATTCAGGCAATTCAAAAAAGGAGGGGTTGATTTGAGACTTAGTACCGACGCTGCTCCCCATTTTAGAACAAATGATTCTACACGAAAAGTAATGTTAGATGTTTTAATTGCTTTAACTCCAGCTGTTATAGCATCAACTTGGATTTTTGGGTTAAGGGCTCTTTTCATTATGCTTTATTCAATGGTATTGGCAGAAGGTTTAGAATACATTACAGTAAGATTTATAAGAAAACAGAAAGATTTTAAGCCAGATTTTTCTGCCTCTGTCACTGGGTTACTTTTAGGCATGAATCTTACATTGGGAGTAAATTGGTGGCAAATTTTGATAGGAGTAATGGTCTCCATATTAATAGCTAAACATGCTTTTGGAGGATTAGGACAAAACTTTTTCAATCCTGCGCTGGTAGGGAGGGTTTTTTTAATGATTTCCTTTCCTACTGCTATGACGACTTGGTATCAACCATTTTATTATAGAAATCCAACTATAATGACCGCTGCTTCACCTTTAGGTATGTTATTAGATCAGGGTGTTGATCAAGTTTTAAAAAATTATAGTTATTGGGACATGTTTGTTGGTAAAATCCCCGGTTCCATTGGAGAAGTATGTACGCTAGCGCTGATTATAGGGTTCATCTATTTACTTATAAGAGATAGGGTTAAGGTTATGATTCCATTATCTTATATTGGGACCGTTGTAGTGTTTAGCTCTATTCTTTATTTAGTTGATCCTATAAAATTTGGTAATCCGTTATTTCATTTGTTGACAGGGGGATTAATATTGGGTGCGCTTTTCATGGCCACTGATATGGTCACCACACCTATGACAGCGAAGGGGGAATTTGTTTTTGGGCTTGGTGCAGGTGTTTTAACTGTTTTAATAAGGTTGTTTGGAGGTTATCCTGAAGGAGTTTCTTTTTCAATCCTTATAATGAATGCATTTGTTCCATTGATAGATGATTGGCTTAAACCTAAAATTTATGGCACTTCTAAAGGAGGTGCTAAGAAGTGAAACAACATTTAAAAACCGGTCTAATATTAGCAGTTTTTATGCTAGCTTCAGGTTTATTGGTATCCATCGTTTATAATTTAGTAAGTCCATATTTAGAAGAAGGAGATATAGCAAACACATTAAAAGCTATAGAAGAAGTTTTAAAAGATCCTACGTCCGGATCATTGATCATTTCAAATGTTCCAAAGGATAAAAAGACTCTTGATGAAGCTATTTGGAAAGAAAATCCAGATGGGATATTATATACAAGTTCAAAAGGTGCTAAAGTATATTCGCCATCCTACATGTTTAAAGAAGATGGTAAGGAAATATATGTTTTAACTGTTTCTGGTTTAGGATTTGGTGGAGAAGTTAAAAGTATTATTTCTTTAATCAAAGAAAGTAACGAGCTTAAATTAAACAAAATTGAGTTATTAGATTATTCTCAAGAAACACCAGGGCTTGGGTCAAAAATTGGTGAAGAAAATGTAAAAAGTAGATTCTTCAATATTCCACAAACAGGGCTAACTTCAGGAATTAGAGTCGATAAAGACGCGAGAGTTAACATACCAACAGAAGCATTAGACAGTTACAAAGAACAGGGTATTGTTAAAACAAGCGATGTTATGACAGGAGCTACAATCACTGCGAGGGCAGTTGCTGATTCAATAAATGCAGCTGTAGAATTTTTGAATCAAGAAGGGGTTCTTAAAGCGGAATTAAAAGAAGTTTTACCCGAACCAATAGAACCCCAAGAAGAAGTTGATTGGAATGTAATTTTACAGGCAATTATCAGGATTCTTATTGATAGTAAAACCGGAGAATATCTTGTTTCAAACATCCCAACGAATGTACGAGATCTAGAATCAAGCATTTGGAAAGAAAATCCTGATGGTGTATTGTACACTAGTTCAAAAGGTGCAAAAGTATATTCTCCTTCCTACAAATTTACCGAGGATAGCAAAGAAATATATATTCTAAATATTGCTGGTAGTAGAGGATTTGGAGGAGAAGTTAAGAGTTTAGTTTCCTTTGTTAAGGAAAATGACGCACTCAAATTAAACAAAATTGAAGTTTTAGATTATTCTCAAGAAACACCAGGACTTGGGTCAAAAATTGGTGAAGAAAAAGTTAAGGAAAGGTTCTACTCGATTCCACTCCCCGGACTTATTTCTGGTATAAAGGTTGATAAAGATGCAGGAGTTTCGGTACCAGCAGAAGCATTAGACAGTTACAAAGAACAGGGTATTGTTAAAACAAGTGATGTTATGACAGGAGCTACAATCACTGCAAGGGCAGTTGCTGATTCAATAAATGCGGCTGTAGAATTTTTAAAACAAGAAGGGGTGATTTATTAATATGGCCGATATTAAAAATTTTACTAATGGCTTAATAAAGAACAACCCAACTTTTGTTCAAGTTTTAGGTATTTGTCCCACTTTAGCGACTACTACAAGTGCAAAAAATGCGTTAGGTATGGGATTAGCTACGCTATTTGCCTTGTTACTCTCAAACATAGTTATTTCTTTGATAAGAAAAATTGTTCCAGAAAATGTAAGAATTCCTATATATATTGTGGTTATAGCTTCCTTCGTTACGGTTATAGATTTGTTAATGCATGGTTTTCTTCCTGAATTATGGGAATCTCTAGGCATTTTCATACCCCTTATAGTTGTTAATTGTATTATTATGGGAAGAGCTGAAGCTTTTGCTTCAAAGAACGGAGTTGTAGATTCTATATTTGACGCACTTGGTAATGGTTTAGGGTTTACTGGAGCTCTTTTTTTAGTAGGTTCAGTGAGAGAGTTAATAGGAAACGGGAGTATATTGGGAATAAATGTTTGGGGAAATACTTTCAAAATACCTTTACTTATTTTAGCACCTGGGGCTTTTCTTACTTTAGGTATGTTACTTGCTATGTTTAACACAATAGGTAATGCAAAGAAAAACCAGAAAAAAAAGGCAGGTGCTAAGAAATGAATTTAGTTTTACTTTTTATTTCTGCTGCATTGATAAACAATGTTCTCTTATCTAGATTTTTGGGTGAATGTCCTTTTTTGGGAATATCAAAAAGCAAAGATTCAGCTATAGGAATGGGGTTAGCTGTAATATTTGTTATAACTCTTTCGGGAGCTATAACATGGTTTTTAAATGAGTTACTGGTGTTTTTAGGATTAGAATACTTACAAACCATCGTTTTTATTCTGATAATAGCTGTATTGGTACAGTTTGTTGAACTCTTCTTGAAAAAAACTAGTCCCTCACTTTACGAGGCATTAGGAATATATCTTCCTTTGATAACCACAAATTGTGCCATATTAGGTATGTCATTGTTAAATATAAGAGAAAATTATAATTTTATTGAAGCTTTAATCAATTCATTCGGTTCAGGATGCGGATTTGCACTTGCCTTGATAATATTTTCGGCAATAAGAGAAAAAATGCAGTTAAATGATGTTCCAAAGGCTTTTGAAGGGACAGCATTGGCTTTGGTAACTGTTGGATTGCTTTCTTTGGCTTTCATGGGTTTTTCTGGTTTAGTATAGTCTCTTTTTTGTTATAAAAGATGAGATGAAAGAGAAGGGAAGATTGATGTCAATCTTCCCTTTCTTTTTTATGTATATAAAACTCATCTATTATTTCTTTTATTTCTTTATACTCATGTGGGAAAAGTGGATTGTCAACTTCTGCTACGGCAGTAACAGTCACTTTTACAGTATCTTCTCTAACTTCAAAAGTTACATAATGTAATTTACCAAGTTCGTGTTTAATATGCCAGGGTAAAGGTTCCGCGCTATGATTCGTATTTAATTTAGCTCCTCCACCACCTGTTGTTATAAACATTATGTCATCCTTATAGTGCCTTTCATATGCATGGATATGACCATTTATAACCACATCAACTCCATATTTTTTGAACAAAGGCAACCAATATTTAGTGTTATAATGGCCTTCTGCAAGATTTTCGTTCATAGAGCCATATTCAGTTGCTGTAGTCCAAAAAGGATGATGAAATACAACAAAAATAAAGGTTTTGTCTTTGCTATTTTCCAAATCATTTTCAAGCCACTTGGTTTGTTCTTGGAATAAAGGTGTGTTTTCAAGGATGTTAGAGTCTAAAATTATGAAATGTGAGTTTCCATAATCAAATGAGTACCATCTCTTTGAATAATCTCCTCCACCTGTTGGTAAGTAGAAAGCTTTGTAGTAAAGTTCATTGTTTCGTTCGTGATTACCTAAAGCTGGATAATAAGGTATCTGAGAACTTAGAGGATACATTGATTCAAAAAATTTAGACCAACTTTTTTCGGAACTCCCTTCTTCAGTGTGATCACCAGGTTTAATGACAAATTCAAGGTTTAACATTTCTTGGGTATCTTCAATAATTCTGTTAACCACATAAGAGTGTAAATCATCATAAATTTGGGTATCTCCATAAGCGAGAAAATTAAACTTGTCAATTTCATTATCGTACGGTTTGGTTTTGAAACTTTTTTCTTCTGTTGCTAAGAAGTTGCTGTATGTATCCTCAACTTTTATACTGTAGTTATATACACTATCAGGAAATAACTCTTGAATGGAGATGTGATGATATTCCAAGGGAATCAAGTCATATGCATATGATACTTCGTCAGGATTACTTACAGGGGATACTTCAATTTTAACCCGAGCAGGGACATAAGTTCTGAAATTAATAGTTATACCATTTTCTGTTTTATTAGTTAAAAAAGGCTGGTAGAAAAAGTTGTTTTCCGGTACATCTAACAATATGTAATTGCAAGAGGAGACATTTATTGGTTCTGTTTTAAGATTTCCAAAATCTACTCTGATTTTGTAGTCTTCATCCGTTGGAATATAAAATGAAGCCATTTCATTTTCATCTACAACTTGAACAGATCTGATTTTTTTCACTTTATCTTCTAACACAACTCTTATCCCTTCAGAAGACTTTCCATTGCTTAACTTAACGTTCGTACTAACGGTTTGAAAGGCTATATCGTACATTTCATAGTACTTTTTCTCTATGTCTGCACAACTTTTTTCAACCATTATAATTCTATTAAAGGTGATCTTATCATTTGGATTTAGTGTAAATTGGGAGACATTACTAGCCATTTTGTTACCTGGAATGATTCTGTCAAAAGATGGTTTATCAAGTGGAATATATCCAGCGCATCCATAATCTTGCTGCAATAAAAAGACATAATTATTTTCTAGTTTTGTAGAGCTAAAGAATGGGAAGGTCTCAGAATAATCAATTATTTCAGCGAATTGCATTTTTTTGGGTTCGTTAGTTTTATTTTCTACAATAGAAGTTATAACTAAATTACTGATTACCAATGTATATTTAGTAGAAACCTCGATCCCGTTATCGTAAGAAATAAAAGAAATAGAATTATCTGATATTTCTTGTATTTCATTCTTTAAAGTGGTTCCAGATATCATGAATTTATGGCTCGAAAAAAACGATTCGTCGTAGCTAGTAGATTTCACAGACTTTAGAAACCCAGAGTTTTCACCATCAGTAAAGAATTCTATGTCTAAGTAATTATTATGTAAGCTACTGATGTTTTTCTCTAATACTTTCGTATCAATAGAAAATAGAGTTAAAGAAATAAACAAAATGAACAGGATGAAATAACTTTTTTTCATAAAATATTACACCCTCCTTCAAATTGGGATAAAAAAATTAGTACAATGTGATATAATAAATTTTGATTCTAATAAATGTAATCAAGTCAATTATACTACATTCTATCTGATGAATTTGTGAAAAGAAGTTTGTTATTTTCTCAGCAAGTGGAGGTGAAATTGTGGCTAGGAAAAGTGTTTATGCTAAACAAACTGAAGAAAAGATGAAGAAAGTAGTGGTACATTTTGAAGAAGAGTTGAAAAAAGTGAGAACTGGTCGACCTTCAACAGCTTTTTTTGAGGATATAAAAGTGAACTACTATGGAACTCCAACACCTATAAATCAGGTTGCCAATTTGAGTATAGGTGAGGATAGGACCGTTATCATTAGTCCTTGGGATAAAAAGATGCTTGAAGCCATAGAAAAAGCTATAAATGCCTCAAATTTCGGATTTAATGCAATCAATGATGGAAATGTAATAAGAGTAAAATTTCCCTCTCCAACTGTAGAAGATAGAAAAAAATTAGTGAGACTCACTAAAGAAATGTTGGAGGAGACAAAAATTGCATTAAGAAATATTAGAAGAGAAGATATAAGAAAGGTAAGAGAGGACAAAAACAATTCCAAATTAAGTGAAGATGAGGCTAAAAAGATTGAAGAAGAAATTCAAGAAGTTTTAAAAAGTATGGAAGAAGAAGCAGAAAAAATATTTGAAAGAAAAGAAAAGGAGATTATGGAATATTAAATGGGAGTTTCTAAGGAAAGCCTGGCAGGGATTAATTTACCCAGACACGTTGGAATTATCATGGACGGTAATGGTAGATGGGCTTTAAAAAATGATAGAGAAAGAACATACGGACACGAACAAGGAGCGATTGTAGCAGAAAAAGTTATAGAATGGTCTAAAGATTTTAATATAAAGTATATTACTCTTTATGCTTTTTCAGAAGAAAATTGGAAAAGACCAAAAGAAGAGGTAGATTTTTTGTTCGAGCTTTTTATAAGATATTTTCAAGTAAATTTCAAAAAAATAATTGATAGTGGGGTTAAAATAAGATTTATAGGTAGGATTCAAAATCTACCTGAAGAAGTTTACGAAACTTGCCTAGAAATACAAGAAATGAGTAAAGAAAAAGAAGACCTAAATGTAATTCTTGCACTTAATTATAGTGGGAGGCAAGAAATTGTAGATGCAGTTAATAAAATCTTGAAAAACACTAAAGATGAAATAACCGTTAACGACATACAAAAAAATCTTTATTTACCAGATGTTCCATATCCAGATCTAATTATAAGAACAGCAGGAGAGCAACGATTAAGCAATTTTCTTCTTTGGCAATCTGCTTATTCAGAGCTTTACTTTACAGAGGTGTTATGGCCCGACTTTTCTCGTGAAGATTATTTAAATGCACTTTTGGACTATTCAAAACGAGAAAGAAAATTTGGAGGAGTACCTGTTCATACCAATATAAATCAAATGGAGTGACATATTTGAATAAAAAAGAGCTAGCCAAAAGAACAATTTCAGGAGTTATTTTAGGTCCTATTGTTGTTTTTTCCTTTTTAACCTATCCTACCCTTCTTGGATTGGTAACAGCTATAGTTATGATATCATCTTTTGAGTTAATAGAGATGTTTACAAGTGACTTTAAAAAGCCTTTAATTAAATTTCTTTTGACTTTTATTGTAGGTGCTTCTAGTTTGGTTTACGGTTTTGCTTTAGAAGCAGAATCTCGTGGTATTCTACCTTTTGAAGCGGAAGTGACTTTCTTTTTAGGATTTGTCATTTGTGTCATTTTAACTTTGGCAACTGTAAAAGATATAAAATATACTAAACGATTTATTGAATCATCTGCATTGAGTCTTTTGTATGTATCTTTTTTCCTTTCGCATTTTTATTTAATTCAAATGAATTATGGAGCAGGCTTAGCTATAATGGCTCTCACTTCAGTTTGGGCTTATGATGCTGGAGCTTTCTTTATAGGATCAAAATTTGGCAAACATAAACTTTCTCCACATTTTTCTCCAAAAAAAAGCTGGGAAGGGTTAATTGGAGGTATAGTTTTTACTTTTGTATATTTGTTTATTTTCGAATCTATAGGACATTTTTTTTCTTTAATGTCAAAAATGAATGTTTTACAAATGTTAATATTAGCAATAATGGTAGGGATATTTGATACTATTGGAGATCTTATGGAGTCAGTCATAAAAAGATATTATAACGTTAAAGATTCAAGTAAGATTCTTCCGGGACATGGGGGTATGTTAGACAGGATAGATGGTTTATTGATAGCTACTCCTATGTGGTATCTACTTTTATCAATATTAGGAATATAAAAAGGATGGTGTTAAAATGGTTGAACGAAAATTCAAAGAAGGGTTTACGTTGCTTGAAGTATTAATTGTCTTAGGAATTATTGCTATCCTTGTTAGTATTGCAATCCCATCAGTTAAGGGAATCACTACTCAAGCAAAGGCTACAAAAGTTGTAACAGATATGAGAAATGTGGAAATTGCTGTATTGAATTATTCGCTTTATAATAAAAGCTTAACAGGTTTAACTATTGACACTTTAGTTAATGAAAATTATTTAAGTACAAAGCCTGAGAATATACAAATAACTCCAGGCGCATCAAGAGAGATTAAAATAGAATATACGGGAGAAGAACTTTCAGGGAAAGACTTGCAAAAAATCGATAATAATATCTCGTATGAAGAGGAATCTACCGATAAACCATATTTACTTGTAACGTATTAATTCGTTGTTGAAATTTTATATTATTACTTTTTTGCTTTTTCAATTTAGAATTTTTTGTTGGATATTTAAGTAGCTCGATTTTTAAACATAAAGTACTTAAAAATTTTTTTATAAATATAATCATTTAGTAATAAAAATACTAGTTAAAAAGTAGTAGAGTGAAATGCCTATCCTTTTCTTTTTTGGTTTAAATATTAGGCATACATCAAAAGTATGCAATTTAATTTCTATATACACTAAAAATACGTATAAAACAGGAGGAATTGATTAGATGAACTATCTAACTTCGGACGAAATAAGAGAAAAATTCTTGTCTTTTTTTGAATCTAAAGGTCATAAAAGACTTCCGAGTGCATCTTTAATACCAAATGATCCACAGTTATTGTTTACAGTTGCTGGGATGGTTCCATTTAAGCCGATATTTTGGGGCAAGGTTGAACCTACTTACCCTCGTGTTACTACCTGTCAAAAATGTATCAGAACGAATGACATAGAAAATGTAGGACGTACTCCTAGGCACCATACGTTTTTTGAAATGCTTGGGAATTTTTCTTTTGGGGATTATTTTAAAGAAGAGGCCATAGAATGGGCATGGGAGTTTTTGACCCAAGAATTAAAGATGTTTCCCGAAAAACTGTGGATATCAGTTTATGAAACTGATGATGAAGCTTTTGATATATGGAAAAATAAAATAAAGGTTCCAGAAAATAAAATATTAAGATTCGGAAAGGAAGAAAATTGGTGGGGACCCGCAGGACCCACAGGACCATGTGGTCCTTGTTCAGAGATTTATTATGATACAGGATATGTTAAAAATTGTCCGGATCCTAAAAATTGTACTCCCGCCTGTGATTGTGGCAGGTTTGTAGAGATTTGGAATATTGTATTTACAGAATTTTATGCAGATGAAGAAGGTAATTTATCTCCTTTGCCACGGAAAAATATAGATACTGGCGCAGGATTTGAAAGAATTTGTGCGATGGTTCAGGGAGTTTATGATAATTATAAATCAGATTTGTTTAAAGAAATCATTGAAGCAATAGAAGATACGTTCAATGTAAAATTTGGAAAAGATAAAGAAAAAGATGTGTCTATAAAAGTTATAGCTGATCATGCTAGAGCAATTGCATTTTTAATTTCTGAAGGAATTCTTCCTTCTAACGAAGGAAGAGGATATGTGCTTAGAAGGTTGATCAGAAGGGCTGTAAGGCATGGAACTCTTTTAAAGGCAGGAGGACCTTTCTTAGGGGATATTTTAAGAGCTGTTATAGAAAAAATGGGAAAAGTTTATCCTGAGTTGATTGAAAAACAAGAATTAATTAAGAAGATCACCTATATAGAGGAAGAAAAGTTTTTTGAAACATTAGAAAAAGGAGTAGAAAGGTTAAACAAGATAATTGAAACCTTAGGAGATAACAAAGTTCTTCCTGGATCTGTAGCGTTTGAACTGTACGATACTTATGGTTTCCCATTAGATATTACCAAAGAGATTTTGGAAGAAAAAGGATTAACAGTAAATGAAGATGAATTTAATAAATTAATGGATTCTCAGAGAGAAAAAGCAAGATATGCTTCAGGAGCGGTTGAATATGATAAGACCAAACCAGTTTACAAAGAGGTCACCAAAAAAATAAATCAAACAGAATTTATAGGTTATAAAAGACTCGAAGGTACTGAGGAAGTAAAACTAATTGTAAAGGATAATGTGTTGGTTGAAGAGGCGAAAGAAGGGGAAGAAGTAGAAGTATTTTTCTTAAAAACGCCTTTTTATGCAGAAAAAGGCGGACAGGTTGCCGATAAAGGAATGATCTTTACAGACCAATTTGAAGCCGAAGTTATAGATGTTCAATTTATTAGTGAGACAGTTATCTCTCATTTTATAAAAATAAAAAGAGGAAATGTGAAAGTTGGGGATGAAGTTAAACTAATAGTTGATGAAAAACTTAGAAAAGCAACAGAAAAGAATCATACTGCCACACATCTTCTTCATGCGGCGTTAAGAAAAGTTGTTGGAAGTCATATCAAGCAGGCAGGTTCATATGTGGAACCCGAAAGGTTGAGATTTGATTTTACTCATTTTGAACCCTTAACATTGAACGAAATCTTAGAAATTGAAAATCTTGTTAACGAACAAATCCAAAAAGCATTGCCTGTAGTTACTCATATAAAAAGTTTGGAGGAAGCTAAAGATTTAGATGTTATAGCCCTTTTTGAAGAAAAATATGGGGATACAGTAAGGATAGTTGAAATAAATGAGTTTTCAAGAGAACTATGTGGTGGTACTCACGTTTCTAACACTGGAGAAATAGGTATGTTTAAAATTATTTCTGAGTATTCTATTTCATCTGGAGTAAGAAGGATAGAAGCTATTACTGGCATGGAAAGCCTAAAATATACAACTTATTTGGAGAAAATAGTGAATACTCTATCTTCTAAATTAGAGGTTCCACGAGATAATGTTGAAAGTAAGGTTGATGAACTAATCAAGCTTATGAAAGAACAAGAAAAGGAAATTAAAAGATTGCAATCTCAGCTAGCATCAAAGGAGATTGAAAAATTTCTAGAAAATCCTTTAGTTGTAAAAGATGAAAAAGTAGTAGTTGCTATTTTAGAAAACGTTGACAAAGATGTTCATGCGAACACTGCGGATATTTTATTACAGAGATTAGGTAGCGGTGTAGTGATCTTATTTAACAAAAATAATGAAAACAGTGTTAATTTTATAGTAAAAGTTTCAAAAAACCTTGTTAATAAATTTAATGCCGGAGATATAGCCAAAAGGATTGCTCGCTACTTGGGTGGTGGAGGTGGAGGAAGCCCAACCTTTGCCCAGGCTGGAGGCAAGGAAGTTAAAAAAGTTGAAGAAGTAATAAAAAATATTTCTAATTTTTTGGAGGAGTAAGTTTGCAAGCGTTAGCTTTGTCAGGCGGTGGTGCCAAAGGTGCTGCACATGTTGGAGCCTTAATGGAATTAGAAAAGATGGGAATAAAGTTTGATATGGTGGTAGGAACTAGCATAGGCTCTCTAGTAGGAGTCGGTTATGCAGCCTTAGGAAATACGGATTTATTGTATGAATACGCTTTAAAATTGCAAAAGATGACTTTAATAAAAAAAGTGCCATCTTCAAAAGAGATAAAACCTTTTATTAGATGCTTTGGGGCTAATTTATTGCCAGCTAGTTTACCGTCTTTTATTTATTTTTGGGTTTTAAAAGCTATCTTAAAAGGATTGAAGTTTGAAGATTTGGCTATAAAGTTTGCGTGTACTGCTGTGAATATTGGAAATGGAGAGTTAAAAGTATTTACGGAAGGAGAAGTTTTGCCTGCAGTAAAAGCAAGTATGGCAATCCCGGGAGTTTTTAGACCTGTTAAGATTGATGGTGAAAAATATACAGATGGTGGAGTGTTAGAAATTCTACCAATAAGAACAACCAAAAGGTTAGGAGCAGATAAAATTGTTGGGCTAAAACTCCTATCAAAAAAAATTAACTATAACGAAGTGAAAAATGCTGCAGATGCATTTGACCGGATAGATGGTGTAAGAGAAAATATTTTGCAAAATATCACAGAAAAAGAAGCGGATATTATTATAGAATTACCAACTCAAAACTTCAACACTTTAGATTTCACCCAAACTGAAGAACTTATAGAGTTAGGAAGGAACTCAGTAGTAGATAGAAAAGAAGAAATATTGGAGAAATTGGTATGATATTAGTTACAGGTGGTTTTGGATGGAATGGTGTCAAAGCCGCAGAAAATCTCAAAGATTTAGATTTATCTAAGTATGATAGAGTTATTACAAATGGATTAACGGGGTTTTGTTTAAGTTGTTATAAACTTGGAAAGATTTCACTTCTAAATGAGATTCTTTGTAAGATAACCCCATTTCTAAACAAAATCGATAAAGATTATTTTTTTATAGGAAATATTAGGAATTGTATTCAACTTTCAAAAAATTTTGGTGATTTTAATTATGAAATCAAGGACAAAAGTTGGATAGATTTTAATCTAGAAATTGAAATGATAAATTTAAAAACCGAAGAGATAGGATTAAAAAAAGTTGAGACTTTGGAGGACGCTTACTTTTATTCCACGCTTTTCCCCGGCGTAAGACCTCCATTTGATTGGTGGTACAATACCTCCTCCCTATCGAGAACGCCATGTTATTCTCTTTTACAACTAGATTACGAA
This sequence comes from Thermotogota bacterium, assembly GCA_029780115.1. GTDB lineage: Bacteria > Thermotogota > Thermotogae > Petrotogales > Petrotogaceae > Defluviitoga. The sequence continues at coordinate 172,253 of JAKOZG010000027.1, forward strand.
GATATAGATATTTATGATCTAGATTATGATTATTACAGACACTCAACGATTCAAAGAACCTATAAAACTGTTCAAGTTATGAGAAGTAAATATTTTTATGATATTTGTCTCGAAACACTCACAAAAACGAACAACGTAAAAATATTAAAACTTGAGGAAAAGAATGAAAAAACTTTTTAAAGTTGAGTTATATGACTCTTATTTGAATAAGCAATATCCATGTTATCTACTTTTAAACGAAGAAGAAGAAATACACGAACTTTTAGAAAGTTTAGAAGTAAAAGTTATCAACATTCGTGTTGATAACTTTTATTTTTCAACAAAAAAGTTCAATGTTGATAAAATGAAAGTAATTGTTGATAACCTATATTTACTTATAAGCTCCGGTTTAACGTTGTTTGATGGATTAAGTTTTTTAGTTTTCAACGACCAAGTTGATAAGTTCATAAGAGGGGTATTGTTTAAAAGTTATTTTATGGTGAGAAAAGGTTTAGATTACGAAACTTCCTTTGATTTTTATGAACTTGATGAATATTTTAAGTACATATTAAGTATATCCAAAACAACATATGCCTTAAGGAAAAATCTTGCAAATCTTAAAGATTATTATGAGAATGTAAAACTATCTAGAGAAAGCGTTGAAAAATCAATAATTTATCCTTTCTTAGTTTTTTCTTCTATAATGATAATTTTGGTACTATTAAAATTTTTCATCATTCCTGAATTCTCAACTTTGCTAGGTTATGAAATAAATCTAAACTTATCAACATATTTATTAACGTTTATGTTGATAAGTTTTTTAGTTGGGTTGATAATTTTAATCTTGGGAAAAAATAACGATATAATATGGACTAGGATACCGATACTAAAATACTTATATAAAAACTACATACTTTTTACGTTTACAAGAGAAATCAATCTTTTAATAAAAAGTGGTTTGACTATTTATAATTCACTTGATACGGTATTGTCTAATACTAAATCTCAATATATACTCTCTAAGTTTTTAACAGTTTCAATTGATTTAGAAGAAGGAAAAGATATTAATGAAGTATTTTCTAAAATAAAAGATATAAAAGAATTTTCTTTAACTATGAGTATCTCCAAATGGAAAGGAGATTACAAGGAGGTATTTGATTTTTTAGAAAAATTTTATTATTCTTCATTTAAAAATGCCTCTGAAAAATTACTAAAAATGTTAGAACCAATTTTAATAATTTTCTTGTCTTTAATTGTTGTTAGTTTAGCTTTTGAGATTTACTCTAATGTTTATCTAGGAGGGATGAGTTTTGAAATTTAAAGTAAGTAGATCCTCAAATGAAGGATTTTTGCTTATGGAAGTTATGGTGTATCTGTTTATTGAAATAATTTTTTTCGGAATAATTGGTTATTTGGTTGTTTATCCTATTCAGCAATTATTTCATGACCTAACTGAGAAATTTATAGCCTCAGAAGTGGTTTATAAAACAAGGAGTGCCTCAATACACTACGGCGAAAATAGCCTCAATGGGATATTTTCTACTCAAATAATACAGGGAAAGGTTAAGTTTATTACAAATGACATAAGGTATAGAATTGAATCAAATTCAAATGAAAATAAAAATCTATTTTGGAGTTTTGGACATATAGTAGGAAGGGGAGGAAGAATTGTAAATAGCGAAGGAAGGCCCATATTTAATGTTGTGCCTGTAACAGGTGCTCTTACACTTCCATAATTAAGCCGAAACAATATGTCGGAGGTTATAAAATGATAAAACTGAATTATAATAGAAAAAAAGTTGTTATAGATCATATTGATTCATTCATAAAACCTTTTCCGAATGAATTTCAATTCAGAAAAACATATTTTGAGGAAATAACTAAAAAGCAGATATTTTTTAAAAAAATATTTGTGTCAGATGTAGTTTATTATTATGTGCTATCAATGAAAGATTACAAAAAATATAAATATTCATTTTTTGTAGATCTGTTTTTCCCTGTACAGGCGCTAATTTTAAAAAAAGTGATGACTTTAAAAGAGGGGAAGTATGTTGTAAAGACTAGTTTTTATAATTATGAGTTTATTAGAAATCATGAATATTGTTTTTCTGGAATTATTGTGGACCAAGAAGCTAATATTATTTTAAGCGATGATGAATTAAAATCTTTGGCGATAGAATCTTTGGAGGATTCAAAGAATGTTCTTTATAGAATCTAATTTAAGAAAGTGGCTTAAATATGCATTTATGATGTTGATAATTTTTTTCTCAATACTCTTGATCATTGAAGTTTACAATAAATATCGAACTTATCACTCTTTTCAACTTCAACAACAATATTATGAAACTCAATACAACAGCTATATTCAGCGTGTAGACCAGCAAAGAAAAGAAATAAAAGAATTTTTCGAGTTTTTAATAGATAATAATCTTTATCTCATTGAATTTGATTATTCTTATTCTAGTGGTATAAAAGCTAAAGTCTCCACTTTTCTAGATCCTACCGAGAAAATCGTTTCAAAATATGAAATTTTAGAGATAAGCAAATTTAAAATGAATGAGGAATATTATGTAATTCTTCAGATAAATCAATAAAATAATAGGTGATAAAAATTAAACAGTATGCAATAATTTTTGTTCTTATACTTACAACCTTTATTTTTGTGAAAAATTATGAATTGAAATTATCTGAAAACGATTTTTTTAAGCTTTCCACTAGTGGGAACTTGGAGAAAGTTTTTTATTCATCACAAATACAAGAAGAGTTGTATGGGATTTTTAATGTGCAATTGTTGATCGAACATTTGACTTTAAAAAGGGAAGATTTTGATTTTTTAAACTTAACCAATACGTTTAACCTTTCCGTGATTTTTTCCCCTCCAAAATTTAGTTATGTAAGTAATTCTAATTTTGAACCTAATGAACCTAAATTCCATTATGATTTTAATCCTTTATCATCTTTAACAATAGAATTTAATGAATTGTGGAACAACAAGGAAGATCTTCCCAGATACGAAAAACCAGGTGTAGAATTTGCGGGATTATATGAAGGTTTGAATGGTGGATCAAATGCTTTTATTTATTTTTTTGACTCTTTAATGAAACTTTCCGTTGGAGAAAAGTTAGGAGAAGATATAATTTTAGAAATCTTCGAAGATGGGATACTTATATTTACTCAGCAAAATGAATTTCAAGCACTTTTTTAAAAGCTATTCTAATTTTCTTTCTCTAGTCATATAAAACAATGATTACAGGGGAACACACTCGCCTAAGACCGTAGGTTTAATTAAAACATGGATTTGATTAAAAGGATTATTGGAATCATCTTTCCTTACTTCTTTTGTTACGATATAAAAATAAAAAGTAATTCTATAAAACTTTGAATTAATAAGGCGTATCTTATCAAACACAATTTCTAAAATTAGGTAGGTGTGAAAACACAAATGAAAACAAAAGAAAAGTTACTTATTGGAATTATTTTTATTTTTTTTACGTCGTATGTTTTCTGTATTTATTTGGATTATGAGCCTCAGCAAAATGCAAATGTGATATTTTTGGAAACAAATAAAAAGTTCAATTATACTTTTAACGACTCAAAAACAGTTTATAAGTTTATATTTGAAGAAGATATTTTTGAAGATGCTGCTTATGAAATAGTAAAAGGCCCGATTAAAGAAGTTTCAACTTCCAAAAATGTCATGGTGATTAAATTGTTATATCCTATAACTAATATAGACATTAAAGAAGATTCTATATTTTTTTATGGATATGAGCCATATACATTCCAAAAAGTAAGTTTTAAAAAATTGAGATTAACAGATGCGATAGGATTAATTTTTGATTATGCTGGTTGGCATTGGATAAAGACAAGCGAGATACCCGATGTCGAATTTTCTGTTAACACTACTCAACTACATTTAGAGTACTTTTTAAGAATTTTAGAAGAGATTTATTCTTTAAACGCTGTTTTTTATGATGAGAATACGGTTTTTATTGGGAAAAATTCTAAAGTGTTTGAAAATGAATTACCAATTTTTATAGAAAGCAATTTAAAAAATCAGGGAGAAAAAAGTGAAATAAAATTTCTTGAGAAAGATGATGATCATGGAAAAGTTAGTAATACAGAAGTCAAAAATGATACTCAGCTATTCTTTTTTGAATCGGAATACGATTTGTCACTATTGAAACAACTATTTGATTGTCGAGTGGTTGGGTTTGAGGGCAAATACTATGCGGTTCTAGCAGATATAAACGAAACCGAAAAGATCAATGAATTAGTTGATTTCTTGAATAAAATACCTAAGGGGATAGTTAATGAATTAGAATTAGAAGAAGAAGACAATGAAAATAGAATTTCTGAAAAGTATATTGTGCTGAATTCTAACTACGATCTTTCATTTCTAAGCCAAGTAACAAGCGTTAAAGTATATACATTAGATAAAAATAATTATTTTCTTTTGGGTAATGAGTTATCTTTAAAAATTTCTGAAGAAATAAATAAATTAATAAATGTATCATTTTCTGAAAATGAAAATGATGTTCAAATTCCTGTAACTACTATAAGAAAAGAACTTGCTGTTATAAATGCTAAAAATTCACCAATTTTTGATAAAATACTACTGAGTGAAAAAATAAACTATTCAAAACTAGAGAATCTTGATGATAAATCAATATACATTTTAGAGTATGAAGAAGATAAAAGTGATTTGATAAAAGATATCAAAAATGCGGTAAGCGGCAATGAATTATATGGAGAAATTTATTTAAAAGATTTGCTTTCTTACGTTGCAAAAACTGAAAAAATTAATATTATCTATGATTTCAATCAAAACAAAAAAATTATAGTAAATAATTTTGATTTAAAGATGGAAACGTTAATGCCTTATTTATTGTCTCAAGGTATAAATTATCATTATGTAGATGAAAATACTATTAGATTTTTTGAAAAAGGAAAATTATTAAAATTTGAAATTTTTGTATTTTCAGGACAAAATATAGAAAAATTCTCAATAGAGGAACTTTATTTCCTAACTAAGCAAAATTTTGGAATTGATGGTATAATTAATAATAATAAAGATAAGGCTTTTTTAGTTTCAAAGCCCGAAGTTTATGTAAATGAGGGAGATACAGCGACAATAAGATCCGTCATATCTGTTCCTGTGTTTGATGAAGAGGGAAAGATTTATTCTAAAATAGAATCAGGTTTCAAAATGGATGTAAACGGTACTTATGATACAATAACAAAAATGGTTAATACTCATTTAGAAATTAGTATAAGTGAACTAAAAAATGAACAAAAAAACATTATAGACGAAAGAAGTATAAAAAGTAATTTTATAATTCCAAGTGGGGGATTCATAAAAATTGGAGGTTTAAATTTTATAAGTTCAGTAAAAAAGGAAAAAGGTATCCCGATTCTAAAAGACATTCCGGTGTTAGGGAAACTTTTTTCTACCTATGAGACTACAGAGAGTATGTATGATTTGATAATAATAATAAGAGCGGAAGCGTTAAATCAACCAGATTTTGGTGATCATTTTTAATCCGAGTTTAAATTTAAGGAGGCCTAATAATGGTAAGGGAACCGGTAGTTTGCGGGGCTTTTTATCCTTCGAATCCAGAACGATTAAAAATGATGCTTGCGGATTTTTTTGGAGAAGAATATGCTCCTGAATTAAATAAATTGATGCCGCCCAGTGGAGTGATAGTTCCACATGCAGGTTATGTTTATTCTGGAGCAACAGCTGCAAAAGCCTATAAAAAAGTATTTCAAGAAGGCAAAGCTAATCGAGTTTTTTTAATTGGTCCTAATCATACAGGATTAGGATCTCCTATATCAATTTATGAGAAAGGGAGTTGGAAAACGCCACTAGGGTTGATAGAAGTAGATGATAAAACGTCAAAATATTTAATTGAAAAAATAAATCAACCTAACGATGAAATTGCTCATTTTAGAGAACATTCTTTAGAAGTTCAATTGCCTTTTCTTCAGTATATTTTAAATAATGATTTTCAAATAGTCCCTATATGTTTGATGGATCAAAGTCTTAAGACTGCCAAAAGGCTTGGAAAGATTATAAGAGAGATAATAGAAGAAGGAGATTTAATAGTTGCTTCTACTGATATGAACCATTATGAAAGTCATGAAAAAACGATAGAAAAAGACAATAAAATAATTGAAGCAATTAAAAATTTAGATCTGGAAGCAATGTATGACTCTATTCGGCGATATAATATATCAATGTGCGGATTTGGAACTGTTGCCACTGCTATAAGTGTTGGATTTACAAAAGTGGAGATAGTTGAACATATTACTAGTGGAGAAAAGAGTGGAGATTACCACGCGGTCGTAGGTTATTTATCAGGGGTTTTGAGTGGTCTTACATAAAGCCAAAACTACGGAGGTGAATTTTATGTTAATAGAAACAGAATATGGGACAATTGACATCAAGAATGATGTTATAAGAGAGTTGGTTTATAAAGCAGTAGTCGAATCTTATGGTGCCGTAGAAATGTACGGAAAATCAGGTTTCTTTGACAAAATACTAGGAAAAAGTGAAGAAAAAGGGATAAATGTTTCTGAAGATGAAGAAAATCTAATTGTTGATTTATACTTGATTCTTGAATATGGTTTACCTATAAAAAAAGTCGCTCAAAACATCCAGGAAAACGTTCATCACAGGGTTAAGACAATGTTAAACATCGAAAATTTAAAGGTGAACGTGAACGTCTCCGGTCTAAAATGCTAAAAAAGGTGTATGGAAATGAAAAAATATTTATATGCTAAAGATATATACCTTGCTATAAAAAAAGGAACCGAAGAATTAGCAAGGCATAAAGATGAAATTAATGTGTTGAACGTTTTTCCTGTACCTGATGGAGATACAGGAAGCAATATGTTAGCAGGCATGCTTGAGGCTTGTAAGTGGATGGATGCGGTTGAAAATAAAAACGACATGAAAGAAATGATGGAAGCGCTTAGAAAAGGATTGCTTCTGGGCGCACGCGGTAATTCGGGAGTTATTTTGTCACAGATTTTTAGAGGAATAACAGAAGTTTTAGAAAGGAAGAAAAGAGTTACAACCCAAGATTTTTTAAAGGCATTGAATAGTGCAAAAGAAAGAGCGTATAATGCCGTCATGAAACCAGTTGAAGGAACTATGCTAACCTTGATTAGAAGGCTTACAGAAAAGTTGCAAGAGACAATGGCAGATGAAGAAGATTTTCTAAAGTTATTCGATGCAATTGTAGCCTATTCTTTTGAAATTGTTAAAGAAACTCCAAAATACTTAAAAAAATTAAGAGACGCAAATGTAGTAGATGCGGGAGCTAAGGGACTTGCTTATATCTTTAAAGGTATGAGAGATGCTATCCACGGAGATGTAGAAGTAGACTTGAAATTTTTAGAAGAAGCAACTCCTGAACAAATAGCGAGGATTGCTTATGAGGAGTTAACATTCCAATATTGTACCGAGGGAATTGTGAAATTTTACAAACCCCCGATAAAGAAAAGTGATTCGGAGAGCATCAGAGCCTTTCTTGAAAGTATAGGTGATTCAATAGTCTTAGTCAATCAGGATGATATGTTAAAATTCCATATACATACTAATCGTCCAGGAGCTGTTTTCGAAAAGGTTCTAGAATATGGTGAGTTGATGAAAGTTAAAGTTGACAACATGAAAAGTCAACATACACACGTTTTGGAAGAACAAAAAGAGTTACAAGCTTCTTCGGAGAAAATAGAACATGCATTAGTTGGGGAATACATTAATTCAAACAATAAGAACTGGGGAGTAGTCGCGGTTTCACCAGGGAAAGGTATAACTCAAATCTTCAAGAGTTTGGGGGTAAATGAAATTGTAGCAGGGGGTCAAACAGTTAATCCAAGTGTTAAAGATATTGCTGATGCAGTGAATAGACTTCCACATAAGAAAGTTATAATACTCCCAAATAATCCAAACGTTATTATGACTGCTGAGAAAGTTTCTGAACTTACAGATAAGAAAATAGTAGTAATTCCTACAAAGCATGTTCAAGAAGGAATAAGTGCCATGCTTGGATTTGATGATAATCTTGAAGAGGAAGAGTTAGTGGAGTCTATGATGAGTTACGTTAAATCTATAGTGCCTATAAATGTCACATATGCCATAAGGGATTCTCAAATCGATGGTGAAAAAATAAAAAAAGGCGAATACTTAATATTTGTTGGTAAAGATTTAAAAGCACATAGTAAGAATGTATACAAGGAAACAGAAAAAATACTTGAAGAATTGATAAAAAAAGGATATCAAATTGTTACCATTATCTATGGAGAAGGTGCCAATAAAGAAAAAATAGATGAAATCGTTAAAAATTTAACGAAAAAATATCCCAACATTGAAATAGAAATACATGATGGTGGTCAAAAACATTATCCACTTTTAATATCTGTAGAATAATGGAGGCATAATAAAATTGTTCATTCAAGATGTGATCATGACTTTAGAAAAGTTTTGGTCAGAATTAGATTGTATCATAGATCAACCTTATGATTTAGAGATGGGGGCAGGTACATACAGCCCCTCTACTTTTTTTAAGTCTTTAGGCAACAATATATGGCGTGTTGCATATGCTCAGCCTTGTAGAAGACCGACTGATGGAAGATATGGAGAAAATCCAAATAGAATGCAAAGATTTTATCAATATCAAGTAATTTTGAAACCTTCTCCCGAAGATGTTCAAAATATTTATCTTGATTCTTTAGGAGTTTTGGGGATAGATCCTAGAGAACACGATGTAAGATTTGTGGAAGATAACTGGGAATCACCAACTTTGGGGGCTTGGGGTGTTGGATGGGAAGTATGGCTTGATGGTATGGAAATAACCCAATTTACTTATTTTCAGCAAATGGGAGGAATTCCCTTAGGGTACATACCTGTGGAAATTACTTATGGTATTGAAAGAATAGCAATGTACTTACAAGGTTTAGATAATGTTTATGAAACTAAATGGAATGCAAATGTCAAATATAAGGAATTATACAAAGAAAATGAAAAACAATTTTCGTACTATAATTTTGAAATAGCCGATACAGAAATGCTTAAAACTCTGTATGCTCTATATAAAAAAGAATTCAGCAATCTTTTGAATTGCAATTTATATCTACCTGCTTATGATTATATGATAAAATGCGCACATGTTTTTAACCTATTAGATGCACGAAATGCTATAGGGGTGAATGAACGACAAAAATATATTTTAGATATAAGAGATATGGCGAAGAGATGTGCTAATTTTTATCTTGAAAGTTTAAATATGGAGGTTGTCGATTTTGAATAAAGCTTTATTTGAAATAGGTGTTGAGGATCTTCCGCCGACTGAATTTGATAATATAATTGAACAACTTGACTCAAATCTTAGAGAATCTTTAAAGAAGAGCAATATCACTTTTGATAAATTGGAGATTTTTATAACTCCAAGAAGATTTGGGGTATACATAGAAGGTTTACCTTTAAAACAGCCAGACCAAAAGGAGGAGAGAAAGGGTCCACCCAAAAGCATTTGTTTTAACGAACAAAATCAATCTACAAAAGCTCTGGAAGGTTTTGCGAAAAGTGTTGGGGTACCCTTAGAAGAGATAAGATTCAAAGATTTTAATGGTTCAGATTACGCATACGCAGAGCTTGTTAAAAAAGGTGAATCTACTAAAAAAGTCTTAGAAAACATAATTCCTGAAGTTATTACAAAAATGACATTTAAAAAACCGATGAGATGGGGAACGGGAGAATTTTCCTTTGTTAGACCAGTTCATTGGATATTAGGTCTATACAATGGCGAAATACTCTCTTTCGAGATATTTGGCAAAAAATCGTCGAATATAAGTTATGGTCACAGATTCTTCGGTGAAAAAATCGTTGTAAATCGCATAGATAATTTTTTTGATCAGCTTAGAAACCAAAATGTAATCCCTTTTTATGAAGAAAGAATCCAACAAATAAAAAAAGAAATAGAAAGGTTAGAAAAAGAGAATAAAATTACCATATTTATTCAACAACACAAAGATCTGGTAGAAGAAATTGCAAAAATGACAGAGTTTCCAACAGCAGTCTTAGGAAGTTTTAACGAAAAAAATTTGTTCTTACCTCCAGAAATTGTAACAGTTACTATAAAGCATCATCAAAGAAGTTTTGTGGCATTCAAAAACGGAAAGTTATTAAATATATTTATATCTTTCCAAGATGGTTTTGGAAGGGAACAAAACGTTATAAATGGATACACTAGGGTTATTAATGCGAGATTAGATGATGCAGCTTTCTATTTTGAGGACGACTTGAAAGTAGACATTGAAGAAAGGTTGACAGAGCTTTCTGAAATTACATATCAAAGAGAACTTGGAAGCTACCGGGATAAAGTAGAGCGTATTTCAAGGATTTCAGAGAAAATAGCCCAGATGTTAAATTTTAAAAATCTAAGTACGGTTAAAAGAGCCGGGTTATTGTGTAAAATTGATATTCCATCAAAGGTTGTATATGAATTTCCAGAACTTCAAGGAGTAATGGGAAGGATATATCTCCAGCATAAAGGTGAAGAAGAAGATGTATATATAACAGCTGAAGAACACTATAAACCAATTTCAGAAAATGATGAAATTTCAACAAATCTTATATCAAATATTGTATCCTTATCAGATAGACTCGATGATTTAGTTGGTTATTTTGGTATAAACAAAATACCTACCGGCTCAAAAGATCCTTTTGGATTAAGAAGAAAGACTTTTGGAATATTGAGAATATTGATATCTCTTGAATGGGATCTCGATCTTAATAATTTGTTTAATATTGCTCAGCAAACGTATTTAGAAACTAACAGACAAGACGTATCTTTAAAGGGGAAAGAAGAAGTTTTAAAAGATTTTGTAGATCATAGATTGGCTACAATACTTGAAAAAGAAGATATTTCTAAAGAGGCAATAAATGCAGTATTAATAAATTCATATAAACCTCTTAGAGCTTATTTATCTGCTAAGGCGTTAGATGAATTTTTAAAGAAAGAAGAATTCCAAGACTTTTTAATAGCATTCCAAAGGGTTAATAATATTTCAAAAAACCATAATAGTTTAAACTATCAAGGAAGACTATTTATAGAGGAAGAAGAAAAAATATTATTTCAAAAATACCTTGATGTGAAATCTCGTTTTGAAGAACATATAAAAAAATTAGATTATTCAGGAGCAATAGAAACGCTTCTTTCTTTGAAAGAAAATATAGATAGATATTTTGATCATGTTTTCGTTATGTCAGAAGACGAAGCAATTAGATTAAACAGACTAGGTTTTTTAAAAAATTTAGCAATGCTTTTTTATGAGATCGGTGATATTGAAAAATTATACAAAGGGTAAAAATAAATTTTAATTATAACAATTTTATATGAATAGAAAGATAAGGTGTGCATAGAATAATGGATTTACTGTACTATGAAAATTTTAAAAATTGTGGATACTTTGTACCTACTTATAAGAGGCAAGGAATCTATTTTAATGTGAATATTGAAGAAATAGATGTTCAAGCAAATTATGAGAGTATAAATGATGATGTTGTCAAAATAAGCAGATTAGGTAATAATTTCAAAAAAACTTATTGGCTACATATATATGCAGTATATAGGTATTTTGAAGAAAAAAATATTCCTATAAAAAGGATAGTTTTGGAGACATCTAATGCAAGTTATGAAGTAACGCCAAGTGATATTATTTTAAGAGAAAAATGGATAAAAAAAGACTTTAACAATCTTAAAAAGGCATCTAAATCACATGGATCACATTGTAAGTTTTGTAAAATTAAAAAAGCATGTCACCTTGAATTTTTAGAAGAGGGTGATTTATCTGTAGTTCCTAATTTCAGTCAGAATCTAATTAAAGAGCTAAAATCGATGGAATTGGATCCCGTATTAATAGTAAAGACTAATCAGATAGAAAAGATGGATCGAAAATTTAGAAAACCGCTTTACAATCTTAAATCTTTGTTAGAAGATAAGATTATATCTCTAGAAAAATTTGATTTTCCAGAAGATTATATAGTCTTTGATGTAGAAAGTTACATGAGAAAAGATTTTTTATTTGGATTTTTAGAAAATGACAAATATATTCCTTTTTTTCTAGGCAACAACGAAGCAAAAGTTGTTAAAGTTATGATATCTTATTTATCTTCTAAGAATAAAACGCTTTTACATTATGACAAAAGTGATATTATAGCCCTAGAAAAGATAGGTAATAGATATCCTGAATTTAGGAAAAAAATCAACAAAATAATCGCAAATTCTTTAGACTTATATGAAGTAATAAGTAAAAATTATACACTGCCGGTTGTTTCCTATTCTTTAAAAGATATAAGTAAGTATTTTGGTTATCAATGGAATACTGAACTTAATGGATTTGCTGTCATTTTAGAATATCGATTATACTTAAAAGGTGATAAGGAATCTTTAGAAAGAATTTTTAAGTATAATGAAGAAGATTGCAGAGCTACCAAATGGATAGTTGATCAATTAGTTTCTCTAAATAAATAGGAGTGAAAATAGTTGAAAGATTTATGGGATTTATTTAGAGTATTTGCTCAAATAGGAGCACTGACTTTTGGTGGAGGATATGCAATGCTTCCAATAATTCAAGAAGAAATTGTAAATAAACGAGGCTGGGCAACTGATGAAGAAATACTAGATTATTACGCAATAGGTCAAAGTACTCCAGGAATAATAGCTGTAAATACGGCCACTTTTATTGGATACAAAAGAAAAGGAATTATAGGAGCCATCGTGGCAACATTAGGGATGATTTTTCCGTCTATTGTTATTATCACTATCATAGCCGTTTTTTTTGACCAATTTGAAAATTATCAGATTGTTCAACATGCTTTTGCCGGGATTAGAGTTGCTGTCGCTGCTCTTATACTAAATGCTATAGTTACTATGTGGCAAAAAGCAGTGAAAGATTATATAGGAATAATTATTTTTTTAGTTTCATTCTTTGTTGTTGCGTTTTTGGACGTTTCTCCTATATGGGTGGTAATAATTTCGTTCATAGTTGGAATAATTATTAAGCATAAAAAGGTAGATTCAAAGTGATCTATATAAAATTATTCTTTACTTTTTTTAAGATTGGACTATTTGCTATTGGTGGAGGATTAGCTACCATTCCTTTTCTACAAGAATTGGTTGATAAATATGGATGGATAACCTCCCATGAATTATTAGATATAATAGCTATCTCTGAATCAACGCCAGGACCTATAGGCATAAATGCCGCAACTTATGTTGGATACAAGACAGGTGGTGTTTTCGGTGGAATAATAGCTACTCTAGGAATAGTTACACCATCTGTTATAATTATTACACTAATAGCCAGTTATTTTGGGAAAGTTCATGAAAAACCTGTAGTGCAACATGGTTTTTATGCTTTAAGACCAGCAGTTATAGGATTAATTGGTGCAGCAGGCTTTGAGGTCTTTAAAATAGCACTTTTTAACTTAGACTTATTTTTCCAAACAAATAGTTTTTTAAGTTTATTCAATTTCAAAGCAATAATTTTATTTGGAATAATTATGCTTTTGATGAAAAGATTTAAGATGCATCCTGTTGTATATATTGGAATAGCCGCTTTAGTCGGGATAATTTTTAAGTATTGAAGTATGCAAGAATAAGATATGAAATGAGGGTTAATATGAAAAAGGGTGTTTTGATAGTACTTGAATCAGGTACGGATGCAAGTGGTAAAGCCACTCAAGCAGAGTTGCTTTATAAAAGGCTTATCCATGAAAAAGAAGAAGTAATAAAAGTTGAATTTCCCAATTACAAGAGTGCATCCTCCAGTTTAATAAAAATGTATCTCAGAGGAGATTTTGGAGAAGATGCAGAATCTATTAATCCGTATGCTGCTTCTGCTTTTTTTGCAGTGGATAGATACGCAACATATAATCTAGAATTAAAGAGCTTTTACGAAAAAGGTGGCATGATAATTGCCGATAGATACACAACTTCAAATATGATCTATCAATCATCAAAGTTTGAAACAAAAGATGAAAAAGACTACTTTTTGGATTGGCTGTGGGATTTAGAGTTCAACAAATTTACCTTACCAGTTCCTTCTCTAGTTATTTTTCTTGATATTCCACCGGAGATAAGCATCGAGTTGCTAAAGAATAGAGAAAAGAAAGTGGAAGGTATTGGCAAAAAAGATATACATGAACAAAATATCGATTACATATACAAAACTTATCAAAATGCAATGTATGTAGCTTCAAAATATAGTTGGCACATAATTAATTGTTTAAGAAATGATGGCGAACTAAAAACGATAGAAGAGATTCATGAAGAAGTTTATAAGATATGCAAAAATATGATCAATAGAAGGTAATAGAACTATGTATTACATTTTTTCTGGTAAATTGAAATTGTGGACATTGTTTGTATTGATTTACGCTGCAATTGCAATAGTTGTGGTAATTTTAGAAAGAAAAAGGCCAGAAAAGACCATAAGTTGGCTATTGGTTTTTGCGATTTTTCCTTTACTAGGCTTTGCTTTATATTTGTTTTTTGGAAGAAATTGGAAAAAAGGCAAACTTACAAGTGATATTGATTTAGAATCAAAGTTAATAGTAACAGAAGAAGAAATAGAAAAACTTGAGAAAGTTTTGGGTAACGTATCTTATGATTGCTTACAATTAATAAATCTTTTAGAAAGAACATCAAGATCTCCTTTATATTTTGGTAATAAGGTTACGATATTCAAAGATGGGAAAGAAAAGTTTGCTTCATTCTTTGAAGAAATCGAGAATGCTCAAGAAACAATACATTTAGAATATTACCTTGTTAAGGGAGATTCCACAGGTAAGAAATTAAAAGACCTTCTTATAAAAAAAGCTAAAGAAGGTGTAGAAGTAAAGTTTATAATTGACAAAATAGGAGCTCGGGTGAGGAGAAGTTACATTAAAGATCTTGAAGAAGCTGGTGTCGAATTGGCATTATATACTTATTTCCTTTCTCCAATATTAAAGTTTATCAATACACAGGTAAACTATAGAAATCATCGTAAAATTGCTGTAATTGATAGTCAAGTGGCTTATATTGGTGGGTTGAACATTGGAGATGAGTATGTAGGTAAAGGAAAACTAGGTTACTGGAGGGATGTACATTTAAAAGTTGAAGGAGAAGTAGTGAATGGCCTTCAGAAGGTCTTCTTAGAAGATTTTAAGAAAATAAAAACTTTAGATGGAAAAAAAGAACTGGAATTAAACACTAGTAAATACTATAAAGATCAGGAGGAAAAAGGAGATTCTATTTTACAGATAGCAGCAAGTGGTCCAGAATCTGAAACTCCTAGCATAATGCAGATAATACATAAAATGATTACCTCTGCCAAAGATCATATATATATATCTACTCCATATTTCATACCTCCAGAAAGTATAATGACGGCCTTAAAAATAGCTGCTCTCTCAGGAGTAAACATAAAAATATTGTTTCCAGGTAAATTAGATCATTTTATGGTTTATTTTGCTTCAAGGACGTATTTAGCTGAGTTGATAAAAGATAATGTTGAAATTTATTTTTACAAGAAAGATAGATTTACTCATTCAAAATTTTTGACGATTGACGGGAAAATTTCTACAGTAGGAAGCGCAAACATCGACATAAGGAGCTTTGATCTTAATTATGAAGCAAATGTATTGATTTATGATAAAGAAAAAACGACCGAATTAGAAGAGATTTTTTTGGAAGATTTATCAATAAGTACTAAGTTACCGCAAGATTATTTTGAAAAGCTCCCTTGGATAATCAAATTTACCGAGTCTTTTTGTAGATTATTTTCAAATCTATTGTAAAAAAATTTATTTTCTATTGACAAGTTTCAATTAAGGTGTTATAATAAGAAAAATTAATATTATGTGAAGAGAGGGTTACCATGAAAAAAATTTCACATAAACATGAAATTACTGAAGTTAATACAAAAAATATAAAAAACAATGGATACTTTTACTTTTGGCATTGGAAAGACACCCAGTTTGGTGCCTTTCAATGCCTTTTTATGTCATAATTAGGCGAAGGCGAATTCAGATTGGGTGTCTACAAAAAGTAGGCACCCTTTTTTTATAGTTAATTCAAAAACTCCAGGAGGTGCTTTTTAATGAAAAGATTAGTTTCAACGTTGCTTGTGGTTGTTTTATTTACATTATCTTTTGCAGTTGTTAAAGTAGGGATAACTCAGATAGTTGATCATCCTGCGCTGAATAGAATTTATGATGGTGTAGTTGATGTATTAAAAAGTTCGGGAGTAGAGGTTCAAATTGAACATCAAAGTGCTCAAGGAGTATTTCAAAATGCGATAGCTATAGCAAAAAAGTTCAAAATTGATGCAGATATAATTGTAGCAATAGCCACTCCTTCAGCACAAGCAGCAGCAACCGAAATAAAAGATAAACCAGTAGTGTTTAGTGCTGTAACAGACCCAATAAGCGCAGGATTAATTCCAAAGTTTGGCAAAAATCCCGGAAATGTAGTTGGAATAAGTGATATGGTTCCTGTAGAGACTCATGTTAATCTTATTAAAACGATCTTTCCAGATGCCAAGAACTTGGCAGTACTTTATAACCCAGGAGAAGCAAATTCTGTATTTATAGCTCAAGAAACAAAAAAATATGGAAGTCAAGTAGGTTTAAATGTAATCGAAATAACAGGAACTTCGGCTAATGAACTGGTCACAGCGCTTCATGCTAATGCAAATAGAATAGATGTTGCTTATCTCTCTACAGATAATTTAGTGGCATCTTCCGCTGAAATTCTTGGACAAGTATTTGAAAAGTTAGGAATACCTGTGGTTGCTGGTGACGTTGATATAGCTAGAAAAACTGCTGTTTTAGGGTTCGGGTTTGATTATTATCGAGCTGGAGTTGAAACTGGACAAATTGTTCTAGATATAATAAATGGGAAAAGCCCTTCAGAGATAGAATCGAGAATAGTCAGTGCAGATGCTTTAACTTTTTACATAAACCTAGATAGAGCGGAAAAACTAAAAATAACTATACCCAAAGAATTCTTAGAAATAGCCGACGAAGTAGTAGGAGGATAATATAATGGATTTAATAGGTATAATAGAACAGGGACTAATAGCATCTTTGGCAGCTATAGGAGTGTTTATAAGTTTTAGAGTTATAGACTTACCAGATTTAACACCGGATGGGTCCTATGTATTAGGGGGAGCTGTTAGCATTTCTTTAATGTATGTAGGAGTACCCTGGATTTTGTGTTTAGTCTTTGGAGGCTTATTAGCAGGATTTTTTGGCGTGTTAACTGCAATAATCCACAACAAACTAGGAGTTAATTCCCTCCTTGCTAGTATATTAATAATGACTATGCTTTATTCAATAAATATTAGAGTTATGAACGGACCAAACATTTCAGTACCAAAAGAAACAGCACCTATGGAAGAGGCTCGATATACAGAAAAAACAAAATTAGACGATCTTTTGGGAATAAAATCAAGCACCTCAATTTCAGAGGTAGATACAACAAAACAAACTAAAAAAACTCTTTCACCATTTCGAGAAAAGTCAGGATATAATTCAACAATCTTAATAAGTTTAATAGTTTTGATTTCAGTTTTTAGCACTATTATCTTTCTTAGGACAGAATTTGGTATTGCATTGAGGGGATATGGTGGAAACAAAGAAGGCATTAAAAATTTAGGAATAAACCCAGAATTAATGAGTATTGTGGGGCTGTTTTTGGGTAATTTCTATGCAGGTTTAGCAGGTTCTTTATTCTCTATGTACGGCGGTTTTGCAGATGTTAACATGGGACAGGGAATTGTAGTTACTTCATTGGCGGCGGTTATACTAGGGGAAATAATTTTTGGAAGATTCCATTTGTTTTATAACATGATGTGTCCTGTAATAGGAGCAGTTGTTTACCAAATACTTCTAGCTTTGGCGATGAGATATGGTTATACAATAGGATTTCAGTCTAGTGACATGAAATTGGTTACCTCCCTGTTTATAATAATAGTTATAGGTTTAAGGAGGGTAGAAGTAAGAAAATGGTTGAACTTAAAAACATCAGAGTAGTTTATAATAAGAATCAAACTAATGAAAAAAAAGCTTTGGATGGATTGAATTTAACGATAAAAAAGGGAGAGTATGTAACAATAATTGGGCCTAATGGAGCTGGAAAAACGACTCTATTAAAGATTTTAACTGGAGAAATTCATCCAGAAGAGGGTGATTATGTATTAAATGGAAGAGATATTAAACACCCCAAACCATATAAGCTTTTTAGAAATGTAGGAATAGTATATCAAGAACCAGATCGAGGGGTATTTCCTGATTTAACCATCGAAGAGAACTTAATACTAGGATCAAAGAAAGGAAATAGGTTCTTCTCTTTTGGGAAATATCAGGGATTGGAATTGCTCAAGTCTTTAAATATGGGATTAGAAGACAGATTAAAAACAAAAGTTAAAGAATTATCTGGTGGTCAAAAGCAAGCCCTTGCGATGATTTTGGCTGCAATCACATATCCAGACCTGCTTTTATTAGATGAACATACAGCTGCATTAGATCCAAAAAATGTTGAGAAGGTAATGGAATTAACTTTGAAAATCAATACTGAAATGGGTTTAACAATCCTCATGGTAACGCATAACATGAAAATAGTGGAAAAGTACGCTAAAAGAATAGTTGAGATAAAAGAAGGAATAGTGACAAGAGATTTTATGTACGAAAGACCTCAATCACAAGTTGGCACCGACAGAATAAGAGCTTCTTTATAAAATTAGTAAAAAACGGAGTATAAATTTTGTACGTGACTCTCAATATGCGCCCCTATAATCTCCAATAACGGGGCCCCGTTCGGTCGGAAGAGACGCCCTAATACGGCGTCTCGTTTTTTTAAAGATGTTCGAGAAATACAATAATTTAGTTTGTAGTCTAGTAAAATTTATTTTTATTGAAAATGAAAAAACTTTGTATGATATAATAATTGCAGAATGTAAAAATATAAAACATTAAAAAATTAAAAGGATTGAGCAGTAAATGGGTATAAAAAGAGTGGATATATACTGGGAAATAGAAAATCCTGATAGAAACTTTTTCATCTCAGCATCAGCTGGAACAGGCAAAACTTATTTATTAACACAATACTACCTTAAAATTTTAGAAGCAAATTTTCCCAACGCTGATATAGTTGAAAATATACTTGCTGTTACTTTCACCAACAAAGCTGCTGCTGAAATGAAAAACAGAATAATGGAATCTGTATTGCAAAAATCTAGAGATGATCCTCCTCCTGGTTATGACAAACTTGAATGGACTAGATACTGGAATGAAATTAAAGTAAATTTATCTAGATCGTGGATTAGAACTATCGATAGTTTTTGTTCTCGAATAATACGAGAAAACAATATAGTAATAGGTGTCGACCCAAATTTTATTATCATGAATGATTTTCAAAAAAACAGAGAAATTGAAAAATCAGTTTTTTCTGCATTAAGGTTGGTGTTGGAATTATATGAAGATAAAGACATTGAATGGATAAACTCGTTATCCACAAAAAGAAAAGATAATACAGAAAAATACATAAAAGAACTGGAAGTAGAAAAAAAGAGGTTTAAATCTACTTTTAAATATATGTTAAAAGAAATGGGACTGGACCAATTAAAAAACGCTATAAATGAGATTATAAATAACTGGAGATTAGAAATTTCAAGGGTAAACCTTATTGAAGATTTTCCGCTATCAGATTCATCTTTTAGCGAAAGATATAAAAACATTTTGTGGTTATTGAGAATAATTTCTCTTATTGCATGTGAATTCTTCTTAGAGCAGACTGTGGATCTTTTCATGTATGACTTTAAAGCTGTGTTAGAAAAAGTTTTAGAGATATTTGAGGAGCCCTTAATTCTCAAAAAATATCAAGATAAATTTAAGTATATAATAGTAGATGAATTTCAAGATACCAATTATTTGCAAAAAGAGATTTTTGATAAGCTACATACTAAGGAAAATTATTTCTTCTATGTAGGAGACAGAAAACAGTCAATTTATAGGTTTAGAGGCGCGGATGTCTCCGTTTTTTCTAAGACCTTAGCTGATTCAAAAAATTCTTCAGAAGAAATTCTTCTTGGAGAACTTACCATAAACAGAAGATCTCACAAAGAAATAATAGATTTTGCCAATTTTATTTCAGAAAACGTTTTATTCAACAAGGAAAATATTAAGATGGAAGATATAGATCCCATTTTGTTAGAATCTTTTTCCTTTAATTCTGGAGACACGTTTCTTCCAGAAATTCCTCCCAGAGAAGATGAAGTTATTCCTTCATTAACAGATTCAGATAAAAAAAGAATTAAATATGTGACCGTTAATGAAGACGAAGAGATGAAGTTGAGTAAAAGGGAGGATCGTGTTTTGTATGAATCTGAAACTATTGCAAAAGTAATAAAAAAATTGATAGGTCAAGAAAATGACTTTTTGGTGAGAACAAATGGCGAGTTAAGTTATGAAAGAAGAAAAATTGAACCTAAGGATATAGTTGTACTCGCAAAAGAATTAAAATACTCTGAAAAAGTTATCAGAGAAGTTTTTTCAAGATATGATATTCCTTTTTACATATCAGGAAGCAAATCTTTTTATAGCAGACCAGAAATACAAGCAATATTTGTAGCTATAAGTTGTGTTCAAAATCCTTACAATAACTATGAATTTGTTAAATATATGATGTCACTGTTGGTAGGAATGAGTTTTCAAGATTTATCAAAATTGGTTCAATACCAAGAAGGTTCATTTTTTGAAACATTCGAAAAAATAAAAGACATGTTTTCTGATGATATAGTTAACAGCTATGAAGTTTTAAAAAAATATAAAGATCTTAAATATTATTTGACCCCGGCTGCAATATTCAAAGGAATAATAAATGAAAACAACTATTTTTTAAAACTATCACTAACAAGTGAACCAGAAGTAGCGATATCTAACGTTAAAAAACTAATGAATGAAGCTGAAAATTATAACAATATAGCGAATTCTTTTTCAGAATTAGTAAGATATTTAAAAAGCGCAACCTCTCTTTCAGAAGAGGAAGCTTCTATTGAAGATGAGACTTCTAATAGTGTAAAAGTGATGACCATCCATAAAGCCAAGGGATTAGAATTCCCTATAGTAATATTGATGGGCTTACATAACGATATAAGATTTAAAAAAATTCACGATTATGTTGATATAGAATTTTCACTGCCAGATGCCGACGGTAAAAGATACTATCTTCTTAAAAATAGAGCTTTTGATGGAATATTTCAAGAAAGTGATAACTGGATTTTAAAATGGTTTAAAAATAATGATTTTTTAGAGTTAACAGAAGCCCACAGGCTCACCTACGTTGGTATAACAAGGGCAAAAGATTTGCTTATTCCTATTTTAGTTTCAGCGGATAAAAAAGAATCTTACAATAACTTTTTTGAAATTAATAGAGATGGGCATCTGGATATGGTGGATGTAATCGATAGTGCTGATATAGAACTTAAGGATGAAGAAGAACAAACTAGCAAAATTTACTCCGATATTTTATTTAAAGAGGTTCCTCAAGAAAATCTAAAAGATTTTAGAAATTTAGCTTACAAGCAATATATAGCTCCTACTTATTTAATTCAAGAAGTTAAGCCTTCAGAATTACAGATGGCAGAAGATTTGGAAGATAGCCAAATTAGTTTATCTTTTACCTTCAAACCCGATAAATTGTTCTCTGAGCAAACGCTATTGACAAAAGGTTCAGAGTTGCACAAAAAATTATGCAGTGCCCAAAATCTAAGCCATATAAAGAATATGATAGAGAACAAAGAATTGCCAGAGGGGTTTGATGAATTAGAAATAATTAAAAAGGCCTTTTCACCAGAACCTAATAAGATTATAAAAAATGAGTGGCGACTTATGAAAAGTGTAAAATATCAAGACAGAGAATATATGCTTTTTGGAATTCCTGATAAAGTAATAATTCAAAATGGAGAAATAGAGATTCTAGATTACAAATTTTCAGACTTGAATGATCCAAAAAAGATAAAAGATTATAATTTTCAAATTCAATTTTATTTATATTTACTTAAAGATTTTGGCAAACCAAAAGCTGGCTATATAGTTAGTTTAAAAACATTAATGGAACCAATAAAGATAGTATACAACGATAATTTTGAAGAAATTCTCTTAAGTATCTTAAAAGAGATAGAGTGACAAAGGCATTAGAAATATTGGAATGAGTATCTTCAGGATGGTAGGGGTAGGAAATACGGGACTTTCACCAAGGCTTTTCTACTTCGGTTAAAACATAGACAGATATATTTTTAGAGTTTCAACGAGGACATCAAGATCTATGTGGAAGGCATTTTAGAAATGGGATTTTTCTAAAAATAAGATTTTGAATTTATAAGAGGTACAAGGGTTGAGCCCTCTCCCCCTTTTGGTAGGAGAACCCAAAAACTGTAAGGAGTTGCTACATGAGTGCCTTTGAATAAAAAGCGGTTTAAAATTTCAAATGTAGCTATTAACTTAATCAAAGGAGGAAGGAAAAATGAAAAACAAGATAAGCAAAAAAGTTGATTTTCTGAGCCAAGAAATCATTAATAGTTGTAAAAAATTCATTTCTATAAATTCAGTTAATCCTAGAACAGGGGGGCCTGGTGAAAAAGAAGCAGCCGAATGGTTAGAATCTTTACTAAAAGGATGGGCTTTTGATGAGATTAAAAGATATGATGCCCCAGACAAAGAGGTTGAATATGGATATAGGCCTAATATTATCTCGATATATAAAGGGAAGAATCCAGAAAAGACTATTTGGTATGTCACCCACATGGATAAAGTTCCTGCCGGAGATTTGAGTCTATGGGAAACAGATCCCTTTACACCTGTAGAAAAAGACGGGAAGATATTTGGACGCGGAAGTGAAGATAATGGTGCATCACTAATAGCAACTATATATGCAGTAAAAAGTATTATGGACCTCGGAATTAGGCCAAAAAATAATATTGCAATAGCTTTAGTTTCTGATGAAGAAACAGGTTCAGATTATGGAATAAAATATCTTCTGAAGCAAGAAATATTTAATAAAGAGGATTGGTTCTATGTACCAGATGCAGGGAATAGTAGAGGAGATTTTATCGAAATTGCAGAAAAGTCGATAATGTGGGTAAAAATTACTACGCTAGGTAAGCAAGGGCATGCTTCAATGCCTAATGTTTCAATAAATGCCCATCGTGCTGGTATGGAATTTGCTTTGGCGTGTGACAAGTACGTACATGAAAATTATAATTTAAAAGATGACTTATTTGATTATCCCTATTCATCTTTTGAACCAACAAAAAAAGTTGCTAATGTAGAGAATGTTAATACAATTCCAGGAACAGACATAATATACTTTGATGGAAGAATATTGCCAAATTATGACATAGATGAATTGATCGAGGACTTAAAAAAGCTTTCAAGAGAATTCGAAAAAAAGTTAAATGTTAAGATAAATATCGAACCTTACCATATAGAAAAGGCTGCCTCACCAACTTCACAAGATCATCCATCAATCCTTCTGCTAAAAGATAGTATAAAAGAATTAAGGAACTTCGAACCATTTGTTGGAGGAATAGGTGGTGGTACATGTGCAGCAATTGTTAGAGCAGCGGGATTTCCTGCAGTAGTATGGTCTACAAAAGATGGTACTGCTCATCAGCCTAACGAATACGTGAAGATCGAAAATTTAATAAATGATACAAAAGTTTTTGGATATTTAATGTCTCAATTGTAGGAAAATAGAATTCTTTAACTTTATGGTTATTGGGGGCCGGAAAATGTACATCAAATTATGGCAGAATACTCATTTTGAAAAAATAGACTACTATGAAACAATCCAGGAGGCTGTAAATAGGCTTATTTCCATCGGAGACGCACTTATGGTTATAAGACGAGACGGCACTTTGTATAATCTTTTATCGCAAAGTGATATGGAGTTTTTGAAAACTTATGATCCAAATAAAAGATTAATAGAGATTCTGGATCCAACTGATAGTTTTCTATTTGATGATGATTTAGTGGAAGATGCCTTAGTGATTATGTTAGATAATCGAGTTAAAGTTTTACCTGTTGTTGATAGTGAACTGTATCCTGTTGGCACCTTTGGCTTTTTTGAATTATTAAAAGCGTTTAAAACAATTTCTGCAATGGATGAGGCAGGTACACGAGCGATTATAAAGATTAAAGACGAACCAGGAGAGTTAAATAAGGTTTTGAGCGTGTTTGCTCAAGAGAAAATCAATGTTTTATCATTGATGACCGCTAAGATATCAGAAAACAAAAGAATGGTTAGTTTAAAACTAGGTATTAAAGATATAAATAAAATCTCAGAAATCTTAGAAGATCAAGAAATCGAATATGAAGGGATTTATGAAGAAGACAAGAGTAGGTAACATAGGTAATAAAAGAATATCAAAGTAAGGGGGTTCTTTTGTGAAAATAGCATATGTGTCATATGAGGTTTCTCCATACGCTAAAGCAGGAGGATTGGCAGATGTAGCAGGTGCTTTACCTATATATCTAAAAAAAGCGGGAGCAGAATCCTATGTAATTATGCCTTTCCACAAAACTATTGAAAATAATTTTGATGTTTCTCAATTTAAATTGGTTAAAGAAAATTTAGTGACAGATTCTCATAGTTATAAAGGTCCTTTTTCTGTATATCAAAGCTACTTACCGAACTCAGATGTGAAAATATACTTCATAAAAACAGACCAACTATTTGATTCAAAAAATATTTATGATGAAGATAACATATTTTTAAAAACGTCCTTTTTCTGTGATGCTTCCTTAAAAACAATAAAAGAAATTGAACCGGATACAAATGTGATAAATGTAAATGATTGGCATACTTCTTTGATTCCTGTGTATCTAAAGACCAATTATTATGAGGATGTTTTACTTCGAAAAAAGGCAACGGTGTTAACTATTCATAATATTGGATATCAAGGATTATTTGAATCAAATGTACTTTCGATAGCAGGGTTGCCCTCTTATCTGTTTAATATGGAAGCTTTAGAATTTTATGGAAAAGTAAACATATTAAAAGGCGGAATTATGTTTAGCGATGTGATTAACACTGTAAGTCCAACTTATGCAAAAGAAATACAAACGAAAGAGTATGGGTTTGGCTTAGAAGGGATTTTAAAGATACGATCTGATGATCTGTATGGGATATTAAATGGGATAGACTACTCCATTTACAATCCATTAACAGATCCGTATATTTTTTATCCAATAAAAACTTATGAAGACAAATTAAAAAATAAAAGAAAATTGCAAGAATATTGTAAGCTTCCTCAAAAAAATAACACTTCGATCATTTCTTTTATAGGCAGATTATATGAGCAAAAAGGTGTAGATTTAATGACAAATATGATAAAATATTTACTTCTTGCCGATGTGCAATTTGTACTTCTTGGAACAGGAAATGAAACTTATGAACATTTTTTTAAGTCCTTAGAAAATGAGTTTCCAAAAAAAGTATCCATAAATATTACTTTTGATACGGATTTAGCTCAAAAAATATATGCTGGATCTGATATTTTTCTCATGCCATCAAGATACGAACCATGTGGACTAGGTCAAATGTACTCAATGAGATATGGAACAATTCCAGTTGTTAGATATACTGGAGGATTACAAGATACAGTTTTGGAATTTGATCCAGTTTCAAAAGCTGGGACAGGTTTTGGTTTTTATGAATATAGTGAAAGTGCTTTGTTATACACTACTTTGAAAGCTATTTATTATCATCAAAAGAAAAAGGATGATTGGAAAATATTATTTAAAAACTGTATGAGTGCAGATTTTTCATACGAAAAAACTGCAAAAGAATATATAGAACTCTACAAAAAAGCAATGGCCAAAAAAAGTTAAATTCTAAGACTTAAAAAAATTACAATAGGTAGGTGGCGCATATAAAATGATAGAACTGCGGAAAGATCCTATAGTAAGGAGATGGGTTATTATATCTTCAGAAAGGTCAAAAAGGCCCATGGATTTTAAGAAGAACGTGGAAGAGCCAGAGACAATTTTTTGCCCTTTTGATTACGGAAATGAATACAGTACCCCTCCTGAAGTTTTAGCTTTCAGAGATCCTTCTTCAAAGCCAAACTCTTCTGGTTGGTGGCTTAGAGTTGTTCCAAATAAGTTTCCAGCCTTAAGTACAGAGCACGAATTAAAAAAACAAGGATACGGTATATATGATAAAATGACAGGATATGGATATCATGAAGTAATAATTGAAACACCTGAACATAACACGTCTCTTGCTAAGATGCCGGAAAGTCAAATTAAAGAAATAATGTGGGCTTATGTTAAAAGATTTCAAGAAATCAGAAAAGATAAAAATATTAAATATATTCAAATATTTAAAAACAAAGGAAGAGAAGCAGGAGCTACCCTTTCCCACCCACATTCACAGCTCATAGCAACACCAATGGTTCCCATCACAATACGTTCAGAAATAGAAGGTGCCAATTCTTATTATGATTTTAGAGAAAGATGTGTATTTTGCGATATAATTTCCCAAGAATTAACTGAAAAGGTTAGAGTTGTGTTCAAAACAAAAGAATTTGTAGTAATTGAGCCCTACGCTTCTCGATTTCCTTATGAAACCTGGATATTACCTTTAAAACATTCCCATGATTTTGGAAGTATAGAAGCAAATCCTCCCATAGTTGAAGATCTGGCAAAAGCTATTTCAATCATAGCCAAAAAGTTTGAGAAAAAGATTGATGACCCTCCTTTTAATCTAGTTATACATACAGCACCTTTTGTAGAAGGACTTGAAATTTACTATCATTGGCACATTGAAATAATACCAAGACTAACGAATATTGCGGGTTTTGAATGGGGTACAGGATTTAACATTAATCACATAGCTCCCGAACAAGCTTGTGCAGATTTAATTGAGTAAAAAATTAAAACAAAATTATCATGGTACTTTACGCTACAAAATTGTTTAAAATGTGATTATGTTAGAATACCATTTTGTCAAACCAATAAAAGTAGCTTTAATAAATTTATGAATTAATGCCATTTTTAATAATATTATATAAGCGAACCTTGTTTTCTAACTGTTTAATAAATTTTTCGATACTAAGAATAAAACTTTTTAAAAATAAGAAACCCGAAATTGTAAAAATTATGAGAAAAAGTAAGTTAAACAGTTATAAATACATTTAATCTTCGTTAATCTTCTTTCATTCTACCTAATCTTATTTGCTTATTTTTTAAATATAACCTATAATAAAAATAAACTTACTTTCCTTAGTAAAGAAAGTAAGTGAGATAAATTACTTCATTAATAATAACATAAAGGAGAAAATAATGTCTATAATAGGAAGCAGAGAATTAATAAGGGATATAAATGAAAAAACGATTTTAAAAACAATATTTCTAGAAAAACAAATTGATAGGGCTTCACTTGCTCGAAAAACAGGGCTAAGTAGCGGTACTGTGACGAAAATAGTTTCAAGTTTGATTCAAAAAGGTTTAATAGTTGAAATGGGAGAGAGTGATTCAACTGGTGGCAGAAAACCAATTTTACTTTGTATAAATAAGGATTATGGAAGCATTTTGGGTGTTAAAGTAGGAGTAGGATATTTATACATAATGATAACCAACTTAAATGGAGACGTATTAGCAAAATCACGCCTAGATTATGGTGAAGAAGCTGATCCAATAAATATCTCTAATATAATAAAAAATTATGTGGAAGAGCAGAATAAGAATAGTCTAGTTGGTATAGCAGTTGCAGTTTCAGGAACAGTTGACCCTGTGAAAGGCGTGGTTCTTGACTCCTTTCTTCTCAATTGGAAGAATGTGAAATTTGCTAGTTTAATTAAAAAAGTCCTTAAAGCACCAGTCTATCTTATAAACGATGTTGATTCTTTTACTATAGCTCATTTATGGAAGGGAAAATTAGTGAATTATAAAAATGCTTTAGTAATTACTTTAGGAACAGGAATAGGGGGTTCAATGGTAGTCGATGGTGAGTTATATACAGGTAATGGAGGGGCTGGGGAATTTGGCCATATGACAATTATAGATAAAGGTAATAAATGCAGTTGTGGGAATCAAGGATGCCTAGAAGCAGAAGCAGGATTTGATGCGCTTGCTACTAAAATTTATGAGAGGACTAAGAGTATAGCACTGAAAGAAGCTTATAGAAATTACAAAAATCTTGAAACTTCTCAGATTGATTTCTTAAAGTTAGCTCTTAAAGAAGATGAAAAAATATTCAAAAAGGTTTTTGATGAGTATTCATACATAATAGGAATTGCTATTAAGAATTTAATTAATATCTATGCACCTGAATGTATCTTAATTGGCGGGGAAGCTTTAGAATTCTCACAATATTTCCTTGAAAAATCTATCAAGTTTGCAAAAACTGCTGCTTTTGGTAATTTGGGTGAAAGAGTAACTTTTGAAATAGATAATCTTGGAGCAGATGCTTGGATTTTAGGAGGAATTTATAAAGTAATTCAAGAAGAGATTTTTTATGTTGATATTCAGAAAAACGGCTAAAAGAATTTTGGAGGAATCATAATGAAATTGATTAAAAAAGCTAAAAAGAACATAACGATATTTTCTTTTCTTTTACCTAGCATATTAGCTTTTTCAATATTCTCAGTGTTTTCAATTTCGTTTTCTTTCTTTTTAAGTTTTACTGATTGGGACATTTTGACACCCTTTAGTTTCATGGGTTTTGAGAATTATTCTAATATTCTTCATAGTGAAGAGTTTTGGAGAGTTTTAAAAAATACGCTTTACTACATGGTTTTATATATCCCGCTTATAATTATTTTTTCTCTTATTGTAGCTTTACTTTTAAATGTAAAGAGTAAAGCTACTAACATATTTAGAACGATCTTTTTTATTCCTGTTTTAACTTCATGGGTTGCAGCAGCTATGTTGTGGAGATGGTTATTGAGTCCCTACTATGGACCTGTGAATGCAATATTCCAGTTTTTTGGGATTCATGGCCCAAATTGGTTATATGATTCAAGATGGGCGATGCCAGCAATAGTTCTAGCGAGCTTATGGAAAGATGTGGGATATTTTGGTCTAATTTTTCTTTCTGGTCTACAAGCAATCGATCCTTCTTATTACGAAGCGGCCGAAATTGATGGTGCCTCTGCGATTCAAAGGTTTTTAAGAATTACGTTTCCGTTGCTCTCTCCATCTGTTTTTTTTGTTTTAATTATTACTTCCATTAATTCTTTTCAGTTGTTTCCACAAGTAATGATTATGACACAAGGAGGCCCTTTTGGTTCTACTGAAGTGTTTATGGAAAGGATTTATTCTTATGCCTTTAAGTATTATGAGATGGGTTATGCATCGGCGTATTCCTGGATACTTTTTGTTTTTATCTTCTTGTTTACAGTATTACAGTGGATTTTCCAAAAAAGGTGGGTTCACTATGAAACATAAAAAATTAATTTTTAAATTATTATATTATTTAATAATGATTATTCTGTCTATTTTTATGATTCTGCCGTTATTTTGGATGATAACTACATCTTTAAAAGAAAGTGGAGCATTAACTGCAATACCGATAGAATGGATTCCAAAAAAAGTTAGCTTTAAATCATATTCAAAGTTGTTTACTATATTTCCCTTTGGTAAGGCATTTATTAATAGCGTAGTAGTATCTCTTGCAATAACATTTATAAATGTTTTTTCAGCAAGTATGGCAGCTTATGTATTTGCTAAGATGCCTTTTAAAGGAAGAGAAGTTTTGTTTGGAATATTTCTTTCTACTATGATGATCCCAGGAAGTGTAACGTTGATACCCAATTATCTTATATTAAGAAACTTACATCTTTTAAATAGTTATTTAGGAATTATATTACCCTCCTTTTTCAATATTTTTGGTATTTTTATATTGCGTCAGCACATTCGGACAATTCCAGATGATTTTATAGATGCAGCTGTTATGGATGGTGCTTCCCAATGGAAAATCTTTTTTAATATAATAATTCCTCTTTCTAAACCAAGTATAGCTACTCTTGCGGTTATTACCTTTATGGGTGCCTGGAACGATTATTTGTGGCCTCTTATAGTTTTGACTGATAAAAATAAGATGACTCTCCCAGTGGCTCTCAGTATGTTAAATGGGCAATATTCCACAGAATACAATTTACTTATGGCTGGAGCACTTATATCTATCATTCCTATCCTTATTGTATATGCTTTTGCACAAAAATATTTTGAAGAAGGCCTTACAGCAGGAGGAATAAAGGGATAATAACTAAGTTATTAGCTTTATATCCTTTCTATATTATAAAGTAACCTTTGCCAGATCCTAAAACTTATCATAAAAAAGGAGGTGATTTTTAAATTTTGAGTGCATTTTTTGCAGAAAAAAGGTTTAAAAAATATATTGTTGAGGAGATGTGTGAGTATGAAGAAAACTATAAATATTATTTTGGTGGCATTGGTAATTATGGTTTTTTCGATAGGTTTTGGGGTTACGACTATTAAGTTCATGAATTTTTCGTGTGCAGGTGGCAATGAAAAATATTTAGATGAATGGAAAGAAATATTTGAGAAGCAAAATCCAGATATAAAAGTTGAGATTGAAACGGTGGGTTTTGGTGACTATTTTACGAAGTTAGCTACAGTGATAGCTGGCGGGAATTCCCCAGATGTTTTTGAACTTAATTATGAAAACTTTAATACATATGCTTCAAAAAAAGTTCTATTTAATTTGGATGAATTGATAAAGCAAACTGGTTATGATCTGAGTATAATTAATAAAAACGCGTTAGAAGCGTTTCAAGTTGCTGGCACCCAGTATGGTCTTCCCTATAGTTTTTCAAATGTTATTTTGATATACAACATGGATCTTTTTGACAAAGCAGGAGTTTCCTATCCGACAAATGAATGGACTTGGGATGATGTTTTCTCTGCTGCTCAAAAGATAAGGGCCCTTGACCCAATGATATTCGGTATATATCAGCCTATAACCTTCAATGAATTATATAAAATGGTTCAACAAAATAATGGAAGTCTTTTAAATGAAGATGGAACTGCTTTTACTGTAAATAAACCGGAAAACGTAGAAACTTTACAATACATGGTAGATAGGGTATTAAAGTACAATGTAATGCCTACAGATGCCCAAATGGCTGGAATGGGAGATTGGGATCTTTTCATTTCTGGAAGATTGGGTATGATTGTTACGGGTTCCTGGGCATTTCCTACTTTTAAAGAAAAAGCTGATTTTAATTGGGATATAGCAGTAGAGCCTGGAAATAAAAAGAAGGCGACCCATTTCTTTTCAAACGGTTTAGTTATGAGTAAAGATACAAAAAAGACTGAAGCAGCCTTCAAATGGATGACGTTTTTATCTTCTAGTAAAGAAGTTGCGGAAAGTAGAGTTAAAGCAAATTGGGAATTACCAGCTGCAATGTATCCAGAGATAATTGAATTATACAAAAAAGATACTCCACCATATAACAAAGAAGCAGTGTTCGAATCATTAAATTATTTAGTAACTCCACCACCAATAGTAGAATACCAAAAAGCAGCAGATATAATCGATAAGCATCTAGAGGCAGCAAGATACGGAAAGAAAACCCCACAGCAGGCTTTAAATGACGCTCAAGCTGAACTTGAGAAGGCGATTAAATTAAAATAATTAATTTTTGAAAGGAAGAGTGAGAAAAATATATGGAAATAATACATAAACCTTATGGAATGGACGATCCATATATTAGCTTCCCTGGGATTGAAAGATATCCCAGGGATCCACTTATTAATGATGAAGTGAAAATAAATTTTCAAGCAACGCCCATTTTAGGTCAAAGAGCATGGATTGAATATAAGCGTGAGGGACAAATATATGAAAGTCGTGCTCAGTTTCAAAATAATGTTGGAGATATGGCAGAATGGTATGGATTTATTCCTCCAGTAAAAGTTGGAACAAACGTTGAATATAGGATAAGGGTAGGAACTGGTAAAAAGAATTCTTTTGTAAGTGATTGGTTTTGCTACACAGTTAAAGAATGGAAAGAAGATGTTTTTAAAGAACAACTTTTATTCAAAGGAAATGGAGATAAAAGTAGAATTAATAAGATCGAATTTTTGACAGATGAAAAAGATGTATATAACATTCGGATTTGTGTAAAAAGGAAAAATCGAGAGAAATTTTTTGGTTTAGGTGAGCACTATGAGGATTTAGAGATAACTGAAGGAGTTAGATATGTTCATGTTTTTGATCAATATAAAGTTCAAAGAGAAAGAGCATACGCCCCTGTTCCATTTTTGTTTTCAAATATAGGATTTGGAATGCTTATTAACACAGGATTTAGGACAAAGTGGGATTTTTCTTTGAATGATGTCAAAATAGAAATTGATACATTAGGGCAGCCTTTGATGAATAAAATAGAAATTTATTTATGGGAAAACGAGAGTATGAAAGATTCTATTGCTAACATATATAGAATATCTCAACCCAAAGTTCCTCCTATATGGGTATTTGGTCCTTGGATGTCTGCAAATGAGTGGAATTCCCAGAAAAAAATTGAACGAGTAGTACAAAAGACATGTGAATATGACATTCCTGCTACTGTGTTGGTTATTGAAGCATGGTCTGATGAGCAAACATTTTACATTTTTAATGGGGCTGAATATAAGGAAAAAAACGGAGAACAAGCGTTTGCTTTAGAAGATTTTAATTTCAAAGAACCTTGGCCAAACCCAAAAAAGATGATAGAAGAACTCACACAGAAAAATATCAAATTGATTCTATGGCAAATACCGGTTTTAAAATACTACGATCAATTTGAAAAACAGCATAAAAATGATGTTGATTATGCTCTAAAAGCTAATTATGTTTTGAAAACCGCGGATGGAGATCACTATAGGAT
Organism: Thermotogota bacterium; assembly: GCA_029780115.1. Lineage (GTDB taxonomy): Bacteria > Thermotogota > Thermotogae > Petrotogales > Petrotogaceae > Defluviitoga. Next base: position 205,184 of record JAKOZG010000027.1, read on the forward strand.
TCCAAAGGGAAGATGGTTTGAAAACAGTTTTGTAGTTGATTTTTACAATGAAGAGGCCTCAAAATGGTGGGCAAGTAAACGTAAATATTTAGTGGAAGAATTAGGCGTGGCAGGTTTTAAAACAGATGGTGGGGAACATTTATGGGGACGAGATTTAATTTCAATTGACTCAGAACTAGAAAGCACCCAATTAAGGAATTTATATCCTGAAAAATATTTTGAAACTGCAAAATCAATTCAAAAAGATAAACTTATTTTATTCAGTCGATCTGGATATATCCATACGCCGAATAACACCTTGTTTTGGGTTGGTGATGAAGATTCGGAATATGAGGCTTTAAAAGCTAATATTATTGCTGGTTTAAATGTCTCTCTATCAGGTAATCCGTTTTGGGGATGGGATATAGCAGGTTTCAGTGGAGATCTTCCCGAACCCGATCTATACAATAGATCTTGCGAGTTGGCTGTTTTTACTCCAATATTTCAATTTCATTCAGAACACCCTGGAGATCCTGTACCTAGTGCCGAAAGATCACCTTGGAATATGGCTGATTTCTATAACAATAATCAAATAATCGACAATTATAGATTTTATGCTTCTTTAAGAATGAATCTTTCTCCTTATATTTTTCAAGAAGCTAAAGCTAGTGTTGAGGGGTGTCGCCCTCTAACTTACCCTGTATGGTTAGACAATAGTAACCTTTATGATCAATCTTTGGCTTATTTTTTTGGTAGAAGTATAATTGTCTATCCAAAAATTTCTAAACAATGTGATGAAGATAAAATTACGTTACCTTATGGAACATGGTTAAGTTTATGGGAAGGTGAATGGGTACAAAGCGAAGAAGAACCGTTATATTATATTTCTAAGAAGTATCACCCCGTATTTTTGAAGAAAGGTTCAATTATTCCGTTAAGTATAGATAAGTCTAAAAGCTTGGGAGAACCTCATTGGAGTCAGGATTTTAACGCTGTTTTAGTTGTCGATGATCTAGAAAGATGTAGAAAAGATTGTGATTGTTTAAAAACCTATCTTGAAGAAATTGAAATAATAAAAAAAGAATTTGATAAAAAAGAGCTTATGATAGGCTTTCCCAGCAAAAAAGAAAAAGAAATTATTGGAATTGAATGGATTACTTTATAACTTTTTACAACCATAATGTGATTCTTAATTTGAAATGGTATAATAATCGTAAGTCTTTTATATTCTTTATATTAGTTATCTTATAAAATAGTCTAATATTTTAGAAAACCTAGAAAGGATTATTTTATAGTAAGTCTAATATTTATACAGGAGGAGGAAATATGTTTAAAAAGTTACAAATTTCAAGTCAAACAACCTTATACAGAAGTGGTAGACCTTTTAAAACCGGTGCCATTATTTTAAATTTAAATGAAGATGATTTTCAAGAAAGTTCTACAATTCCATATTTTAAAATTGAAGTGAATGATAAAGAAACAAACCTTATTTATCAGATGCAAAAAGACGATGTTGTTTATGGTTTAGGAGAAACCTTAGGTGCTTTAAATAAAAGAGGGAAAGTCTATCAGTTTTATGCCACAGATGATCCACACCATACCCCTGATAAAAAGGCTTTATATGGTTCACACCCCTTTATGATCTTAGATGGGGAACAATCTTTTGGATTGTTTGTTGACTATCCATCTGAAATTATTTTTGATATAGGATTTACTCATAAAGATTACATTAAGATTACTATTACTTCGAAGGATTTTGATATTTATTTATTTGATTGTGATGAAAAATTGACCATAATAAAGGAGTATTTTGCCTTAACAGGTAAACCTTATATTCCTCCAAAATGGGCTTTTGGGTATCAACAATCTAGATGGAGTTATTTTTCTGAAGAAGAAGTTAGAAATATTGCAAATAAGTATAGAAAGCTTGGAATACCCTTAGATGCGATATATACAGATATTGACTATATGGATGGTTATAAAGTGTTTACCATCAATCGAGAAACATTTCCAAACTACGAAGAAATGGTTAGAGATTTGGCTAACATGGGAATTAAAGTTATTCCTATCATTGATCCTGGAGTAAAGATAGAAGAAGGTTACCATATGTATGAAGAAGGAAAGAAAAACAAATATTTTTGTGTAGATAAAAATGGAGAGGATTTTGTCGCAGCTGTTTGGCCTGGGCTAACTCACTTTCCCGATTTTTTGAATTCTAAGACAAGGAAATGGTGGGGTAGTCAATACAAGATATTTACGGATATGGGCGTAAAAGGTATTTGGAATGATATGAATGAACCCTCTATTTTCTATACCCCAACGAGGGTACAGAGATTGTTTGAGTCTTTAGAAAAAGCTAAAGTCGAAGAAAACGGGTTAGGAGAGAAATTATCTTTGATTCAAGAAGCTGTTAAAAATATACCTAATAACAGGGAAGACTATAAAAGTTTTTATCATAGATTAGATGACGGAACATTAATAAACCACGATCTTGTACATAATTTATACGGTTTTAAAATGACAGAAGCAACTGCAGATGCTTTAAAAACTCTCTTACCTAATGAAAGACTGCTTTTACTATCGAGAAGTAGTTATCCTGGGCTCCATAGAATGGCTTCAATATGGATGGGCGACAATATGTCTTGGTGGGAACATATGTTAGTGAATATTAGAATGCTTCAATCTTTAAATATGATGGGATTTTTCTATACAGGTGCAGATATAGGTGGTTTTGGAGGAGATGCCTCGCCTGAATTAGTGGTAAGATGGATGCAACTTGGAGTTTTTAATCCTTTTTATAGAAACCATACTGCTTTAAATACAAGGCCTCAAGAACCATGGCAGTTTGATGAAGAATCTTTGAATATAATGAGAAATACAGTTAGACTTCGATATGCGCTTTTACCTTATACATATTCTGAATATATGAACTGTGTTAAAGAATCAGAACCTTTTATAAAACCTTTATCTTTTGTATTTGATGGAAAGAAAGAAAAAAATATTGAAGATCAGTTTATGTATGGTAATTCTGTGATGGTTGCCCCTGTTCACGAACAAAACAAAAAAGGTAGATATGTATATCTGCCAGATGTAAGATGGCTCAATTGGACTGCCTCAAAATTTGAAGAAAGAAATATGAAGGTATATAAACCTGGAGACTATTACGTTGAAGCAGGTTTAAGCCAAATTCCACTTTTTATAAAAGAAAACAACCTACTAATTTTGACAGAACCGATGAACTATGTAGGAGAAAAAGATATTACTGAGTTGTGGGTTGTTGGGCTAGTGACTTCTCAGGCAGTTTATACTTATTACGATGATGATGGGTTGACCTACAATTTTGTAAAAGGTGAATTTGGACATTTGAAAATAGAAGTTTTAAAAGAACTTAACAATTTTAAAATTCACGTAGAAAAAGAAGATCCAAAAAACATGATAAAAGTTAAAAAGATTCACTTTGAGCTATATGATGAAAATGGGAATGTTATAAAAAAAGACATGACAATATAGTCTATTTAAAACACTACGACCTTTGAGTCGTAGTGTTTTAAATTCTAATAATATTTTTCTCTAACAATCTTACTGCGTAATGCCTTTCATTGATCTCTTATCTTCTTTTTTGTAAACTTCAGAAATACCCGTTATTAAATTAATGAGGCTGCAGACAATAACAATAATCAAAGAAATTATAAGATAAAAAGCTAAAAAAACAAAAATACTTAAATTTTCTCCAAAGATGGTACAGGTGAGTAAAAGTATAGCTATAATACTAAATAGAACCTTTAAGGAAGTTAAAGGTATAATATGAGCACATATTGAAAAAATCAAAGAGATTGTTAATTTTGTTAGATAATTTATCTCACTTAACAATTTTTGTCCTTCTTTTTGTTTTTATGTGTTATAGTCAACTATAACCCATATTTTAAAAAAAGTCAAGCATAATACACAAGCGGGATCTGAGTAATTTTGAGGAAAAAGGGGACTATAAACATTTTAATCAAAAATTCATAAAGAAGATATAATATTTGAAAAGAAAAGAACTTTAGAAATAAATAATTTTTAAAATACGATTTTGAAATAAAGAAAGTGGAAGGTATAGATTTTTCTTTTTTCGATTAAAATAATGAAGAAGTTAAATAAATAGATTAAAATAGAAAAATATGTAGAAGTGAGAAGGACTTTATCAAAAGTGGAAGTTGAAAAATTGTTATATTTGAAAGGAGGTGATTAACATGAAAAAAATATGGTTAGTATTTTTAATTGTAGGGGTCATTTCGATAATATATGCACAGGGCTTTTTTCATGAGAAAAATGATTATTTTCTTAAGATTTCCTTTGTAAAAGGAACAACTGTTTCAGATTCTAAACCTAAGGATCAAAGTCCACCACCATGGGCTCCAGCTCATGGCTACAGAGCAAAATATACCTATCGTTACTATCCAGATGCTTGCGTATATTACGATACAAATAGAAGACTCTATTTCTATTTTTCAAACGAAAAATGGAACTTTTCAGCGTCTCTACCTTCTTTTATCAAGGTAGACCTTGGTCAATCCATTGTATTAGAAATGGATGTTGATAAACCATATATATTTCATTCAGAAGTTATTAAAAGATATCCACCAAAAAAGTGAAAATTCTCAAAAAGAAGATTATCATGTAAAACAATAAATAGACAAAAAACTCGTTTTTAACTGGGTTCGCCCCTCTCAATATGTGGCAGCTAACTTAAGCTGCCAATTTTTGTTTTGTAATTATAAACTGAAATTATTATATGTAGCATTGGAGAAGATAAAATAAAAAAAGGCTTAGGATATATCCTAAGCCTTTAATATAGTTTTTTATTCATTCATTTATCCATTTAAAAACTTCTTCTTTTGAGATAGTTGCTAAGCCAATATAATTATCTGCGGCCCCGTAATATACGTAATATTGGTCATTGTATTCTACCATGGCATCAGAAAACACTACATTTGGAACTCCTCCAAAAATTTCCCATGTTTCTTCTGGTTCTAAAATAGGTTCTTCAGATCTTTTTAAAACCTTTGAGGGATTATCTAAATCTAAAAGAATGAATCCAAGTCTGTAAATAGGTCTTACATCTTCTTGGACTCCGTGATATAAAAGCAACCAACCATAAGGGGTTTTCAACGGAGGACCTCCTGCACCAATTTTTAGATTATCCCAATAGTTTTTGCGTGGTGAAGCGACTTTTACATAATTTCCCCATTGCTTTAAATCATCAGAATATGCAAACCAGATGTCTGGTTCTAATCTATGGATTAAAATATATTTGTCTTTTATTTTTTCTGGAAATAAAGCAGCATCCTTATTAGGACTTTCAGGTAAAATTATTCCATATCTTTCCCACGTGATAAAATTTTTTGTAGAAGCCATAGCTACACTTATATTCTTTGGTGAATATGCTGTATAGCACATATAATATCTGCCATTTAAGTAAGTAAGCCTTGGATCTTCCACTCCGTACAACTCATTTTGGTGTTGGGGTTCAAAGACAGGTTTTTCCATCCTGTTAAAATGTACTCCGTCTAAACTGACAGCATAACCCATTCTTGAAACCATGTCTTCACCTTGTGCGCGATACAGCATATGAAATATTTCCCCATCATAAACTACAGCTGGATTAAATACAAATCTTGATTCCCATATATGCATAGGGTTAGGCCCGAACAAGGGGTTTAATGGATGTCTTTTTAGTTTCAAATTCAAAGTAAATCCCTTCCTTTCTTACATAATTATTTTAAAGTCATCGATATGCCTTGCAAAAACGCTTTTCTAAAAATAATAAATATTAAAACCATTGGTATAGTTTGTATGACTGCCCCGGCCATTATGGGACCAATATAGGCACCATATTCATGATTAAAAGTGGCTAATAGAACAGAGAGAGGCATTTTATTATAGTCTTGGATTACTATTAAAGGCCACATAAAGTTGTCCCATATACCAATGAATGTGAAAAGTCCAACTATTGCCATAGCTGAATTATTTAAAGGAACCATTATCCTAAAAATTACAAAAAAATCAGACGCCCCATCCATTTTTGCAGCTTCAATGTAGTCATCAGGCGTTCCCTTAAAACTCTGTGTTAACATAAAAATCCCCCATCCGCTCATAATAGAAGGTAATATTAAAGCGGAATATGTGTTTAGCAACCTTAAATTTCTAATTAAAATATACATTGGGATAGTGAACATAAAACCAGGGAAAACCATTTGGAATATTATAAAGTTGAATATTCCATCTCTTGCTCTAAATTTGTATTTAGATAGAGCAAATGCTATTATTGCTGAGCTTAACATGACACACAAAGTAACTGTTACTGAAACAAATAAACTATTAAAAAAGGCTCTAACAAATGGTCTATTCATTCTTTCAGCACTTTCCAGAATGAATTTAAAATGTTCTAAAGTAAATTTTGTTGGCCAAAATCTGGTGTAGATTTCTGCAGATGGTTTTACAGAGGCTAAGAATAACCATACATACGGGTAAATCCAAATTAGTGCTAGGGCAAACATAACTATGTGAAGGATTACATTTCCTGTTTTTTTCTTTTTTTTAGTTTTCATACTAAATCAACTTCCCTCTCCATAATTTTTCTTACAAGCCAAACCATTCCAAAACTTATTCCTGCTACAAATACAGCCATTGTAGCTGCATATGTTGGATCCATTCTTTGGAATGCAGTTGTAATCATGTGCATCATTGGAGTTAAAGTACTTCTCATCGGGCCTCCACCGGTTATCATGTATGGTTCTGTAAATATTCCAAAAGCAAGAGTAATTGCCAAAACCATTACCATAACTATTGAAGGATTTAAAAGAGGTAAGGTGATTTTGAAAAATTTTGTGAAACCATTAGCTCCATCTAATTCTGCGGCTTCATATAAGGATTCAGGAATTGCTGATAATCCCGCGTATAGAATTAATCCATAATACCCAATAAATTTCCAAATTACTATTAGGGCTATTGAGAACATAGCCAAGGAAGGACTTGAGAACCAGGGAATAGTAACACCAAAGAGATTATACAATAGCCTATTTACTGGACCATTTACGGCAAAAAGGTTTGAAAACATTATTGAGTAAGCAACTCCAGAAGAAACATTAGCGACCAAAAAAGAAAGTGTTACAAAAGTTTTTCCGTATTTAAGCTTATTTAGAGCGATTGCGAAAAGCATAGCACCCAAAAGAACAAGAGGGATGTAATATAACATAAACCGAAAAACATTAACCACGGTTTTCCAGAAAAGAGGGTCTGATAAGACCCTCGTTATATTTTTAAAGCCAACAAATTGAGGTTTTCCCACAAATTTCCATTTAGAAAAAACTAGAATGAATAGCCATACAAAAGGATAACCCCAAAATATGGCGGCGTAAACGAGATATATAGAAGAAATCGAAAATCCTTTTATTGCCTCCTTTTTTGCTAAGTTTTTATTTTTTTTTGCCATCTTCTCTCCGACCTTCACCAAAGAATCTTGTTTATAGCTTTTACAGCATCATCTAAAGCTTTTTGCACATCTTTTTTCTGGTACATTAAAGGTTCGATTAATTCAAATGTCATTAAATCTTGGACGTCGACGGTTTGAGTAATAGGTGCAGGAGGAATTGCGTAAGCAACGTACTTTGCATATTCAGCGGCTAGAGGATTTTCATTCCAGAAATCTTCAAAAGCTTCATTAGTTAACAAGTCTTCTCTTGCAGGAGGCATTTTTGTGTATTCAAGCCATTTTACATCAAAATCTTCTTTTGTAAATATCCATTTAACAAATTCCCAAGCTTCTTCTGGATGCTTTGTGCTTTTAAATATTACAAGGCCTTTAGCGTCAGCAAATGTGTAAATTGGTTTGTCTTTAGGATAATTGTCAGGAACGGGTGGAGGGCTGATTGTTATATCATTTACGATGTCAGGAAATTGGGTTTGGGCAAAAGATATTTCCCAGGGTCCCCTTAGACCACCTGCTATAGCTCCAATGTAAAACGGATTACTTACAAGTTCAACAGCGGTCCAATCATTTTTAAACATTGTATCGATAAAAGTGGCAACTTCTTTTCCTGCTTCATCATTAAAAACGGCTCTACCTTTTGAAGCATCTATGTAAGGTTCTCCTCCACTGGCGGCATAATAGTAAGTGATAAAGTCAAACCATCTATCCCACCAGTTCCTTCCTTGAATGACTTGAACCGAATATCTTTCTTGAGGTATAACAAATTTTTTTGAAAATTCGTAGATCTCAGAATAGGTTCTAGGAGGAGAGTCAAATCCTACTTCCTCAAGTAAAGAAGTTCTCCACCACATCAAAATAGGATTTGAATAGATAGGAATAACATAATTTTTCCCGTCTATTTTCCATCCCTCAAGGATATTACCCATTTTTCTTTTTTCAACGACTTCATCAAATCCTTCAAGTTCGTCTAGTTCCATAAGTTGATCGATTTCAACCAGTTGAGCAGCAAAACCAGAAAAAATGTTAGTACATACGTCTGGTGCTCTTCCGGATGCAATAGCTGTTAGAATGGCTTCTTCTGAGCTCCCAGCAGCTGGAATTGTACTCCATTCTATATCTATTTCGGGATGAAGTTGTTCATATTCTGCAACCAACTCTTTCCAATATACTTCCTGTTGTGGATCAGGAGCAGTCCAAAATACCAACTTAGTTACTGAAAAAGAAAACACACACAACAACATTACTATAGATAGAGTTAACACTCTCTTCATGTTACTTAACCTCCTTTACTTTTCCTTTTTAGTTGTTTCTCTTTCCATGAATGTAGTAAAAAGAGAAATTAATACAGGATGGGGATTTTTATCGTTAATCATGTCTATTAATCTGCTCAATGCTATATTTCCCATCTCGTATTTAAATACTTTCAAGGTGGAAAGCTTAGGTTCCGAGATTGAGGCTGATATAATGTCGTCGAAACCAATTAATTGGATATCGTTTGGAACGTCTATTCCCAAGTTTTTAAGTTCGTTCAATATAGTCAAAGCAATAACATCATTTGATGCAAAAATTACTTCTGGATTTTTTGATAAAGCTAAACTCAGAGCGTATGCAATTCCTTCTGGGGTTTCATCACATTCAAAAGTCTGAGGTAACAAACCTTGTTCACTCATTGCAGCAGTGTAACCTTCGTATCTATCTCGGAAACCATAGAAGCTAACAGGACCATGAATGTGAACGATTTTTAAATAACCTCTTTCAATCATCTTGTTTATGACATAGTATGCACCGTCAAAGCCGTTAGAGACAACTGAATCTACCTTTAAAGTTGGGATATAATTATCAACTAATACTTTTGGTAGTTCACATTCTTCAATATGACTAGGTAACTTATCACCACCTACGACAAGAAAACCATCAATGGATTTCAAAAAATCTTCACTACATTCTTCGAATGTTTTTACTTCAAATGAGATATTATTTTCTTTGGAATAAGATTCGATCCCAGTCAGTACAGTAAGATAAAATTCCCTTATACCATATCGATCTTCATTTTTGAGAATTTTAGCAATTCGTTCACTTATAATAACTCCAACTTGGAAGGAAGTTTTTTTGTTAGCGAGTTCTCTAGCGATTGTTGAAGGTTTATAATTTAGTTCTTCGATTACCTTTAAAACCTTTTCTTTAGTTTTTTCTGAAACTCCATTTTTTGAATTTAAGACCCTTGAGACAGTTGCAATAGAAACGCCCGCTAGTTTAGCAACATCATCTATTGTTGGCATAGTTAATTTTATCCTCCTTTTCTTGTAAGCGCTTACATAAACATTCTATCAAAAATTAGAAGAAAGTGCAAGTGAAATTTTAAGCGTTTAGAGTAAATTAGAAAGAAATAATAGCATTTATGATTGAAGAGCTTGTAGTTTTTCATAGTTCACAAAATCATTTTGTAAAAGATTGAGATATTTTTCGTTTTCTAAGCCTAAACAGCTTTAATTACATCTAATTATCTATATTTGGCTCTAATATTCTTTTGAAATTATTTTGTTTTGTATTATAATAATTTTGTAAGCGCTTACATAACATTTGCTAAATAACTTAAGTTTTGCTGATTGAAAAGGTGATAAAAATGAAAAAAATATTATTTATTATTTTAGCTATTGTTTTTTCTGTATTCTCGTTTGCCACTGAAATCAAAAATGTCATATTATTTATTGGCGATGGCATGGGAGAAAATCATGTTGTTGCAACTAGTTTTTTAGAAAAAAAGGAACTTAATATGTTAAAAGCAAACTTTTTTGGATATATCCAAACCCACTCTTTAAATAATGAAGTAACTGATTCTGCAGCAGCTGCAACCGCTTTAGCTACAGGATATAAAACTAATAATGGAATGATCGGGATGCTTCCAAATGGTGAAGTTATCCCCAATTTGGCAGAGATCTTATCTAAAAATGGTTATAAAACAGGAATAGTAGTAACTTGTAGAGTCACTCATGCGACCCCAGCTGGATTCTATGGTCATGTTGCAAGTAGAGATGAAGAATCAAAACTTGCTAAGCAGTTAGTAGATAGCAATTTGACCGTTGTATTTGGTGGAGGGGTTAATTATTTTAAAGATTTAGAAGAAGATCTAAAGTTTAACAGATTTGACTATTTGAAAACAAAACAAGAAATGATTTCTTATGTTGGTAAAAAAGGGAAAAAGGTCATAGGTTTGTTCAACGACGACCATCTTCATCCTGTAACACAAAGGCCGAGTGAAGAGCCTTTTCTACCTGAAATGACACAAAAGGCGATAGAAATTTTGTCAAAAGACGGTGGCCCCTTCTTTCTTATGGTTGAGGGATCTCAAATCGACACGAGATCTCATGAAAACAATCTCGATGGAGTATTAAAAGAAGTTCTTGAATTTGATGAATCTATTGGAATTGCTTTAGAATTTGCAGAAAAGAACCCTGATACATTAGTTTTAGTTACTGCTGATCATGAAACTGGTGGATTAATTTTAAATGTTAGCGGTTTGAATTTATCTACTAAAAGAGGGCTATCTACGCCTTTAGGAGGCAGTCAAACTGTTGATTTAGAAACAATGAAGACATTTCAGAGTAGATTAGCTAAGGTGATATACAGTTCTTCAGATATAGAAGAATTGAAAACTAACATAGAACAATCTTTTGAAGTTACTTTAACTCCAGAAGAAATGAATTACATTGAAAGTTCACAAGATAAGCAAAGTGCTGTTTTTGAAGTAATAGTTGGAAAAGCTAATTGTGCTGCAAAGTGGTCTACTACAGAACATACTGATGAATTAGTACCAGTATTTGCCTTCGGCCCTGGCGCAGAAAAATTTAGCAAAATTCTAGATAATACAGACGTACCTAAAATTATTTTAGAATTATTGGAAATTGAAGTTTCTTCTTCTAGTCTAATTAAAACGCACTAACTTTTAAAAGGAATCCCTAGTCCTAACAAGTAATAGACATTAAACATAATTTTTGGGATTTGTAAAGAGATATAAAAATACAAAATCTTTAAAGGAGGAGGTAGTAAAATGAAAAATAGGAAAATTTTTTTTGTGTTTTTCCTAATTGTTTTAATGTCAGTGGCGACTTTTTCAGCTGAAAAAGTTATAAAAGTTGTAACAGATCAAAAGACAAACATCGAAGTTCCTTATGTGATGAGTTTTTCTGAGTTATTAGATTTAGTAGGTGAAGATTTCGATGCAAACTGGTATTCAATTAGAGTAAAGGAAGCAAACGGGAAGGATCTTCCATATCAAATAGTTGATGTAGACAAAAATGGGAAAATCTCGTCCAAAGATTTCCTTCAATTTACCTTCAAAAAAGAAGCAAAAATAGTTGTTTCTGATGATTGGGATTTAGATTTACTCCAATTTGCTCCCGCTTTAAAAGTTGAAGAAAAAGACGGTGAATATATTGTTTCATCTGATAAATTTACTGTGAAAGTGAATAACTATGGTATTGCAAATTTTGTAAAATTCAACAATGCTGAAGGTAATTTGTACAACGAGCTTGGAACTGCTAGGATTGCAGGATGGTCTGGAAGCACATATTATGTTGATGGCTATTTAGGAAGACATGTGGAAACAACTTCTTCCGGATTCAAAGTTAAGGAACTCAATGTGTTTCAGCCTGGACCAGTTGCGGTTACAGTGGAAGCTTTACTCTACTATGAAGAATTGCCTGGTTTTAACCAAAAAATAACCACACATATATTTAAAACAGGAGATGTACTCGTAGAAAATGAGTTTTCATTCACTAATTATGTTGATATAATGAAACTACAGGTCATGGCTACTTCACCATTGACAAGCTTAGATGATAAAGCAGTTTATATCATGCCTATGTTCAGGAGAATGATTTGGGCCGAGCAATTAGGAATTTCTCCTTATGAATATTGGAAAGAGAGAAACGCTGTAAAGATTGTTGATAATAATCCATACATAGTTTTTCCAGCAATTGATCCTATGAAACCATTGTGGTGGGGAGCTACATATTGTTTTGTTTCGATGGAAAATTGGAGAGCTAATTTCTCTGATAGATACGACTTAATTGCCGCAGAGATTCTACCAGAAAAACCGGTAGTATATTCTGACCTTAAAAAATTTGTTTATGAAGATTTTTGGTTCTATGAAAGTAGAGAATTTAGAGACGGGATTTTTAGATGGATTCCTGGAGAATTAGAAATTTATGAAGCAACTAAAGGTGTTTTTGAAAATACACATGAAGCTGACTGGATGGCGCAATTTAAAGCTGGAGACAAGGTAGTTTACAAGAGATATTTTTCGATGTATTCTGCAAAAAATGTTGATGAAGCAATAAAACTTCTAGAAAACAGAACACATGAAATTCAAAATCTGAAAGTTATCACTGAATAATTTCGTGAACCTCTGCGGTATTTAGAATACTGCAGAGGTTTCTTTTCCATTTTATAATCCGAAGCATTTAATTAAAATGATCAACAGGGCGAAGACTCGCCCTCTTTACGTAAGTTACAAAACACTAAAATATTTTAAGCAAATTAGTACAGCACTTTTACTCTGCCATTAATAATGTTTCAAAGGAGGCAACGTAATGAAAATGGAATATTTTATAATTTTCACGATGATATTTCTACCTTTAACCGTATTAGGAATGCCAGAATTAAATCTCAATCATCTTGAATTTTTAAGAGACGAGTTTCAAATTGAAGATGAAACAAAGATAGGATATTGGATATATGCTGAGAAATACGGCGATAAATATGTCCACACCCCAGCCAAGGGAGAGGGAGTTACATGTGTCGATGATGTAGCCAGGGTAGCGGTTTTATACACCGAACTTTATAAACTTGATAATAATGAATTTTATTTGCAAAGAGCTAAAGAAGCTTTAGATTTTGTAATGGCTTTTCAAGATACGGATGGAGACTTTTACAATTTTGTTTTTGAAGACGGAACTATTAACAAGCAAGGTATCACAAGCAGAAAATCAGCTAATTGGTGGGCGGCAAGAGGTTTCTGGTCTATTTCTAACGCTTTAGAAATATTTGAAACCGACAAAGATTTTCAAAAGAAGTTAGAAAATTCGGCTAGATTAGCTTACAATTTTCTTTCTAAAAGTTTAGATGAAAATTACTTTTTAAATCATAATTCAGATGTTTCCTCTGTATTTTTAATGGGGGTATTAGAGTATTATAAGTACACAAAAGACGAGAAAGTGAAAGATTTAGCTATAAAAATAGGTGATTCTATTTTAAAGAAGCAAATCAACGAAGGCTTTCTAAAAGGAGCGTTTGACGAAGGAGAAGAGACACCGCTGTGGCATAGCTGGGGTAGCCGTCAAGGCGAAGCTCTGTTAGAATTATATAGAATTACTCAAGATGAAAAATATTTAGAGTCAGTAAAGTTCCTGGCTGATGAATTTTACCCAGTTTTACTCTCTTTAGGACCTGTTTATCAAATCGGAGAATATATAAAGCTGTATCCTCAAATTGCTTATGGTGTTGAACCTATAATATCAACTTTGGTCAAGCTGTATTCAGTAACCCAGGAAGAAAATTACGCATATATGGCTTCATTATTTGGTGGTTTTTTTGAAAAAAATAATCTTCTAAAAACTCCAATGTATGGCCCAAATGGTGAAGGATATGATTCGTTGCATTCTGTGTACATTAATACGAATGCTGGAGCAGAATCAACAATCTGTGCCTTATTAAGTATCACCAGACTTAAAACTTTACCAACTAAGTTTCAAGAACTAACCAAAGCAATAATAGTTGCAGGGAGAAAGACAATTTTATTAGAAGCAGAAAAGATGAATACCGGTATTTATAGTTTTACTCTTGATAATATGAACAATGTTGCTTTAAAAACCGATGAAAGTATCAGAATTAGACAGACTTTAGAAAATTTTTATACTGGAGACTACGAAGTATACGTTAGCGGTATCTTTGAGCCTATGACCACGGTTAAAGTGACTTCAGGAAATAACTCAATAGAAGAGATTTTAAAACCATCAAAAGGGATAGTTAGTGTTGAAAAGATAAACATGGATAAAAACGAAATAATACTATATTTTAAACCAGACAACGGCAACATTTACTTAGATCAAGTCATTTTAAAACCGGTGGATCCTATTTTTGTATACAAGTTTAAAGACAATTATTACGAGTTTAGTAAAGCGGGAGTGAAACAAGTAGAATATGAGATAGCAGATGTGAAAAGCCAATACATTCAAAAAGTGGAGGTACCTGTTGAAAAAATCAACGAAAGTTATTTACTGAATTTAGAAGAATTATTTAATAATGACGGAATAGTTGATTTTGCAAATAGAAAATCAGGTAACTTTGATAACTTTGATGGAGTTATTGGTGCAAAATATCCAGCAGAAGAGATTCAAAAGCTGCTGGACAATAATCTCTTTTATTTTGAAAAAGAAGATGTATATTTTAAATTTAAAATAGAAGAAAAAGATAACTTAATATGTACATCACAAGAGCTTTACTTAAAATATTTCAATGCTTCGCCTTCATATTTATATGTTGTGGGATCCTGTGATCATGGTAACTATGAGGGATATTTAACTATTGTATATAGCGATGAAACAGTAGAACAAAATAGGATAGCTTTTTCAGACTGGTGTCAAGAACCAGTTTATGGAGAAACCATCATAATGGAATTTGGTTATAGGTATGATAATTTAGGAATTAAAGAAAATATAACAACCAGATTGTATTTAAATAAGATTCCATTGAAAGGAAAGCCTATAAAATCTATTTATTTCCCTCAGATACCAACGATGCACATTTTAGCTATTACTTTAAAGTAAGATCAGTAATTTATTTTTTTAATTTTAAAAAGATATTATATAATATAAACAAGAGCAGTAACATGTAAAAGGGGAATGTAAAAGTGGATTCAAAAGTCTCTGCTATTGGTGGGATAAACTTAGACATAAAAGGATCACCTTTTGAAAAACTAGAACTTCAAACCTCTAATCCAGGTGAGGTCTTTTATTCTTCTGGTGGCGTGGCCAGAAACGTTGCTCATAACTTGGTCAAATTGAATGTTCCGGTCAATTTAATTGGGGCAGTTGGAAATGATAGTTTTGGAGAAATTATTTTAAATGAGTTGAAAAGTTTAAAGATAGAAACTGAGAATATTAAAATCTCTAACCACTTTCAGACAGGAGTTTATTTGGCAATTTTAAATGAAAACAGAGATATGTATGTTTCTATTTCTGACATGAATATAATAGAAGAAGTGGATACAATTTTTGTTGAGGAGAAAAAAGATATATTATTGAATTCCAAGATAATATTTCTTGACACTAATTTAAGTGTAGATGTGATTAAATACGTGCTTAAACTAGTTGAAAATGAGAATACTAAGGTAGTCATTAATGCCGTTTCTATTGCTAAAGTTAAGAAATTACTTCAGGTAAACAAAAATATTGACTATTTGACCTTAAATTTTATGGAATTAAATTCGTTGATAGGTAAAAATCTTGAGTTTTCCAATAAAGAAGACATAATAAAAGGCATACACGGAAAAATTCCAAACGTTACAAATATAGTAATAACCAACGGCGCACAGGGCATTTACATTTTTACAAAAAATCTAACAAAAAATCTATACGATTTGATGTTTTTTCCAGTGGAAGAAATGAATCCAGAAGAAATAGTTGATACCAATGGGGCTGGAGATGCCTTCACAGCAGGGTTTATCTATGGTTTATACAATGATTTAACCACGAATCAATCAATTGAATATGGAATAAAAGCTTCTCAGATTACAATGAAAAGTTATAAAACGGTGTCTGATGAGTTATATAAAATTTTAAAAGAAACTGATAAAAATGGATAAATTGTAGAGATTATAGACGGAGTAATATGTTCAATCATCTTACGCTAAGAGTTTCTGAATAAAAAGCAACATTTGATGATTAAGATGTAAATATAATTATGCTCGTTAGAGATGAATGATTTTTAAAAAATAAGGTTTTGAATTTAAAGTGGATCCGCGGCGGAGCCCTCCTCATCTTCAAAATCTAGATTTTAGGTTGTAGAAATTTTAGAGATAAAGATTTTCTAAAAATAAGATTTTGGATTTAAAGTGGTTCCAGGGCGCAGCCCTCACCATCTTCAAAAGTAAGCTTTTAGGATTTTTAAAGATAATAAACGGGAGGTTTAAAATTGAATCTCAAATACTTAGACATAAAAGAAGAGGTAGCAAAAGCAATAAAAAAAAATAAACCAGTCGTAGCTTTGGAGTCAACCATCATTTCGCATGGAATGCCTTATCCCCAAAATGTGGAAGTTGCAAAAAAATTGGAAGAAACCATAAGAGACAAAGGTGCAATACCTGCTACCATAGCTATAATTAATGGGATAATAAAGGTTGGTTTAAGCGAAGAAGAACTTGAATTTATGGGTACAGATAAAAATATATCAAAAGCTAGTAGGATGGATATACCTGTAATAATAGCTAAAAAGTTAAATGCGGCTACAACAGTTGCAGGAACAATTATAGCGGCTAACCTAGCTGGAATAAGAGTTTTTGTTACAGGAGGTATAGGAGGAGTACATAAATATGCTCAACAAACCTTTGACGTTTCTGCCGATTTACAAGAATTAGCAAAAACCAATGTTGCTGTTGTTTGTGCAGGTCCAAAGGCGATACTTGACTTATCACTTACTGTTGAGTATCTTGAAACATTTGGTGTACCTTTAATTGGTTATCAAACTGATGAGCTTCCTTCTTTTTATTCAAGAAAAAGCGGAATAAAAGTACCACATAAAGTAGATACAGCAGAAGAGGCGGCTCGTATTATGAAAACAAAATGGGATTTAGGACTTCAGGGCGGAGTACTAATTACCAATCCTATTCCTGAAGAGTTTGCTATGAATGAAGAAGAGATAAATTCAATAATAAATAAAGCCATACAAGATTCAGAAAAAATGGGTATAAAAGGAAAAGAGTTAACGCCTTTTCTTTTATCAAGGATAAAAGAGTTAAGTAAAGGTGAAAGTTTGAAAGCCAACATTGCTCTAGTATTAAATAATGCCAAAGTTGGAGCTGAGATAGCTAAAGAATTCTGTAACTTATCAAATTTTTGAAAAGCTAATAAAGAGGAGGACTTTATTTGAAAGAAAAGCCTATTAAAAGAGTTGCCGCTATTCATGATCTGTCCGGTTTTGGAAAAGCTTCTTTAAATGTTGTTATTCCTATTTTATCTTCAATGAAGATACAAGTGTGTCCAGTACCGACAGCTATATTATCGACACATACAGGAGGTTTTGAAAATTATACCTTTTTAGATTTAACGGATTATATGGAAGAATATATAAACCATTGGAAGAAATTAGAGTTGTCATTTGATGCAATTTATAGTGGCTTTTTGGGTTCTGAAAAACAAATAGATATAGTTTCAGATTTTATTGATTATTTTTCAAAAAAGAACGAATCATTGGTAGTTGTCGATCCTGTAATGGGAGACGATGGAGTTCTTTATCCTACAATTACTACAGATTTAGTAAACCAAATGAGAAAGTTGGTTAGCAAATCTGAAGTGATTACACCTAATTTTACAGAGGCATGCTTTCTTTTAGGTGAGCATTACAGAGAAGATATAAGTGTGGATACATTAAAAAAATGGCTTAAAACGCTCTCAAAAATTGGTCCGAAAATGGTAATTATAACTAGCGTGCCAGAAAAAGATGCCACAAGGACAGGCGTTATAGCGTACAACAGTTATGATAATCGATATTGGAAAGTTACTAACAGACATATAAGAGCATTGTATCCAGGAACAGGGGATGCATTTACTAGCGTAATTGTGGGAAGTCTTTTGAACGGAGATAGCTTGTCAATAGCAATTGATAGGGCAACTCAATTTGTTATTATGGCTTTAAAGGCTAGTTATGGATATAATTATCCAAAAAGGGAAGGAATTCTTCTTGAAAAGGTCTTAGATACACTTAATATGCCTACTACTTTGCAAAGTTATGAAATTTAATATTGACAAAAGAATTTTAATGGTATATAATTAGAAAAATTGAGTATTTTATGGAGGAAGTATTTTGTTATCACGAGCTCCAGTTATTTTACTAATTGTTAATAGTATATCCAACATAAATATGCATCATCATACATGGCGTGGCCGAGTTAATACATGCCGTGTATGTTGTTGTTTTTAGTTAACTTCATACAAGGCTTGAATTAGCCGGTCACGATTAATACCGTGACCGGTTTTTTGTTTTTTGTAAAAAAATTTATAAAATTTTACAGAAGGAATATATAACAAGGAGAAGGGAGATTAAAATGAAAAAAGATATCTTTGCTGAATCAAAAAACCTGTCTTATATTGTAAATAAAATGAGAAAAGTTCTCATTGAAAACGGATGTTATGAACTCTTTCCACCATCTGTAGCACAGTATTCTGAAAATCTAAAAAAAGGAATGAAATTTTCTGATGGGAAAAACTTTTATTTATTAAAGCCGGACGTTACTTCTTGGTTGATAGAAATGGATAAAGTAGAAGAAAAACAAAAAATTTATTATGTTTCAGAAGTTCTTGATGAAAATCTTAATAGCACGTGGCAATTAGGTTATGAAATATTAGATGGTGAAAGATTAAAAGCGGAAGAAGAAATCATACGGTTAGCTATTGAAATTCTTACCGATTTAGAGATACATAGTTTCTTCATTGACGTCAGTTCTATAAAAGTATGGCAAAATGTATTAAATAAGGTAACGAACTACAAACAAGACATAATAAAAGCTATAGAAGTACATAATTTTGGGTTAATTGAAGGTTTAGATATAGATCAGGAAATAAAAAATGAAATAAGTGAACTGTTTAATTTTAGAGGCAAAGAATCAAATATAGATAGATTAAACTCCCTTGTTAAAGCTATAAATGACAACAGAATATATATAGACCTAGGAACAATAAAATATATGGATTATTATGAAGATATTGTTTTTGAGGTTTATGCACCAGATAACGGTCATCTTTTGGGTAATGGTGGACAATACAGAATTAACAATAAATACGCTTGTGGATTAGCCTTTAATTTAGATGTTATAAAGGAGATGAAGAGGTAGATGAGAATATCTATTGCATTGCCTTCTGGAAGATTACTAAAGGATACAAAGGCCTTTTTAGAAGAAGTTGGGATAAAGGTAAAAGAGCCTGATAGCAGAGAACTTATTTCTTCTCTAGATAGTTACACTTTCTATTTTCCCCGCGTTTTTGATGTACCAGTTTATGTTGAAAACGGGGTTGATTTAGGAATATGCGGAAGTGATATAGTCTTAGAGAGAAAGAATGAGGTATATGTACCGGTAGATCTTCCGTTTGGCAAGTGTAGGATGAGCTTAATTGTACCGAAGGGGAAAAAAATCTCTCCTGAAAAAATGGAAGGTTTTAAGATAGCTACAAAATATCCTGAGATTACACAAGACTTTTTTTTGGAAAAGGGAATAAAAGTAAAGATCTTAAAATTAAATGGTGCGGTAGAGTTAGCCGCAAAGGTAGGTATCGCTGATGCAATTGTAGACATTGTAGATACAGGGAATACTTTAAGAGCTAACGATCTTGAAGAAGTATATAAAATAATGGATATTTCTGCAGTTTTATTGGTAAACAGAATTACTCAAAAAACCAAGTTTGATTTTGTAAATAACTTAATAACGAAAATTCGGAAAATAAAATAAGACAACCCAAATCAAAAAACTGAGGGGGAATTATATTGAATTTACAAAGGTATGTTTCAGAAATATTAGTAGATATAAAGATTAATGGTCTTGATGCAGTAAAAAAATACTCTCAAAAGTTCGATAATTACCAAGGTGAAATATTTTTGAGTGAAGAAGAATGGGATGTAGAATCAAATATTCCACAAAGCGATAAAATTGTTATAAAACAAATCATAAAAAGATTGCAGGATTATCACTCAAAGCAAAAAACAGAAGGCGTAATGTATAAGAATGAATATGGATCTATTTATGGATTAATAAAAGTCCCAATAGATAGAATAGGTATTTATGTGCCAGGCGGGAAACCTCTGCCCTCTAGTTTGTTAATGGTTGCTGTGCCTGCTCAAATTGCTGGAGTAAAGGATATAATAATAACATCATCGCCTAAGGAAGGAAAAATTAATCCATACATAATATACATAGCAAAAGAATTAGGAATAAAAGAAATCTACAAGGTAGGAGGTATCCAAGCTATAGCTGCTATGGCGTATGGAATTGGAATGAAAAAGGTAGATAAAATTTTTGGGCCAGGCAATCAATATGTAAACGAGGCAAAAAGACAAGTATTTGGTGATGTAGGAATAGACAGCTTAGCCGGTCCGTCTGAAGTTTGTGTAATTGCTGATGAAACAGCAAACAAAGATTACGTATTAAATGATCTTCTTTCCCAATTAGAACACGGAGCTGAATCAAAGGCGTTTTTGGTAACAACTTCTAAACAAATATACGATTTCTGTGAAAAAGAAGGTATTGAGAGATATCTTTATGATGATTTATTTAAGTGTGCAGACAAAGCAAATGAAATTGCACCTGAACATTTAGAAATATTAACAAAAGAACCTGAATTGATCCTATCTTTAATTCGAAACGCGGGTGCGGTTTACTTGGGAGAATACACTCCTGTTCCTGCTGCAGATTATTTTTTAGGGGTAAATCACGTTTTACCAACCGGAAAAGCTTCTAGGTTTTCTTCTGTTCTAAACCTCAATGATTTTGTAAAGTATATGACTGTTGCAAAGGTTACAAAAGAAGAGTTCTTAAAGGAAAGATATTTAGGCATTCGAATGGCTGAGATAGAAGGAATGTTGCAACATAAAAAGTCTATGGAGGTGAGAAAATGATAAGAAAAACTAATGAGACATATATCAAAATAAACACTTCAAAAGAAATGAATATTGAAACAGGTGATCAGGTTCTTAACCATCTTTTAAAAACACTTTTTTACTATATGGAAAAAAGTGTTGATATTAAGGCAAGATATGACTTAAAACATCACCTTTGGGAAGATGTTGGAATAACCATAGGAGATTTTTTGAAAGAAGAGATAAAAGACACAAAAATTAAAAGGTTTGGAACTTCTATTTTACCCATGGATGATGCACTTATCCTTGTGGCTGTTGATGTTTCAAGAGCTTTCGCTAACATTGAATTAAATATTAAAAACCAAGAAGAAGGTTTTGAGTTAGGAAACTTCAAAGAATTCATTTTGGCTTTATCAAGAACCCTGTCAGCTACAATACATGTAAAACAAATAAATGGAGAAAATGCTCACCATATAATCGAGGCTTGTTTTAAAGCTCTAGGTTCGGCCTTAAAACAAGCTTTAGAAAAAAGTGAAAGAATAGAAAGCACAAATAAGATATATAGGGTATAATCATAAAAAACCAGTTTTTAGCATCTGTATAGAAATAAAACATTTTTAAAAAGCAAAATTTTGATTTTATTCAGGTTATAAGGGTGAAGCCCTTCCCCCAGACTAAAAAAAGGAGGCGAACGAAAATAATCAAAAAAATACCTGCGATAGATCTAATGAATAAAAAGGCTGTAAGACTATATAAAGGGGACAAAAAGTTTGTCAAAGAATACGGAGACCCAGTAATGATTGCAAAGAAACTCTCCCAATTTGTTGATCTCATCCATATAGTAGATCTGGATGGAGCTTTTGAAGGATCTCCACAAAATCTTGAAGTAGTGGAGGAGATAATAAAAGAAACTGGTTTGAAGGTTGAACTTGGGGGTGGATTTAGAACTTACGAAAGTGTAGAAAAAGCATATAAAATAGGTGTAACTTATGTGATTATTGGTACAGCTGCTTTTGATCTTGAGTTTTTAAGAAAAGTTTCAGAAGATTTTAGCAACATAACTATAAGTTTAGATGTAGAAAAAGGAAAATTGAAAACTAAAGGCTGGCTTGAAAATTCTAATAAAAATTTAAAAGACGCTTTTAATGTGTTTAAACAATATTCCAAAAGGTTTATATACACAGACACCACTAAAGATGGTACTTTAGAAGGAATATCATCATATCTCACTAAATTTTGGAATGATGAAGAAGTGATATATGCTGGTGGCGTTGCAAGCAAAGAAGATATAAAGAGAGTAGAAATAATGGGGTTCGATGGCGTAATAATAGGTAAAGCATTGTACGAAGGAAAAATAAAATTAGAAGATTTGAAGGGAGAGAAAAATGAGCCCAAAGAGAATTATAGCCGCTCTTGATATAAAAGATAGAAAAGTTTCAAAAGGGGTAAAATTTGACAACGTTAAAGAAATAGGGGATCCAGTAGAGTTAGCAAAAAAATACGAAAAAGAAGGAATAGACGAAATTGTACTTTTAGATATAACAGCCTCAAATGAAAAAAGAAAGATAATCAAGGACTTAGTTGAAAAGGTATCCAAAGAGATTTCTGTTCCTTTTACTGTAGGCGGAGGTCTAGCTACAGTAAAAGATATAGTAGAGATAACAGAAAGTGGTGCAGATAAAGTTTTCATAAATACTGCCGCAGTCGAAAATCCCAATTTAATAAGAGAAGCATCACAAATTGTTGGTAGTTCAAAGATTGTGATAGCAATAGATGCAAAAAAGGATAGTACTTCTAATAAATATTTTGTTTACACGAATGGAGGCAAAAAAAAGACTGGTTTAGAGGCAAAAGAATGGGCGAAAAGATGCGAAAATTTGGGCGCAGGGGAATTACTTGTAACTTCTATTGACACAGATGGCATAAGGAAAGGGTATGATTTGGAGTTAATTAAAAGTATAGTAGATAATGTTAAAATTCCGGTCGTTGCGTCAGGTGGAGCAGGAAGTGTTAAAGATTTCTATGATGTTTTTCAAATTGGGGCTGATGGTGCTCTTGCGGCTTCTATTTTTCATTTTGGTGTTTATACACCTCTGACACTAAAAAAGCAGCTAAAGGAGATGGGGATTAATGTTAGAATATAATGAAATTATTGAGAAAATTGATTGGAGTAAAAATAATGGATTAGTGCCAGTAATAATTCAAGATTTAGACGGTACTGTTCTGACATTAGGATATATGAATAAAGAAGCTTTAAATAAAACTTTAGAGACCAATTTAGTCCACTATTATTCAAGGAGTAAAAATAGAATTAGAATGAAAGGAGAAACAAGTGGAAACTATCAAAGATTAAAAGAAATTTATATAGATTGTGATAATGATACCTTACTTCTCAAGGTCCAGCAGATAGGAGTTGCTTGCCACCTAGGAACTAAAAGCTGTTTTAGAGAGGTCGAAAAAATTGATCAACTTCCAGAAACTACTATCGACTATTCCCTTGACTTTCTAAACGAGTTAAAAGAAATAATCAAAGACAGAAAGAACAACCCAAAAGAAAAATCTTACACAAGTTATTTATTTAAAGAAGGAAGGGAAAAAATATACAAAAAATTTGGAGAAGAAGCAGTAGAAGTCCTAGTTGCCCCAAATAGAGAGAGAATTATATATGAGACCGCAGATTTGATTTACCATTTACTTGTTCTACTTTGCTACGAAAATATAGAATTTGGAGAAATAGTACAGGAACTCAAAAAACGACACAAAGAGGAGGAATAAAATAATGATGAAATTTAATCCAATTTTAAGTAATTTTCCAGAATATAAACCATCATCAACAATCATATCGAGTGATTTGATAGATCTTAGCAAGAACGAAAATCCTTTTGATGTTTCTCATGAGATAAAACAAATTTTTTACAATAAGATTAATCAAACAAGTTTAAATAGATATCCTGAATTAACTTCTGAGACTATTCGCCAAAAAATAGCAGAATTCTTAAACGATTACTTCAAATCATATAAATTAAATTTAAACAAGAACAACATAGTTGTAGGAAACGGAAGTGATGAATTAATCTCTTATTTGGTAAAGATTTTTGATGGAGAAGAAGTAATTGTTTGTCCACCAACTTTTGAAATGTATGAGTTTTATTCAACACTTCACAATTTGAAGGTCAAAGAAGTTCCTTTGGATCAAAACTTTGAAATAAGAAATTTAGACCAAAAAATTAACGAAAAGGCAAGGCTCATCTTTATCTGCTCCCCCAACAATCCTACAGGTAATATTCAACCAGAGGACGAAATAATAAAGATCCTAGAAAAAGGATTTCCTGTAGTTATAGATGAAGCTTATGCAGATTTTTCAAAAAAAAGCATGATAAAATACTTAGAAAAATATCCAAACTTAATAATACTTCGAACTTTTTCAAAAGCTTTTGGCCTTGCGGGTATAAGAGCAGGAATCTTGATAGCTAACCAAGAAATAGTAAACCAAATCATGAAAATTAAATCACCATACAGTTTCAATATTTTATCTGAGAAAATGGTAGAAACGATAATAGAAAATTATGAAGATGTTTTAAAAACTATAGACTATATTATAGAAGAAAGAAATGCTCTAAGCAAAAAATTAGTTGGATATGCCTTGAAGAGTGATTCTAATTTTTTGCTTATAGATTTGAGTAAAAAAAAAGGATTAACAGCCGAAAAAGCCTATAACTTTTTTCTAGAAAATAAGATAATTGTCAGAAAATATACAGGTGTATTTGAAAACAAAATTAGAGTTACTGTGGGTACTAAAGAAGAAAACCAAAAATTTTTAGACTGCTTCAATAGTCTGCTTGATAAGTACTATTGAAATGGAATTTCTTAAAAACAAGATTTTGAATTTTTAAAAGTTTACTAGGATGGAGTCCTTTCCTTTACTGACCGAAAAAATTGAAGAAATTCATAGTTTAGCAAGGAGTAGAGGGTAAGAGATATATTTGCTATTGATTTTTTTAAAATATAATCGTTAATTAATTATTTGGTTGATTGCCATTTGGTCTCACATGACCATTTATTCCATATTCATCATAGGCATCGAAGAATGTTCTTGCAAAATCGAGACATCTTTGTTAGGAGAGTTTTTTAAAATATTCTATGATATAATAAAATATATTAAGCCTAATTTAACATTTTTATATAGAAAATGTGTGTAAAGCAAGTTTCTTCATGTTTTTTGAAGGTGGTGAATGGACAAATGGAAAGAAAGTTTCTTTTTATATTTCTTATATTTTTCTTTATTTCTGAAATCTTTCTAGCCAACGATATTGAAAACAAAAATATTTCAAGTTACATGATGAGTTTAGAATATTTAAAAAACAAATCATTCCAAGAAAAGGATACTTCTTTGATGATTACATTTTCGCATATTTTTATAGACTACGATTACTGCTTTCTTACAATACCACCTTTGATAACTTGTGGAGTTGGTTATTATACAGGTAATGAAAAATTAATTGAAGTATCTCAAGACGCCTTTCTTTCTTCAGTGATCAGCGGAGGAATAACTTTGTTGACAAAAATTTTAGTAGGTAGAGAAAGACCGAATAGAGGAAACGATCCTTTCTCATTCAAACTTCTTGGTCCACTTAGTGAAGGTTCAGCCTACGCTTCGTTTCCTTCTGGGCATGCTGCCTTATCTTGGGCTTTGTATACTCCTTATGCTGAAGAGTATAGTAGATGGATATATTTAATTCCAACAACCGTCTCTCTTTCACGAGTATATTTTGGAGAACATTGGCCTATGGATGTATTTGTGGGTTCTGTTATTGGTTATTTTATAGCCGTAAACATAGATGAAATTACCAGTGAATTATTTTAGATTATTTTTTTGCTTAAATACTTTCTTACTAAAAAATAAAAAATTTTAAACATAATTGAAGTTGAGTTGATTATATGGGTGAAAACCCTCGCATAATCTTATGCATTAAAGGAAATACTTTGGGTTTACCCACATAAATAGAAATTAAAGTTTACAAAAATCACTGATAAAATAATCTAGGAGTGAAAACTTAATGAGAGAAATTGCCTATAAGCCAATTGGAATACTGCATTCTCCCTTCAAAGATCCAGTAGGAACCCCGATACAACCCTCTGCGGTTGCAGGTATTAGTGCAACTGTAGAAATTTTCCCAGAATATGAAGAAGGATTAAAAGATTTAGAAGGATTTTCTCATATCATATTATTGTATCATTTTCACTTATCAAAACCTTATAAACTAACAGTAAAACCTTTCATGGATGAAAATTATCATGGTGTATTTGCAACACGTAGTCCAAGTAGACCCAATCCGATAGGTATATCAACGGTTAGATTATTAAAAATTGAAAAGAATGTACTTTACATTCAAAATGTGGATATTTTGGATGAGACACCAGTTTTAGACATAAAGCCGTATGTACCTGAATTCGACAGAAATGAAGAGATAAAAATAGGGTGGCTTGAAAATAACATTCATAAACTTGGATGGACAAGAGATGATGGTAGGTTTGGCGAATAAAAGAATTGATAAAGTGAGTATTAACACAAATAAACTTATTAAATTCTGTTCTTCCTAAAGATCATAGCAGACTTCCGAATTTTTTTATAAATCTTTCTTTAACGAATTGTGCAACTATCAAATACGCCAGAAGAGTAAATAGCAAAATTAAGAAATATATTCCTGGTAAAGGTACAAAACCAAGACTCTCTCCGACTGATGTAAACGGAATAATTGTTCCTAGTGTAACTCCGAGCGATGTGAAAAGCATAAGCGGCCATGAAGCAATACTTTGAATAAAAGGTATTTTTTCTGTTCTAAGCATGTGTACAATCATAGTTTGTGTCCATAAACTTTCTACAAACCAGCCAGTTTGAAATAGCGATACAAATTGAGGTTTTAAAGTTTCTGGTAATAAAAAATAAGAGTTACCGATTATTTTCGGACCTACTAAAAAGAACATTAAAGTATATGTGGTGATATCAAAGATCGAACTTATAGGTCCAAACCATATCATAAAGCTGCTTATCTTGGTAGCATCCCATTTTCTTGGCTTTTTTATATATTCTTTATCCAATTTATCCCAAGGTATAGTTGACATTGATATATCATATACTAAATTAAGAAACAATATCTGCAACGGTTGCATAGGTAAAAATGGTAAAAATGCACTTGCTACCGAAACGGAAAACACATTCCCAAAATTTGAGCTTGTGGTTACTGCTAGATATTTCATAATGTTTCCAAATATTTTCCGCCCTTCAATTACCCCTTCTTCTAGAACCGTTAAACTCTTTTTTAGGAGAATGATATCAGCCGATTCTTTTGCAATATCTACAGCCGAATCGACCGAGATTCCTACATCAGCTTCTCTCATAGCTGGGGCATCATTTATTCCATCACCTAAAAATCCAACAACATGTCCATTATTTCTAAGTGCCTTAATTATTTGTGATTTTTGCATTGGAGAAAGTTTTGCAAAAATCGTTGTTTCTTCTACAATTTTGGAAAGCTCATCATCTGTCATCTTTTCGATCTCATTACCTAAAACAACATTTTTTATAGGTAAACCAACCTCTTTGCAGATCTTCTTTGTGACCAATTCATTATCTCCTGTCAATATTTTGACATCAACGCCTAGTTCGAGTAAAGCTTTAACAGCCTCAGGAGCTGATTCTTTAGGAGGATCTAAAAAGGCCAAAAATCCCATCAAAACCATTTGGTTTTCATCCATTACACTGAAAATATCTGCTGGAGGGACATCATTCTTTTGAGCAATTGCTAAAAGGCGCATACCATCTTCACTTAATTCTTTTACTATGTTCAACACCTCGTTTTTTACCTCATCTGTAAGCGGAACTACTTTGTCTTTGTATTCTACACACTCACAAATTGATAAAATTTCTTCTACAGCACCCTTAGTAATTAATTGTCTTTTATTTGTTCCCTCTTCACTTTTACTTTCTAATACAACTGACATTCTTTTTCTAACAAAATCGAAAGGAATTTCATCAATTTTTTTGTAGATCTTTTCCAATTCTGATCCTTTTATTCCTTTTTCTTCTCCATAGTTTGTAATAGCTTGGTCCATCAAATTTTTTAATCCAGTTTGATAATAGCTGTTTAGAAAGGCATACCTTAATACTCTCTCATCTGCTTCTCCGTTTATGTTTAAATACTTCACTAAGACTGTTTTATTAAGAGTTAAAGTGCCTGTTTTATCTGTACAAAGAATATCCATTGCACCAAAATTTTGAATAGCATCTAGTCTTTTCACTATCGTTTTACGTTTTGCCATTGCGACTGCGCCTTTTGCAAGATTTGTAGTAATTATCATTGGAAAAATTTCTGGGGTTAGTCCTACCGCTACTGCTAATGCGAAAAGTAAGGCGTCTAACCAACTTCCCTTTGTCAACCAATTGATAATAAAGACAACTGGAAACATAAATGCCATAAACTTTATGAGCAGTTTACTTACATCATCAATTCCTTTTTCAAAGCTTGTTTTAGTTCTTTTTCCTACCATAGTTTTTGCCATCAGACCTAAATAAGTATGTTGACCTGTTAAAATTACCACTCCTATAGCTGAACCACTAACTACACTTGTTCCCATAAAACATATGTTATGTAAATCAGTTAAAGTCAAATTATTTAAGCTAAGATTTTTGGTTTTTAAATTAGGGTATTTTTCTACAGGTTCCGATTCACCAGTTAACGTGGCTTGATTTACAAAAAGATCTTTTGATGAAATGATTCTTAAGTCAGCAGGTATCATATCTCCGGCAGCAAGGTAGACGATATCTCCCGGCACAATCTTTTCTATATTGATTTCTTTTACGTCCATTCCTTTTCTTTTAACTGCAGCGGTTGTATGGATCATGGATTTTAATTTTTCTGTTTTAACGCTTGAACGATATTCTTGGATGAAGTGTAGGAACCCACTTATTAGAATGATTACAAAAATAATTACAATTGTGCTCCAATCTCTGTATTGTGGAGCAATAAAAAGAACATCAGTAAGATAAGATACAATAGCGAGAAATATAAGTATCCCTGTAAATGGGTTTATGAACGATTTTGTGAGTTGGATATACCAGCGCGGCGGTTTTTCGTGTACTAATTCATTTCTTCCATAAATTGCAAATCTCTTTTCAACCTCTTCTTGTGGCAACCCATCTTTATCTGTACCCAATTGTAAAAATAACTCTTCAGGCTCCATTGTGGCAAAATCATATAATTGCTTAACAATCGAATAAACATGGTCATTTTTCCTTGGAATTTTTAGCATCCTTTCACCTTCAAAACATTATAAAGATTTCTTTAGCCCATTGCTATAGGATTAGATCATTATTGTGTATAACAATATCTTTTTAAGAATTAAAAACGCCGGAAAGTATTACAAATAAAAGAAGCAAGAATTTTTTATTAATCAAAAATAATTAAGAGTAAATCCTGCAAATTATAAAATTTAATATAGCTTTCTCCCTCATTTTATCAGAAAAAACTGGATTAAGATGTCATTTTTATGTTTCCTTTATATATATTAAATGAATTTTTTATTAAGTAAATTGTTTCAAACACAATAAGAAAAATTATAGAATTGTTTTATTAAAAATTCAATATTTTATCTTATTAATTCACTTTAATTATTAGACAAAAGTTTGGAAGCTAGAATTCTTAAATTAAAACTATTTGTAATGCATGAATTTTCCTAAATCATCATCATTAAAGTATGAAAGTGGGTCAAATTTTTTAAGACATCTAAAATAAGAAAATTAGAAACTCTAAAAGGTTATTATGCTTAGGGAAAGATTGACTGAAAAATAATAATGATGAAAGGTGCAAGAAGTATGGGTAAAGTTTAAGTCAAATTGTTTGTTTAAGAACATGAAAGACAGTTATTGCCTTAGGTTGCTTAGCGAAACAAATTGAATTAGCTTAGTAGCATTTTTCTCAGCATCAGATGAATCATCTTACGTCACAGGTGAGAATTGGTTATAGATGGTAGATATACCGAACTTTGGTTAAGAACTAATATTAACTCGTCCTCTCAATCAAGAGAGGACGAATTTTTTGCTGTTTGGTCATTTTAGCTTTAAAGTTCGAAGAGACTTTTGTAGAATCTTTCAAATCTTACTATAACTTTCTTGTGTTCTCGAAATAAAAATACCATGGTTCATCGGTAAGTAAATCATAAGAGGTATAGTAAGATTCAACTTTCTTAATTTTTTTGTCTGGTTTTTTCAACATATTAACCCCCTTTTTTAAGATATTTTAGTATCGTTTTATAATTTCAATAAAATTTTATCATGATATATTAAAAAAGTCAAGCAATAAATAAAAATATTTGAAATTAAAGAAAAAAATATATGAAATAAATTAATTTTAAGTTTACTTTTTAAAATTCTAAAAAACAATAATTATTAGACTCAAATTAGAGAAATGGAAGAAACCCTGAATAATAAAGCATAATATGTTATAAGAAAAATAAACAATCCTAAATATATTACCATCTACAAATAGCAAATATAATGATTGAGAACCAAGCAAAAAGATTTTAATATTAAGAATTAAGAAATTTTTTAGTAAATATTGATTTTTTTAAATAAAAATGTTATAATTTTTGTAAGATATTAACTCACATTCTAAAAATTATATATTTAGAAGCTAAAGTTTTTTAAATTTGCCCTTAAAAATAATGAGCTGTTGAAATTTAATATATAAATTACATTTTATGGTAAATATCATTAAAAATAAATTAGATAACAAGAGTTAATTGAGAATCACATAATCTTAAAAGTGAGAAAAAATATTTTTTACCAAAAGGAGGGTAAATATGCCGAAATATAGATTATCAAAATGTCCAGCTTGTGGGGGAAAATTAGAAATTATTAAGTACCAATGTGAGGAATGTGGGACTGAAATTACAGGTCACTTTGAACTAGAAGAATTTGCGCGATTAACTGATCAACAGTTGTTATTTTTAAAAATGTTTATAAAAACTCGAGGTAATTTATCCGAACTGCAAAAAGAATTAGGGATTTCATATCCTACAGCTAAGGCAAGGTTAGAAGAATTAGCAATTGCAATGGGATATGAATCAGAAACTATCGAAAGCAGAGAAAAAACACTTGAAATTCTCGAAAGGATAGAAAGGGGAGAGATTACTCCAGAAGAAGCAAAGGAAATATTAAAAAAATATAAAAAGTGAGGAGGAAAATTAATGCCTAAACTAGATTTAAGTGGCGCAAAGTCCATAAAAATTGAAACAAGAAATCTTCATGGAGATATAAAAATTCAATATGCTCCAATTACTCAATTAGAATATGCCGAGCCAGAATTAGAAATCAAAACCGTTTGGAATTCTGACAATAAAAACGTCACAATCTATTTAAGTTATGAAAAAGGGGATTTTTTGTCAAAGTTTTTTTCTTTCTCAAAAACATTCCGTGAAGTACCGATTAATTTATACATAAATGAAAAGGTAAGCGACCTTAAATTGGATCTTTCTGCTGCGGACTTAAATATTATTTTAAATTCTACAAATGTTGATGTCTTGTCTATTAAAACATCCGCCGGCGATCTGGATATTAGTGGTTTTGTTAATTCCAAGTATATGGAAGCTTTCCTTATCGATACCAAAGCTGGAGATGTTACAATTAATTTGGAAGGAACAACTATAAATGAATTTAAATTAAAAAGTGCAGCCGGTGACTTTGATATATATAATATCAATGTTACTAACGGAGAGTTCAGTTTTGCAAGCGGAGACCTTTTAATTGAAGACAGTAGAATAGACAATTTAATTATTAACATGGCGGCGGGCGATATTTCGATAAAGAAATCATTAATTACTAATGCAAAGATAAAAACTGCAAGTGGAGATATTTCAATAGACTCTTTATCTAGAGATTTTTATTGTGAAATAGATTCAGCTTCGGCTGATATAGATTTAATCATCCAAGGAAAAGATAGAATTTATTTAGAAGGTTCGATCAAAAGATTCTCATCTTCAATTAAATCAAATATTGATTTAATTCAAAAAGCTGACTCTTCATTATCTTCTCAAAGAAGAATTTTAAAAGCTAACGTAATGAGTGGAGACATTACGATTCAAGGAATAGAGATAGAAGGAGAACCTGAAAAAGAAGATCACAGTCAAGCAGAAAAGTCACTTGGGGATGAGCTTTTAACTGTCGAAGAAAAGAAGATTTTAGAATTATTAAAAGGAGAAAAAATTTCAAGATCTTTTGCCATAGAGCTTCTAGGAGAACTGGGGTATAAAGTCGAAGAAGCAGAAAAATTTTTAAAAGATAGGGGGTTATAAATTATGCAAGGACGAATAATTCTAATTGTCGTTGGAATACTGATCTTTGTATCTGTTTTGTTCAATGAACTTTTTGTTAATTTTGGTGTAATAAAGTTCTTCTTTGGAGTTGTGTTTGTGGCCTTTGGGATTCCCTTTTACAAAAAAAAGAGCACAGGAACTCTTGGCAGTTTAATATTCGGAGCTATCTTAATACTAGATTCATTTCGGCTTTTACCAACATCTCTTAATTTTTGGCAAATTGTATTATTGATGTTTGCCTCGTATATATTAGCAGCAGGTCTTAGTGGCTTATTTCATATAAGAAAAAAACCACGTAAAAAAGCAAATAAAGAAGTATTAATTTTTGATCTTCCTCCAAACTTTTCAGAAGATTCACTAGATCTTGTAACAGAGGTTGATTGGAGTTATTTAAACTTAGAGTATTCTAAAATAAATTCTCCTATAAAAGTGAAGGCGAGTATTGACGGAGAGATATACTCTTTTAAAAAAAACTATGATGTTGATAAAGTAACAATTTATAACAAGCTTAAAGTATCAAATGTCAAAGTACCTAGAAGAGCGAAGATTTCTATATATTTAAAAGATGACATCAAGTACAGTTATGTTGGAAAATTAAATGTTAGTGATGGTTTCTTAAATTTCAGGCAAACTAATACAAAAAATATTAGAATAGAAGCAACAGCATCCAAAGTTACTATAATACCTTCTGAAGTAGATAACTCAACAATAGATATAAATTCAGAGGTTTCATCAATAAATATAAAATTGCCGAATAATGTAGCTTTGGTGTTAAATCAAATAGGAGAATTAAATTTTAAAGACTTAGAATGGATGATTCAAAGGGATGACGGTTCATATGTATCAGCTAACTTTTCAGAGGCATTATACACGTGCTATTTAAACATATCTTCTGAAATGTCTAAATTAAATATTGAATTTATAGATTGATTATTCAAATTTAAATACAAATGGGGAACCTAGCTATTAACCAATTTGGGTCCCCTTTTTAGGAAGATGAAAGTTCTTTGAAATCACAAATGTAATAGGGATTCTTTTAGAGTATGTTTCACATTTTAAAAAAGAAAATGTTGAGTAACAAATTCTTTTGGGAGACCAATTGAAAATACCACATAAAACTTGCAAGCCATTTAAAAAATGCATAAAAGATTCTATTTTGATTAAAATCAAAGAAGATCTTTTAGAATCAAACTATTGATCAAACGAATCAGTGGGGTTATTATATGAACAAATATGCAAAAAGGCTTATAAAATATGGTATAAAAAATTATAAAAGATATATGATTATTGTACTTATCTTAGGGATAATAACTATTATATTTGGCTCGCTGAGGCCTTTTTTCCTTCAATACTTAATTGACGAAATAATATCACTGCAAAAAATTAATATTTTACCCTATTTTTTAATTTTTTTGACTGGGGTAGTAGCTTTAGAAAGATCATTCAATTATTTTTTTAATACTTACCATCGAAAAGTTAACTTTCTAACTATTAAAAATGAACAGATAAAATTATACAATAAAATTCAAAACTCTAAGTTTGTGGAATATTCTAAGATCGATTCAGGGGATATAATGAGTAGACTTTTGTCAGATATTGACGAAAATGCCTACACAATGGCACTAGTACTCCCTACTATGGTTTTCAACTTTTTATGGTTATTTGTTATCTCTTTAGTTTTGATTTATCTAAATTGGCAATTATCTTTGATTGTTTTTGTTTCTTTACCCTTTTATTGGATTATTATAAGGAGTTCGCAATCGAAATTGCAAAACTACTCAAAAAATGAAAGAGAATCTTTTGGAAAATTAACTTCTTCAATAAAAGAAAAACTAGATGGACAACTTGTTATAAGAATATTAGGAAAAGAAAAGTATTTTTTGAATTCAATTTCTAATGACGCCACTAATTGGTCTGAACGGGCAACTAAAGTAGGAATATTTCAAATAACTATCTTAAATATTGCATATTTCATAAATTATATAACACCCGTAATTATCTTAGGAATTGGAGGATTATTTGCAATAAGAGGAAATATGTCCTTGGGCACTTTAATAGCATTTTATTCTTTTGTACCATGGATTTATGAACCAATTAGCATAATAAATGAGAATTTTGTTCAAATACATAGGGCTGAACCTCTTTCACAAAGGTTCTTTGAAATACTTGATCTTCCTGAAGAAGAAAGTGATGGAATTTATTCTTTTCCTAAAAATTATGACATTAAATACAACAAAGTTTCTTTCACATACAAAGATGAGTTAGTTTTAAAAGATATAAACCTATACATAGACAAAAATGAAAAGATAGCCATAGTTGGAACAAGTGGTTCAGGTAAAAGCACCATGATGAATCTACTTGTTAGATTGTACGATCCAACAAGTGGAGAAATATTGTTAGAAGATAAAAACCTAAAAGAATATAATCTGCAAGAGATAAGAGAACATATAAAACTGGTAAGAGGTAACGATCCATTATTCAACATGAGTGTGAAAGAAAACATAATGCTAGGTGATGAATTCAGTGACCAAGAGTTCAACAAAGCTGTCAAAAAAGCAAAGGTAGATAAATTCATAAACCTATTAGATGAAGAATACGATACGATAGTAGGAGAAAGAGGAAGTAAGTTATCAGATGGACAAAGACAAAGGGTAGCCATAGCAAGAGCATTGATAAGAAATCCTAAGGTATTGATATTAGATGAAGCGACATCAGGAGTAGACTCACAAACAGAAGAAGAGATATTTGAAGAATTAAAAGAATACGATATGACGTTGATAATAATATCTCACAGGTTATCGACGATAAGAAAAGCAGATAAGGTAGTAGTATTAAAAGATGGAGAAATAATAGGAGAAGGCACACACAACGAATTAATAGAAAGTTCTCCTGTTTACAAAGAGATTATTGAAAGTCAGTTGGTGGTGTGAAAAGAAGATTTTTTAAAAATGAAATTTTATATTTAAAGTAGGTTCAAGGTGGAGCCCTCCTTCTTCCTCGGTACAAGGTACGAAAGAGATACTATTTTGCGCTCAACTAAACACCTTTAACAACTCAACAATCTTCTCTCTTTCTTGCCTTTCAAAAACATAGGAAGAAGCTGCAGATAACCTTTTTTTCTTAGAAAATATAGATTCAACTAATTGCAGAATGTTTTAAAAGGGAGGAAGATGAAGATATTAAAGGTAGAAAACTTGACAAAAGGCTTTAAAAACGGAAAGAAAGAAAACCTTGTTTTGAATTCAATTAATTTTGAAGTTAATGAAGGTGAAATCTTCACCATTCTGGGACCTAATGGTGAAGGAAAAACTACCTTGATAAAATTAATGACCAAACTCTTAAACCCTAGCAAAGGAAATATATATTATCAAGGAAAAAATATCGCAAAAATAGGTGAAAAATATTATAAAGAGATAGGGTGTGTTTTAGAAGGAAACAGAAATACATATTGGTTTCTATCTGCTATGGAAAACATTCTTTATTTTGGAAGATTATATGGCTTGAAAGATGATTATATAGTTGAGAAGGGTACCGAATTACTTGAATTTTTTGGCCTTATTAATGACAAAGACAAAAAAGTGGGTCAGTTTTCACTAGGAATGCAGCAAAAGCTTTCAATAATAATCTCCTTAATTCATAAACCTAGAATACTCTTTCTTGATGAACCAACACTTGGGCTTGATGTTGTGTCAAAGATAGATATAATTGAAATGCTTAAATACCTCACAAAAACAGAAGGAGTAACTATAATATTAACTTCACACCAAATGGATGTAATAGAAAAAATTGCTGATAGGGTAATGCTTCTTAAGGATTCTAGAATTCATTTTCTTGATACCATTGATAAGCTAAAAGATATGTATTCAAAAAGTAAATATCTTATAAAAATAGAAGGATATTTTGATGAAAAGGACCTTTACAAGTATCTCATTGATGTAAGTATAGTAAATCACACTAAAAATAACGGATTTACTGAAGTAGAATTTTATAATGATAATTACTCATTACAGCAAAACTTTTTAAAATCTATGTTAAACGATGGAATAATAATAACAGAATTCAAAAAAGTCGAAAGTGATTTAGAAGAGATTATGTACATGTTCTTGAAAAATCGTGAAGGGAATGAAGGTAATGTTTAAAACACTAAAAGCAGAGTTTGGAAAATACTTTGTTGAATTTAAGACGTATTATCCCGACCATATAGTAAGCTTGATCGTAACTTACATACTTTTTGCAGGTTTCTTCCTTGGATTCAGAAATTCAGGTAATTTAAGTGAGGGATTCTATATTGGTTTCTTATGTTGGTACCTTGCTTCTAACATAATCAGTGAATCATCTGTTTCCATATCCTTTGAAAAACAAGCAGGCACTTTTGAGCAACTCCTTTTAAAGCCGGTAAATATAGAGCTACTATGTCTAATAAAGACATTTGTATGGTTGGTATTCTCGTCTATTCAAGTTGTATTGCTTTTGATATTAGTAAAATTTACGATACCAATACAATTTAAATTCGATATAAAAATAATCCCTATTTTATTAATTACATTGTTGGGTTTATCAGGATTAGGTTTATTATTAGCAGCTTTAACTGTAAGATTCACAAAAACCGCCTCTTTTGAAAGCATTTTATCTTATTTTCTCTTATTTTTTACAGGTACTATAATAGATATAAACTCTATGCCAATTGTTTTTCAAATCATCAGTAAAAGTCTTCCGTTAACTCAAGGAATAATGATTTCAACAAGGATTCTTGAAAACGAACCAGTATCTTCAAATCAGATCATTATGCTTTGCTTAAATAGCCTATTTTATCTTTTTCTTGGTGCTATAATCTTTAAAATCATATACAACAAAACAAAGTCCAAAGGACTTGTTACTGATTATTGAAGCTCTTTTCTCAATCTTAGCAGGCGTGAAGGAGTTTTTGTCTACGAAATCAAACATCTTCAACTAAACATCTTTAACGCCTCAACAAACTTCTCTCTTTCTTGCCTTTCAAAAACATAGAAAGAAGTTGCAGATAACCTTCTTTTTAAAGTGTATTTCTTCACAAATACATTAATATCTTTAGGTACTTTTGGTCTTAATTCTTTTGGTATGTTTTTTATTTCATAATACCTTCCATAGTTCATTATGTACTTTTCTATTATATCTTTTTGATTTGAGTCAAGATTTATATAGTTTTCAATGAACTCTTGTAAGTATATCTTATTTAAGTCATTCATGAACTTTTTTACAAGGATTTTCCTTGCTGAATAGTAAGGATGCTCTTTAAAAGTTATATCTTTGTTTGTGTATGTTTTTAGTTCTTGGTTGTTTGTAAGTAATGAATCAACATCTATATTTGGAGTTTTTTCAAATATTGAGTTTATTAACTCTCTTGTGTAGTAATCACATCTTTCTTTGGTTAAACTTCCACTTTTTATATCTTTAATCACTTTTTCTAATTTAACCTCTTGCCTGTAATAATGAACAAGATACGAAGTAAAAAATTCAGAAAGTTGCTTTTCTATCCTTAAGCTTATAAATTTGTAAAAGTTTTCTTCAAACTTTTTGTCTATATCTTTCTTTTTTAGTTCATTTATTATTGAAATAGCAAGAGAGGTGTTTATTTCAAACTCAAGGTTGTTTATTATGTTTCTCAATGTATTTGACTTTATTTGCTTTGTTTTTCCAGATAAGAAATCATTCAACGTTCTTTTTGAAATATTTAGTTCTTTAATAGAAACTTGTTCTTTTTCTACTTCTTGTTTTATAAAATTTCTTAAAGTCTTTGTGTTTTTGTGATTACCTTTTTTAATATTAACTACAAAGCGTCTAACTTCATAAATTGTGTTTGTATAATCTTTCCATATTATTTGTCTATTTTCATAATCTAATTTTGAAAACACTTTGGAGAATATAAATGCTGTTTCATACATCATTGGATCATTGCTTTCTTTTTGCACTTGAAAGATAGTATCAAGTGAATTGAAAACATTGTAATTATCATCGTCAAAATAATAACCAAGGTAAAATCCTAATGGAAAGCTAAAGTTTAAAGCGATACTTTTATCTACATCTTTTAACCACCAACTTATATTGTTTAATGATCCTACTATTCCAGATGGATGAGGAACATCTTTCAACATCTTAAATGCTTTAATATTTAAACAAGTCGCTTCTTCATATTTTTCTTCATTCTTTTTCTCTCTTGCATCAGCCATAAGGATAAATCCCTTATCAACAGGATTGTTTTCGTATGCTTCACTCCAATGTCTAATCTTTTCCATACTTTCATTGGATTCATAGTACAATTCTCGTATGTTTCTTAAAGATTGCACAACGAGTCCTCTAACATATTGAGGAATCTTACCGAAGTGGTCTCTTAATTCTTTGTATATTACTTCAACTTCTTTGACATCATTTAACCTTTTTAAAATAATCATTTTTTGTTCTAAAAAAAGATAATACAAACCACCTTTTGATAATCCTTTTATTACTTCTTCTATTTTTTCCAGTGCTTCTTCATATTTTGTATCCCATTTTAATTTCAATACATCAATGTAATCAAT